>JAHIUU010000005.1 GCA_018817025.1 Candidatus Babelota bacterium | reverse complement strand
CGTTGCGTTTATCGTTGTTCGGGATAAAAGCTGCGTCACGTCGCCCAACGTTTCTCGGATCGGTTGGGTTTTGGCTTTTTGCAGGAGATCACGAGCGAAATCACAGGGGCCATCTCGTTTTTCTCTGCTTAGGGTGGCTTGAATATCAATCCCAGCCTGCCTGACTCCAAACATGAATCTACCGAGAAAATACTGAGCAGTTTTGCCTATATTTGTTTGAAGAAAGTTTTGACAGAGATTTTCGACAGAATCAGAAGCTTTTTTGAGTGTGTTACAAACGGCCTGATATACGTGATTTGCGTAGTTCCTGAGTGCGGTGATTTGTTTGCGAGATTTCCAGCGTTTTTTCTTGCCAACTTTTATTGCCCTATAAATTCCAACCTGTTTAATTTTAGATACCTGTTTTCGAAAGCGTTTGTCGGTTTCAAATTTTTTGAAAAACTGGGTAAGCGATTGTTTGATCTCGTTAAGATCGTCGTACGATTTTGCCTGAAGGTGAGCGTATATATTTCTAGATGGGATATTTTGTAGCGATAGAAATAAGTTGGTGTCGATGGAATATTCTGTGAGTAAGTCTTGGGCGGTTTTGTAGGCCTGCCTGGCGGTTTTGTGTCTAGGGGATTGGTGTGTGTCGTGTTGGGTGTGTCCTGTGCCCCCTGAGGTCGCGTGGCCCTCCTGCATAAACGATCTCAGGCTGGACACTTGGTCAACAGAGTTTTTTGAGAAAGAGGCTCTGAACTCATTGTCCCATCCTGCTAGGTTGGCGCAAGACCAAAAAATTATGGGGGCAAAAAAAAGAGCCCGCTTGAAGCGAGTTAGAGAGATGGGTTCCTGCTTTTGGGCTGGTTTTCCCACGATAAAGAGCCTCCCTTGGTTTTCATATCACATGAATTATAAACCTCAGGCTGCTAGGGCCTAGTCTGGCACTGGGGAGCTAGTTGTCAAGAAACGTAAAGTTTGGTTTCAAATTGTAAAAATAAAAAGGGGGGGATGCGATTTTACTTAAGAATTTTTTCAATTTTTTCAAGATAAGCGACACTCTCTCGGCGATTCAGTGTTGTGAGTTCTTCTTTGGTATCCGCAATAGCTTGCAAAATATCGCTACGGTCTTTTTTTCGATTGATTAGATTCAAAATATCTTTCTCAAGTTTTGGTACATCCTCATGTATAATTTCGAATACCATTTTGGGAATAACACCGAAATAATTATGAGTAATAAGATTTCTGAAATCGACAATTTTTCTCCATTCGGTATCAGACTCTCGAACAAAAGACGGATTATCAAGAAGATGCTTTGCTGCTTCCCCAATCATTGAAAACTCTCTTGTGGTTGCATTGAAAATATTTTCATCAGAAAAGAACTTTTCAAAAGAAAGTTTTGCTGCATTTCTGTTTATTCGATCGATTCCAACTAATATATCAACGAGAAAAAGCTCCTGTGGACGTTTATGCATAAATAATTTCCCCCTCGATAAATCTCATGACAAACTTCCTTACGGCGTCACGATATGCTAAATCAACCTTTCTGTTAAAACTTTTTTCCAAAAAAAGCTTCAATCTAAATTGTTTGTCAAAGCTTTTTATTTCTGATTCTATTAGAATATCAACATCACTTTCTTTGGTAGCTTCATCTCTAGCATAAGAACCAAAAAGCATAATACGGTCAACGTCAAACTCTTTTTTAAAGAAGTCTTTGTTCTCTCTCAGAAATTCCAAAATGTTTTCTTTTGTTAAAGCTTCTCTTTCCATCTCTTTCTCCCAAGTAAGGGGTATTAAATATGATTTGATTATATCAAAGCCAACAGCCATCATCAAAGCCACTGGTAAATACCATGCTTTTTGATGAAATTAGATGGAAATCTCTAACGTCTGGAATACTGCCTCTACCACTTCCAGCCCCACCCCAATCTCAATTTCTCCGTTCCTGAACGCGTCTACTAGGTGCCGCCAGTCTTCGCCCTACGAGGTGGCTCTTTTATTTGAATTTTGTGCTTATGACTTTGGTAGACAGATAGGACGTTGTTCTAGTTTTTTTCTTTTAACTGTCTCAGTTTTTCCAGCGCAACCTTGCAGCGACCTTTCAATTCGGTTTCCCCTATATCACGTTCATCTAGCAACGCTGGATCACTACAAAAATCATCAACGTCCAAAAATAAAGTATTTAATATTGGAAACTCTAATTCAGATCTTTCGCCTTTTTCCTCTTTGAATAATTTCAGATAAGTATACTCAAAACATTTAGCAGATATTTTTCCAGATAAAAAGTCAGAAATTAAATTTATGTATGAGTCTAGATTAATTCGCACTTCTTACCCCTTCTTTAGTTTAAGTTGCCACTTTTTAAAAACGCGTTCAGTTGATCTTTTGCCAACTTCCAACCGGTACGATATTTGCCTTCTATGCTAACTATAAACTGCCCAGTTTTTTTATTAATGTAAAAGGTAGCAGGCTCCTTTCGATATAAAGCTTGCATCACCACGGTTTCTTCAGAGTTCATGAAATCGAGTAAGATTCTCCTGTACTTGGAAGCTGCATTCTTATTCCATGAGTCTTCTATATCAAAATCAATGGCATGTTTATATTTTTTTGCAACTGTTTTTCGTCGAACATAGTTCCACCACCGCTGCTTGCAGTAGTCTTTTGAGAAGAAGGGTCCATCGCGCAAAACAAGTGCCACGCCTGTTCCACAACCCCCGTAAACGCCTGAACGGCCGGGGCGATAGAGGAGGCAATCGCCTGCCAAATGGATACGTCTGATGAAGCGGCGGCTTCGATCGCGACGGTGCCGTCAAGGTTGATACTTAGGGCAAGTGGTTCAAAGAATTGCTTTGCGGCGACCGCCCCTAGGGCGCCTGTGGTGGCGGAGATGCCGGTTTCGATTGTTACTGCAATTGCGGAAACAGCGACAAAGATAGCGGTTGCGTTTATCGTTGTTCGAGATATAAGTTGTGTTACATCGCCCAACGTTTCTCGGATAGGTTGGGTTTTGGCTTTTTGCAGGAGGTCACGAGCGAAATTGCAGGGCCCATCTCGGTTTTCTCTTCTTAGGGTAGCTTGAATATCGATCCCAGCCTGTTTGATTCCAAGCATGAATCTACTTAGAAAATACTGAGCAGTTTGGCCTATGTTTGTTTGAAAAAAGTCTCGACAGAGATTTTTGACAGAAGCAGAGACTTTCTTGAGTGTGTTACAAACGGCCTGGTATGCCTGATTTGCGTAGTGCTTGAGTGCGGGGATTTGTTTGCGAGATTTCCAGAGTTTTTTCTGGCCAATTTTTCTTGTTTTATAAATTCCAACTTGTTTAATTTTGGCCACCTGTTTTCGAAAGTGTTTGTCGGTTTCGAATCTTTCGAAAAACTGCTCAAGTGATTGCTTGGTGACAAGAAGCTCGTCGTATGACCTTGCCTGTAGGTGCGAATTTATATTGATGGACGGTATATTTTGTAGCGATAGAAAAATATTTGTATCGATATGATAGGCAGTAAGTAAGTCTTGGGTTGTTTTGTATGCTAGCCTGTTGGGTTTGGGCTTCGGGGGTTGGTTTTTAGAGGGCAGGATGTGTTTTGTGCCCCCTGAGGTTGAATGGCAATCCTGCATAAACGATCTCAGGCTGGAAACGTGATCAACAGAGTTTTTTGAGAAAGAGACTCTGAACTCATTGTTCCATCCTGCCAGGTTGGCGTAAGACGAAATAAGTATAAGGGCAAAAAAAAGAGCCCGCTTGAAGCGAGCGAGATCGATGTTTTCTTGCTGTTGGGCTGGTTTTTTCACGATAAAAGCCTCCCTTGGTTTTCATATCACATGAATTATAAACCTCAGGCTGCTAGGGCTTATTATGAAAAGGGGGCATTTTATGTCAAGCCATCTTTGTTTTCGCTGGTTTTTATGCGCTTCTAGAGAAGATTTGAGTTTTAAAGAAACCTGAATTACCATCTCTAAGTGATGTTTTTCTAAAGATATGGGTTATCGTTAGGTGAAGGGGTTGATTGTGAGTAAAAGGTATCTTGCTCGAATTCTATATGTTTTCTCTATTGTGTGTCTAATAAATACTTCTGTGCTTGTTGCGATGGAGTCTAAGCAGCAGCAAACGAAATCGATTATTGAGCTTAATAGCCCAAAACTACTAGACCTTCCCGATGAGATTCTTGCAACCATTGTTGTTTTTATGTTCGCGGACAATCACAGAGAGGCTATTTCTACAATAAGTTTGGTGTGCAAACATTTTAATGAGAACGTTTTGAAAAAAATAATTTACGAAAAGTTTTTTCCTGGGCTGCTACACAACTGGAAGCGCAGAGAGACCGTTCCGCGTCTTTCTTTTTATCTGATTGTTAAAAGCATAGAAAATATGAAGGATGGCTATGTTACGGATGACTTGAAATATCTTACTCTTGAGTATCTTGTGCCGGCATATGCGCTTTTTTCTAAGAATATAAGGAAAGAGAATAGGGATTGCCTGCTTTCTTCAGGCCAATTAGTAAAAACCATGGGCTCGAGAATATTAGAGAATGAGAGTGCAATGAGAGAGATAGAGGAGTGCAAAAATAGAAAAAAAGAGCCTCGGGTCGGCGTAAAGAAATTTTTGTATGATAGGATAGCAAAGTGCTTGACTGAATTTGCTGACGAGGTTGATGTGAGCAGGAAAGCACTTGAAGAAAAAGATGCGTCCACGAGGCCTTGTCGTCTTAAACGTTTTAGGATACGAATCTTACTTACAGCTTGCTATTGTAATTTCTTATTTACGCTTCAAACAGATGAAATTGATCAGAAATACGAAAAAATAACACAGTGGCATATTTCTAAAAGATAGCACTTTTTCGAAATTGTTTGTGCCACAAACACTCTTTTTGTGCAAAAAACCCTAGTTCTCTAGGGTTTTTTGATTTTCAAATTGAAATATAGCAAACTAGTATTCAAGTACACCAAAGGATTTGCTTGAGATTGGGGTTGTCCGTATACTCAAAGTATAAGGGGATATCTAATGAAAAAGAAAGCTTTTCTGGCGATTATGATTTTAGTAAGTGTTACAGGGCTTCGGGGACAAGCTTCAAGGACACTTGAATCAATCCAAAATGAATGTTTAGAAATAGTTGATTCTAATAAAAAAATGGAAGATACCATTTCTAATAAATGTAATGAATTAGCTAAACACGAAAATCCACTTCAAGCTGCTGGTAATAAAATAGTTCGGGGAGTTGTTGCTCAAATGGGCAGGAAGAGCGAAGAATCAAACCTGTCTTCTCTAGGAGTGGGATGTATGGCTGATATTTTGGGAGATAGACGTGCAGAGGTCTTTTTTGAAACGGCCAATTTTTATCGAATAGCTGCACACGAAAAAATGAAAAACGAACTGTTAAGTTTGAATGTTAAGGTTATTGATTGTTTTGAGCGAATGTTCAAGACCAAAGTCGAATCGATAGGGAGTTTGCGTGATGATGGCAGCGAATGGTTCTGTAAGTTTCAAGAAGACTTCTTTTGTGTGATTGAAAAGATTCAAAATAAATCTGTAGCTTATTTATATGAGGCCGCTATAGAAGACATCTGTCTTTTCACTACACAAGAAATAGAATTCAATCAATCATCTATAACCCAAGAATTTCAAGAGTGTGGGGACAATGTCCTTTATTGCCTGATCGGAATAACTGACATCACAGATCCAAAAAGCTATATAAAAAAAATTGAAGAGGCTGTCAATGATGGCGTAGATGCCATGGAAAAAGAAATGAAAGAAAGAGAGCTAGAACTTCTAAGTCAGAAAGAATTTGATCAACCAAATCAATCAACAACCACACCAGAAATAACCATGCCAACTTATACGATTGGTGCTCCGGCTCCAAAAGAATACAAGTTTCTAGGACCAAAGCCAGGACCAAAAGAAGTTATTATAGATGAGCCTTCAGACGATGATATTCGAAACATTGAAAAGTCTGTTCTTAATTGGGCCGATAATGTGCCTTCAAGCGAAGAAGATGAGTTTATAGGAGAACTAATGGATCTTTCTTGTCTGTCAGATACGTCTTCAGCCGAAGAATCATTCTCTGATGCCGATGAGCATGAGCAGCAAGTAAACGAAGAAATCGAGCGTCTGGAACAAGAACTATCAAGTAGCGAGAGCGACGACGAAGACGAAGAGGGTAAAGAATTGCGAAACAGGCTTTATCAATTGCTAACCGGTTCTGTCGATGAGTCTGAGATTGAAAAAGAGCTTAAGAGTTTAGAGAAAGAGCAGCAAGAGCAGGTTAGGCCAAACAAGAAAAAATCTGTCAGGAAGGCCAGGAAGAAGGGTGGTTTTTCAGAAAGGCGAGAACGACTTCGAAGAATTAATGAAAAAAACCAGGCCCAATTGATGAGAAAGAAGATAAAAAATATAATTGATATAGCTGAATCTCTTCTGCGGGTAAATGGGAAGCGTACGAATAATGTGGAAGATATAAAACAAAAACTTAAAAATCCAAACTTATCCTGCTCAGACTTAAAGGCTTTGCTACAAGACGCAATCAAGTGTCAAAAAGTTGCTGGGGTAACAGATTACTAGGATTACTTTATATTCCAAGGTTTGCCCAGCATCGGCTGTCTTATCTGCATAAGGGGCTTGGTGTTGGGCATTATTTTATCTTTTCAAATAAGTTCTAAATTAAAACTATCAAAAATAGTCTCAATCGCCCCCAACCCCACCACTATCTCAACCTCACCATTCCTGAACATGTCGATTACCTCCCGCCAGTCTTCTCGCGCGGCACGGCCAGCTCTTAAGCTTCTAGTAACTAAAATTAGAGCTGCCACGGGAGGATCTCTGGGGTATTTCTATAGTGTTTTATTTAAGTTTATTGTTTATTTTTGTGTGGTTGACGATTGCATTATAAACCCACGGATGCTTCCTATGTGTACGCGCATGGACTCGAAATCATGCAATAGTTTTTCATAGTGTTCCACCATTGCGGCCTTGATTTCTTTAAGGCCTTTTTGGAAAAGTTCGTTTAACTCTCGCTTAAGTTTGCTTTGGTCTTCTGACATTGCGTGTTGATATACAGTTTCTTTGTAGTTGAAATGTATCTTTTCCATAATTGGCAGGAGACTAGCCGGGGTTTCGTTTCGATAAGTGTCGAAATTAGCCAGATATTCTAAAAAAGCTCCAGCAATTTTTTGATCTTTCGATGATGAATCATCGCGAAGGAGCGATAGAAATAATCCGCTGCCGACAAGGCCAGAAAGGGCGGCTAATGCTCCAAAGCCAACGAGGCTTTTAAACGTTTTGCCCGAGGTAAGAAGTATCCCTGCCAAGAATGTTATAGCAAAACCGACTTCTCCGCCGATAAGCGCTTTTTTTGTTGTCTTTTTACTTTTTTCTTCCAAGGCTTGTTCCATATTGTCCATGAAAACTCTGCGAAATGATTCATATTTATCTATTTCTGTCATCTCGATTATTGGTATCTCATTGGTGTTATCGGTTCTTGGGAAGCAGGTTTGAACACTAGAAAGTAAAAAAATAGCCGTTCCAATGGCGATACAGTTTTTATATAAACACATGAGACCTCTCCTTTTTGTTGTGGTTTAGATAATTACTATAAAGGGATATTTTTTGAGGGTATCAAGAAGACTCTGTTTGTGAGCGAAAAATTTAACTTACGACAAAAATCAGAAGATATGAGCTGCAAGTTTCGGTCCTACGTAGAACCTAGAAAAGATATGTACAAAGCTTAGGAAGGAGAAAGCGTTTTATGAGAAAAACTATAAGTTCTGTGCGCTGCTTAAAGGGTTTTTGAAAAAATGAGTATGGTGAGAATTGTATACAAACTAGGAAGTGGGTTGATATGGCCAAAGCCGCAAGCTGAATTGGAATAGCAAAAGAGGGGCAGGATGAGGTTTTTTTATTAGGTGTAGTCTTCCGTATAAACCTTCTTGTTCATTTTAGAATCCACAAGTTCATGCAAAAAATCATTGGTGAACGTTTCGTTTAATCCGCCACCACACATTTTAACAACGTGGGAATAAGCAGAAAGAATCTCTTCATATGACTTCAACAGCGACGGCCCTACTATGAGGCTGTCAAATGCATCAATAACAGACAGAGCAACTTTTTTTTGAAATTCCTCCAGGCCAAGCTTGCTATAAAGTTCTATCGATTTATGCATAACTTCTGTAGAACGAGGAAAGTCAGTTAGCATCAAATTCCAGCTTCGGCCGAAGCCATGCCCACCCATTCGAAAATCGGTGCGCAACAAAACTGATGGGATATCAATCATTTTCGCATTTATCCATCCCTCAGTTGATGGCCATCTTTGATCATTCATGTCTATTGGCAGCTCTTTTCCAATAGGCTCCCAGTGGCCACCTGTTGGCTTGGACGCCGCTCTTAGATTTTTGGAGAAGTAAGCAGTAAAATTTCTGCCTTATTCCTGCCAAAAAGTTAAACAGAAACCGTGTTCATTGTATAAATTCTTTTTAATTTCAAATAAAAACTGCTTTTCAGGAAATAATTCTTTCAATCTTCTGCTCCAAAAATATACCAATAGTTCTCCAAGTTTTTTTACCATTCGAATATCACTTGAAGACTCATCTGCAGTTAGTATAAAGAATTCCTCAAGATTGAATAAATTATAGTATCTTTCCGTAGTTCTTTTATCTTTACCTAACGGACAAGGAAATAATTTGTTTTTCTCTAAACGGTTTTTAACATTTTCTTTCAAAAAAATATGTCCATTTTGTTCGATGAATTTTGGCACAAATAAACCTGCAACAGCAATAACTCCATTCATATCAACAAAATTCATAATGCTATTTATATAGCTTTTGAAAGGATACCTATTTGGATACCACTCAAATACATCTTCATTAAGTATTTCTCTGATATTTTTTTCCATAACTTTATAATTCCAATAACTTTAAAAGTTTTTTCGGAACTTGCTTGTCAAATATTTTTGAATCCGACCCCCTATTAAAATACACTTCACCATTTGGAGTTTTATTCCTTACATAAACCTTTATTCTCTTAATAGAAATGTCATAAAAAATTTTCCCTTCCGAATCATAAATTAACTTATGTCCTCCCGTAGTTGTAACAATCGAATTTGGCTCACCATCGATGGGAGCCTTGCTTCCGCTTCTATTAACTTTTACAGGAGTATCAATTTTTTTCAATCGTTCAAAATCTCGAAGATCTAAAGTATTTCCAAGGTCATCAATAAAAACATTTGGATCCCCACTGCCGCCACAGCCCTCCATCGCACAAAACAAATGCCCCGCCTGTTCTACCACCCCCGTAAACGCCTGAACGGCCAGGGCGATAGAGGTGGCAATCGCCCGCCAAACAGACACGCCTGACGAAGCGGCGGCTTCGACCGCGACGGTGCCATCAGGATTTATGCTGAGAGCGAGGGGCTCAAATAGCTTTTGGGCGGCTGTGGCCCCTAGGGCGCAGGTGGCGGCGGCGATACCGGTTTCGATTGTTACTGCGATCGCAGAAACCGCGACAAAGACAGCCGTTGCGTTTATCGTTGTTCGGGATAGAAGTTCTGTTGCGTCGCCCAACGTTTCTTGGATTGGTTGGGTTTTGGCTTTTTGCAGGAGATCACGAGCGAAATCGCAGGGCCCATCTCGTTTTTCTCTGCTTAGGGTGGCTTGAATATCGATCCCAGCCTGCTTGATTCCAAACATGAATCGACTTATAAAGTACCCGGCAGTTTGGCCTATATTTGTTTGAAGAAAGTTGCGACAGAGATTTTCGAAAGAATCAGAAGCTTTTTTGAGTGTGTTACAAACGGCCTGATATGCGTGATTTGCGTAGTTTTTGAGCGCAGGGATTTGTTTGCGAGATTTCCAGCGTTTTTTCGTACCAATTTTTATTGTCTTATAAACTCCAACTTGTTTAATTTTGGCCACCTGTTTTCGAAAGCGTTTGTCGGTTTCAAATTTTTCGAAAAACGGCTCAAGTGATTGCTTGGTGACAAGAAGCTCGTCGTATGACTTTGCCTGAAGGTGAGCGTATATATTTCGAGATGGGATATTTTGTAGCGATAGAAATAAGTTGGTGTCGATATGATAGGCAGTAAGTAAGTCTTGGGTTGTTTTGTATGATGGTTTGTTAAGACTGGCTTCGCGTGGGCGTCGTGTATGGTTTCGAGATAGGTGTGAGGTTGCGTGCCCCTCTTGCATAAACGATCTCAGGCTGGAAACGGGATCAACAGAGTTTTTTGGGAAAGAGACCCTGAACTCATTGTCCCATCCTGCCAGGTTGGCGTAAGACGAAATAAGTATAAGGGCAAAAAAAAGAGCCCGCTTGAAGCGAGCTAGAGAGATGTTTTCTTGCTGTTGGGCCGGTTTTCCCATGATAAAAGCCTCCCTTGGTTTTTATATCACATGAAATACAAACCTCAGGCTGCTAGGGCTTATTATGAAAAGTGGGCATTTTATGTCAAGCCATCTTTGAAGAATCTAGGCTTCAGATGACCTTTGCCAAATTCTTTTGAAAAGAGTAGGCGCAAGGAATTTAATAATATTTTTAACCGTTTGCTTGCAGTTTCGGAGCCATAACGGTTGTTGTCTGTAGCTTAATTTTTTTACACGGGATAATTGTATGATTTGATTAGCGGCTATTTCCGCGCAATTTTGGCCGATATGAGAGAAAATATCTTGAGAAAAAAGTTTTCTTTCCTCGCTGTGGCGATCGTTTTTTATTATTTTCCGGACGATGTTTTGTAAGTTTTCGGGATTAGCTACAAGTGTGCACATGTCAAAAACTCTAGGATAATAATAACTTTTGGGAGACTCATCAGCAGCATGCAGGCCTACAAGTGGAGCTTTTGGGTTTATAAGTGTTGCCTCAGAAAGGGAGCCGCTTCTACTATCTGCAACGATAATATCTGCAATGGCAGCTGCGTGTGCAAAAGGGGTATGGGTACCAAGCAGCAGATCACTCATGAGTTCAAGTTTTTTCCAACGGGCTAATTTTTCTGGCAAATAAAAGCTGTTATGATGTGGTTTTGTAACGACGTAAAACTCTTTTTTTAGCCCAACAATGGACTTATAGAAACGATCGATTGAGCTCTTTTCTCCCCAGGTTGGAAAATACGTGATTATTTTTTTATTGTTATTTGTATCGATTTGCAGCTTTTTTTTTATTTTTTCAACAGTCTCTTTTTCACGGAAAAAACGATCGTGTTTCGGATAGCCCATGATTCGAATTCTTTCAGACGGAATGACCTGAAGCTTTTCGATGAGATTCTTTTCGTATCGACCATGAACAAGTATTCCGTCAAAACCGCAAGCTCCAACTTTGTTCATATTGTAAGCACTTTTAGAAACGTTAACCCCATATTTAAACTTTATCTTTAGGTTATTATAGTTATGCAAAAATGAGTGACTAGATAGTGTTATGGCAATATCTACGTTAGGGTCCATTTTTGTTTTAAATGGGAGTTTTTTTTCTTTTAAAATATTTTTGCAGGTTTCTATAGTCGATATGAAGCTTGGTATTACAAAATGTGTCTTAACTCCTAGCCGCAAAAGCGCTCTGCAAACAGGTTCAAACTGGTATATCCCGTGAGGACACGAAAGAAAATATTCTATGGTCATGATTTTTTCTCGCTAGTTCTAAATCGGTTTTTGTATCGATTTCATAACAATTTATGGGATAAGATTTTATTGGTAGTTCAACGATCAGGTTTTCGAAAATATATTTGTTCTGTTTTTTTATTGTTACCCCATTCAAGAAAGATATGCAGGGCCATTCAAAGCCGGTATTGCTGTTTCTCTGAAGTCCCACAACTTTTTTATTTTGATCGAGGTCAACAAAGATGGGATGCTGGCTCTTTGCTTTTGTGATTCCTATGAGCGATTGGTTTGATTTACACGTTTTTAAAAAACCGGAAAACGAGTTTGGCTCGATGAGCACATCGCCAGCCAAAAGTAAGAAGGGATCTGAAAGATTTTGTGTTCCCAAATATGCGCTATAGGAACTTGATGTTGTTTTATAATAATAATTATTGATGAACGTAACATGTTTTCTTGTTTTTCTTACATGAGCGATAACTTTTTCCGATTGGAATCCAACAACAATTCTGACATCAGGAACATCCCTTAAGAGTTCAAGTTGATAATCTATTATTTTTTTGTGATTTACTTTGATCAAGCTCTTTGTCTTATTGAGTCCCAAACGAGAGCCGAGCCCCGCTGCACAAATTATTGCATGTTTAATGTATGCCATTGTTATTTACGCCCCCCGAAAGCTTAAAAAACTGCTACATAATTCCTTTATACACTTTTTTATGTGGCAAAGGGAATACTTGGGGTAGGTTTTTAAGAAATTATTGTCTGGCCGAGGTCTTTAGTGGTAGATCTGTGTTGAAATAATGGTTAAAAATAATACGGAAATTATTGACGGGATATATTGTTTTGTTAATGAAGTTAACTTTTCATAGAAGTGTGACTGCACACACAAAACACAAAACTCCTGCTACCAAAATTAGGTACGTGCAGACTTCTTTTTGAGATGTGTTTTTGTAGCGAGATACAAGTTGTCCCCCTGATTCTGATATCTCTTTGTATATAGTTGAAATTTCTCGGTTACATACGACTTCTTCATACATGCTTTTTATGAGCTTTTGCTTTGTTTTTTCGCTGTCTATTTCGATGTAGGCTTCGTATTCACAATAGTGATCAAATTTATCCCAATCTATTTCGTATGTTGCAGCCAGCTTGTATTTAGGAAGGTGTTCTTTTCCGCAGATGCACGTGCGAGATTGCTGTGCGTTAAAACTGTGTTTTCTAAGATAGAATATTTGTGGTGGCGTTAATTTCCTCAGGCGCTCTATAATATCGTAAAGATAGCAGGGGTTCTTTTTTGTTAAGTATTCTGTGATATAACCAAAATTAAATCTAAGACGATTTTGTATTTCTTCGAGAAACGTTTTGTGTTCGACACTAGACTCAATTGCAGTTTTTTCGAAAGAGGGGGTGGTTAGGAGATAGGGTGGCGTTATAGATTTTTCGAGAAATTGAGCAAATTGTGATAACAAACAGAGGTTTTTCGGGTGGTTAATTTTATTCATAATTTTGATAATAAATTTATAGTTTCTAGTTTTGTCGCCAAAGAGTTTATACACTTTGTCCCTAAACTCTTTATTTACAAGACTTATCGTGTGAAGCAAGTTAGTGAATGATGGAAATTTGAAGATAATGTAAAGACAGTCAGAGGGGATCTTCTCTAGCGTCAGGGGCGTTCGTTCCATCGCCTGGCATGAGGGCGTAGTTGTCGAGAGAGAGCATGTAAGCAAGGTGATGGTAAATATGTACGTAAGTTTTTTTTTATTTATAGACATATCTCTCTACTCAAGTCTAAATCGGGGTTCCATAACTGATGAACATAGCCTTGGGGTTGAAGCTTGAATTTCGTCAGCCCAATTGTTCGCAAAAGATCGTAGATTAACTGATGTCCAACCTCATAATTAATAACCTCTTTTTTGAGTTCAACTTCTACGAAAACACCAAGGTCAGAAACCGTGTCGATAGCGATTTCGAAAATATCGTATAGATATGTTTCTCTTTGTTTTTTTAAAATAGTAATATCGACAAAACCAGCAGCTTTCATGAGCTGCAATGTGTCTTCTGCATTATCAATTACCACTTCGTATTCATCGCAGTAAAGACACTGTCCCTTCTCACCCCTATGAACATACTTTAAACAAAGGAAACTTTTTTTGCTTGTCTTTCTAATGCGAAGATAATTGTCGCAATCTTTTCCTCGCCATTCTGAAGAATAAAAAAAGGGAGCTTTTGGATTATTCAAATAATAGTCTGTTTGTGACATGTCACCTGTAAATCTGGCGTTTACTTTGAGCCACTTGGACAACTTAAGCAAGTCGTTTTTGGTAATTTGTATTTTTACCTCGATCTCTTTATTCATGCAATTTCCCGACAGCTGTTTTATAATGCTTCAAACGAAGCGTTGGTTTTAAGAGCAGGAGTATTTATGAGTAACGGGAAGATTGTAGAAAAAACAGCTGAGTATGTTAAGAGCATTTTGCAAGGGGGGTCTTCCGGTCATGACTGGTGGCATGTCTATCGTGTGTGGAAGATGGCTGCTGTGATTGCAAAAAAAGAGGGCGATGTAGACATCTTAGTTGTTGAACTTGCCGCTTTGCTACACGATATTGCAGGCCACAAGTTTCATGGTGGGGATTTGGAGATTGGCCCTCAAAAGGCACGTGAGTGGTTGTCGTCGGTTGGTGTGGACACTGAGATAGTTGAACGCGGTGCCGATATTATCTCATAAATATCATTTAAGGGGGCCAAAGTTTCTACCCCGATGTCGACAAAAGAGGGTTGTATCGTGCAAGATGCAGATAGACTTGATGCTATCGGTGCCGTCGGCATTGCCAGAGCGTTTGCATATAGTGGTTACAAGGGACACGAAGCCTATGATCCAGCGATTGGTCCCCAGATGCATGACTCGTTCGAGACGTATTCGAAAAGTGCAAGTCCAGCGATTAACCATTTTTATGAAAAGCTGTTATTGCTGAAAGACAGGATGAACACTGGTGCCTCCAAAGAAATAGCTGAACGTAGGCACCTGTATATGGAGCGTTATCTGGAAAGGTTTTTAAGAGAGTGGGATGGCTTAGAATAAAGTGTCACACTAAGAATAAGTAAATAGTTAAAACGGCGCAAAAAAGAATGGTGCAAAACGTTGCTAGGCCTAAAAAATTAGACCAAAAATTATTTTTATGTTTACCCATAATCGCTTTGTTGTTAGCCAGTAGTATAACAAAAGCTACGATTGGAACTGATACAATGGCATTAACAACAGCAGCATAAAGCAAGGCCTTAATTGGATTTATTCCAACAAAGTTGATAGCCAGCCCAATTAATGACGAAAACGCAATTATCCCGTAGAAAAACATAGCATTTTTAAATTTGTGCGAAAGGCCCTCAGGTTGCTCAAAAATTTCAGCTAGAGCATAGGCTGACGAACCAGCTATAACCGGTACCCCCAAAAAACCGGCTCCTATTATTCCTATGGTAAAAATCCAGGATGACCACTGGCCTGCTAGCGGACCGAGTGCTGACGCTGCATCATTAGCCGTAACAATATTTGTAATCCCGTTTACATGTAAAGAGGAAAAACATGTGACAACAATGAAAAAGATTATTATTTGAGCAAACAGCATGCCTGTAAAGGTATCAAATCTCATTTTGCGGATTAGTTTTTTTATATGATGTGAAGAATTGTTGTGATCAGTTTTATCTAACTTGTTTTCAATTTCATGGGAAGTTTGCCAGAAAAAAAGATATGGTGATATTGTTGTCCCAAAGAAACCGGTAACTAAAAGAACAAACTCTTTATTAAATTTGAAAGTTGGAATAAAAGCATGCTGAAAAATTTCAGTCCAGTTTTGGACCGTGAGAAATGCCGTAATCACATATGAAAATAGAAAAAAAGCAAGGGCAAGTAATACTTTTGAATAAATATGATAAGAAATAAAAATCTCCATTACAATTATTACTGTCGTAATAATAATCGACAATAGTTTGAAATCTAGATCTAAAACCAACGTTGTTGCTGCAGCCATAATTGCTATGTCAGCGCCTATATTGATAATATTGGCTATAACCAATAAAAAAATAGACATATATAAAATTGTGGGGTGGAAGACTTTTTTCATATTGAACGTTAAGCCACTAGAAGTTGCTAAGCCGATCCGCGCACACATTTCTTGCATGACAAACATAAGAGGAAAAAGAAATGGACACAGCCAGAGCAGAGAGAGACCATATGCCGATCCAGCAATAGAATAGGTACCGATCCCGGACGGGTCGTTATCTGCGGCACCAGTAACAAAGCCAGGCCCAAAAAATTTAAGCCCCTTCGCAAACTTTTTTGCCACGAGGTTTATTTTTTTTCTTTTTACCATTTTCTTCATCAGGTTCCATCGCTAGGTTAAATAAAAATTAATAATAAAATACCTGGATAGTCAGAAGCAAAATAATTAGTAACGCAATTGGCCAATATAATAGCTTTGAAATAAGGTTGTCTTTGTATTGTAGAAATGGAATTTTTAGCCCCGACTTAAACGTGTAAAATATACTTAAAGATACAAGCACAATCAGCAAATAAGAGACCAAATAAAAGTATTCTAAATAAAAAAAACCTGAAATGGGAAGCTTTTCCCTTATGGCAACGTGTGAAAATATGATACTTAATATTAAAGCACTGTTGGCTGAGAAAAGGGTAACAATGTTAAGTCGATCTGCGACTAGAAGCAAGATGAAAACCAGAAACAAAATTATTATTAACGGTAGAATAATTGACAAAAGAGGTTGTAAGATTCTTCTCTTAATAATGATATTAAAGCTGAATAAAGGTTTGTTTTTTATAGTTTCCTCATACAAACCATACGTTACCTCGGAAAATTGTGGGTTGTACGCAAAAAAACTTTTTTGTAAATTCCAGCCATTTAGAGAGATGCGTTTTGAAACTCCTGGAAGCGAGCTTGGTGTTATAATTGAATATGCCTGAAAATCTGGGACTAAGACAAGGCTTCCAACCCTATCTTTAGATGCTAACTGAAGGCTAATTCTTTGATAGTCAAATGGATACTTGCCGTATTGAGTAACAACAGGGAGTACGCACTTAAAGCTCATCTCCACGACTTTCTTGTCATCTTGAAGATATATTTTTTTAATTTCAATATCCGAGCTGACAGCCTTTTCGAAAGAGAACTTTGGTAGGTTGTTGTCCTTTGTATCCCTAGGATATTTTTGCCACAGATAACCAGAAATATGTATGCTATCTATATCCAAGAATTCTGCATGGTTTACGATTACTCCCGTTGGGATATAAAGGGGTTGTTCTATGTTTGTTTGTCCCTCTTTTGACTTAAAAAATGCCATCATATCCGCTTGGCTTGTAATTATTGATTGGTTTTCACTAGCGCTCAGTCCTTCATCAAAACCAAATTTACATATCATGGCTATGCCAACGACCAAAAACAAAGAACTAACCGTCGAACATACAATTAATAACTTTTTGTTTGAGGAATACGAATAAGCGATTCCCAGGAGTAAAAACAATAAGAAAAATAAAATTGCGATTATCACGAGGATCTGGTTTTGTTTGAATCTTTTTATGTGTTTTGCAAAAACTTCATCTTTAAAGTAAATCGCAGCAAAGTGCCACCCGGTATGTTTTATTTGGTATAAAAATGCCCAGCTTTTTTTTTCTATGTCTTCGTTTATCTGGTCGACATAATCGAAGATTCCCGTGCCTCCAAGAAGCATTTTTTTCCCCAACGATATGAGCGATATATTTTTAGCTTTTTTTTCTAAATCAGCGATTGTTTTTTGGCCAACGACATATTCGTCAATGTGATGAGAGATGAACAGGCCGTTTTTTGAGAGTAAGAATCCGTACCCTGTTTTTCCTAGTCTCAAGTAGGAAATAAGATCTTTTATGGCGTTCAAATTGAAGTTTATAAAGACTATGCCGATAGGCTTTTTTTTATCCCCACCATCTCTGAAGAAAGCTGTTGCATATTCTCCTACAACAATCTTTTTTTCCGCGACATAATAAGGTTCTACCCACGCTTCGCCCTTTGATAGTGGATTGGCGTACCAATTAATCTCAGGCTTTAATTTGCTTTTTGATGGTTTTGTATAGTCATATGTTATCGGCGTAGAAACTATTTTCCCATCTTCGACTTGATAGTATGGAGCAAATAACTTTGTTTTTTCATCGAAGGCCATCGGTTCAAAGGCAACACCGATGCCAACTAGATTTGGATTTCCTTTTAACTTTTCTTGCAGAAGCTTTTCGATGTCGCCTTTATTTAGCTTTGGAGACCCTAATTCTTTTGCAAGAGAAACGGCGATTTCTTTTATTGCCTCGAGTTTTTCACCAACCCTATTGAGTTCGGTTTCTATGCTTTTCTCGATTTCCCGCTTAAGCTTGATTTCAACGTCAGATTTGAATGAAATATGTTTATAGGCAAAATACAACCCGAAAAGAAACAATAAGAACGAAACCCCAAAGAAAATTCGAGCCAGATTTTTCTTTATAATTTGCACAGTTCCCCCTTCATTAAATTATGAAAGAATCTTTACGACACTTTAACAAAAGGGCTGAGCTCAATTCAATACATTTGATTAACCATGGTTTTTCAGCGCAAGCTGCCCGCAGCCGCCTTCAACTTCAATTCCCTTGCTATGACGAACTGAGGTAAATATACCCTTTCCCTTCAGATAGGCTACAAAGTTTTCGATAGATTTAGGGCTCGACGTTTTTGCACGAAATTTTTTTATTGGATTATACGGGATAAGATTAATCTTAACTTTTAGGCCGTGCACCAGTTTTTGAAGCTGTTTCACATGGGTCAGCGTGTCGTTTATCCCGTCTAGCATAAGATACTCAATTAAAATATGATCTCGTTTCTTGAGATTTATTTTTTTAAGCTCTGCAAAGAGCTTGTCCAGTGGAAATTGTTTATTTATGGGCATATATTCCGAACGGAGCTCATTAGTTGGAAAGTGAAGAGATACTGCAAGTCTGATGCCGGTTTCGTTTATGAATTGCGCAATGCCAGGGCCAATGCCTGCTGTTGAAACGGCTATTTTTGATGGAGAGAGAGATATCCCATTGGTACTGGTAAATAACGCTATAGACTTTTGCACTTGCTCTATATTCAAAAATGGCTCCCCCATGCCCATGAAGACGATATTTGTAATTTTTTGTGAGTAATTGTTTTCTTGAGCATGTTTTAGTATAGCAAGTACCTGACCAACAATTTCGGCACAAGAAAGTTTGCGCACAAATCCTATCTCTGATCCTGTGGCACAGAATTTGCAGCCTAGGGGGCAACCGACCATGCATGAAACGCAGATGGTTGAACGTTCCCGGGAACTTGTTTTTTCTTTGATCAGGACCGACTCTATCTGTTTCCCATCGTCTGTTTTTAATAAAAATTTATACGAGCTATCTGATGAACTGTGAGCAACATGTTCTATGGTCGGAATATACAAGCGAAATTTTTTAGCAAATATTCTTTTCTGCTCGCTTGAAAAATTAGACATGAGGTCAAAATCAAACACCAGCTTTTTGTAAAGCCAGTCGAACAGCTGTTTTGCCCGAAATCTAGGGAGATTTATTTCTTCGAGTGTTTTTTCTAGTTCAGGATAGGTAAAATCAAAAAGATTTGTTTTTTTCATAGGTTTGCTATCGAGGGTTCTGCATAAACCCGCTTAACTTTTCAGCGTGTTTACGCATGTTTTTGGGGTTGTGTAAGAAGTCTTCGTTGCAGTCGAGCACCAGCGTTGGAATTTGTTGCAAGTTTTTGGAGAGCCCTTTTTTGTGTACTAAAAAGTCGTCGTGAACGATATCGACCTGCTTGAGATACTTGAGGGTGAGAGATTCCTCTGCAGGTCGATTTCTTTTTTGTACTCGGTCAAAACAGGTTTCTGGGGTCGCCTTTAGATATACAAAGCCGCGTGGCGGCAGGCACTGTTTATGAATCAAGAAGTTAACCCACTTGTTGTAAATATCCCACTCTATCTCCGACAGGCATTTATTTTTGAATCCGGTTGTCGCGAAACAGTAGTGTCCAGAATAGATTGAACGCTCAAGTAGTCGTTTGTGGTTCGTTTTCTTTTGTTCTCGTAAATGGTCCTGCGAGCGGCAAATAAGTGTAAGTGTTTCGAGTGTGTATGCCCACCGATTGGGATTGGCATAAAAGTTTGCAAGTAGTGATTGTCCAAATACCGATCGGTCCCATATATCTACCGGCTCGGGAACAATATCAAGATCAGGTAGATATTCGGGGAGCAATGAGAGGAACGTTGTCTTTCCTACTCCGATGTTGCCTTCGAGAAAGTACATGTTTTGTCTCCAAATTGCGTTTGCCCGTATTGGGTTTTCTCAAGAAATGCTTTAACCCGTTCAGCATGGCGCCTCATGTTCTCAGGATTGTTCAAAAAGTCCTGATTGCAGTCTAACGTTAACACAGGAATGTTACTTAGAGTAGGGGAAACCTCTTTTTTATTGATGAGAAAATGGTCGTGCCAGAAGTCGATTTGTTTCATATAGTCAAGGGTTATTGCCGCTTCGCTCGAACGATTTCTTTTTTGAACGCGTGAGAAGCAGGCTTCTGGTGATGCTTTGAGGTAAATAAAACCTATCGGTGGCGAGCACTCTTGATGAATAAGAAAGTTTGCCCATTGGTTATATATTCTCCATTCCAGCTTGAGCATGCAGCCGCTTTCGTAACTGTTACGAGCAAAACAGTAGTGTCCAGAGTAGATTGAGCGTTCGAAAATGCGGTTGGGAGAGGTGGTTTTCTGTTCTTGCATGTGGTCTCGAGCCCTACAGAACATCGTAAGTGTTTCAAGTGTGTAGGCCCAGCGTGGTGTGTTTTGATAGAAGTTGGCAAGCAACGACTGGCCATACGTTTGCTTGCTCCAGTCCTCAACCGGTTCCGTAATGACTTCGAGGTCGGAGCATTGTTTTTTTAATAAAGACAAGAATGTTGATTTTCCAACGCCAATATTTCCTTCAAGAATGTACATTACTGACTTTCTTTTTCGTTTCTAAGGTGGTACGGTATGGTTTTGACAACAAATTCTTATGATACCAGATGATACCAGAATGAGAACATAGAAAAAAGAGATTTTTATGGCACAGAAAAAGACACAACAGAAAAAAGATAAGAGAGAAAACGAACTGATCTATGGAGCCCATCCAATCATTGAAATGCTTAAGGCAAAAAAGCGAAAGCTCGTTGGTATTTATACCACAAAGCCTCTGCCAAAAGCATGGAACCGTGTCCAGCGATATCTGCCGAGATCGGTTCCAAATATCCAGTACGTCACGCGAGCGGTTCTCGATCGTATGACCGGCTCCACAGAACACATGGGCGTTGCCGCTTGGGTAACACCATTCCAATATCGAAAGAAAAATTTTGATCCAAAACAAGCGCCGTTTCTGCTCCTGCTTGACTCTGTTCAAGATGTACGAAACTTAGGCGCTATTTTGCGTTCTGCTTACTGTACAGGTGTTAATGGGGTGGTGCTTTGTGAGAAGTATGCGGCTCCGATAACCGCTGCAGCGATCAAAGCGTCAGCTGGCTTAGCCGAACATCTTGACATTTATCTTGCACCGTCGATGAAACATGCGGTGCTCGAACTAAAAAAAAGCGGCTATAACATGTACATGGCTGTTTTGCAGGATGGCAAAAACGCCCTGGAGGTTGGTTACAAGAAGCCGCTTTGTCTAGTTATTGGAAGCGAGGCAACAGGAATTGCGAAAGACGTTCGGCCGTATGGTGAGCTAATTACCCTTGAGCAGCCAGATCCCGATGCATCGTTTAATGCCTCAGTTGCAGCCGGAATTTTTCTCTTTTTACTTTCCAGTAAGTGAGCCAGGAGCCGAGCATTAGCCGCAGGGCTTGCCTACGGTGATGGGCTATGAACAACCCATCTGTTGGAGTTGCTTCAGAACGAGAACTTCACATAACTCCTTGAATTTTAGCGCCATTTTTTTCTACGCTTGCCTCAAAGGTTACAGAAATAAGCATAAAACAAAGAGTCATCAATGAGAAAAAAGAACAAGCGCCCCAAGATCACTTTTCTTCTTTTCATAGCTGCTGTGGCCATGGTATTGGTAGGGCTTGGGTGGTATGGACTCAGAAACATTTCACCAGAGGCTGTTCTTGTACGTTGTCACCACATCTATTCTCATGCAATCAAGCAAGAGCTAGCGCAATTTGTTCGAGAGCAGTTTGACGAAACAGACTTTGTCTGTTTCGATCCATCATGTTTCGTCGAAACCATAACGTCTAGATTTAAGATTGTGAAAGAGGTTGTTTGGAGCTGGGATTCGTCTGGTCAGGCGACGGTGACGCTCGAGGGTGTAAAGCCGTTGTTTTTGGTTAATGGCAGGTTTATCTTGGGAAATAAAAGAATACTTTTTCCAAACCATTTTTTTCAAGATCTTTCTGTTGGTTCTTTACGGTCTATAGAGGTTGCCTCTTTATGCGAAACGTCGCAGGACGTTTCTTTGGCTCTTTATAAAATTTTGCAAACTATTCCAGATTCGTATTGGGATCGATACACTGTTAGCTGTTCGGGGGATCATTTTGTGTTGAGTGATTCCGAGTCTCGTTTGCGTTTGCTTGTCGACGAAGAGGCGTTAATGGATCGTTGTAAAATGGACGTTGTTCAGGCATGGGTGGCTGCGTTCCCGTTGGGAACTAAAAAGTATGTGACTTATGACTTGCGGTTTAAAAACTGTGTGTGCGCAAGTTATACAGCAGAGAGCGATATGAGCGATAGATGAGCAATGTTGGAGGGTCATATGGGAAAAAGAATGCTCGGTAATCATTTAGTTGCGATAGATGTTGGAACAACCAAGATTTGTGTTCTTGTTGCACGCGTTGATTCTCATGGGAAAATCGACGTTATTGGAATGGGCCAGCATCCGTCGAAGGGATTAAAAAAGGGGGTTGTCGTTAATGTTGGTGAAACGGTTGAGTCGATAAAAAAAGCGGTTTCGCAGGCGGAGTCGATAGCAGGCGTTCCTATTGAACGAGCAGCCGTTGGTATTTCAGGTGGCCATATCAGGTCGTTTAACTCAAAGGGTGTTGTTGCGGTTCGTAATCGCGAGGTAAGCCAGCGCGACATCGATCGCGTGATTGAGTCTGCGAAGGCGATCCCAATTCCAGAAGGCCGGGAAATATTGCATATTTTACCGCAATATTTTCGGGTTGACGGTCAAGAGTATGTGCAGGATTCGCTTGGTATGCATGGTGTTCGTCTCGAAGCGCAAGTGCATATCATCACCGGTGCGGTTTCTTCCGCGCAAAACATTATCTCCTCATGCCAGGCCGCCGGGGTTCAGGTGACCGATATTGTCTTGGAGCAGATTGCTTCTGCTGACGCTGTGCTAACCCAAACAGAGCGTGATCTTGGCGTTGGTATTCTTGATGTGGGGGGCGGAACCTCAGACTTCGCTATCTACAAAGAAGGGCGAATTCGACACTCAAAAGTATTGCCGATTGCAGGCAATCATTTCACGAGTGATCTTGCGATTGGCTTAGGTATTCCCGTTCACGAGGCAGAAAAATTGAAGCGGTCGCATGGCTATGCGTGTGAGGAGCTGTATTTAGAGTTGGATCAGGATCGCATTGAGGTGGATCTGGGGTATGAAGGCAAGAAGAAATTGGTTGATACCTATGCTCTGTTTGAAATTTTGGAACCTCGGGCACAAGAGATTATTGGGATGATAGCTGACGAGATCAACGAGTTTCGTCTTCGAACGTTTATGCCGTCTGGTGTTGTTTTAACCGGCGGGGGCTCGTTGCTTGGAGGAATGTGCTTACTTGTTGAAGAGGTGTTTGGTACGAAAGCTCGTATTGGTGTTCCTCAGACAAATACAGATGTGCTCAAAAGTCCTATTTATTCGACAGCATATGGGTTGTTGGTGTACGCCATGAAATCTCGAGACTGCAGTCTGCTTACGGGGGCGTCTGATGCACTGGTGACACGTATTTTTAAGAGCATGAAGTCGTGGATTTATGATTTTCTATAGAAATAAATTCTGGTGAGGAGGGAGTGATGATAGAACTAAATATCGAAGACGAACAAAGAAAGTTAGGGGCATCGTTGAGAGTGATCGGCATCGGTGGTGGCGGTGGCAATGCGGTAAACAGTATGATCAATGGGGGTGAACTTGAGGGGGTTGAGTTTATTGTTGCAAATACCGATGCTCAAGCGCTCGACCATTCACCTGCTGAAAGCAAAGTGCAGCTAGGTGCGAAAATCACCAAGGGGCTTGGCGCGGGCTCCAACCCCGACGTGGGTCGTAGGGCCGCTGAAGAGGACCTTGATTCGGTGATGCATAACATTGCCGATTCTGATATTTTGTTTTTAACTGCCGGCCTTGGTGGTGGCACCGGCTCAGGAGGGCTGCCCGTGATTGCGCAGGCTGCCCGGGAAGCTGGGATTTTATCCGTTGCAGTCGTGACAAAGCCATTCCAGTTCGAAGGCAGGAAGCGGATGAGTCAAGCTGAAGAGGCGATTGAGCAGCTGCAAAAAGTTGTTGATACGCTTATCATCGTTCCGAATCAAAAATTACTCGAGGTTGCCGATCCAAACATTTCCATGCTCGATGCGTTTGCGATGTCGAATGACATTTTAATGCAGGGTATCAAGGGAATTGCCGATATTATCACAAAGCCTGGCCACATCAATGTTGACTTTGCCGATGTTCGATCGGTGATGAAAGGCATGGGCATGGCGATAATGGGAACCGGCCAAGCGAGCGGCGAACACCGGGCGAAAGAGGCGGTTATGAAGGCGATAAATTCGCCACTGCTTGAGAATGTTAGCATCGAGGGCGCTCGTGGCGTTCTGATAAATATTACTGGAAACAGCGACCTTGGCCTCCACGAAATTCATGAAGCAGTCAGCGTTGTTTATGAGCTTGTCAGCAGAGACGCAAATATTATTCTAGGATCTGTTGTTGATCCAAATATAGGTGATGATATTATGGTTACGGTGATAGCAACCGGATTTGAGTCCGAAGCACATTCGGACGTAAGCGACCAGCAAGAGGCAGAACGTGTGATTGCGGCATCGCAGTATAAGCAGCGAGAGACTGAAGCACGACGCTTCTTATTGGGCAGAGAGGACGAGCAAGTGCAGGGTGTGTTGCAGACATTTGACCTGGAAGATGTAGACACGCCAGCCTTTTTGCGAAAGAATGCACATAAAGAGGACGAAAATATATCACAGCAGTAATTTTTCAATTTACTTTGGGAATAAAACCGACCCAAAACCAAGTAAAGCTTTTGGTCTGATTCAAACAAAACTTCAGGCTAAAAGCTTTACTGTTTTTACTCAGGTTCATGGAACCCAGGGGCATCTTGTGTCACGGAAAGATTCGGCTAAGCGTACCGGTGATATATTGCTCACTTGTAATCCTGGCTGCGCTATTGGCGTTCTTACGGCTGACTGCTTACCAATTATTTTCTACGATCCGAATAATCATGCCTGTGCCATCGCTCATGCCGGATGGCGAGGGACTGTTGCTGGTGTTGCTCAAGAAACGGTCCGGCTGATGCATAGCAGCTTTCGAACCGATCCGTCCAATCTACAAGTTTACTTTGGGCCCAGCGCCCAGGTCTGTTGCTATGAGGTAGATAGCGGGTTTTCCCGTTATATCGAGAAACAGCATCACAGTACTGTCTTTATTTTTAAAAACAAAAAACTATTTTTTGATAATGCCAAGCTGAACCATCTTAAGCTGTGTGAGGTTGGCGTTCTCGAAAAAAACATCTCTCTAAAACATAACGTATGTACGATCTGCGATTGTTCATATCATTCATATCGTCGTGATGGAAAATCATACGGACACCAGGTGACTGCCGTGAGCCTGACCGAGCCTAGGCATAATTGTTCTATATGATAAAGTATCTTTTGTATGACGTAGGTTTGTGCTAAGCGAACGAAACGAAGAGGAGCATTCGTATGTTAGAAGAAGTAACTTTATGGCCAAAAAAGTTAAAAGATGGTCTTGATATAGCGCACAATTTTCATTATCAGCATGGGGCGCAACTGCCTCGAAATATCAATAAGATTATATTTGTCGGGATGGGGGGATCGGGGATTGCCGGTAGGATCGTTAAGACCTTCTTGGACAAGAAATCAAAGATACCGTCATTTATTATCGATACGCCAGAGTTGCCAGTATTTGTTGATACCCAGACTCTGGCGTTTGTTATTTCTTACTCCGGTGACACCTGGGAGACCGTTTCGGTTCTTGAGCAGCTGGTTGAGATGCATATTCCGACCGTAGCCATATCCCATGGCGGCCAGGTTGCTCAGATTGCCGAGAGCAAGAATATTCCGTTTATATTGCTTCCCGATAGCAAGACCCCTCGGTCGGCATTGGGCAATTTCCTGGGGATTATCTTGGGGTTGCTTGATTTGATGGGGATTCTTGCAGGAAAAGATATTCTTGCTGCATTTAATAAGCAATTAGCGCTTTATCTTCCCAAATTTGAAGAAGACACCTCATACTGTAATGATTTCTTGGATCGGGCTAATGGGTGCGAGGGGTTTCATATCTGGGGAATCAGCGGTGACAGCGCAGCTTTTGCCTATCGGGCGCAGACACAATTCAATGAGAATTCCAAGGTTCAGGCGACAACCTCGTACTTTCCAGAATTGAACCATAACCTACTGGTTGGTTTTACTGATTGCAAGAACACCCCGTTGGTCATGTTTTTCGAGACCGATTTCATTCCAACAGCCCTGTGCGAGTCAGTTGAAGCGGTTTCGGGGCTTTTGAAGGAGAGGGGTGTTGTGCTTTACAAACCGCCTATTTTAGGCGATACTTGGGAAGGTCAACTGTTTCACATACTGCTCTGGTCAGACTTTGCTTCTTACTATCTCGGAAAGGCTCGTGGTGTGGATATTGAGGCGGTAGACATCGTTGAGGATCTCAAGAATAGGCTTAAAAAGAAAAGTTAGGTGCATATGAAAAAAGATATCCATCCAGAGGTTTACGAAGTGAAGGCACAATGCGTGTGCGGGAACTCATTTCAGACAACCTCAACAAAGAAAGAAATTTCCACTGACATTTGTGCGGCGTGTCACCCGTTTTTCACCGGAACACAGAAGTTCGTTGATACAGCAGGAAGAATTGAACGCTTTCAACAGCGATACGGGAAAGCTACGAAAAAAGAAAAAAAGTAGCGATCCGGTTTTAAATTTTAAGATGCTTGAAGATCATTATCTTCAAGCATCTTTTTTTTTGGAAAGTTCCTAAACCCAGTGCTTCCATCTCGTTCGTCCCGTCCCCCGACTGCCCCGAGTGCTTCACGCAGTGAAGTGTATCGAGTGGTCGAGGGATTCGAACTCACGATCCTGGTGCTTGCTAGCCGTTCGCGTTATTATGGGAGAGTCTAATATTGTTTAAATTTTGCTTTTTTTTGTTAAAGGGGAATAAGCCATGCTTAACTGGGATGACGTTAAGAAAGAATATGACGAATTAACACAAAAGTTGTCTGGTTCGCTATCGGATCAACGAATTCGAGCGGAGCTTCAAAAAAAATCAACAAAACTAGCACTATTATTATCGGTTCATGACGAGGTAGAATCTATACGGGCTCGTATTGAAGAAAACAAAAAACTTGCGCAGCAGAACGAGTTTAAAGAGCTAGCTCTAGAAGAAAATCGAGAACTTGAGCAGGAGCTTGCGGATACAAAAAAACGCTTAGACGATCTTTTATATCCGGCTGATGAACGAGATAATAGTTCTGTTTTTCTTGAGATTCGAGCGGGTGCCGGCGGCCAGGAGGCCGCACTTTTTGTTTCGGATCTTTTTAAAATGTACAGTACCTATGCGCTTGCAAAGCGATGGGATGTTTCGTTAGTTGAAACGAATACGACCGACATTGGTGGGTACAAAGAGTTAATTGCTTATATCAAAGGCAAAGGGGCGTATAAGCATCTTAAATTTGAGTCGGGTGTGCATCGAGTTCAGCGGGTTCCTGAAACTGAGGGGGCTGGGCGCATTCACACTTCGACCGTTACTGTCGCTGTCTTGCCTGAGGTTGCTGACGTTGAGGTGAATATCAGCCCACAGGATTTGCGTATCGATGTGTTTCGTGCACAGGGAGCCGGTGGCCAGCATGTGAACACGACCGACTCTGCTGTTCGTATTACTCACTTACCAACCGGTTTGGTGGTCAGTTGCCAGGATGAGCGGTCTCAGATCAAAAATAAAGCAAGGGCGATGAAAGTACTTAAGGCTCGTCTATTTGAGATGGAGAAGCAGAAACGAGAGGCCGAGATTAGTGAGAAACGCAAACAGCAGGTTGGCATGGGCGATCGCGCTGAAAAGATTCGAACCTACAACTATCCACAAAACCGTGTGACCGATCATCGTGTCAACGTTACGTTGAAAAAACTTGATCTTGTTATGCAGGGCGATCTCAGTGATCTCATTGACCCACTGCTTGAATGGGAGATGGTTGAGCGTCGTAGGCGTGGGATTGTTGTATAATGGATGCGAACGAAATTTTTTGCTGATATACTCTACTTTTGTTTTTCTCATTACATCTTATTTTGAAAGGAGACGCCGTGTTTTCGTACCTGATTCAAGATGCTCGGTACATGTCGTTTGTGGGGATCGTGTCGATTTTAGCGATCGCTTTTTTGTTTTCAAAGAATCGGAGAAAAGTAACTGCAAAATTAGTTTTATCTGCGCTTGCGATGCAGCTTTTTTTAGCGTTTTGTATTTTGCGGACCGACACGGGGCAAAGCATATTTTCCAGTCTTGCGCAGGGGTTTCGGACGCTTTACACGTTTGCTGACGCAGGATCTGCGTTTGTGTTTGGCGGTCTGGCAAATGTCAACGGTCCTTGGGGCCTGCTTTTTTTTGTAAAAGTTATTCCTATAATTATCTTTTTTGGCGCCCTTATGGCGGTTCTCTTTCACTTTGGGGTCGTCCAATTTTTTGTTCGTATTATTTCGTTTCTTATCAGGCCGGTTTTGGGAACCTCTGGTGCCGAAACATTATGTGCTGCGGCGAACAGTATGATGGGGCCGACCGAGGCGCCTTTATTAGTTAAAAAGTATTTAGCGAAGATGACCGAGTCTGAAATTTTATTGGTTATGATCAGTGGTATGGCGACCATGAGCGGGTCAATTTTAGCCGTTTATGGATCGATGGGGGTTTCGATGGTCCATCTGCTTTCGGCTAGCATCATGTCGATTCCTGGGGCGATTCTTATTTCGAAAATACTTTTGCCGGAGACCAAGAAGCCTGAAACGCTTTCGGTACAGGCGCTTAAGATCGAGCGCGATTCTGACAATGTGCTTGATGCGGTAGCTACCGGGACGACCGATGGGATGAGGATGGCGGCAAACGTTGCGGCCATGCTGATTACATTTATTAGTTTGATTGCGCTTTTAAACTATCTATTTGGCGCGATTTCGTCATGGGCATTTGGTGTTTCGTACACACTCGATGTGATCTTCTCAAAGCTGTTCTCTTGGGTTGCTTTCTTGATTGGGGTTCCTGCGCAGGACAAGGCTCTAGCAGGGACGCTTTTGGGGCAAAAACTTGCGATTAATGAGTTTGTCGCGTATGCCAATTTTGTAAAAATGGAGCTGACACCTCGGGCTAGGGCGATTTTGACTTATGCGTTATGTGGGTTTTCTAATTTCTCTGTTATTGGAATCCAGATTGGTGGTATCGGAGCTCTAGCGCCGCAACAGCGTAAGAATCTAATTAAGCTTGGGCTGAGAGCGCTTCTGGGCGGAACCCTGGCAAATCTGCTAAATGCTTCGATTGCAGGGTTATTTATATAGGTTTTTTTGAGTAAAAATAGGGCTATCTGTTTGCTTTTTGACAGATAGCCCTATTTTTCGTATGGTCAATTGTTCTTTTTTTGCACATAGCAAGAATTTTTTGAAAGACGGCTGTTTTTGGAGGTTATTGTATGAAAATTTTTAAGAGTTTTTTTAAAGTATTAGTATTTCTATCGTTTTCTATTGGGTTTTTTCAACCGTTATTGTCTATGGATCAGGACTTTAATCCTAAGAAACATGAGCAAGAGGTTCAGCAGTTTCTTCGTCGCAAGGACGACGAAAACCTGGGTATGTATCTGACAAGACTCAATATTGTTTGCTCGGTGCTTTATCTACAGAAACAATTTTTTGAAAGTGTTAAAGAGTTTGCCACGTTTGCTCGGGATTGGTTAACCCGCTCCGAAAGCCTTCGGAGTTTTTATTCTCCCAATGAAGTTTCTCGTAAGTTAATAAAGCAAGGCGAACAGCAGGAAGTAACGTTTTTGGTTGCGTTGGTGCAGTCTGATGATGAGCTGTTTGGCTGTTTGCGTATCGCTTGTGATGAGAAAAAAAGAAAATTGGTTCTGGATATTGTGCGGAATTATGTAGAGACGATTGTTCCTTGTGAGGTTCTTAATAAATATCTTTCGAGCAAAAATGTTTTTTTAAGAAAGGTTGGGGCGTTTTTGAAATTGCGTAATGAAATAAACTCTACAGGGGACTCAAGAGAAGAGCTTAGAATGAGGGTTTGTGATCGTGGAGTTCACTTGACCACCTCGTTAAATTCACTTTATAGTGAATATGGACTTGCCGGTATAGAGAAAAAGATTTCCATTTTAGGTTTGATTCTAAATCTCTCGAATTCGGTTTGCAGTAACGAAGTTTTTCGATCTCATAAAGAGGAGTGTTGCGATACTGGATTTATGAATATCACGATCGATGATTTTTCTAAGTATCTACTAGATATTGAGTTAAATCTTGATGGGTATTCTTATTTTATTAGCAATTTTGATTTGTTATATCATCGTATTCGCTTTTGTATAAAAGAGAACGTGGATAAGCAGGCGTTTTGTGGTCAAAAGGAGTTTTTGAGATACCGCTATCTTTTTGGACAGGCAGCTCAGATCATAGCTGGAGACCAGGGATTATGTAAACTGCGGTTGCCGGATAATATCGCAAAAGGAACCGTTAAAGGAATAAAAGGCCCGGGTCCCAGGACGAAAAAGAAGAAGAGTAAGCATAAGAATCATAAGGATAAGCGCAAAAAACAGGTATGGGCACCGGAAAAAAAGAAACCAAAAAGAGTTGAAGAGCAACGTGATGATAGTGCCGGAGAAGAGATCTTTGAGGTGCCGGAAGAATTTGCAGAATTGGTCAAGCCGGTTGGGGTGGTTGAGCAGGTAGAAAAGGCTTCAGATGGAAGTTTTGTTGAAAGTGATTGTAATCGTTACATTGAAATCAAAGATCCTAGTAACAAAGTGGGTATTTGTCTTTGTAGAGTAAACAATTGTCCAATTTCGAATTTTTCTTTCCATGAAGATTTCAGAATAGGTAAATGGTTTCTACCCAAAGGTTTCGATTCTATGGATCCATTCTCAGGTTACGATTTGTCGAACTATTCGTTTGTTTTGTATTGCGAAAATTGGAAAGAGTTTTTGGTTAAGAGTGACAAGAATAGAGTTAAGAAGATGTTTAAAATCCATCATGCGTTTGCCCGGGCTGTCGATAAGTATATTTTTGAGCTGGGTATTAAGACGGATTGGTTTAATAATAATACGGGGGAAACTGATATAAATATCAGCATTCCTGGATGGATTAAATACCGTGACAACAAAATAGAATATGGGGTGTTTTCGTATGCTTTTTCCGAGAAAGATGGCAAGTGGACTTGTTATCATCGATGTTTTACAGACATGCCCAGGAACAGGTTCTTAAGAGAGATACTTGGTTTTGGTTATTGGAATGTTCATATGGGTGGTGATGGCTGGGGGTATCAAGAAAAGAATCCAAACTAGGGTCCCATCGGGGCCCTCTGGGCCCCCATTAGCTCCCAAAGTTCATGTTTGACCTTACCAAGATCTTGTTCGATGCCGTCGAGGTTGTTTCGAGTTTTTTCGTTGTCTTCCATAAGCTTTTGAATCGCCTTGCGTAGTAGGTATTCATTTTCTTCGAGTACGTCAAGTTGTTTTGAGAGTCCTTGAACGACTTTTTCGTTATTAGCTGTTTGAGCTTTCGTTCGTTCTTGTCGCAGCTCATCTTTAAGCTTTTGTAGCTCTTTCTGTTGATTTCTTAACTTTTCTAGTTCTTCTTTTTGTTCTCGTTCCATTTTTTCTATAGCAGCTCTTCTCCGTTCTGTATCGATTAGTTCCGCTCGTGTTTCTTTTGTTTCTTCGCTGACTAAGAACGCTACTTTTCGAACTATATCTATTATTTCTTCATTGGTTCTGGTTGTTAGGTTTTCGAATGGCTTTTCGATTTCATAAAATTCTTTCGTTGGGTACCCCATAACATATTCTTTCAACGTTTCGAGCGCCTTAAGAACTGCTGCTTTTTTTTGACGTTCTTTTTGTTCTCTCGTATTTTCGATATTGAGCAGGGTTCGAAGTTGCCGTGAAAGCATCATTATTTCTGGGTCGGTCATGCTTTCTAGGTTGCGTAACTCTGGTGTGATGTCGTCGATTTTGTTTGTTGGGTATCTCTCAACAATATCTTTTAAGTTTCCTAGGGCGTTTCGGATCGATTTGTTTTCTGGTTCTTTTTTTTGTCGTGCGTCGATTTCATAGAACAGATTTTTTTTCAGGTCTTTTTTTGGTGTTATTTTAGCGAAGGGCGCAAGCTCTTTGGCAAGTTTTCTTATTTCTTCATTATCTTTATATTTTAGCCCGATAAGTTTTTGCTCTACTTTTTCAAAATCTTTTGGCTTGCTTTCGGTTACGACTTTATCGATTAAATCGAGTTCTCTTGATATCTCATATCGATTAAATTCGTTTTTGAGTTTTTGCACATCGAGTGATAGTTTTAGTTGTTTTTTCAGGTTTTCGACTTCGGTGTCAGTTTTTCTGTCAATCCCTCTTGTTATTTGCCTGACTTTTTCAATTTCGTCCAACGGGTACTCTTTGATAATTTCTCCTATTTTTTCTATATCTCTCCTTTTGGTGCTGTATTCAGATTCTTTTTTTCTTGCCGTCTCAATTTCTTCTAAAAGACCACGCTTGTTTTTTTCTTTTCCAGCCTTACTCCACTTGCCCCAACCACCAGGCTGTCTCAACCGGCTCTCTCTCTCTTCTTGCCATTCCACTTTAGTTTCTTTTGGTATTTCTTTGCCGCCCGACTTTTCCCATTTTGTCTTCATTTTTTCTAAGAGCTTTTCTTCGGTGTTTCTTCGATCGTTAATGGTCTGTCTCCACTTCTTTCTAGTTTTATCAAGCTCGGACTCGTGTTTTTTTAGCCTAATTTCTTCTTTCCGTTCTTGTTCTTCTTCTTGTTTGCGTAACGCTTCGAATTTTTTGTTTAGCTCTTTTTTCGTTTCTGGACCCCTAGGTATGATTTTTTCCTTTCCAGTTAGCTCTTTTTGTATAAGGTCGAGCAGGGTCGCCATTCGAAATTCTTCTTTTGCTCTCTCGAAGAGTTCCTGGAAACCATCGTCCGCTTTTTTTAGAGCTATATCGAACCACTCAATTGAATTTTTGCACTTCGGATAGCTTTCCCAGTTGTGATAGCAATCAAGACCGACTATCTCTATCGCGAGGTCCCCGACCGATTTGTCCGTGTTTTCTTTCCACAGGTCGAATTGGTTCTTTTTAAACTTTAATCCCAAAAACTTTTTTGGTCGTTTGATGTACGGCTCGGCCATTTTTATGTATTGGTTGATTATTTTTTCGGTGGTTTTGGGATCAAGATCAAGCATCGTTAGGACGGTCGCCAGTTTTTCCATAGCGGTATAAACAAGTCGTTGGTATATCTCGGTTCGATTGTTTATGAATTTTTGATAGATTTTTACTCGGTTAGGGAAGTTTTTTGCGACAAGATCGCTGATGTCGATTTTAATAGGATATTTTTTTGTTAGTAATGCTTTCCATACGAGTTGGAAGTCACGGCCGCCTTCTTTTGGGCCAAGGACCGTGGTGATAACTTTGTTAAGTTGCTTTTCGATGCCAGCGAATCTTTCGCTGTATATTTCAGTAAGTTCTGTGAATGCCACATCAACCTTTGCCAGATAGCTTTGTTCTGCTGCTTCCAAGGCGATCGCCTGGAGCATATAAAAGATCTCTTTTTCTAGGAACAGTACCTCGTTGAGAATATCGTAATGGATAAAAACCGACTCATCTTCAAAGCGCTTTAGGTGTTGTTTTCCAACAATAGTCTTAAGTTTGTTCTTATCACCACCAAGAAGATTTTGTATTACCAGGCTTTGTGCATAGTTGAAACTTTCTTTAAGCATTTCCGTCTTAACTGGTTTTCCGGTCTTGGGACCTTTTTCTTTCCCACCCATAACCATTTTCACGTGCTCTACCAGATCTTGGAACTCTTTAAACATGGGGTTTAAGCCTGGGTCTGGTGACAGGCCGTGCTTTGTGGGGTCTATTAGACCATAGAACTCGACCAAATCTCTCTTGACTTCGTCGAACGTTCGTTCGGAAACCAATCTGATTCCAGCAAGCTTTTCTAGGATTGTCTTTGGAATAAGGTCGCCAAGATATGGAAGGAGCCTAGGTGGGACGGGGGTTTCTTTGATTGTTACCAATTTTCCTGGTTTTATTTTTTTTGGTTTTAGTTGGACTGGGTTGGCTTGGTGAGTGGTTAGAAGGAGAAGGGCGAATAGTAGTTTTTTATTCATTTATTTTTTTCTCCTCTGATTTTTTATATACCGCGATGAGCCCTTCGATAGTGCCTAGAAAATCATTGAATTTTTTCAGCTCTTCATCGGAGGCCTTTTTTGTTTCTATTCTTTTGGTCATACACTGCTGGTATTTTTTTTTGATAACCTCTTTTTTTCTATCGTCGCCTTCTTCATCCTGTATTTTTCTAATTACACCAGCACTCGTTTTTGCGGTAAGATATTTTACAACGGTTGTATTCTCTCCGCCTGAAGTTAAATTTTCATAAATTTTTTTTGCTGCTTCAAAAGAATTTCTCGCGCCGCTAGTATCAAGATCATTTTCATTTATAGCTTCGTATCTTCTAAGGGCTGTAATGTGTTCTGCTGGCATTTCCTGCATGGGTTCTTTTTTCTTTGCATCCTCTATTTTTTTATTGAGCGCTGTGGTTTCTTCTTCGCTGAGGAGGGTTTTCTTAGGTTTTGGCAACTGCTTTGTTGGCCGCAGCTGAGCTGCTGGGATGTTTGTTTTCGAGATTTGTTTTTCGATTTCTTCCTTGGTTGAGTATTCCAGCTTGATTTCTTTTTTTTCTTCTTCGATGGGTGGTGTAGAACTCCGGGATTCCTCGCCCTTTTGTTTCTCTTTCCACTTTTCCTTCGACTCATGTTTAAGTTCTTGTATTTCTTTCTGTATTGCTTTTAGTTCTTTTTTAGTCAACGGTAGTCTTTTCTTTTTCGGGAGTTGTTCTCGTTTAGGTTTAGGCGTACGTCTCTTTTTTTCTTCAACCTTTAGTTTTGTTTTTTCCTGCAATTGTTTAGACACAGATCGAAGCCGTTCTTTCGCGTGCTTTCTCATATTCTGAATTTCAAGAACTGTGTTCTTTTTTTCTTTAATCATTTTATTGAGGTGCTCTTTTACGGCATTGATATTTTTGAGTTCCGTAAGTAGTTTTTCTTTAAGCTTTTCAACGCCAGTGCTTGTAACCTTTTTCTTTAACATGGAAATCTCGGAATCCAGCTTTTCAGCCAATAGCCTCTCGATAATGAGCCTATATGTTAGAAATTTTTCGTGGGCTTCAGGGTCTTTTTCCTCGAGTTTGGTTTCTAGTGGCAGAAGGGCGCCGCTGAGTTTTGTTTCTAATTCGCCAAGTTTTTTTTCGAATTTGTAGTCCAAATGTTGAATCTGTTTTTTGACTTCTTCAATTTTTTGCGCGAACTCTTTGACTTTGGGGGCGTATGCCCTGAGAATTGCCTCAACAGTTTTCTTTTTCCACTCGCCAAAGAAATCTCCGCCCGTTGACTTAACGTAATTATCGAGCAACTTGCTTGCTTCATCAGTCTTGAGATATGGCTGGAGGGTTTTCCACAATTCAGATGCTGACGCAAGGTGTCTATAGATGGCCATGTTATACAGCTCGAATTTGTTTTTTAGGTAACTTCCCTTTATGCCAAGGTGGCGGAGTTTGTCTTTAATCTTAGGGTTTCTTTTAAAGTAATCAGGTTCGAGGTAGCCTTCGGGTGGTTCTTTGAGGAAATAGTCGGTTATTATGTCGTTAAGAATCTTTTGCTCATCTAGAGAACCAAGTTCTTTGTTTTTAGTAGAAAAAGGCGATAGCCATTTGCGAAGGGATATTTCTTTTTTGAGATTTTTCTTTTTTTCTGCGAGTCTAGAAGAGAGCTCTCTATTGGTGTAATCTTCTGTCCACTGCTCAAGCCACCTATCTATCTCTTTTCTCTCCATACCAATAATTCTTTCTCTAGCCTCAGGCAGCTGTCCCTTTTTTGCTTGGATCAAGTTGCTGAGTATACCTTTTGTTGCATTAATCCATTCTGGGGTGCCTTTTTTTGTCTTGAGAGCCTTTTCTATAAACGTATTAAACGCTTCTTCTTCGCCTTTTGTTTGTAGTGTTAGAGATTTATCAACAAGATCGTTGTAGCGCTCGGTATATCGGCGACGATACTCTTTCTCGGAGGTCTTTAGGGCAATTTGCCTGATGTCGTCGAAGATTATTTCTAGATAGGGGAGTATTCGGTTGACTGTTTGGTAGTGGGTGACGAGCAACTCCAACTCGAATTTTTCTTTTGCTTTGTTTGCTCTGTCGGTGTCGGGGAGTGGGGCGTTTTTATCGATATTCAGGATTTTTGTTTTGATTACCTCAAGCATGAGATCATGGGCTTTTTGCTGGTTGCCGGTGCCCGACTTTTTTGCCGCCCATCCTGGGAATCGTTCCAACTCTTTTGCACGGCCCATTTTTTCTTTAATTGTTTTTTTTATGTTGTAGAAATGCTCGAACAGCTTTTTTTGATTGGGGTTTTTAAGGAGCTCGAGAAAGATTTTATTTTCTTTACGTTCGCGAATTTTATTTATCTCCTTTGCGGTCAGGGGGATTCCTGTTGGAAACTCTTTTGGGTACGCCGATGCGTCATGGGCTGTCCTGATATCAAATTCGAGGAGTGCGTTTTGGAGATCAGTAATGTTGTCTTTTGTTACGACCGAAATATCGCCGAAGGCCCGTTTACGCTCTCGGTCGCTACGGTTCCATTTTTTTGCGAACTCATTGAGCCCCGTTCGGGCTCTTCTAAGTGGCCTCCAAAAGGCTCCGTGGCCACGGCCCCCTAGACTAACGATGATGAGTAGTATGAATAAAAGCTTTCTGTTCATTCTCTTCATTAAACCCCTCTCCATGGGTTATTCTTTCACTTTCTATCTCATGGTCCTATCTGGACATTAGCCCTCAAATACGATTTTACTAAATTTCTAATAGCAAATATAAGATATTTGACGAAAAAGTTTGTATGCCGTAGAGTAATCGTATGAAAATAGCAGTATTGGTCTCGGGCGGGGTTGACAGTTCGCTTGCGTTGCAGCTTTTACGTGATGCCGGACACGACATAACCGCCTTTTATTTAAAAATCTGGCTCGAAGATGAGCTTTCATATCTCGGTTCTTGTCCATGGCAGGACGACCTGGCTTACGCAAAAGCCCATTGCGACCGGCTGGGAGTCCCCCTGAAGGTGGTCTCTTTGCAGCAGGAATACCGCGACCGGGTGGTTGCCTATACGGTCGCCTCAGTGCGTGCCGGACGGACGCCTAACCCTGACGTGTTATGCAACCAGCGGATCAAGTTTGGGGCGTTTTACGATAAGATAGGTGATGAGTTCGATCAGGTCGCGACCGGGCACTATGCCAAGGTAGAGGAGCAGGACGGGCTGTACTTGCTCAAGACGACCAGCGACCCGGTTAAGGACCAGACCTACTTTCTTGCCAATCTCAACCAAAATCAGTTATCCCGAGCGATCTTTCCGATCGGCCACCTTACCAAAGAGCAGGTGCGTGAGCTTGCGCAGCAGTACGACCTTCCAAGTAAGAACCGAAAAGATAGCCAGGGGATCTGTTTTCTAGGGAAAATTAAGTTTAAAGATTTTATACAACATCATGTTGGGGTCAAGCACGGGGATATCGTTGAATTTGAGACCGGGGATAAGATTGGTGAACATGAGGGGTTCTGGTACCATACAATCGGCCAACGTAAGGGCCTAGGGCTGTCAGGAGGACCGTGGTATGTGGTGGCGAAGGATCTTGAGAAGAATATTGTCTACGCTTCGAACAAGTATCATGAACCTGAAAAGAAACGGGACCAGTTTGAGGTTGGCGACTGCCATTGGATTGCCGGTCCGCCCGATGCAAACGACCTGCTACATGTAAAACTTCGTCACGGATCGCAGACGTATGGTTGTTCAATTGTGTTTCAGGGCGATGGGAATCGTTCTGGTACCGTGACGCTTGATGGACGAGACCAGGGGATCGCGCCCGGGCAGTTTGCGGTTTTTTATCGGGGCGGTACTTGTTTGGGATGCGGGGTTATCGGCCCTAGTTCGCCGTCTCCTGCCTTGGTCTAATATTACTTACCCCAATTTCTATTGTTCCGTTGGTTTCGACCACTGAGATCCCGTCGTTTTCAAGTTTTTCCTTTAATTGATGAAGTAACGAAGCAGGAATGCTGTTTACAAGGGCGATCGAGAACGCTTTTTCTAACGGTATATAGATGCTTCCTACGAAATTTGGCTTGTTTTCTTTTTTAATCCAGTTGTCCCATGCTTTTTTATGTTGATTATTTAGCGAGACTATTTTTTTCTTATATTTTTCGATTATTGTTTGATCTCTAAGGTGATAATCGATTCTGCTCAGAATATAGAGATATTTTATTGGTATCATGTCGTAGGCGTTTTTTTGGTTTTGAATATCTACTAGCTCATGTTTTTCTAGTTTTTGGTTTTGAATATCTACTAGCTCATGTTTTTCTAGGTTTTTAAGGGGATCGAGTATGAAATTATTTGTCAGAAGAAGCTTGTCAGCGTCAGAGATTTCGACGCCAGCTTTTTGGGCGATGATTTGAATATTATTTATAAGTTGAGGGCGAATCTTTGGGAGGATAGGCTCGACGATTTTTGTAAGTATATTTTCTGTATATTTTTTAATCTCTATCTTGTCGACTATGTTCTTCAGGGTCTCGAACATTTGTTTTTGTAACATGAATACAGAACTAACTTTTTGATTATGTGCTTTTTCCCATTCGCTTACAATCATGTCACGAGCTTCTGGGATTTTTAAAGAAAGATACTTTGAACCCAAAGCTTTTTCTATTGTTTTGTGGCCGCATTCTAGGTTCGATCGAAACTCTTTTCTTGCTCCTGAAATCTCTTTGGGAACGCTTCCTGTTTTTTTGGTTTCACCAAAGAAATCATGGGTCATGCCTAATGTGTCATCGATGGTTGCCACTAGCTCGTAAAATTTATCGAGTATTTCGGATATCCTGTGTTCTTCGGAAGCATGAGGAGTTTGCTCTTTGGGATCGGGCTTTTCTTGTTCTCTTTCATGTCTCTCGTGTGGCGCTGGTCGATATGTTTTTTTTATACTGTTCATCCAGTCGATAATTTCTGGCCTGCTTTTTCCAAGGCCAGATCTACTCATGCTAACTAAACCAAAAACTAAAATAAGACATAAAAAATATTTTGTTTTCACGCTTGATCCTCCTGTTTTTAATTGGTTTACATACCCAAGTTGTGACTTTGTAAGACTACAAAAAATAACATTTCAACGCCACACGCCGCTCGTCCCGAGTGCCGACGCAGTCGGTGTATCGAGGGATGCCTCAATTCTTCTTTTTTCTTTCTATGGAAATCGCTTTTTTACAAGTTGGTCGTCACTCTTACGGGCGATCCTCGATACATCCCCCTTCGCATAAAGCTTCGGGGGGACACTCGGGACGAGCGGGCTTTGTTAAGCTTTTTCGTATATTTCAAGGGTCACACTTGGGTTTACGGTACGTTACAGAGTATAATTCTAGAATATTTCTATAAGCAAAAATAAGGGTTTGGTGAAACGGGTAGATTTTTCCCTTCCAATTGCGTTTTTCATCTATTAGGGTATAGTGAGGGTTCGTTGGTTTCGGGCCCCTAGGGAGGAAAGAAATGAGAAAAATCCGTTTCGAAAACGTATCAAAAAAGCTTGATGGCGAGCAGGTGATCAATAATCTCAATCTCGAGATTCCTGGTGGAAAGTTTTTTGCACTTCTCGGTCCGAGTGGCTGCGGTAAGACGACGTTGTTGCGTCTGGCCGCAGGTCTAGAATCGGTCGACCGTGGCAAGATCTATCTTGGAAACCAAGATATCACCAATACCCCTATCTATAAAAGAAAAATCCATACAGTCTTTCAAAATTATGCATTGTTTCCGCATCTTAACGTATTTGAGAATATCGCCTATAGCCTGAGACTAAGAGGGCTTAAGTCTGCGACTATTGCAAGAAAAGTGAACGATATTCTTCATGCGGTTCGCCTCAAAGAACACGAGTTGAAAAGAATACAAAGTCTTTCTGGTGGTCAGCAGCAGCGGGTGGCGTTGGCACGTGCGATTATCAATGAGCCGGAAGTATTACTGCTCGATGAACCGTTGGCTGCTCTCGATCTCAAGCTTAAAGAAGAGATGCTTATTGAGTTAATTGACCTGCAAGATAAGTTTGGTACGACATTTGTTTATGTTACTCACGACCAGCTTGAGGCCCTAACGGTTGCAGACAAAATGGCGATTATGAACGAGCATGGTGCGATCGAGCAGCTTGGGTCTCCAAAAGATATTTATGAATTTCCGTCGTCCCGTTTTGTTGCGAATTTTGTTGGTAATACCAATTTTCTCGAGGGGACGCTGCACAAAACAAGCCATAATCTATTTGAGGTTGAGGTGGAAGAAATAGGAATGTTTGATGTGTTTGTCCCGAAAGAAAAAAACTGGATGATTCCTGGTGGGCATGCATTCATGAGTATTCGTCCGGAAAAGATTGAGATTAGCAAGGGGACGCTGGAAGGGTTTAGTAACCAGCTCAAGGGGACTGTGGTCGATATCATCTATTACGGTCGAGCGACCAGGTATAATGTTGAGCTAGCGAACGGGAAAGGGATTCTGGTGTTTGAGCAGAACGAAGAACACTTCCCTCAGGAAAGTATCGATTATGATGACGAGGTGAACCTGTACTTTCAAAAAGAGAATGTTGTCTTGCTGGAGCGGTAATGTTTGGGGTCGTTCGAATCCCTCGACCCCTCGATACATCCCCCTTCGCCTGGGCTTCGGGAGACACTCGGGGCAGGCGGGGGGCAGGTGCATGAGGTAGGGATGGTAAAGGTGGAATCGTGAAAACGACGAAGAGTATCAAAGATATTTTAGTTCAAGAAATGCCGTTCTTTTTTATATGTCCGGCATTGCTGTGGCAGGTTTTGTTTTTGTATGTGCCGTTATTTATTTTATTACTCTACAGCTTTTCGACCAAAGATTTTACCGTTACGCTGCAGCACTATAAACAGGTATTGCAGCCGTTTTCATTAAGAATCTTGGGCAACTCTTTTATGCTTGCGTTCGAAACGACAGTCTTGTGTTTCTTGCTTGCTTATCCATTGGCTTATTTTCTTACGTTTAAATTAAAAAAAAATCGGACGCTTGGGCTTCTGCTTGTCATTTTGCCGTCATGGACAAGTTTTATCGTTCAAATTTACGCATGGTTCTTTTTGCTAAAAAAAGATGGGGCCGTCAGTCATGTGTTATGTTGGCTTGGAATTTTTAATGAGCCGACTCATATTCTCAATAACCATGCTGCGATGCTGATCGGGATGGTATACTGCTTTTTGCCGTTCATGGTGCTGCCCATCTATGCGGTGCTCGAAAAGATAGATCGACGTCTGATCGAGGCGTCAGCAGATCTTGGGGCGACACGATGGAAAACGATTCAAAAGATTATTTTTCCTCTATCTTTACGGGGGCTTGGCGCCGGATTGTTTTTGGTGTTTATTCCAGCGTTTGGTGAGTTTGTGATACCGGAGTTTTTAGGCGGTTCGAAGAAGATGTACTGGGGGAACGTGATTGTTTCGAAGTTTCTAGACTATCGTGATTGGCATGCCGGAGCAGCGGCTGCGTACAGCGGGATTTTGTTTCCAGCGTTGGCGATAGCGATTTTGTATGTGTTGGTTCGAATGATGAGGCGGGTTATTGGGGGGCGTCCGAATCCCTCGATACGATTTCCTAGCGGAAATCACTCGGGACGAACGGGGTCAGGGCAGATGGGCTTTGGAGTCGAGCGTGGTTCGGGGACGAATAGGGGGAGAGAGTAATGGTTGAGCAAAGAAATATAGTTGTTCGTGCGCTACATCCAATTCTTGTCTTTTTGTCTTACCTATTTTTGTATGTTCCGGTTTTTGTTATTGCAATGTTCTCGTTTAATAAGTCTCGATATTCAGTTTCTTGGACCGGGTTTTCGCTTAAATGGTACGCGAAAATATTTCAGTCTTCTGAGGTCTTAGACGCTCTCTATGTTTCTCTTGTTGTTGCAATTTCCTCGACGGTCTTGAGTGTTTTGCTCGGGACATTTTTAGTTATCGCGAGCAAGCGGTGGAAGGCATGGGTGTCGCAAGCCCTTTTTTATCCTAATATTGTTTTGCCAGATATAGCTTTGGCGATTGGTGTTCTTAGTATTTTTGCATTTTTCAAGATGCCGCTTGGGTATGGCAGTCTAATTGTTGGACATACGCTGATAGGATTAGGTTTTGTTGTGCCAATCGTTCGAGCACGATTTGCAGAGCTTGATCCATTTTTAACCGAGGCATCGTTGGACCTTGGTGCGACGACGGGGCAGACATTTCGACAAATTTTAATTCCATTACTGCGGCCGTCGCTGTTTGCATCAGCGTTGATTGTTTTTACGCTCTCGTTGGACGACTTTTTAATAGCGTTTTTTTGTTCGAGTGCGAAAGTTCAGACGCTCTCTCTTTATGTGTATTCCCAGATGAAGGAGACGGTTGACCCGTCGATCAATGCGATATCGGTCTTGCTTTTGGCAATGAGCAGCATGGTTGCGCTGACACTTTCGTTTATGAAGCTTGTTGATAGGGTAATCGGTCATGAGTAAAAAATATATTTTATATGGTATACGAGCATTTATAGTGTTGGGCTTTCTTTTTGTAATCGCGCTGTTTTTATATGCACCACGAATATACAATTACTTTCTTTATCGAGATAGCGTGCTAACGATCTATATATCGAGACAGACGGTTCCAGAAGAGACGTTTCTCGAGTTTGAGAAAAAGACCGGCGTTCGTGTGCGAATAGCCTACTTTGATTCGAATGAAGAGCTCCTTGCTAAGCTCAAAATCAATCGAGGGGTTGGGTATGACCTGATTGTTTCGTCGGACTATATGGTTGAGTTGTTGCGTAAAGATGGGTTGTTGCAACGGTTGGACCACACAAAGCTATCAAGATTTAAAAAGCTAGACCAGCGCTTGATGAACAAGTTTTTCGATCCGGGAAACCAATATACGGTACCATTGTCGTGGATCCCGTATGGTATTGCATATAATAGAAGTATTATCAATCTTGATGGTAAGTCTGTGAGCTGGGATATTATTTTTAAGCCTGAGGTGCTCAAGAAACTTGGGAACTATAAAGTTTCGATGCTCAATGACGCAAGGGAAGTAATTTTTCTAGGGGCGATCTATTTGTTCGGGAGTGTTGATAACTTGACGCCGGAACGTCTAAAAGAGGTGCAAAAATTGCTGGTTAACCAGAGGCCAATTGTTGAAAGCTATACAGAGACCGGCGCGAAGTATCTTTTGTTTGCAAATATTGTTCCGCTTGCGGTGTTGCCAGCAGCAAGACTTAAAGAGATGGGCGATCTAAAAAACTTTGGTTTTGTTATTCCCAAGGAAGGGAGTTTGATCGATGTTCTGAACATTGGGATTTCTGTTTCGTGCAAACAGCCTGATGTTGCGCACAAATTAATTGATTTTTTGACTTCGAAAGCGGTCTCCGCGTATAATTTTGAAGTGTTTGATTGTAACCCTTCAAATACGGAGGCTTTTTCGCTTATCGATCGTTCTTACTTTCTCAACAAAGCGTTTTTTCCAGATAAAGAGATGTTCGAGCGGTTGCATATTTTGCATAACCAAATACGACCAGGGCTTTTAGAAAAGGTTTGGTTTTCAGTGAAGTCGGTCTAAGACTGCTTTTTTGAAAGGAAAGTTTCATGATAAAACTAAAAAAAAGATTTGAAGAGATGGTTGCCATGTTTGGCAAACGAAAGCCGTTTTTTGAAAAGACGATCGCCAGATGGGGAGAACGTGGGAAGACCGAGTGGCACGATAAGGGACAGGCGATTCTTGATCGGCTTGAAAAAGAGGCGGCTGAACTGAGGGAACTATTTGCTGACGCGGGTAGTGCTGTAAAAAAAACGGCCGTTAAAGCTCGAGTGAAACTGTTTAAAAAAATGTTCAAACAGCTTCACGAGTCGACCAAGCCGTCGTGGCGGCAATGGTTAGAAGCCCTTCTCATTGCAGGCTTTGTTGCGCTGTTGCTTAGAAATTTTTTATTCGGTCTTTATCACGTGCCAACTGGTTCAGCAGAACCGACCATTCTTGTTGGTGATCGTGTTTGGGGTAACAAGCTCGCTTACGCATTTGATACGGTTAAACGAGGGGAACTCGTTATTTTCGATGACCCTAGATTTAAGTACAGCAAGTCGAGTTGGCTTCATAGAAGTTGGCAAAAATATGTTGGCTTAGGGGTTCCATTATTGGGACTTAAGCAGGGGCCTATCAACCTAGTTAAACGGGTGGTCGCTGTTCCTGGCGACTGGATTGAAGGTCGCGTTGAGGCCGGTAAAACGGTTATCTATTTAAACGATAAAAAACTTGATGAGCCGTATGTTAATCCATATCCACTTATTTGGCTCGACAAAAGGGCTGGTTTGTTGCCGTTTAGTAAAATTGGTCCGTTTCCTATTCCGCGTTTTTTGCAGGAACGGTCGGTGCCAGACGGTGTTCGCTACACTTTTGTTCCGGGGGTGCCGTTTGAAGAGCAGCCGTACTACACCATGGATAAAGCTGAGGTGATTCAAATTCCTGGCTACCCAACGTTCAGTCTTCCCTATACGCCATCACTAAAAGCATTTGGTCAGGCGAGTGCTGACGAGTTCGGGCCTATGCGTATTCCGGAAGGCAAGTATTGGGTGATGGGAGACAGCCGAAAAAATAGTCACGATAGTCGGTGGTTTGGGCTGCTTGATGAAAAGTGTGTCCATGGTCGACTTAGTTTTATTATTTACTCAATTGACAGTCAAGAGCCGCTTTGGTTGTTTGAGCTGCTTAAGCATCCAATCGATTTTTGGAAGAATTCTGTACGTTGGAATCGGTTCTTTAAATCGCCCGGTTTTGTGGTGAAAAAGTAGTTGTATGGACAAATTAAAAAAACATTTTTTAAAAACTCATAAACGGTTTTTACGAAAACGTCCATTTTTTAAAAAGAAGATTGCTTATTGGAAGAAAAAGCAAAAAAACTACTTATACAAGCAAGCAGAGCTGATCTTTAACGAAATAAAAGCGTGTGAAAAAGAGATAGTATCTGTATTTTCTAACTCTGACTGGAAATACAATAGAGCGTTTTTGAAAGTAAAGATCAATGCGCTTGATAACTTGCTTGCAGAGTTGAACGCGCTTACGCACTCATCGTTACTCAAGTGGATCGAGGCAACAACCATCGTTTTAGCCGTTGTTTTTTTGCTTCGCAATTTTGTTTTTGGTATGTATCATGTGCCGACCAGCTCGGCTGAGCCGTCGCTGTTGGTTGGTGATCGAGTGTGGGGAAACAGGATCGTCTATCTACTGAAAGAGCCTAAGCGGGGTGATATTGCCATGTTTAGAGATCCTGAGTTTTCTAATGAGAAAGAGCCTGCTTTTCAAAAGTTTTGGCAGCAATACATTGGGTTCGCGATACCATTTCTTGGCCTGAAACGTGGGCCACAAAATATGGCGAAAAGGATAGTTGCAGGCCCTGGAGATGTGATTGAAGGACGGATTGAGGATGGGTGGCCGGTCGTCTATCTTAATGGTAAGATTTTGCTCGAGCCTTACATTAATATATATCCGCTGCTTGCTATCAAAAAAGAGATCGGTTTTTTTGATTGTGAGAGATTTTGGTCTATAAAAATACCAAAACTTTTCAGGACTCACAAAAAAGTGGTTATGTATTCATATGATCCAAAAAAAGATTTTGAAGAGCAGCCTTTTTACTACATCGATTATCGCGATGTTTTGTATGATAAAAAAAGCGGGAATCTTAAGATGTTGAAGTCAACTGTTCCGAGTAAAGATAAAGCAGGCAAAATAATTGACACGTTCGGTCCCTATATTGTTCCGGAAGGCAAGTATTGGGTTATGGGCGACAACAGGAAAAATAGCATTGATAGTCGGACCTGGAAATTTATTGACCGAGATGATATTTCTGGAAGAGCGAGCTTTGTTATTTGGTCGCTTGATAGTGAAGAGCCAGTTTGGATGTTTGAGTTTATTAAACACCCATTTCTTTTTTGGTCAAAGCTTCGGTGGGGCCGTTTTTTCAAGAAGGTTGAGTGAGCTTAGCCCCAAAACGACGGCGCTACTATGGGCCAACAAATAGGATGAAACTATGAATAAAAACAAATTTTATGTTACAACGCCAATATATTATGTTAACGCGAAGCCTCATTTGGGGACATTATATTCGACGTTATTAGCCGATGTGACGGCTCGCTGGAACAAGCTGCAGGGAAAAAAAGTGTTTTTCCTGACCGGGACGGATGAGCATGGGCAGAAGGTTGCTGAGCGGGCAGCTGAGCTCGGTGTAACGCCGCAGGCGATGGCGGACTCGCAGGTGCCACATTTTCAAGAGGCTTGGAAGAAGTATGAGCTTGAGTATGACAAGTTTATTCGAACGACTGATGGGTACCACAAAAAAAACGTTATCGAATGGATCGAAAAACTTCAGGATCAGGGGGATATTTACAAGTCGCATTACAGTGGATGGTACTGTGTTCCAGACGAACGATTTGTGACCATTGCTTCAGAAGAGGTTGAGAAAGATGAATCGGGAAATTATCTTTGCCCACAGTGCGGTCGTCTATTAACGGAGATGAGCGAAGAAAGTTACTTTTTTCGTCTTTCTGCGTATCAGGATCAACTTGTAAAATTTTACGAAGAGCACCCAAATTTTATTACACCAAAAGAACGTGCCAACGAGGTGATCTCATTCGTTAAGTCTGGTCTTGAAGATCTCAGCATATCGCGAAAGACTGTTTCCTGGGGCATTCCATTTCCGGGTGATCCGAAGCATACAGTGTATGTTTGGGGTGATGCCCTCAACAACTATGTCAGTGCGATTAAAGGAGAGCGCGACTTTTGGTGGCCGGCAGATTTGCATATTATTGGTAAAGATATTATTCGGTTTCATGCGGTATATTGGCCGGCGTTTTTGATGGCTTCTGGGTTAGAACTTCCTAAAAAATTATTGGTTCACGGATATATCTTGGTCGATGAACAAAAAATGTCGAAGTCGATTGGCAATGTCGTTGATCCGGTCAAACTGGCTGATTGGTACGGTGTTGAGCAGGTTCGCTACTACTTAGTTCGTCAGATGTCGGTTAACCAGGATGGGAATTTTAGTTTGAAAGATCTTGAAGGGAAGATCTCTTCTGATCTTGCGAATAATTTGGGGAACTTGCTTAATCGAACAATCACGCTCGCGCTCAATAATGGCCTGGAAACAGTCAGCCCAGTTGAGATCATGGAGGCCGACGGTGTGGTGTTGCATGAAAAATGTGAAGAGGCGTTTCGAAGTTACTGGGACGGTATGAATCACTACAGGTATCACCTTGCGCTGACTGATTTGTTTAAGTTTGTTTCAGAGGTAAACGTATATTTTCATGCGCAAAAGCCATGGGTGGTTGCCAAAGAAAATAAAGAGTTATTTGAAGAGATTATATCGTCGGTATGTCATTCGCTGTATTCGGTAGCGATCATGCTTTGGCCCGTGATGCCGAAAAAAATGGAAGAGCTTTTGAGGTGCATTGGTCATGAACTTGAGCTTGGTGCAAATTATGATGAGGTGCTGCGCAAGAATCTATGGAATAAAACGTTTGTTCTGAAGAAGTCAAAAGAATCACTTTTTCCAAAGCCAGAGTCACGTCTTGAGAAAATAGAAGAAAAGCCTGCAGAGAAGGAGATAGGTCCTGAAGAGATCGCAATTAACGACTTCGCAAAAGTCGAGCTTCTTGTTGGAACGATTGTCTCGTGTGATCCTGTCGAAGGCTCAGATAAGTTATATAAGCTTTCAGTTGATTTGGGGAAACGTGGCATACGAACTATTTTTGCAGGTGTTGCCAAATTGCTAAAGCCTGAAGAGTTGCTTAAAAAGCAGGGCATCTTTGTGGGGAATCTGAAGCCTAGAAAGATGATGGGCGATGTGTCTCATGGCATGATGCTGTTTGCAAAAGATGGTGACGGGAATTTTCAGATGACGACCGTTGCTGGTCCGGTGGATAATGGGGCTAGGCTTGGGTGAACGTTGCTGCTTGTTTTATCCCAGGCCGGCAAGTTCTTGTTGCGCCAAATCAAATTCGTATTTGACGAAGCTTTCTGGGTTCTTTAAAGACGAGATAAACGAGTTGTAGGGGAGCTCAAAGAACGATTTGCTGAAAGCTTTATACAGTTCTTTATATTTGATGTGGTTGGTTAGGTGTCGGCTGTTTTCAAAAATAATAGCAGCTTTTTCTTCTATTTTGGTCTGGGTAAAGTTTTTCATGAAGTCTTCGTTGTATGGTGTCATCAGGTCACCTTTTCCATGAAAAAAGAGGACCGGCGTATTTTGAAGTTGTGATAGGTATTGGTCGGTTGTTTTGATTGTGATTGAAAGTTTAGAAAACGATTTTTGCAAGAAGGTCGAAACGAGTTTGCTTAAGAGATTAGTATCGTAGCTGTTTGTTTTTAAAAGAGAACTCCAGGAACCTCGTTGAGGGTCGAACAATAGTTGTGGCGACTCGGTGATTCGGTTGATAATGTTTTGCGGTGAGTGCATGCTACTGTCCAGGATTATTTTGTTGAATAGGCCAGGGTTTTGTGCTGCGGTTTTAGCTAAGACAAAGCTTGAAAAGCAGAATCCGATACCAAAGAGTTTTTCGTAAGATTTTTTTTCTTTGAAGTGATTAATTGCAGCAAGCAGGTCTTTTTCCTCTGACATTCCAAGAGTTGTTTTGTTTATATTAAGATTTGGAACTTTTGCCCAGTCGATATAGGGGGTTATTTGGTCTATTATTTGTTGGAGTTTTTGGTTTGGCTTGATCAACCACTGAGAGGTGTCGAGTAGCTTTGGCTGGTCGTACCCGTGCCCGCGATAATCGAAAATGACAATGTCGTATTTGTCGAACATGTGTATAAGTGGCGCGACCTTTTCTCGTTCGTTACCAAAGCCTGTACCAATGATTAAAAGTTTTTTGCTGTTTCTATCGAAAAAGGTACAATGTATCGTTTCTCCATCACTCGTTTTGACGGTGATGTTTTTCCCGTCACACAGATATGGCGTGAGTAGTTGAGAGCGCATCTTTTTGGGATCAAGGAGGTTTGCGGTGATAAAGAGCGGCGAGAAGTTTAGGTTTTTATAGAGATAATTGGCGATCTGTTTAAGTTTGGATGAGATTGAGAATGATTGGTTAACGTTGTTTTGTATGACCGACACAGATACTAGATTTTTATTTGCTAAATTTTTTTCAGCAAGACTTTCGTTGGCTTGTACTTGCTGCGTGTTATGGGTGAATGCAAGCAGAAGAAAGAAGATTTTAAAAATAAATCTAAATATATTATGTTTGCTTCTATTTTCCATAATAATCCCCATTTAACTTGTTTTATATCTTAATCATATGATACATATAGCATGTACTTATAATACGTATGTGCAAACGCCTTATAGCTGGTATACAGTTTGAATTTTTGTGAAAACTTCAAGGGTAATTTTTTCAGGGAGTAATAATGGATATAAAAAAAATTAGAGAAAAGTTTCCCATTTTCAAAGGCGGGGATGGTGGTAAGCGTCTTGTCTATCTTGATAGTGCTGCGACGTCGCAACGGGCCGATATGGTCATTGATTCGGTACACGATTTTTATTCTAGGGGGAACGCCTCAGTGCATCGGGGAGTGTACGAGTTGAGTGAGCGGGCGACCGGGTTGTATGAGCAGGCCCGTCACAAAGTTGCGAAATTTATTAATGCTGCAGATCCAAGTGAAATTGTTTTTACGTCTGGAACGACAGAGAGCATAAACTTTGTTGCTGATGCATGGGCGCGTGAGCACTTTAAAGAAGGTGATGAGATTGTTGTCACGCAGGCTGAGCACCATGCAAATTTATTACCATGGCAACGGGTTGCGCAGAGAACGGGGGCGAAGCTTCGTTTTATCGAGGTTGATCAAGAAACGTTTTTTCTAAAAGATCCACCAAAAGATTTGATTAATAAAAATACAAAATTAGTTTCGCTCATTCATATTTCGAATGTGTTAGGCAATGTATGGGAAGAGGGGCTGCTTGAGTCGGTTATCAAGCGGGCGCACGAGGTTGGGGCACGGGTTTTGCTTGATTGTGCGCAGTCGATTGCTCATAAAAAAATTGATGTACAAGCTTTGGGGGTCGATTTTCTTGCCTGTTCGGCACATAAGATGTGTGGCCCGACCGGGGTTGGTGCGCTTTATATAAAAAAGGATCTACATGATGCGGTTGAGCCATATCAGGTTGGTGGGTCGATGGTGCACGATGCCGAATACGAGACCGCTAACTGGCAACCGGCGCCAATGAAATTTGAGGCTGGAACGCCTGCGATTGCGCAGGTGATCGGTTTTGGTGCGGCGGTCGATTTTTTTAATGAGCATGTTGATTTTGTAGAGCTTCATAACCATGAAGCGAAGCTATGTGCGCAGTTAGTTGATGGTTTGAATTCGATTGGTGGGATTACTATTTTGGGTAATCAGTGTGACATGAAGATGTGTGGGCATCTCGCGGCGTTTGTGGTGGATGGTATTCATGCGCACGATGTTTCCGCTATGCTGGGGATGCGTGGTGTTGGCGTGAGAGCAGGGCATCACTGTGTGCAGCCACTTGCGAAATTGATTGGTGTTGAGGCGTCGACACGTGCCAGTTTATACATGTATAATGAGTCTGAAGATATTGAGGTTTTGGTTCGTGAGCTGCGGGATTTAATAAAAACGTTTAAAGAAGCGTAGGTGAACTATGGCTGACCAGTTTTATCAAAAAGTGTTGATGGATCACTTTAAAAATCCACGCAATAAAGTAAAAATAGAGAATTATAATTTTGAGTCTGGTCTCGATAATCCTGCGTGTGGTGACATCATCAGTATGACCGGGATTATTGAAGATGGCGTTGTCAAGAAGATAGGGTTTGAGGGTTCTGGCTGCGTGGTGAGTTTAGCGTCTGCGTCGATGCTTACTGAGAAATGTCTTGGTATGTCGATTGATAGTGTGTTGGCTTTAACAAAAGATGATGTTGTGGCTATGCTAGGTATGGAGTTAGGGCCGAATAGATTGCAGTGCGCGTTGCTTTCGCTTGAAGCATTGCATAAAGGGATTCTAGCTTACAGGAAGTAGGTACTGGGGTGGGGCGGACACTTTTTAGAAGGAGAAGCTCTATGAACAAGAAGATTTTATTGTTCGTGACCTGTTTTCTTTTTGGTTCTGCTTTCGCACAAAACTATTTTTGCTTGAGACTTCAAGATAAAAAGCCATGTCTGTTTTGGTGTATTTATGAAGACAAAAAAAATATAGGTGTATATGAAGAAGCGGCTTTTCCTAGCAGCTGTTGGACTAATGATGGATTTGCTGTGATACCGTTATGTTGGAATAAATTAGAGCTTGCGCTTGTGCAGGTACTAGAGCCTGCTCATGATTGTTATGGAATGAATAGTTCTTTCGAAAAGAGTAATTTGCGTTGTACGATGCTGCTTGATAAGTGGCATATGCAAACGATCAAAACTCTAGGCTCTGTTTGTTGTCTGGTTCACGATCGGTCTGGTGTTGAGACGAGTATTACGGCATCGTTCGATATTAAGAAAGATCGTATTAATAAGAGGTTGGGACTAATCGCAGTGGTGATCCCATATGTAGATAGAAAAAGTAATTTTATGAATGATATAAGTGATTATTGGGAGTAAATTTGATGGTCTCGATTGAGCTGACAAAAAAAATATATTGGGATAATAACGTTGAGGGATATGTGATATTGTTGACTGAAGATTTTGAGTCTTCAGCTGATATTTCTTTCATAGAAAAATTCTACCCCCATGTTCTATCAATTTTAAAGAAACATAAGTTTAAAGGAAAAGTTGGCCAGTCGTTTACGCTAACAGCTCTTAAAAACGAAAAATTAAGTCAGTTTGTTTTTATTGGCGTTGGTATGTGGGATAGAGTGTGGCATCAAGAGCTGGAGGATTTGCGTCGTGCGGTTGGGGCTGCCGTTTTAAAACTAAAAAGTCTTGAGGTTGAATCGGCGGTTATCCAGGTTCCTGAGCATAACGTTTTTGGGGTTGAACAGCCAGAGCTGGTCAAGCAGATGGCGATTGCAGCGTTTATGTCAGACTACAAATTTACAACGTTCAAGAGTGAAGAAAAAGGAAAAGACTGGTCCGGTAGGTTATTACTAGCGACTGATGTGCGTAATGATGCTGGGCGTGAAGCTGCGCTTGAACAGGCAAAGATCGTTGCGAAAGCGATCAATCACACACGTCATCTTGCTGATATGCCGCCCAATATAGCAACGCCGACCTATGTGAGCGAACAAGCAAAGAAAATTGCTGGTGGTGTCCAGGGGCTAAAGTGTGCGGTGTTTGGTCGTGAGTTGGCTGAAGAGTTTGGGATGGGCGGTTTTTTAACGGTCGATGTTGGCTCGGAGCAGGAGGGGAAGTTTGTTGTGCTCGAGTATGAACCTGAACAGAAGGATGCGCCGACGATTGCGATTGTTGGGAAAGGCGTCACGTTTGATTCCGGTGGAATCAGTTTAAAACCGGCAAGCTATATGACCGGCATGAAGTTCGATATGTCTGGTGCAGCAGCGGTTATGGGCACGATGCAAGCGATTGCGCAACTCAAGCCGAGTGTTAGAGTCGTTGGGTTGATGCCGCTTGTTGAAAACATGCCGAGTGGTCGTGCCGGGAAACAGGACGACGTCATAACGTTCATGAACGGTAAGACCGCAGAGATTGTTAACACTGATGCCGAGGGGCGATTGATTCTTGCTGATGCACTTTGTTACGCACAAAAATTTTATGATCCAGATATTCTTATAGATGTTGCGACATTGACAGGTTCTTGTTTACATGCGCTTGGCCATTCATACACAGCGCTTTTAACTAAAGATGAAAAATTGTCAGAGCTTCTTCGCGTGTCGGGCGATATGACTGGCGATCGTGTCTGGCCTCTTCCATTCGATGACGACTTTAAAGATGCAATTAAGTCGAGTGTTGCTGATATGTCCAATAGTGGAACGCCTACTTACAAAGCAGGTACGATAACAGCGGCATTTTTTCTGAATAATTTTGTTGAGAAGGGGGTGTCGTGGGCGCATCTCGACATTGCGGGAACGGCTGACGGTGTACCTGGTGTCAACTATCTAGGCAAAGGGGCAACCGGTGTTGGCGTTCGGCTGTTGGTTGACTTTGTTATGAAGTATAAGAGGTAACTTGTTTTGCGATTGTGAAACCATCTGTCTTTGTTCGACATGGGTGGTCAATGTTTTCTTTTGGGCAGCTCTTATACCCCAGGTAATTTTAAATTTCAAACTCCGAACAACACGAGGTCTGAGTGATCTCATGTTGTTCGGCTATTTTAATGGGTATATTACTTATATTTATTACGTGTTTTGTTTTAATTTGCCCATAGCGTACAAGATAATGGTCCCCCTATCGTTTATGACTATGATGGTTATATTGGTTCAGCGATTTGTGTATGAGCAGGCGTATAGACGAGATACAAAACTACTTATGCTTTATCTTGTAAACGGGTGTCTAGCGATCTTGATTATTCCGCATGCATTTGCGCACACACGCTTTATTGGAAATGTAACGGGTTGGATTGAGATAGTGATTTGGGCGATCTATCAAATACCACAGGTTCTTAAGGTTCGTGTGAATAAATCTGTCGTAGGGCTTAGCTTTTTGCTGGTAACGTTAATTGGTTTTGGTGATCTTATTGAGTTGTTGGTTGCGATTGTGCTTCGGCTTCCGGTACAAACGATTGTTAACGGTTTTCGTGGTGTTTTTATTTATCTTGTTTTTTGTGTGCAATTTTTGCTGTATAGCCAGCCAAACAATTTGTAACTGCTAACCTACACACCACCTGTTTGTCCAAATACCGTTCGCCCCGAGCCCGCCGCAGTCGGTGTATCGAGGGGTTCGAGCTTGCAGCAATTCGAGACCATATTTTTGTTATTTCAACTGGGGTCGGCGTAGTCCTAGATGAAATAATACGAATGTGGTTTCGAATTGTTTTGTGTTTTGTTATTTGTTTGAGGTTGAATCCCTCGATACGATTTCCTACGGAAATCACTCGGGACGAACGGAGATTGGTGTGAACGATTACTCGGGGCAGTCGGGCTTGTGACGAACGGTTGTGGTGGAATCGGGGTTGGTTCGAACGGGATTGAAGCTTTGACGAATTGGGGTTTGAATTGTTGGATGTGTTTGGTTTTGCAATTTAAGCAATACAAACATAGTCTCAATTTGTTATAGTAAACCTTGTTTTTTCAAGATGAGAGGGGCGTTGTGCTTAATCGTGAATTATTAGCAAAAAAACTTTTGGCTCGAGTTTCAAAGTTATTTCCTGATCGTAGTAGAGAGCGTGAACTTGCTCGAAAAAAATGGCGCGAAATTTGTGCTGACAGGACGTTTGCCTATCGAAGTCAGGCGGCACAAAGTTCGTTTCTTGTTCCTCGGTGGGAGGGGGCGCTAGGTGATTCGATTGCGATCGATATGAAGCTTGGAGAGCATACGGTTATTGCGATTGATGGATCACAAATTTATCCAGATCGCCATATTGCCGGTGCTGGTTGTTTTTTAATTAATACTGGTGGGGTTTTGCTTGAGTATGGTCAAACGAGTCGAGCGACCTTTTTTTCTGAGCCACACCTATTACTTCTTGAAGATCTTCCTGATGGTTCTCGTGAGTTTGTCGATTTAAAACGAGAAGAGTACGAGCTTGCGCTGCTTGCGAAAAAAGCGACCCCTCGATACGATTTACTATGTGAATCACTCGGGGCGAACAAGTCGGTTTGTTTTATCGATGGGAGCATAATTTTTTGGCAGCTTGAAAGCAAGTTGCCTGAGGTAAAGAAAAAATTTCTCGATTGCTATCTTAATGCTTTTGACGAGCTCTATAAAAAAAGAATTTTGTTTGCGGGGTATATTAGCATGCCGAAGAGTCGTGAGCTTGTTAGTTTAATGAAGCTTGGGTTGTGCCGGTTCCCGATGGCAGACTGTATCACCTGTCATAAAAAATTTGAGCAGTTTCCATGTAAGCAGGTTGACCATATGGTTGATACACAGGTGGCTAGATTTTTTTTGAAAAGTCACTTTCGAACAACGGTATTTTATAGCACGTCCAAGATTGTCGATTGCTACCCCGAGCATCTTAAGCCGGCATTTGTGTACTGCGATGTTGGCGCGGAGATTGTTCGTCTGGAAGTTCCAACCTGGATTGCCCGGGACCAAGCGCTGCTTAATCAGGTATGTGCTGTTGCAATTGATCAAAGTGTTAAGGGGGGAGGATACCCGGTTTGTCTTGCTGAGGCGCATGAACAGGCGGTTGTTAAGGGCGGCGACCGGGAGTTTTTCTACCACCTTTTACAGAAAATTGGAATGGAGTATAATGGGCGGGTACGATTCTCGCAAAAAGCTCTGAAAAAACGCGGTATTGGGGTATAAAAAATATGATTATATTAGATAAAATAACACTTGTATTTGGCAAACAAACGGTTTTTGATGCTATTTCTTGTACTATTTCTAACGATAATAGGATTGGTTTGGTCGGCCGGAACGGTTCGGGAAAGTCGACGTTGTTAAAAGTTATCTCCGGGCAGCAGGGAGTTGATGGGGGGACGGTATCTATCGAAAAGGGTGCAACGATTGGGTATATGCCACAGGAGGTTGTGCTTCAGTCTGATAAGACGATTTATCAAGAAACATTTTCTGTTTTTGATGATATGAATGTATTACTTGCGAAGGCGAAACAACTTGAATCTGCGCTTGAGCGTGATCCTGATGAGTCTCTTGTTGAGCAGTATGCTGATGTGCAGCAAAAATTATCAGAATACGATGTCCAGAAGGCGAAGGTTGATACGAAGAAGATTCTTACCGGCTTGGGATTTGAGGGGCGGTTAGATGAACCGGTAAGTAGCCTGAGTGTCGGATGGCGGATGCGGGTCGTACTTGCCAAGTTATTACTTCAGCGCGCTGATTTCTATTTATTCGATGAGCCGACGAACCACCTTGATATTGTTACGAAAGATTGGTTTTTGCACTTTTTGAAAAACGCTTCTTTTGGGTTCATGTTAGTTTGTCACGACCGTTATTTTTTAGATCACTTGTGTACGAAGACATTAGAACTTGAATTGGGGAAAGCGACATTGTATCACGGAAACTACACGTTTTATGCTGAGCAAAAGGTTGAGCGAGTGCGAGAGCTTGAGGCTGCGGCGTTGCGGCAGAAGAAAGAGCTTGCACAAAAGATGAAAACGGTTGAGCGCTTTCGCGCGTCAGCAAGCAAGGCGAAGATGGCTCAGGCGATGCTCAAGAAAGTAAAAAAAATCGAGCGCATTGAAGTTGCAACACAGCAAAAGACGGTTGCGTTTTCGTTTCCACCGGTAGTTCGTTCTGGTCGCGTTGTCCTTAAGGTTGAGGGGGTTGCGCATGCATTTGACGAGAAGCAGATTTTCAAAAATGTTTCGTTTGAGGTTGAGCGAGGAGAAAAAGTTGCGCTTGTTGCGCCGAATGGTCTTGGAAAGACCACACTCTTTAATTTGATTACAGGGCGACTAGCGCTGAAGACTGGTGCTATTGAGCTTGGGTATAATGTGAGTTCGACAATCTTTGAACAGGAGCAGGACAAGGTGTTGTCACCGGATAATACGATTCTGAACGAGGTCGAGAGCGCCTGTCGAGATAGCGAGACGCGTTCGATGGTCAGAAAGTTTCTTGGGGCGTTTCTCTTTAGCGGTGACGATGTTGATAAGAAGATTCGTGTTTTGAGTGGTGGGGAAAAGAACCGTGTGGCAATGGTGAAAGTTTTGTTGCAGCATGCGAATTTATTGTTACTCGATGAACCAACCAATCACCTTGATATTCAGTCGAAAGAGGTCTTGCTTAATGCTTTGCGACAGTTTAAGGGAACGATTTTGTTTGTTTCTCACGATCGAGACTTTCTGGATAAACTTGCAACGCGAATTTTGGAATTGACGCCTGATGGGGTGGTTAGTTATCCGGGCAACTATGAGTCGTATATCTATCATAAGGGAAGCGACGAAATAAGTGAGCATGAAAAGCTGTCAAAAACAGTTGGTAATTCGAGCAATAAAGAGCAGTATGAGCAAAGAAGAAACAGAAATAAGCTTGAGGGTAAGATCGATCGGCTTGAAAAGAAAATTCATGCGTTGAACGAGCAACTGGAATTACTTGAATATGGGACCGATCGATTTACGCAGGTGTACGATCAGTTACTAGGGGCCCAGAAGCAGTTAGACGAGAGTGTTGCTGAATGGGAGCAGTTGACTTAAACGTTAAATAACACGTTTATGAGGTCGCCATCTTGGATGGCATACTCTTTTCCTTCAGTTCGTAACTTGCCGGCTTTTCTTATTTCGGCTTCGCTTTTGAGCTTGAACAAGTCGTTACAGTTGTACACTTCTGCTCGAATGAATCCTCTTTCTAGATCAGTATGGATCTCGCCAGCAGCACTTGGGGCGCTGGTTCCCCTGCCGATGCTCCAGGCATGGGCTTCTTTAGGACCACACGTGAAAAATGTTATGAGATTGAGATTCTCGTAGCTTTTTTTTACGATGGTATCAAGTCCAGATTCGGTGATTCCTAGTTCTTTCATCATGATATCTGAGTCGAGTGTTTCGAGTTGGGCCAATTCAGATTCGATTTGTGCTGAGACCGGTATGACTTTCGTTTCTCCAAACTGCTTGATTAATGTTTGGTAGGTTTTATTGTTTATGTAGTTTTTGTGTGAAAAATCTTCTTCCGATAGATTGGCGATAATCAGATAGTTTTTGGCGCTCAGAACTGGAATTGTGCCAACCCCACGCTCTTTTGCTTGTATAACAAGTGAGTGGGTTTGGGCCATGTCGCCTGCCTCTAAAGCATGTTTTACTTGTTTGACCAACACTTGCTCGTTCTCGAGATCTTTAATTTCCTGCGTCGATAGGCCTCGGTTCTTTGCGGTTTTAAGAGAGTTAGTGAGCTTTTCTTCTCGTTTTGTGATTGATTCAAGATCTTTTAGCATGAGTTCTGCGCAGATGATCTCAAAATCGTCGATTGGTGTGGCGTTTTCGTCGAAGCATTTCAAAACGTGAAGAATGAGATCGACCTCCATAATATGGCCCAAAAACTGGTTGCCGAGACCCTCGCCTTGTGCGGCTCCCTTAACTAACCCGGCAATATCGACGAACTGAGCGGTTGTTGGAATCATTTTTGCTGATCCGAAGATTTCGGCGAGCTTAGGTAGTCGTTCATCGGGAACATTGGTGATCGCGACGTGTGGATCGATTGTGCAGAATGGGTAGTCTTCGGCTGGAACGCTTGAGTTGGTGAGTGCATTGAAAAGTGTCGATTTTCCAACGTTTGGGAGGCCAACAAGGCCGGCTTTTAAGCCCATGGGTTAATCCTTTCGATTTTGAAAGGTTTTAGTATACTTGAAACCTGTTTGTTTTTCCAACTTCAAGCACAGGGCGTATGGTATGATTACGGTTTTTATCAAGACATATGGATGCCAGGCAAATGTTGCTGATTCGGTGCATCTTGCCGGCTGTCTTAAGGGACTTGGATGTACGCTTGTTGATACAGAAGATCAAGCTGATCTTATTATCGTTAACAGTTGTGCTATTCGAGAAAAAGCTGAGCACAAGATGTTTTCTTATTTAGGTGAGCTTGTCGAGCATAAGAAAAATAAACCGTATCTCGCTATTGGGGTGATTGGCTGCGTTGCCAGTTATCGAAAAGAAGAGTTTTTTAAGCGCTTTGATCACGTTTCGTTTGTATCTGGCGCACGAGAAGGTCTTGAAACGTTCAAGGCGAATCTCGTTGATATTATCGAATCGGTTGCAACGAAAAAGAGCTTGTATGTTTTGCCTGGTAAACAGGAGCAGGTTCAGGATAATTCTCTTGGTTGGCAGTTTAGGCGATCAATGATAAATATTATGCGAGGCTGTAATAATTATTGTAGCTACTGTATTGTGCCGTTTACAACCGGTCGAGAACGCAGTTTTTCTATGAACGACATTGTTGAACAGGTAGCTCGCGATGTGAGGGCTGGTTCGAAAGAGGTTACGCTGCTAGGGCAGAATGTCAATTCGTATAAAGATCCAGAGACGGGACTCGGATTTGCAACACTGTTGGAGAGAGTTGCTCAGATTGATGGAGAATTTTGGGTTCGGTTTGTGAGTCCTCATCCAAAAGATATGACGGCTGATGTGATTGATACGATTGCTGCTTACAATCAAAAGCTTTGTGCTTTTATTCACCTTCCTATTCAGTCTGGATCAGATAAGATTTTACAATTAATGAATCGCACGTATTCCGTTGAGACCTATCTTGATCAGGTTGCTATGATACGAGAACGGCTACCACATGCGACGATAACAACCGATATTATTGTTGGATTTCCTGGGGAAACTGAGCGAGATTATCAAGCAACATTGGATGTTGTGAAACGCGTGCGATTTGCGATGATTTTTTCGTTTATTTATTCACCTCGAAAGTATACGAGTGCTGCGCAGTTACAGGATTCTTGCCCTGACGAAGTAAAACATGAACGATTACAAACGCTTCATGCTTTGCACCGGGAGATTGGTACTCAGGTAAATAAAGAGTTGGTTGGTAAAACCGTTCTGGTCTTGCTTGAGAGCAGGCAGTCGCAAGATTTATCTTGGGGACGAACGGAAGGGAATGTCCGGGTATTGGTTTCCGGTGGTGCGTTAGAGCTGAACCAGTTTGTTTCTGTGCGGGTGACCAAGACTCGGCTTTCAGATGTTAGAGGCGATCTTATATAAATTGTATGAGGAGTTGTCATAGAACCGATAACTTTGTAAACTATGAGACATGTTCTTAGAAATATTCGGCGGCATAGCCAAGTGGTAAGGCAGTGGTCTGCAAAACCGCTATACCCCGGTTCGATTCCGGGTGCCGCCTCCAATGATTGTGTGCCGGGGTGGCGGAATTGGTAGACGCAAGGGACTTAAAATCCCTCGGATTTTGAATCCGTGCCGGTTCGAGTCCGGCCCTCGGCACCATCTTTTTTTACAATCGTTTTCCAACTCCCCTGCTATGTCGGTCCATAAAGAATATATTCCTTGACAAATATCTCTGGATCTATGAATCTTAGGATGGCTACTTACTTTCGGTGTTTTTTGTGGTTATAGTTTAGATAGCAAGGAGACTTATATGAACAAGGCAACCTTGATTGAGCTGATGGCAAAAGATACAAAGTTGCCAAAAACAGCATGCAAGAACGCAGTAGAATCTTTTATTAAAGCGATAGAAACAAGCTTGAAAAAAAACAAGACCGTTGTTCTGACTGGTTTTGGAACGTTCTCCGTCATGAAAAGAAAAGCAAGAGTTGGAGTGAACCCTGCGACAGGTAAAAAGATGCAAATTCCTGCACGCAAAGTTCCAAAATTCAAGGCAGGTAAGAGATTACGCGACTTGGTTGGCTAAAATCTGAATATCAGCTTTTAAAGGGCCGGGAAAGATATATTCTTTCTCGGCCCTTTTTCGTGTTCGATTGAAAAGAACGGGTCAGTTCTGGTAATGTAGCTGTCAAATGTGGTATTCTGCATGGTGAGTGGGGCGCGATGTGATTGTTAAAAAGATAAAAGAGAAAGGGGAATGCATGAATAATCAGCAAGCGGTTGGAGAAAAAGTTGCTGAGAAGGTGCCAGGCGTTATAGGAGTGATGAAAGGTTGGTGGGAGAAAATTGATTTAGAAGGATGGTTTGGGGAGTCTTCCGCTGATGCGATTCAGGTTGCCGTTTACTTTGTATCATTTTTTGCAATCGGATTTTTATTCAAAAAATATCTCAAGTTTATTTTCTTCGCACTATTGTTTAGTATTGTCCTGATTAAGGGGATGGAGTACTACAAGATCTTAGATGTTGACTGGGAAGCGCTGAACACGTTTTTAGGTTTTGAACCAAAGGCGACGATCGGCTCGATTGCAAATATGGTATTTGATTGGGTGAGAGTCAACTTGGTTGTGACTATTTCATCAACGTTAGGTTTTTTACTTGGATATAAGTTAGGTTAAGTCTATTGGGATATCGTTTTTGTGTATATCTTGCAAAGCAGTGAACAAAAGTTGCGTGATGGGGTTCGACAGGACCCCATCATTTTTTTAGTTGACCAAATGTTGTATCGGGCGATTGTTATGCGGTCGTCAGATGTTCATCTCGAACCAACCCTTAAAAATATGCGTTTAAGGTATCGTATTGACGGGGTGTTATATGAGCAAGAATCGATTGAGCAGGGGCAAGCGGCATTGGTGTTGTCGCGCCTTAAAGTTTTGTCGTCGCTTGATATTGCACAACGCCGTATGCCGCAGGATGGTAAGTTGATGATCAACTTCGATTCTTCTTCTGGTTTACGTGCCATTGATTTGAGAATTTCAACGTTTCCAACAATTTTTGGCGAGAAAATGGTGGTTCGTATTCTCGACCGACGTTGGCAGTGTCTTTCGCTTGATGCGCTTGGTTGCAGTGACGCGGTTCGCGCATCAATTGCTCGGCTTATTTCGAGACAGCATGGCTTTTTCTTAGTAACCGGTCCGACCGGTTCCGGAAAGACAACGACGTTGTACGCAATGCTTTCGGCTCTTAATCGACCTGATCGGAATATTGTTACGATGGAGGATCCGGTTGAGTATCATATAGAAGGGATTACGCAGAGTCAGATTAGTGATAAGATCGGTTTTACATTTGAATGTGGCTTACGATCGTTGGTCCGACAGGATCCAGACGTTGCGATGGTTGGTGAGATTCGAGATCGGCAAACGGCGCAGATTGCGATTGAGGCGGCGTTGACCGGTCATCTTGTCCTAAGCACGCTCCATACGAACGACTCTATTGGAGCGATTGCCCGCTTGATCGATATGGGGATTGAACCGTTTATGGTTAATGCAGCCTTAACAGCAGTGCTTGCCCAACGGTTGGTGCGTTTACTGTGCGAATCTTGCAAGTATCAGGACGTTCTTCGTGAGGCAGAACATATTTTTGTACAAAAGCATCAGCTATCGCTTGAGTCAGCTTGGCGTGCACCAGGTTGTAAAGAGTGTGCCGGTCTTGGTCATAGGGGACGGATTGGGATATTTGAACTTTTGGTTGTAGATGATGGTCTTCGGCGTTTGATTGTGCAGGGAGCTGACACGTGTTCTATTCGGGAGCATGTCATTGAAAGTGGGATTAGTTTGTTGCGTGATGACGGGCTTGCAAAAGTTCGGCAAGGGGTGGTTTCATTGGAAGAGTTTATGGGAGTTATTGGTTTTTATTGAGTCGTAATTGTTCTACGGCAGAACGGGCAGCTTATACGTGCGACCGGGATGTATCGCCAAAACGCTGCGTTCGCGCTGTTGTAAGACGTGTTAGTGCCGGTGTATCGCCAATATCGATTGTCTTCTAGAAAGTACCAGTGTTGACCAATTTTTTTCCAGGCCAATGACGGATTTCTGTCAGGGGTTGCTTGTTCATACGCAAGCGTTTGGTCGATCATGGCTTGGTTTGTTTCTTCTGCGTAATGGCATGCTTCTGGATGATAGAACGCCTCTGAGCTTGGGTCTTGAACTTCTTCCTGTGGAGTTTTTATTTTTTCTAAGCAGGTTTTACAGATTTTTTTACTAGAGCCATCTTTGCTTTTGCAGCATGTGATTTCTACGAGATCGTTGTTTGTACAATTGCCTGTGTAGAGCGAACAGCACTCGTGTTTGCTTTTACGTTCGAACTTGTTTTTTTGAGAAGAATAATTGTTGTTTTGACAGTGTTTATGGTTGCAGGGAGCCTGATTTAGCTTGTATGGGGTGTTCTTAGAATTATTTTTGTCGTTGTGTGTATTAGACGTTTGAGCTTGACTGTGGGCTGGAGTTTCGGCTTCTTTCGTGAACGCTTCAAAGACCGATTTTAGCTTTTTGTACATGTAGCAGTTGCTATCCCAGCAGGTAAACGTTGCAAACATTGTTGTTGGCGTTGTGCCTGATACGATGGTACAAATAAAAAGCGCATAAGATATTTTCTTTTTCATGATAACCCCTCGAATTTATAACTATCTTGAAAGAACTTGGTCGTTTTGCAATATTGTTTTTTTTTGAGATGGTGATCAGGTTTGATCATTTTTGATATTTCATAACTTCCGGTGATGGTGTCTTGATAAGGACAGATGGTTTTTGCAATTTTGACAAACCGTGAGAGCCTCCTTTGAAAGGTTTTAACGCTTTGTGATGCCTCTGTATTACTGCCCAAGTATGTAACTATTTTGAGATAGCTATCGGCGCATCGTTGAGATATGTCGAGAAGCATCATGATTTTTTTCAATTTTGATTGTATTAATATTGGGGCTTTACCATGAATTTGAGCATGGTTTGTGAATTGGTAGCTTATGAATAGAGCCCCGGTGATATTGTTAGCAAGGTCAAACGCCAACTTTCCAGCGGTATATATTAGTGCCCCTTTGTTGTAGTAGTGGTGAACATTGCTGTTTGGGACGAGGCGTTGCAATACTCGTTTGGCTATTTCTTCTTTGTATTTTGTAGGGTTGACGTTGAATGTGGGAAGATTTTCGGTTGAAATAATTTTATTCAGAAAATTTTGAGCGAATGAGTTGATCAGTTTATCGGTGTAGTGGCTTGCGATCAATCCAATGCTCCAAGTAGAGAGATTTGTCGTTTGTTGCGAGAGATTTTGTATTAGCCCTTGGTCTTCGGGTGGTAATTTTTTAAGCTTATCGTCTGAGATGATATAACGATCGCGAACGTGATTGATTGCGTATCTGGTTGGATAGAATATTGTATTGTGGAGAAGAGGACTGACTACGCTGTCTGTTATCCATCTAATAGGATTAAAAATTGCTGAGCAACCGGAGTGGAGATAATAAGGGATTTTTATGAGCTTGTGCCAAGAACTTTTTTTGATCAGCTTAGGATTGGGTGTTACCGGTTTTTGATTGGCTTGGTGGCCTATTATTCGCTGAAACTCGTCAAAACTAATATCGGCGTCGATATTTTTGGGCTGTGGTAATGGTATGGCTAGGGACGCATGTTGTTGAGCAAATACTGATGACAGTAGTAAAAAGATAAGTTTTTTTCTTATTTTCACGATAACCTCCGTATAACTTAGTGTTGCTCAACTATAGCTAGGGTGCCGAGCTATCGCAAAAGGGGAGGGTGTTGCTTGACAGATAGAAATATTGGCTCTGGGCCCAGGATCGGCCCAGCCACATTTTGATAAATTGCCGCTTTTTCTTGTTTCTCCAGGAGACGTGGCCATATCGAAAGGTAAGCTGTTTGAGTGCCTCTTTTTTGCTTTTATTCTGTTGGTCTAGCATCCAGAGCGCTGCAGCTTCACCGGTCCGGTCGGCTCCACCGTTACAGTGGATTAAAATAGGCCTAGGGGCGTGGTTATAGAGATGGAGAAGGAGAAGAAGGTCTTTTTTGTATGGGAGTCTACGGGCGCTCATCGCTATGTTGTAAAAGTTGATTCCGAGTTGTGATACGATTTTTTGTTCTCGTCGCCACCAGGCTTCGTGAGGGTTTTCACCCCGTAGGTTGATAATTGTTTTGATATTGAATCGTTTAATGTAAGAGGCGAGCTTTCGAGGTGAAAGCTGTTTCGATCGAAATAGTTTGTTTTTATCGATCTCATAGAATTTGTCATGCGGGCGGGAGAAGAGGGTTAGCTTTTTTGGCAGGACAGAGCTGCCCATGCCTGTGAGATTCGCAAGCAGGACACAGGTGATACCCATCGTTTTTTTGTCCATAAGCCCCCCCTGTACGATTATACGTAAGGCTCTCAGGATTATTGTAACAGATTGGCTTTGCTCGAAAGAACGATTTTGGCTTATTTGCGAGGCGTCTACCCCAAGAAGCGCTTAAAGAATCCTCGTATGCCGCTTCCAATCGCAGAAGTCTGCTCACCAAGCTTTTCTGCGTAATCGAGCAGCGCAGCTTTGGTCTCAGGATTGAGTTTTTTCGGGATATCGCATTCAGGGATGACAACTAAGTTGCCGATACCCCGGCCATGAAGGTTTTTGAACCCCTTGCCGGCAACAATGATCTCCCGACCAACGGGGCAGGCTCTAGGGATTTTGATAACCTCTCGTGAGCCATCAATGCTTTCTATTTCAATCTGGGATCCGAGGACAAGTTGTGGATAGGTTGCGTTAAGATGGGTAATAAGATCGTCATTTTTTCGATAAAAACTTTTGCTCTGTTGAATTGAGATGGTTAGATAGAGATCGCCTGGACTACCGCCAAAGATGCCGGCGTCGCCTTTGCCTGAAACTCGTAGCTCAGCTTTGTCATAAATTCCTGCAGGGACATTTACGACAAGTTTATTATGTTTTTGGGTCCTGGATTGGCCGCGACAGCTTGTGCATGGATCAGGTATTGTGAACCCCTGCCCGTAACAGGATTGGCATGGTTGTGAGAAAGCGAAAAAGCCTTGCTGCCGTATCGTTTGGCCAGACCCGCGACAGGCGCCGCATGTGGTTGGCTTGGTTCCTGTTTTACAGCCGCTGCCTCGGCAGTTAGAGCAGCTGATGTAGTGATATAAGCGAATCTCTTTTTTACAGCCAAGAAATGATTCTTTAAGCGTGATTGTGAGCGGTTGGGCAAGATCATGGCCGCGCTGTGGCGTCAAGCCAGACTTTTTTGCCTGTTGTCGCGGGCCGCCGCCAAAAATGTTGCCAAAGATATCACCGAAATTTTCAAAAATATCGCCGATGTCTGAAAAGTTGTGGTAGTCGGTGCCGCCTTGCATGCCAGAGTGTCCAAATTGGTCGTATTTTTTACGCTTTCCTGCGTCAGAGAGTACCTCGTACGCCTCGGCCGCTTCTTTGAAGTTTTCTTCTGCCTGCTTATTGTTCGGATTACGATCAGGATGGTATTTGAGCGCAAGTTTTCGGTACGATTTTTTTATCTCGGCATCCGTGGCAGTCTTCGAAACGCCTAGTATCTCATAATAATCTTTTTTACCCATAGGTTACACCGTTTTTATATAAAATTTTAGTCTTCTAGACTCAGATTTTGTTCTAATTATACTGTGAAAAGTGAGCGAATTCAATTTTTTGTGGAAAAGGGTTTTGGTGGAGGTTTTTGGTGCCGAAGAGGGGAGTTGAACCCCTACCCTCGTAAAGAGGACTAGACCCTGAATCTAGCGTGTCTACCAATTTCACCACTTCGGCCAAATTTATATGGGCTAGTGTACCAGTTCTTTAAATTTTCTACAATTTGCTTGCGATGAAAAGATGTCCCCTTTGCGCGCGGGATGAAATTGTAAATCACTTCTTTTGATGTTCATTTCGACTTCGAGTTTTTCGAGTAGTTTGAGAAGCGTGATGCTCTTTCCGCTAGCGATATTAAACACGTCGCCTTGTGATGGTGATCGTGTTCCGATTGCTAGGTTCGCCGCCACAACTTTTGAGACATGGATAAAGTCTCGTTTTTGTTTTCCGTCTCCATAAATTACGATTGATTGTTTACGCAAAAGATTGTGTTTGAATTTTGCCACCACTCCAGCGTAGGAGCCGTTTGGGCTTTGACGGTCGCCATAGACGTTAAAGTAGCGCAAGCAGGCGGTATTGATTTTATGATTTTTTGCGTACTCTTTACATAGTGTTTCTCCAGCAAGCTTACTTTTTGCGTAGGGTGATTGCGGGTTTGGTTTGTCGGTTTCGCGGCATCGGTCGTTTCGGTTGCCGTATACCGATGCCGAAGATGAGAAGATAAATCGAGGAACGTTATTAAGTGAGCAGGCCTCAAGAAGATTATTGGTTCCTTCAATATTTATTTTTTCGCAAAGTCCTGGATGTTTAACCGACTCAGGAACGGACACAAACGCTGCAGTATGAAAGACGATATCCTGCCTTTTCGTTGCTTTGACACAGGATCTGAATGAGGTGATATCGCGTGCGATAACGGTAACGTCACTGCAGAATGTACTGATGTTATCAAAAGATCCGGTTGAAAAGTCGTCCAAGATTGTTACGTGGGCACCGTACTCGCATAGTTTTTGAGCGAGATGAGAGCCGATGAATCCGGCACCCCCTGTAACAAGAGCGTTTTTGTTTTTATAAAACGATTGCATGTGCTTCACTACTACGCTCCTTTTTCTTTTTTTCTCTCTTTTTTTTATAAATTTGAGCTGGGATGAACTGATGGAGAAGTTTTGTTGCAATTTTTTGTCCATCTAAAATTGCGTCTTGCATGCTCGAATAGTTCCATGCACCGTACCGGCCAATTGAATAAACCGAGTGGTCACGAAGTGCTTTGTGAAGAGCCGGCAGGTTTTTTTCTCGCCAGTGATCGTATATGACGTATGCGTTTGGCAGGTGTAATATTTTTTGTGACACAATGTTTTTGTTTTTTGATAGACCAAAAATTTGACAGCTTTGTTCTATCGATTTTTCTACTCGTTGATTAAGTTCTTTTTCTCTTAACTGTCCGGGGAGATAAGCGAGCTCGCCGTACAGTGCCCCGTGTTCTGGTCGCACGAGAGATTTTGAAAAATTATGCCAGAAACCAACCCGATAAAACGGATATTTTTTTTCAGGAAAGTAGATCCAGTGCTTATCGATCGACGTACCTTTAAAACCAACATTAAAGTTAACAACTGCATTGCATCGTAAGTAACGATGGTTCTTTTTTATGTTGCAAGAGCTTGGCTGAGTACTGTTTTGTAACAAATTTTTAAGCGGGATTGTGGTGATAAGTGTATCGAATTTTTCCGTGTGGCCATTATCAAATGAGACGATCTTTTTTTTCAGATCGATATTGGTTGCGTTATAATTTGTTTTGATCGAGCAGGTGATTTTTTTTCTGAGATTATCAGTGAATGTTTGAATGCCGCCTTGTTTTGGATATAAAAACGTGTGGTTATAGCCAACAGAATTATTCTCTTGGTTTGCAAGCCCTGTAAATAGATTTTTAATTGTTGTTTTTGGAACAAATCGGCCGGTCCAGGACGGGTGAATTTTTTTAAGGTTATATTGTAGGAGTTTTTGGTTGTAGGGAAAAAAGAAATGCTTTGCGATGCCGGTTCCAAAGTATTTGAGAACCCATTCATGAAAACTTTGTGGATTATTATGTTGATGGTTGCGTTTTGCAAAACTGCAGATGCATTCAGCGATTACCTCCGTTGGGAGGCCGTGCAGGTTCATTTGAAATGGGTAGGGGACAAAGTGATTGTGAGAGTGGATATACGATTTTCTAGCGAGAGTGTTTCTGGTAGTTGGTGGCAGGATTTCGTTGAGAACTGTTTGGAAATATGTATTATTGCAGTGAAGCAGATGGCCGGTGTAGTCAAATGTAAAGCCGTCATGTTTGACCGACCGACAGAGGCCGCCGTGAGTTGATTCTCTTTCAAAAATAGTGAAGTCAAAAAAGTTGTTTTTTTCGAGATGATAAGCTGTAGAAAGACCAGTGAGACCAGCGCCGAGAATGACAATTTTGGCCACGCATACTCCCCTATTCAAGCGAAATAACAACATGTTTGTTATAGAGGAAAATGAGTGGAACGTCAACTTTATTGGCAGGTAATGGCAATGATTATTATCTCAAAACAATAACACCGCCTTGAGGACGATACTTTGTGACACCAAAATGTTTTGGGATCGGAGGGAACGTTGTTTGTCTTACGCTTTCAAGGACCATGCTGTCAAATTGGTTGTTTCCGGATGATCGGTAGAGCATTATCTGTTCTGCTTGACCGTCTTCGTTGACCAAAAATGTGAATCTTGTTTCACCGCGCGATTCGACGTGCGCCCCTGCGTACATCATTTTCCACGTTGCAGCAATGGAGTCCTGAACTTGTTTTTCATAGCAGATATATTTAAGTTCTTCGAATGTCGGTTTTCGATCAGCGCCTGACCGGCACATGGCGCTGTTTCCCTTTTCGTGATCGAGAAAACACTTAGTAAGTGAGAGAAGGCTTTTTTTCTCAGGGATTTTCTCCTGAGATTTCTTTTCTTTTTGTTCTACCTGTTTTTCTATTTGTTTCTTGCTGAGCAGGTTGGCGAGAGCCAGTTTTTTCAAGTCGATCGGGTTGACTTCAGGTTTAGGTTTTAGTTCTGGGATTGGTGTTTTGATTTTAGAGATAATTTTTTGTGGGATTTCTTTATTGATAATCTTCTCGACAACGTTAGTAACAATTTTTTTAGGAACTTCTTTTTCGTCATCAAAAATAACCTGAGTTCCATCGGCTGATTTTTTGGGGAAAAGGGCTGCCTGCATCTGTCTGGCTATCTGTTTTTGTTGTTTCTTTCGTCGTTGTTCGAGTTGTTGTTCTTGTCGTTGTTTGGCTTGAGCCGAAAGTATTAGCTTGCGGTGTTGTTTGAATGCGAAAAAAAGAAAATAAGCCAGGAAGAGTAGGTGGAGTAAGAACGAGATGAGTAAAGGGCCGGTCTTTTTTCTTGCGCTCACAGTTGGCTCGCCTGGTTATATGGATTAGTACGATGGGCTTCTTTTTATAATAGTATATTTTGGGGGACGTTGTGAGGGGTTTTAACAAATACGCTTGATCCGGAAGCGATTTTGTTTTTTGCTAATAGCCCACGTTAGATTGATTTGGTGGGTGCCACCGCGATTTGAGGCCAAAAACCGGGTAATTTCTTCAAGGTATGCGGTGCTTGGGTTGAACTGGACATGTTCATTGCAGAGCCATTCAATGATGGTTCGTTTTTGCAGAATAGGGTGTAGGGCGAGAAATTTTTTCGTGTCCCCAACGCCTGACTCGAATATAGCTTGAATGGCTTGTTGCGTCATTGACTGAAGAAGCCTGTTTTCCTGGGTTAATGTTTCGAGCGTCGTTTCGAATTTTTGATCGAATCGTGGATCGACTTTTTGTAGAGCGGGAATAACGTGATTTCTGATTCGATTGCGCAAAAAAACATCTGATTGGTTCGTACGGTCTGTAATATATGTGATGTTGTTTTTGTGAAGATAATCAAGAATTTGGGTCTTGCTGGTTGCGAGAAGGGGCCTGATATAACAGTCATTTATCTGGCTCATTCCGGTGAGCCCCTCGAGGCTGCAGCCCCTGATCAGGCGCAAGAAAAACGTTTCTTGCTGGTCCTGTTGATGGTGGGCGAGGGCGATATAATCAGCATTTTGCTCTTTTTTTACTTGGGCGAAGAAGTGCCGTCTGAGCGCTCGACCCATCGCTTCTTTTGATCCATTTGGTTTAACTGAGAGGTCTAGCTTATTTGCGTGTGTTGTAACGAAAGGTATCTTGAGGGAGTTGCATAGTTTTTTGCAAAACATAACGTCGTCTGACGCTTGTGTTCTCCAGCCATGATTAAGATGGGCAGCTGTTAGGGTGATATGATCGTTTAGGCTATGCAAAATGTAGAGTAAGAAGACTGAGTCCGGCCCTCCGGAAAGTCCAACGATGATGTGAGTTTTTTTTGTTCCGTCGATAAGTTTTTGTAAGCTATTTTGGATTTTTGCGATCATAAGATTTTTACGCTATTGTTTGACTAAAAAGCTCTCTATAAACGGCATGATGTCGCCGTCCAGGACAAGATCTGGTTGCGGTGATTCGTGGCCTGTTCGATGATCTTTGACCATTTTATAGGGGTGTAAAACGTACGAGCGGATTTGTGATCCCCACTCGATTTTTCTTTTCTCGACAGATGCCTCTTTTTCTCGTTTTTCTTCCTCATGTTTTTCGACCAGCTTTGCCATAAGCATCTTCATAGCGGTCTGCTTATTCTGGAGCTGGGACCGTTCGTTTTGGCATTGGACAACAATTTTTGTTGGGAGGTGGGTGATTCGTACTGCAGAGTCGGTTTTGTTGACATGCTGCCCGCCGGCGCCTCCGGCACGGTAGGTGTCTATGCGAAGTTCATCTTCTTTAATTTCTATTTTTTCGTCGGTCACTTCTGGGGTGACAAAGAGCGCGGCGAAAGAGGTATGTCGGCGTTTGCTTGAGTCGAATGGTGAGATGCGAACGAGCCGGTGAATACCATGTTCAGCTTTTAAGAAGCCGTATGCGTTTTTGCCTTTGACGAAAAGAGTTGCTGATTTGATGCCGGCTTCTTCTCCAGCCTGATAATCGATCGTGTCGACGCGAAGATTCTCTCGCTCGCAGAACCTAATGTACATACGGAGAAGCATGCTTGCCCAGTCTTGAGATTCTGTTCCTCCGGCTCCGGCATTGACGCTTAGGAAGCAGTTGGCGCTATCTTCAGGTTTGTTAAGAAGAAGTTCGATTTTGAATTTTTTGATTCCAACACAAAGAGCAGAGCTCTCTTTTTTAAGATTATGGAGCTCGGAGTCGTTTTGCGAGAAGAGTTCGAGTAGCTCAAGATTCTCGTCGTAACTTGCGGTGAGTTTGGTGTACTGTTCGACGAGAAGCTTTACTCGTTGGTGTTCTTTAGATATTGCGATATGATCTGGATTTTGCCAAAAATCTTCCTGATTGATTTGTTGTTCCAATGTTTGGAAGCGTGACTCGATCTTATTATTTATATAGAACGCGTTGATAGCCTGAATCTCAGGTTCGATAGACTTTAGCTGTTCTCGTAGTTCGTCGATTAACATAAAAGGCACCGGGTTTTTGAGCGAGGTTGATTATACTTGTAACACCATCAATACTATTGATATCGGTAAGCATATCAGATTTTTGGCCCTTTGTGCTTATCGCATTCGCTATCAGTTGGCCAAACTCGCCGTGGAAAGTTGCCTTTTTCATGTTTTTTAGCGTACTCGCTTAGGTGGTCGCTGGTACACGACTCGCTCGAACGACGGCGCTTTTTTATATATTTTTTGGTCAGAGGATTGTTTGACCGGATTGTTTTTCCCATAATTTGGCCCTTTTTTGTGTTTCTATCTGGGTTTGTCTATAGGTATAGTATGGGAAATTCGAGATCAAATTGTCAATATTTTTTACCGATCGATAGGATCGGCGTTTGGGACGAGAAGGGGGTGTTTTTTTGGCTTAAAATTGTTGCAATAAGATGTTGAAGAAGGTATTATAGGTAGCATATTGAATAAAAAGCAAGTGAGAATAAGGGCCTATAGCTCAGTTGGCTAGAGCACCCCGCTGATAACGGGGAGGTCAGTCGTTCGAGTCGACTTAGGCCCACCATTGAAATATTAGGGGGCATAGCTCAGTTGGTAGAGCGTCCGCTTTGCACGCGGAAGGCCAGCGGTTCGACTCCGCTTGCCTCCACCATTATAAAAAAAGCCACCGGTATTTCTGGTGGTTTTTTTTATTAAAGGAGTTTTTATGAAGCGTTTTTTTCTGTTTTTTTTATTTCTTTTATTTCTTTTATTTTTTCGGCCCGCTGTTGGGATGAATTCTGTGAATTTTAATGTTTTGCAAAAAGCGTTGTCAGGGGTTGAAGAGGTGAATTATGTGGTTTCGTTTTGCAATGACCAAGAGACTTTAGATGTTGTTCTTGATGGAGTGCAAGATGTTCTTCGTAACTTGGAAAATAGGTTTAAAAAAGAAGAGAACTGGTGGTTTTTTGTTTTTGAGTGTGTTAAGTCTGTGATTACAAAAATTGAAAATAGAATAGTGTTTATTAAAAATCAACATAGTGAGTGTTACGAGGAAGAGTCCTATCGAGTTCCGTGCGAGATCAAGATGCTTGATTCTTATGGTACGCAGACTCGTTGGAAAGAGAGAAAGAAGATTTTTGCGAGGCAAGTAACGAATAGTTGGTGTAACGATGGGAGTTTAATGAAGCGGGTAAAAGATGAATGGAAAAAGGTTATTGAGTATCTACAAAGAGACGATACTTATAAGATTCTGGAACAAAAAGAGGGGGTTGTGACAGACTCGATTGTTGCTTCTTACTGTTATTAAGTGAGTTTTTATGAAATTTTTGAGGGGGCGTAGATTGGTGGAGATAAGCGGAGTCGAACCGCTGACCTTCCGCATGCGAAGCGGACGCTCTACCAGCTGAGCTATATCCCCATGAACTACTTTCAATATGATGGTAGAGATGAGCGGACTCGAACCGCTGGCCTCCCGCGTGTGAAGCGGATGCTCTACCAACTGAGCTACATCTCTATGGCAATATAACAATATAATAATATAACAACAGTAGAATATGGTATATTTTTTGGGTGGTCAATAGTGAAACGAAGAGGTTAGAAATGTACCTGCTTAAGTATCTTGCTCACTGTGGTGTTTGTTCTCGTCGTAAAGCTGTCGTCCTAATAAAAAGTGGTGTGATAACAGTTAATGGTTTTGTTGCGACCATGCCGTTCTCATTAGTGCGCGACGAAGATATCGTGGCCTATAATGGAAAAGTAGTCAAGCCTGAAGCGTATGTATATCTCATGCTCAATAAACCTAAAGATTATGTAACGACCTGTCGTGACACTCATGGAAGGAAGACGGTTATAGCGTTGATTCGTGGGGCGACCAAGGAACGAGTATATCCGGTTGGTCGGCTCGATCGGATGTCGACCGGGTTGTTGCTGTTTACCAACGATGGCGCGCTTGCGCAAAAACTGTCTCATCCCAGCAGCAATGTTACTAAGCGCTACCGTGTATTTCTTGATAAGAGTTTCGAGAAGAAAGATTTGCAAAGGTTTCTTGTTGGCTTTGATCTTAAAGATGGCTTTATCAAAGCTGATTCTTGCCGATATGGGAGTGCAAAAGATAAAAGAGATGTGGTGTTAGAGCTTCATTCGGGGAGAAACCGAATCGTTCGTCGTATGTTTAAGTTTCTTGGATACAGGGTTGAAAAACTTGATAGGACTGGCTACGCCGGATTAACGCTAGGGGCGACAGCTCACGGGTCCTGGTATTTTTTGACTCGAGAGGAGATATTTTCTCTTACTGGTCTTTAACTGCCTGTTCAGATAGGGGCTCTTTTGGTAGTTGTGCGCCTTTTTCAAGGAGCCGATTGAATGTACGTCCGGCTGCGTAAAAACCTCTTTTTGTAAGTTCTCCGATGGCAGAGGCTGTTTTTTTGAATAGTTCGCCAGTTGTTTCACGTTTTTCTTCCATGGCAGCTTTTAATTTGGCTTTATCGGCATTAATTTCGTTGAGCTTTTGGTCGTGTTTATTTGTTTTTGTTTTGATATTAAATAAGCTTCTGAATCCATCTCTGACTATTAGGAGCGCGCGGGCAACCCCGGCAAGAATTTTTTCGTACCATTGCATTGGAATCGGTTCAGGTTCCACTTTTTTTACTTCCGTTTTAATTTTTTCTTTAATTGGCAGCTTGATTTTTGCTGTTATAATTTGTTTTTTTAGTTCTTGTGCCTGTGTAAGTAGTTGGGCTGATTCTTTTTTTGTCAGGTTGATTTTTATTTTTAACTGGTCGATTTGTTTTACGAATGATTCTTTTGAGAGAGCAATCTGCTTATCAGCTTCTTTTAGTTTGTTATGAATTTGTAGTATTTCGTTATCTGCTTGTGCAGGGTTTTCGAGTTTGATTTTTTGAAGTTTTTTCGTTGCTTCATCTACGGAGATGGAGACGTCGGTTTTTTGTTGATCGATTCTTTGGAGTAAGTCGAGTAATGATTGCTCGTATGCCGCGACTTCGATGGCATCAGCCTGAAGCTTTTGAAGTTTTTCTTGGATAGCGCTGAGTTCCGTGAGGGGCTCTCTTTTTTCAAGGTGCCGCCTGATTTGGTTACAGATAGCGTGTGTTTTGCCAAGTCGCGGGTTGATCTCATTGTGGAAGGCATCGAGTTCGGAGTCAAGCCTGAGGTGGTCTTCATGAAGGGTAATTGTATCGGCTTCTATTTTGTTCCCTAAGGCTTGGATTTGCCTGAGATATTGATTTGCGATTGCTATAGCTTTGGCTCGTTCTTGAGGGTCCCCCTCTACCAAGAGCGGCTCATCTTCGGTTAGGTCTAGTTGTCGGATTGGTTCTGGAGCAGGCTCTGGTTCTGGAGCAGGTTCTGGCTCTGGGGCAGGCTCTGGTTCTGGAGCAGGCTCTGGTTCTGGAGCAGGCTCTAGTTCTGGAGCAGGTTCTGGCTCTGGGGCAGGCTCTGGTTCTGGAGCAGGCTCTGGTTCTGGAGCAGGCTCTGGTTCTGG
>JAHIUU010000004.1 GCA_018817025.1 Candidatus Babelota bacterium | reverse complement strand
GATGCAGAAGAGTTGGTTTTACGCACCCGAACCCAATTTCCACTGTGGGGAAAATATAAAATTGCGGCGATACTCAGCCGAGAGTACGGGGTGAGATTGTCTGTTAGCATGGTTGGAAGAATCATATCAAAGTTGCTACAGCAAGGCAGAATCAAGCCTGCATTGTTTTATTATGGGCAAATTAAGCCCAAGAAAAAAAGACATTTTTCTGGCCATGCACAACGCTGGAAATATGGTATGAAAGCTCAAAACCCCGGCGAGCTTGTTCAAATAGATCATGCGACTATAAAACTGCAAAGCGGCATGGAAGTTAAGCACTTTAAAGCAGTTTGTCCTGTAACAAAATTTGTAGCTGAAGAAGCCTATAGCTCGGCTACGAGCTTTGTTGGAGAGGAGTTTTTGAAACATGTTATCGATTCATTTCCATTTGAAGTAAAATCTGTCCAGGTTGATGGAGGATCTGAGTTCATGGGTGCTTTTGAAAGCGCCTGTGAGGCCCTAAGACTCCCTCTTTTTGTGCTCCCCCCGAGGCGGCCGCAATACAACGGAACCGTTGAACGGGGCCATGGAATCGTCAAATACGAGTTTTATTACCAATATTCCGGGGTAAACGTATTATGGAAAATCAGGAATAAACTTCACGAATTCACCCATTTTTACAATACTTTTAGGCCCCACCAGCACTTGAATTATATGACGCCTATGCAATACTCTATCCAGATAAGCCAGTTGGAGGGCAAAAAGTCTCATATGTACTGAGCCAGCACACCAGCTTGACTTCCCAAAAAATTCAGATAGAATAAACCGGTCTACTAGAAGAGAATCTAGGTGGGCAATCACAGGGACAATCTCGTTATATTTTTTAAAACAAAGGTGTTTACTATGAAAAACAGCTATATTTTATTTATTTTTAGTGTTTTATTTTTGAGCGGATTTGGCACAAACCTCACGGCGATGAAAATGAGAAGTCCTTTCCGCACGAAAACGACCCTTACAATAACACAACAAAAAAAAACACCCCTCAACCAGTTAGTATTTTTGTGTAAAAACAGGCCAATAAATGCAAAAGACAAAACCAAGATCATTCGCTTCTATCAAGAATTAGATCATATACTATCAAACGCCATGTCCTTAGACAAAGAAACGATAGCAGAAACGTTTAACGTAACACTTTGTAATGCAATTATCGAAACTGGAAACATCTCCATAAAAACTGGAACCAAAGAAGACGAAAATAACAAATATAACCTAGATCCTGAAACTGGTCGCTTGTGGAAAACCAAAAACTATGCAACTGAACAAGAAACAAAATTCTCATATGAGTTGCAAAAAATCCTCAATTTGATAGAAGAGCTCGAAGCATCCATCATAGAACTGCTTGAAAAAAAAGTACTTTCTGGTTCTGAAATTAAAAAAGTTTTCGAATACTTATTTCGCATAAAAACCTCAATGCCCACAAATCTTAAAAACGAGTTCGGCTTTAGAGGAAGGGGCAAGGGCAACAATGGCAACACCAGCAAAAGAGTGACTATCAAACCCAAAAAAAGTCCTATCAAATTCTTCTACAAACCTAAGAATGTAACCGCCTGATAGTTCTCAAAAAGATTGCTTTCAAAAACGATATCAAAATAAGTTGGCAGCACTATTTTTTCAAACATATGTAGTGCTGCCACAAAATCTTTCTTATCACCATTTCGCACTGCAATATCAGAAGTCGCGTCCTTCATAACCATCTCAAGGGTCGCCAATGCACGAACAATCAACCGACAAATTTTAACTTCTTTTTTCTTGCCTAGACGTATTCTTGTTTTTGGATCTATTTCTTGTTCTTCTTGACCTGGTTCTTGGTCTGAAAAATCTTCTGGCAACTCTTTTTGCCGCTCTTTTTTATCGTTATTTTTTTGTTCTTTTGTATTCTTGCGGGCTTGCTCTATAAGCCATTTATAACGTCGCTCCCACCAACCATCCCGTAAAAGCTCCTTCCACAAAACCGCTGCCGGCATAACGGTCTCTGGCTCCTCTTTTTCTTTGTACATTTTGACAAGATGAGAAACGGCACGAGTAAACCCAGGCCATGAATATCCGGAATAATCAAGCAAATCACAACCAAATGCAAACAGCCCCTTGTCCGTACGCGCTCGATACGTGTTCAACAGGTATGGCACTCGTTCGAACTCTCCCCATTGTGGAACAACCAGATTTGGCAAATTAGTTATCTTAACCGTTCGATCAACATACGACGAAATATTTTTTTCATATTTTTTAAAGAGCCGACGCAATACCGCGATCTTTCCGTCCTTAGTTTGTTTAACCCAAACTGGCGGAACAAAGTACCGTTCTCGTAACGGTTGACCAATTACATTTGCCAACGACAAATACCATGACGTCCGTAGCAACCGTAATACCGGAGCAAGAATCATACTGTTCCTACTTTCTGGAGAAAAGAGATAGAGCAGCTGCGCCTGAACACCATTCGACAGCGTTATTTTTTTATCAACAAATCCATCTAGTCGACCATACGAATCAGACACGTCACCATCCAGGTCCCTCCAAAGTTCTCGTACTCGTTTATTCTTAGCATAATGAACAAAAAGCTTTTGAAGCTTATGGTTCAATTCGATCACCTCATCAAAATCCAACTCCTGAATATTAACGAAATTTTTTGTTTTTCCATGCACTCGTTCAAGCTGCTTCGTTTCCCGATCAAGCTTCTCCCGCGCCTTCACACTGGCCTGAGATGCGAGCTTCTCAGGAATTGTGTGTAATTTATTCGATAATAAGCTAGAGATAACATCAAGCGAAACTCCATCAACCGTGTCATTCTTTCTCTCATTCATAATGTTATACAGCGCAAGGCGAACCAGAGACTCTTGTTGAAATGCGCTTAGAATCTTCTTGTGCTTATCTTTTTTCAGGGTATAGAATAGTTGGGCATCGTTCACAAACGACGCGTAGGGGCTTTGCTCAACCGAAAAGTCACTGTAAAGCAACGACAGCTGTTGCAATAGATAGTTAATTCTAATATTTTCCCGTGATGAACGAGGATACATACTTAAAAAATCCACAAAAACAACATTTTCTATTTTTCGTTCCTGTAACTTTCCAACCAGGTCACCGAGAAATAAACTGTATGGAAGTGGAAACCTAACCCCTTCAAAAAAGAGCATCTGTTCCGGTTCATAGTTTTTTAGCCCAATCGAATCAGCTAGCTCTAGCTTAACCAACGTACGAATACTTTCAGGATTAGACGCATGAAACAGATAGTGTTTCCCCTGATATACAAAAGGAATCCACACGTTCTGCTCTTCTCTCTTTAAGAGCAGTAAATTTTTAACAAAAGCTTTTTCAGGGGCGTCCGGATTTGACAAACCAGGCGCAAACCAACCGCTTCGCTCAACGGTCCGTTTAACCTGAGCGCATAACTTTTCGTACGATTCGATTAAGTTGGTCTTGTTTTTAAATGCATACGCAACAATATCACCAAACTCTTTATCTGACATGCCCGCAGCAAGCGGATCAAAATATACCATGCCATCAGGCTTATACGTAAAATGACTCATCTGCGCAGGAAGATCTGCAATAAAAATCCCATCACCACATTTATACAGTTGCGCAAGCTGTGATGACGAGTTATCAACGTGATCATAGTCAACAAACTTGCTCCCATACTTTTGATAGTTCTGAACATTACCAAGAAGCGTACTCTTCCCAACACCATCAACAAAGCTACAAAAAATATAGGCTGTTTTTTTATCGTCAATCTTCTTAAGATGCTGAGCAAACTTTTTTACAAACGTCTGTGCATGATAGGTCGCTGCTTCTTTCTGTACTAATGTCACTTTGATTGGATAGGTAATATCGGGACCGGCATAATACTTGAACAGTGGAACCGATGAGCGATAGAGATGCTGTGCGTGGGCGATCGAAAAAAGAACATCCTGGGTCCCAAGTACTTGACGACTTCCAAATCGCAGTTCGTGTTCGTACAACATACGCCAGAACCGAACCAGTTCAGAAAATATTTTCTTACTGTTTCTTTGGCACATGTATAAATCAATAATCGACTGTTCATCAAGCATCACTCGAAACATATCTTTGAATGCATGCCGTTGAAACAAAGAAGCATCTCGATCATAAATTGGCATTTTGTGTAAATTTATATGCTCAAATAGAGGCTCAACCTGATTAGCCAGACAATATTGGGTAATTAAGGGAACATCTCGAAATAAAAAACCTGTCATGACACCAAACTTATTATGCAGCTGCTGGGTCCAACCACTGGCATCTTTTATACGTACTTCATCGTTAATTTTTGATCCAGTACAAACTTTATAGTTGGTGTAATATGCTGGAACTGCAGCTTCCTCATAGCCTGCGATAACAATACGCCCCTTGATGGACATCCCATGGCTCTCGATATTTTGCTCCAGCTCATCCAAGCTGTATGAAGACTTTTCAAATAAAAAGGGGTGATACTCATGCGTGTAACGCCCAACCGTAGTAAAGTCATAGTACTGAATAAAGCTTTCAAGAAATTTTTTCTGTGTTTCACGAGAGTTTTCAGCAGACAAGCTACTATAAGCTAGAAGTGTACAGAATAAGAAAAGAACTCTTTTCACCTAAACCTCCTAGCTCTTGCCACGTTCTATTTGCTTCTTTTGCTCAAAGTCATCTTTCCACGACTGAAAGATCTGACGAAAAAGCTCAATATTTTCAGAATAATACCCACCAAACGACAGATGGCCATCGAGCTTGCACCCCAAGCGCTCCACAAGCCAATGTAACCATCGATCCTCCATATCTTCAAGCGCTTCCTCGTCTTTGCAAGGCACCAAGAAATGCGCCCGCAAAAGCACAATCAGATAGTCGATGCAACTTGCATAAAATTTATAACAGTGTAGTTTCTCGTTCTGCGCTTGCTCCATCCAAGACCAATACCGAGAAAGCTGAACGGCATTTCCAGAAACCGGTTTTCCCTTCTTTGCCTTGAAAACTTTTTTTGTATCTAAGTCTACCCAAGCATCCTCGATAAAATTAATTATGTAGCCATGAATATGCAAAATATTAATAAGAAATGCCTCATCAACCTCTCTGGTCTTATTTTTCATAACGGCGCATAAAACAGCCCGAATAAATTGTCTTATGTCACGAAGCGACTTATTAATTTCATCAGGAGACATGCGCAAAAAATAACCGTCACAAATTACCTGTGCATCAAGCTCACCTTTTGAAAGATAGATTTTATACAAAACACTCCGGTCAGTTCCTGTCAATTTCAAAGTAGACGTAACCATCATGAATACAAACAAGAACAATCGTTTTTTCACGCTACATTCCCAACAAAAAACATAATGGCCTGACGCAGCGTCGCAACGCCACCACAAGTCGTTTGCGAAACATCATCATGATTGAGCCTCTCCTCAAGAGAGCCTGCTACTCTGTTACAAAAAAGAAATAGGACATCAATATTACTGCTATAACTTAACTCGCTACCAGCCTGCATATGCCAGTGTAAAATAGCAGAAAACTTCTCCAGTGAACGAACAACAATCCCAAACGCAGAAACAACTTCTCTCTTGTAAAAATCTTTCACGATTGGATTATCGCCCCCATTCCGCAAAAACTTCACGGCACCCTCTAGTCTACCAAGCTCAACATTAAGTCTCTGTGCATAGGGCATTAGTGCATTTTTAGCCTTGTCGGGGCAACCGGTAAAAAATTTCTTTACGTATGAACAACCATCCTGAAAAAACTCGCCCAAGCGACTTACCAAAAACCCTGCAACCGAATACATCGCAATCGCTTTAATCGCCGCTCGAAACGACCCACTAGGGGCAGGATTCTCAACGACTTTAGCAGTCTCGCTACTCGTCTTGGCGCCAGTATCGCAAAAGAGCGCCCACGCACCGAGGCCAACACCGCCAGCAACACCCGCACCGAGCATCAAGCACCCCCCAAATCTCTTGATCTTTTTTATCTTCTGTTGCTTTGCATAATCAACAAACACCTGCTCAAATCGCTTTCTGCTTGTACGCTCAAGAGCAAACAACTCGCAAGTCAGGCTACCAGCAAAGCCAGCGATTAGGAAAAAAAACAAAGTCGTCCTATAAAACAAACTCATTATAATACCCCACAAATTTATCCAACCACCACTCATCAATCATCAAGAGAACCGTAACCACCTGAGTGATACCCGTTCTTCTTACGTTCTTCACCTACCACTTCTTTAACCCAGATGGCCAATTCACCAAGTAATCCGATAATCTGTTTTTTAAACAACTCCAATGTTGCAATGGTCTGGGTTGAAGCAAGATCGGCAAACGACTTTGCCTGAGCAATACGGGCATATACACCCCCGCCAGGCCTAACATTACCCTCTGAATCAACAATCATATTGTTACCATCTCCAATCAGCGCAATTTTAATTCGCTCTAAACAAAAGACTATTTCGCTTGTGTCCGGTCTTCCATAATACCTCTGTCGAAATTCTATCTCAGCAACCATCTGAACAATCCCCGACAAATAGCCGCTTGCAATTTCACGCCAATTTTTGTCGATCGCTTTTTGGACCTCTCTTTCTGCGGCACCATCTCTAGATCCGTCGTCAGCACTCTTATCTGCTTCATCTTGAAATTCGCCAAGGTGAAGCAATCCTAGATCTGGCTCAATCCGGGCACTCGTTTTTGCCTTATCAGCAATCTCGATCAGCCCCTCAATCATATTTCTTACCGAACTTCCCCAACGACGAATATCAAATGGACTAACAGGATTTGCCCCGTTATGAAAGAGCACTCGTTTAAATTTGTCCCACACGATGGATAAATATATCCCTATCGACTTAAAGAGAGTTTTACCGGCTTGAGAAACCGCACTTTCTGCCGAATCAATAAACCCGTTGGTCGCAGCAACAACACTCAAACTGGCAACGGTTTTCCCTAGACCAGAAGCAAAACCTTTTTCAAACGCATCAGTCAGATTCGCTCCATCCTTTCCAAACATTTCTTCCGAGATATGCTTGATACAAATCTTTTTTGCATAGTCTTTTCCACACTCCTCACCCTTTTTCCACCACGGAGCATAACTATTATAGCCGTTGCTTTGTCTTTGCAACTTCTCGATTAGTTTCATAAGCTCCTGCTTGTTTGGTGTGGGCGGGACTTCTTTGTCGTTCTTTTTGTCGTTTTCTTTGTCTGTCTCATCTGCTTTCTCTTGCTCACTTGGTTTACCAGCACCACTCCCAGAACTGCTACCATTACCACCACTCATACAAACAAGAGCGTTCTCTCCAGCACCAACAAAAAACAATAATAAAACAAACACAATTTTCAGTATGATCTTTTTAGACACAGTTTCTCCCTACCTAAATAATTCTAGATTAAAAATATTCTACTTAGACATGCATGAGAGTATAAAAAAACAGAGAGAAATCGCAAACGGACCATCTAGACAATTCAGGTAGAAAGCCTCGTTGAGCCTAGGGCTTCCCTGTTGGGGCTCCTGTTGAGGCCTCTATCGCTGAAGATCTGCAACAAACGTATCTAACGGGTTTCTGAAAAACGAGTCTGCTACATACTTGTACAGCTCTTTTCGTTTCAAGTGATTTCTAATATGATCGCAGTTTGTCAAGAGCGCAGCCTTTTGTTTCGATGGAATATATGACCAAATATCTTCAAACTCGCTTGTTGGAACCAACGAGTCATTCATACTGTGAATAAGAAGCACCGGAATATCAAGTCCTTGTAAGTATGGCGTAAAGTCAAAATCTACCGATGGTGGCGTCACGCCAGAAACCGTCTCCGCTAACCAAGAGAAAAAGTCCGTAGACGCCAACTTATAGAGCCAGTTCATTTTACTGTTAGCTCGCCACTCCTCAATAAAGCGCTCAATCATACTTTGCGAATAAATCCAAGAACCATCAAGAATCAATTTGTCAAAAACGCCGGGCCGCGTTACCGCTGCCTTAATAAAAATTGGCGCCGAATAACAAAGCGCCAAACCATAAATCTTTTCATACGACCTTTTTTTGAAAATGTCATAAATAACCGCAAAAACGTCTTTTTCTTCTTCAAAGCCAAATTTAAGTTTACTGCCATTCAGCCCCTCTGCAACACATGTTGAAGAAAGCAGGTACGGCCAAGTTGAGGGCTTTAATGGAGAAAACGCTTCGTGCTCGACGCCTCGATGGTTAAAAATAATCAGGTCATACTGGTTGAACATTTTTACAAACGAAGCAACCTTTTCCATGTTGAGCAACGCCCCACCAATCACCAACAACGTATCGCTTCCCCGATCGAAATGCATATAGTGAATGGCCTCATTATCGGTTGTGTTGGTCTTAGTATATTTCCCGTCAAAAATTTTTGGCTCCTGAAGAAAATCTCTTACAAGCCCTCGTTTTTTTAAGAATTTTGTATAAAACAAAATCGATTCATTCAGTTCTTTGTTATTTTCATACGCAACCCGCTTGGTCTCACTACTTACCAAAAACGGCTTTTCACCAGCAACAAGCGTAACAAAATCATTCTTGCCGGCCTCATCGCGCATGACAATTGCTTCCTGCAACAATGGATCGTGCTCTACTAACAACACTTCTACCATCCGGTCCTGCTCAGAATCTATTGTTTGCTCCACTGGCCCCGGTTCTTCAGGCTGTACCAGTTCAGGTACTTCAATCGCCTCTGCTTGCTCTGTAGACACTTGCTCTTCGGGCTGCACCTGATCATCGCATGAGCAAACCCCACTTAAAAGTCCTGTTAACATGATAAAAATCATAAACATTTTCATAAGATCCCCTTCTACATCAAAACTCAAGCGTTACCGATCCCTCAATCTCATAAGCCTTGAGTGTATTCCTTCCCGCAAAAGTATACAACCCACCCAACGACGCCCGCCAAGAATTGTCAAATTGGCAACTAATATTTGCGCCAACCCGATGTGCAACTTTATAACTGTTCTTTTTCAAAATAGATGGGTCATACAGACAATCCGGCCTACGATACCCCAAATAACTCTTGCCCTTCAAGAAGAAATCATAGAAAAAATCAAAAAACATGCGTTCGTGAAAAACACGCTCAAACATATTACCGACGCGAGCAAATAACTCATTTCCATTTCGTAGTTTTGTCTTCTTTGCCGTGTCAGAAAACCGTCGCACGGTTGCGTCATGTTCACAAAACTCCGGGACGCTTCCCGAATATTGGATATAGTTTCCATACGGTGTAAAATCGTTTCCATACTTTTGCGCCGCGTTAGCCGTTACATCCTCCGTACGACGAAGCCGAGGTACCCGTCGAAACACCTTTGCAGGAATCGAGTAGGTTACCTGCGCAAACAGATGTGGGTTGAACCACCGCCCATTTGAAAAGAGAATCGAGCCAAAGGCCCCTAATTCCGTAAAGCCACCATTGCCAAGTTCTGGGTCCCATAATTTGTAAACGTCTCTCTGCTTGGAAGTGTGAAGCAGGGCATGAAGTCCAACAAAAAACCGCTTGCACGACTTCCACATAATTTCGTAATTCACAAACAGCTCAACGTCGCCAAGACCCACCTCTGTGTCATACGACCCACAACTATCACATTCTGAGAATGACATCTGTTTTTGCGCTAAAATATCTTTGAAGAAATCGACAAGTCCGTTGGGGAAAAGTGTAAAAAAGTCGGGATTCTCGCTTTCCAGTCGCGTTCTGTTTGCTGCACTTATCTCAGAGATAAACGTAAGATTACGCTTCTTGCGCACGATAGGTATCTGCAAACCAAGGGCGATATCGCCCCGTAGAAAATGCCGTATGTAGCTGAACGCAACCTCTTGACGCTCCACCGATGCATCAAAGTAAAGCAACTGATCTTTGAGAATCTCCAAAAACTTATATTTTGTCGTCGGCTGCGCATACCCTTTATCGATAAGCTTACTTGCAAGCAAAACATCTTTAACGCAAAAAGGCTCTTCTTGAAATATTAAGTCGGAAACATCTCGAGTCCCACCTGAAGAACTATACGCTTGGGTCGCCCATGAAAAATTAAATGAGACGCCCACCAAATCTTTCTTTAAGAAAAAAAGAGACTGGACCGGCCAACGAGGTACTTTATACACAAATGGGACTGAGACATTATGGACATTATAAAGAGAAGAGTCAGCATCGTACGCCTCTCTCTTTGCATGGCCATGTAATTTCGCAAAAACCTGGGAGTCTATCTCTTTAGAGACGCAATTCGAAATTTTTTCTTGTATTTTAACTCCATCAAGCAACTGCCTTTCGATTGTTTTCTTAACATTACTCGAAATTTTTGACTCCAAATCTTGCGCGTGCACAGAAAAATTTGCAATCAAAACACTAGTAAAGACCAGCAACCGAACCAAAAGAGTTTTCGTAATCGTCACCATCCATCAATCCTCTGACTAGACGACGCATCTTTTCAAGTGCAACAACTTTTTTCAAGCGAGTAAAACGAGGATCTCGTTTAAATTTTAATGAAGAAAGCTGTTTGCGCACTTCTTGCTGCACCAACGCATCGATTTCTTTTTGTGTTATCTCTCCACCACGCTTTCCTAGTGATTTTTGAGGCGCCATGTTCTCTTTCTGCTGTTCGGCAAGTTTTTTCCCAAGCGCCTCGAGTCTTCCTGGATCCTTTTGAGAAGCCCCCTTAAGTTTTTCGACAAGTACCTTGAACTCACTACCCGGTTCATGTTTGATGTCGATACCATGCCTCATATCACTATGAGATTTTGACAAGTTGGCCTCAATAGCCCGAACCATACTGCTCGCCAACGCGTCTAACCCCTTTCGCTGAACCTCAGCCTCGGCTTTAAGCGACGTCTTTAGAAGTTCTTGCGCCTCAGATATTTTTTTATCAAGCACTTCTCTTGCTTCATGTTGCATCTGCTTTTGAATTTCAGAAAGCCGCTTATCGAAAAGAACTAATTGCTCTTTTTTGAACAACTCGTTATCAACATTGTTCTTCTCTTTTTGAATAGCAACAATCTCCTTCAGCCTTTGCTCAGCCTCTTCTTTAACCTGTTTCTGAACGCTCAACAACTTATGTTCAAAAAGCTCCAGAGGGACCCCTTCTTCCCGTATTTTCTTCTCAACCTGCACCAATTTATCATCAAACGCCTTAAGCTGTTTTTCAGCCAAGCCTTCAAAGCTCTTGTCAACATGCTCTCTTAGTTGACTCTGGGTAGCAGACAGTTTCGCTTCAAAGAGTTCCGTCTTTCTTTCTGTTATCTCTTGCAATTTTTCATCTTGCTGACTAGCACCTTTTTGCAATAGCGCCTGAATCTGTTTTTCCGTCTGATCTTTTAACTGATCTTTCGCCGCAGCCAATTGCACATCAAACAGCGCCCTCTCCTTCTCCCACTGCCTACCGCGCTCAATCTGGACCGTTACTTCATGCAATTTTTCTTTCAATCTATTTTTAACCTGAGACCTGGTTTTAGCCAACTCTTGTGTAAACATAAGCAATCTTTTTTGTGAAAAGTCTTCATGCTCTTTTGCCCTTAACTGTCTTTCTTCTCTAACTGCTTCATGTATTTTTTCTTGGGCCTGTTTTTCTATCTGCCCTACAACGGCGGTCAGCCTCTGCTCAATTTGCTGCTCTATTTTTATCTGCTCTTGCCGTTTCTGATCATTGTTCTCAATAGCAAGTCTGCCCACCTGCTCCCGAACTTGGCTCTTTAATTCGCCCTGAATAGCTACCAACTTCTTTTGAAATGTTTCTAAGTGTTTCGCCGCCATTTTTTCTTGTTCTTCTTTTCTGCTTTGAGCATCTAAAGCAACCAAATTTCTTAGATTTTTGGCAAAATCGTCTCTCATCATATTTGTCGCTTCTGCAAGTCGCTCATTAAAGAGAGAGATATTCTTTTCTATTTCTTTAGCGCCTTTTGTCTCAACCTGTCTTTGAATCCGATCCTGAGCAGCAGCAAGTTTTATATCAAACAACGCCAAAGATTTATCGGTCATCTCTTGGGCACGCTTTTTCAAGACCCCTTCTGTCGCCAAAAACCGAGCATTGAACGTCTCTAGCTGAGCCTTGTGCAACACCTGTTGTTCTTTGCGCATTTTTTCACTCTCTTGCTTGTGATGCAAAGAAATCGAAGCTAGCTCCTGTTCTGTTCTATCCTTCATCTGCGTCTTTATTGCCAATAGCTTCTCATTAAACTGCTGTGTTTGTTGCGCAAGAACAGCCCCTTGCTCTGCACGACTCTTCTCATTCTCTTGCTTATGTTCCAACGAGATAATCGCAAGTTCTCTTTCTGCTTTCTGCTTAATACGCTCCTGCGCACTCGTTAACTTTTCTTCAAACATATCAAGCTGTTGCGTAACAAAAACCTCTTGGGCCTTCTTCGCGACATCGTTGTTTTGTTTGTACTGCAAAGACAGAACCTCCAGCTCTTGACCAACCTTCTGGCGCATTTTGTCTTTAGTTGCAATTAACTCTTTCTCAAACAGATACAACTGTCTTTGGGTGAACACGCTCTGGTTCTTTTTTGCTTTTTCAATCTCTTTTTGCCTCTGTATCTCAGCGGCCGCTAGCGCTTGATCTGTTTTTTGCACCATAAGACCTTGAGTCTGCGCCAATTTTTTATTAAACAGCTCCAGCTGCTCTGCAGCAAGCAGCTCCTGTTTTTCTCTGCGCCTCTCTTCTGCTGCTTTTCGATTGATCTCATCGGCAAGAACGATCGTCTGAGCTCGAGTTTCAAGCTTCTTTGCCATTTGATCGACAGTAGTTGAAAGCTTTTCGTCGAACAGCTGCAGCTGTTTAGCTGCCAACCTCTTTTGTTCGTTAAGAAGGTTTGCTCGCTCTTTTTCATTTGTCGTTCGTAACGACTCTATATCTTGAGCAACAACATGATGCATCTCGTCTCTTGCCACATTCAGTTCTTTTTTAAATTGTTCTGTTTGCTCCAATAAAAACGATTTTTCTTTTTCTTTTAGTTTCTGTTTATAAGAACGTCTTTTTTCTTTATCCTCATACGTAAGCTTTGTAAACTTTTCCCCCATATCATTTTCAATCCGAGAAAGCGTTGAAGAAAGTTTTTGTTCAAAAACATCAAGTTGCTTCCTAGCAATCTCTTCTCGCTCTTTCTTTCGTTGTTCTTCAAGAAAACGCTCATTTTGCAACTGCGCAAGCTTCATTACTTTGAACTGCTCCTCAATACTCTTTCCCATCTCCTGTTTTAGCAGGCTCTGTGTTGTCGTCATATTTGCTTGAATAAGTCTTACATGGCTCTCTTGATCTTCTTTTCTTCTTTTTTCATCAAGTTCTTGATTCTTTCTCTGTGCTTCCAAAACCTTATTTATTTTTTCATCAAGACCTTTTTTCAACCCCACTCGGGTTTTCATCATGTCTGACTGAAGCTGCTCAATAGTACCCTGAATCATCGCCTGTTCTTTTTCTTTGTTTTTCTTATCCTCTTCTTCCAAAAGCTCAAGCCATGAATGAAAATCCTGCATCTGCGATTGATTTGCCTTCTGCATCTCTTGCATTCGACTCGCAAAAACCTTACTCATAGATTGTCGATTGAATCCGTTGGAAGGCTTATGGTAAATACCTGATGAGAAGTGAGATCTCTCCTTACCATACGGTTGAAACTGACTCTGGATCTCCTTAACCGCAAATCGCCAAACAATTCTACGAATGACGTAAAAAGCCGCTAAAGACATAACCGCAACCACTACAAAAATAATTACTGTCAAAACATATTTCTTTAAAAACCTCTTGAGATCTTCCTTCATAAACTCTCTCCACTCTTAAAAAGGAAAACAACCAATCTCCCACTCCCAATCATCATATACCATTGCGCATTTTGGCTATCAAAATCAAGAATAGAGAAAATCGCTCACTAAATCCTCTCTCCCTGAGGCGTTATTGCAAATGGCTCACCATCATTTACAAGCATTATCGCCCCTGTTACTACATTCTCCCCTGTAATTAGGTCATCTTCAAGTAGATCGACAACAATCCCATCCCGTGTACAAATCTTACGGTTGCCAAGCGCGTCTAAAAACAAAACCGTTTCTGTAAATTCAGGTCTTTTGTCAATAAAAAGTGATACAAAATCTTTAGGCAATAATGATACCGGTCCAACAGTAACATCTTGAATTTGTCCCGCAAAGTCGCTTGCCCCTAAACCAAGAATCCCACCGGGTTTAAATCCCCCATCTCTATTATCCCAAATAAATGGAGCCTCCCGTTCGCCCATGCGCAACAAGCCGCCTCTATTTACTTCCAGCGTTCCTCCTGACCGCAGGGTAAACCGAGTCAAGACACCATTGATCTCAAACAGCCCGTCATTCTTAACTACGATCTTACCGTATCGCATTACATCGACCTCATGAGCGCCACCCTGCAACATCACCTCTCCCCCGACGACAACCTCCCCCTGTCGATCAACGAGCAACTCTATCGAATCCAACGCATTAAGCCCAAGCGTTAGTTGCTGACCAGAGCCAACACAGAGTCTTGCTTTGTTATCAACAAATATCTTACCACTGCCAGTCACAGATAATATCGCGTTTGGAGCGAAAGAAAGCTCTGCTGAATCTTGCAAGCTACATACTGCCCCATCGAAGCATAAAACATATCCATCTTGAAAAACAACATTCCCTTTACCCCTAAACGTTAGTCTTGATCCTTTTGAAATAGCAAGCACCTGCTCATAGTCGCAGGCAAAACGAACCTCTGGACAAGATCTTCTCGAATAACAATCAGAATCAAATTCAAACGTCAGTTCAGAATTATCAGCAAAAAGTAGTTTCCCATTAATCATAAACGTATTAGAAACAACAATCTTATTGCCCCTCCCCTGAGCCCGTATCTCGTCACCATGCTTTATGGCAACAGATCTTCCACCCTGCTTCAGAGTCGCCCCGTCAACCATCGTCACCGACAACGGTTCATCCTCGCTCACCCCAAAGTCGGTTATTGTCCCCCTATTAAGCCATATATTATGCTTCGCTCGTGAAAGTTTCATTGAATTGTTGTTTATTTCAAAATCAGCTTCATCGGGGGTCCACCTTTGATTCCCTCTAGACTTGTAGGTAATTTCGTAGTTTTCTTTATGAGCACTTAGGACAACGCGTTCCCGCTGGCTATTTCTTCTTGTCCCCACACCCCTCGTGCTATCCCATAAAAAACGTAAGAATTCTTGCTCTATTGCATTATCGAGATCACTCGTTAACTCAACATCGGGCATAATCACAATATTTCGTGAGATCTGTTTTATTGGACTATGCAAAATTTCTAATCGATTGCCCTGGAGAAGTGCCCTATCTGATAAAACAAATGAACTATCAGTCTCGTTGTACACTTCAACATACGGATCATCAAAGATCAAGTTCGCCCAACCATCCTGAGAAGTTATCAGTGCAAATGCACTTTCAAATCGAACTCTTGGGCTAGTCGACCCTTCATCCTCAAGTAAAAATTTTATGTGCAGATCATTTTCAGGCATATTGCCAAACAACAAACGCCCTTTTAAAGCAACATTATTTCTTCGTAGCCGCAACTCATTATCGTTACTTTGGGCTATAAAGTTCATAGGCGTCGAGTACTCAATATGCACAATAGAATTGCCCCCTAGAGCAATCGCCCCAGACGGAACACCCTGTCGCTCTCGCGTCCGCAACCTTCTCGATCCATCACAAAAGTGTAAACCACTAAATTCGATATTTTGTAATAGCAGCGTATTGCCCGATAAATTAATTGCTAGATCACTATTTGCGCATGAACAACTACAGTCAAGCCTCTTTCTCCCTCCAACACCGCGTATCGTAAAAATATTATCCTCACCAACAAGCTCAATATTCTTATCCCTCCATACAACATCTTCACTCAACTCGAACAACACGTTTGGTCCAACTTTTATCTTCGAGCCAGCCCCCATCTGAAATGTGTTTTCATTTATTCGTAAGAACTCAATATTTTCTAGGGTAACGGTCACACCAGCCCCCACAACAAACTGAGGCTGCTCACTATGAGAGAAAACAACATTTTTCCCCCCACCATCAAGCGTCTGGTCGATATCAAACGTCAGTGTCTCTCCTGGCAGGAGCGTCGTACCGCCACCACTGCTTTCTTGTAGGTGAGCAATCGCATCGCTATTTTCATAAACCAAATTGCTCAGGCTATCAAAATCATGACCTCCAACGGCCATCTTAACAGCCCCACTCTCAACCGAGCTGTAGTGATTAGCCTCTGGCGCACCAAACACAATTCCAGAACTACCATCAACAATCGCCCCAGCCAGATCAGTCCATAAAACAACACCATCAACCGTTAGTGACCCTTGCTGATCGAATAGCCACACATGATCTTTAACAATCACCGTTGAGCTTCCATCTACATAAATATTACCGATTGTTGTTGCGTACGAAGAATCAAGCTCGATAGTTACGTTAGAAAGAATAATTCTTGATGAAACATCTGCAAAAACAAAACCACCAAGCCCAGCAAGGTCGCCAACCCCTTTAATAACTGCATTGTTTATATATAGCTGAGAATTTGGCTCAACAACAATTTTCCCTCCACCCGTCACATCTAAAACAGATCCATGCCCATTGATAAGCCCGTCCCCTTCAAAAGTCCACACACCGGTTAGGTTTTGCCTAGAATAAAACTGTATATCTCTTGCCTCTTTAAGCCTCAGAACCCGATCCCACGACTCGCAACAATTTCCCAAGTATAAAGTCTTCTCATTAAACTCAACCGTTCCCGGTCCCTTAATCATTACACCATCTGCAAGAGACAAATCGCCACCAAGATCGAGTACCCCATTGTTCAGTTCGATATCTTTACTAAGTTTATTTTGAATTTCAATACTAAGCTTAGTGCTTGGATCACCATCAAATAAAATCTCGCTTGAAAAAACCGGCCGTCCCTGCACCCTGTTCCCACCTCCCTGCACTGTAATCATCGGAACAACCGCTCCATCTTGTGAAATAAACCAATGGGGATTACTTGGGGTCCCTTGCAACTGAACTTTGTCATGTCCTAGATTTCCGTAAGGAGTATATTTTCCAGAAAGCGTTGTACCGGCATACCCGTTTTCCAAAACTCCCTTTTCGAAAACAATCTCACTTGCCCCCGTTATGCGATCCGGGTCGTAGTCATCTAGGTGCAAGGTCCCATTCATACCACCGATCTCTCTATTAATAATAAAACTTGCTTGCGAACCAACATGAACAGTCGAGTTCTGATTTGAAAAGTTAAATCCAGCTTGCGTTTTTCCCAGAAACAAAAAAGCTGTCACGGTCACTAAGAGCATAAATATTTTGTTTTTCTTCATCACACCCCCTGATAAAAACGTTCTTGCCCTTTAAGTCTCTTACTAACTTGTAGCAAAATAGAACAATAACAATCAATGGTTATTGATACTCTAGCAGCCCGTCAACCAGGTCGATCACACCACCACTTAGAACATCAATCTCGATCGGGTCCTTTAATACTAGCGCCTCGAACTCATTAATCGCGTCGTTTTGAACCGTCACGGCGTCTTCAATGATTAGTCGACCGCCAGTTATGATTGGAGATGTCGCCGTTGATACCAAGCTGCAACCATTCAGGTGCAAAATCGAAGTTTCATCTTCCATAACAATAAGATCTTTTCTAGCAACAACAGGATCATATTTGAAAGTCACATCTCTATCGACCATCAAGTACCCATGCCTGTGAATAGTTACTCCTTGAGGAGACCTGTAACTAAATATCAACGAGTCTCCGTGTATACGCTCTGGTCCACGAATTGCAACATCCTGACAGCATTTGAGATGCCCACGGGTAAAGCTATAATCATTCTCAAGAATAAGCTCACAGTTGCTCAGCGTTATAGTCGAATCTGGCCCAACACATCGCAAATTATTATCACACAGCCCACAGATTCTTGCGTTATTAATAGAAAGCGTTGCCCCAGGAAGTACATCGATTGCTTGTTCAAGCCCAGAAATATCAAACTCGTTACCATGACAATTCATTTCAACAAAACCGTCGCATGACATTGTATAGTTCTCTGTAGTCAGAGCGTTGTTGCTCATCATTTCTATGACTGTCCCATCTCCAAAAGTCACTGATCCGGTTGTCATACCTATCACACTTGGCGAAAAGTTTCTTAAAGTTATATTTTTCAGGATCAACGAGTTATCCCCAACCTCCAGAACTCCGCTATTGTTCTTTGCAAAGGTAACAGCATGTCCATCGCCATCCAAAGTCATATTTGCATCGATACCAAATTTATGATCATTCGAAAGCCAAACATCAACGGTCAGCGTTGTATTGTTTGAAAGGTTGTAGTGTTTTGGCCCATGAATAAAATACAACAGCTCACTAGCAACTGCCGTCTCTCCTGAAACAAACTCTCTTTCTTCAAGCGCAACAATCGCCTCGCTGTTGTTTATCACATAGCCTGCCCAATAACTAAGCGCCTTGCTAACACTAACTACAAGCTCAATTTCATCCTGCATATCCATAATCGCACTACTATTATTTATAATCGCCTGCTTATTTGCGACTATAGCGCTGCTGTTATTCTCTATCGAAACCATATTCAAAATCATTGAGGTACTGTTATTCGCTATCGCTTCGTTATTGGCAACTATTGCATTGCTGTTATCAACTATTGCGTCCCTATTCGAAATCATTGAGGTGCTGTTATTTTCAATCGCCTCTTTATTGGCGACTATTGCATTGCTGTTGTTCACGATGAAAATTCGATTAGCACTCACCCCATTGCTGTTATTTGTAATCGCATACAGATTTGCAACAATCGCATTGCTATTGTTTTCTATCGTCATTCGCTGTGCGTCAACCGCATTGCTGTTATGTATAATTTCCTCTTGATTTGCGACAATGGCCCAGCTGTTAGCAACAATAGCGAGACTGTTCGCATTTATTCCTGTTCGATTTGCATTGATAGCCAGACTGTTTTGGAAAATAAGATCCAAGCTGTTTGCGACAATCGCCATGCTACTATACAAGGCTAACTCCCAAGCCGCTACAGCCACACCACTGTTCTCTAAGATCCTATCGCCCCAGTAGTCTATAGCATTACTGTTTGCATAAACCTGATCTGAGATCTGAACACAACAATCAATCAAGTCGCTAATCGATTCGCTGTTTGTTTCTATCGCTGTCGCGTTATTACTTATATCACCCTCTGCCATATCCAGCCTGATCTCATGAGCCGCTATCGCATTACTGTTGTTGTCTATCGCTGTCGCATTATTACTTATATTCGTTTGGTTCGTAGAAATGTCACCAGCATTCGTAGAGATGTTGCCCTGGTTCGTTGAGATATCACTCTCAGCCGTATCCAACCTGACCTCATAAGCAACTATTGCATTACTATTATTTCCTATCGCTGTCGCATTATTACTTATGTTCGTTGCGTTCGT
>JAHIUU010000003.1 GCA_018817025.1 Candidatus Babelota bacterium | reverse complement strand
TAGAAGAAGAACCTGAAGAAAAAGAAGAGCCCAAAACACCTGAACCGCCAAAAGGCCTCAGGATAAAACCAGAAGTCGAACCAAAAGAACCTGAGCTAGAAGAAGAACCTGAAGAAAAAGAAGAAGCCGTAGATACTGAAAACGAACCCGAAGAAGAAGAAGAAAAAGAAGAAGAAGAAGAAGAAAAAGAAGAAGAGTTTGTTGACGATACAAGCGTGGGAACAGCGGCCTATGGCTCACCATTCAGTCTCTCCGGAAACGCAACCCTCAACCTTCCTCTCGGCATAGGAAAAGTCGATGTTGCTATAACTGGAAAATGGGTGCGATCAGGGGATATGGGCACTACTGGCATGGGAAAGATGGACATGTCAGGAATAACAACCCCTGCACAGACAAAAACAGGTCTTGGGCTAGGAAAGCGTCGCCCACGTCCTCGAGGAAACATCGTCTTTGAGGCACAAATAAAAAAAACACTACGGTTTGCCGACGTCTTGATAAAAGATCCAACCGTTGTCTTCTCAACCGATGGAACATTTTTCATTAAAGGAAGCGCCAATGTCCTTGGGAAAGATGTTGTCGCCTACCTTCGTGGCTCTCGATATATCGATCAAACAACAGGTAAAAAAGAATACATGTTTGATTTTCGAGGCGAACTCGTATCAAAAAAGCCATTCCGACCTTTTAAAAACAGTAATGTCGTCGGCTTACAAGATGTAACGATTTCAGACCCATTTATCGGAATAACACTTGGAAAAGTAAAAAGAATTTACTTCGGTGGAACCGCAACAATATTAGATATTCCATGCAACGTCAAATTAGAAATCGCTGGCGCCAAAAAACTCTCTCTGTATGCCGTCCCAGCATTAAAAGATTTAGATCTAACAAAAATATCTCCGGTGCTTGCTCCAGTAACAGAAGTCTTGGACGATATAAAGCTCGTCGCATCAACCTACAACTACTACGAACCAAACTTGAAAACCAATATTGTTCCAGGAATAACCTTTTCCGCAACAATTTTCCCACAAAAAATTCCCGGGCTCGATAAAGTATTTGAAGCTGTCAAAGTCCAACCAAAACCAGCTCAATTCGTAGGTAAAATCTCCACCCCTACGCTAACCTCATTTCTCGCATCAATACCTATCGACATAACGTTAATGAGCAAAAAGCTCTACCAAACTCCATTTGATATTCCAAAAATAGTTCTGAAAAACCTTCAGCTCATACTTATGGGCACGCCACCTCAAATCGCTTTCCAATCTACCGTTGAAGTCATCCCAAGAATCAACGACTTACCACTTATCTTTAGCGGAGCATTTACCATTAACCCGCTCGGGGTGTTTGGCATTCAGGGCGGCATGAAAGGACGCTGGGTCGACCCTTTCGGCCTAAGGGGAATTGTTATAGAAGACGTTGGACTTGAATTCTCTGCTCGTCCAGATCCCGTCACGGTCATCATGCCGCAAAAAATGGGCTTTACCGGCATAACGATTCTTGGCGACCAGAAAGATCCAAAAAACCATGTTCGCGCAGAATTAACAACACTTGTTGATCTTGCTAACCCAAGAAATATTGTCTTTTTCTCATCAATCAATCACCTAACATTGCGAGACATCGCATCAATTCCTAAAAATCTCGGTGCTCCTATCGAGCTTAAAACTCTTCCCAATGTTGGCATACATGACGTCGAGCTTAACTTTGCTCCATTTGGGGGATTAATTCGTGTTGGCCCCATATACAAAAGATATCCAATGGGGATTCGTTTTAAGGGAAGAGTTGAAATCCTCGACCGATACGCGGAAGCAGACTTTCGTGTTAACATGACACCAGGACTCGACATGGGCGTCCTCATGTTCGCAAAAATGCCTGCCTTTAACGTTGGACCGCTCAAAATTAGCGGTGCAGGCGAAGATAGAGAGTACGGAACAAAAGATGACGGACCAATCGCAAGACTCGCGCTCACTCCAAGGAACCAAGAATTGTACCTTTCGGGACTTGTCGACTTCTTTGAATCTCGAGGAAACGTCGAAGTCTCCATCGATTTAACAGGCGTTGATATCGACACAAAATTAAAACTCTTCAATGTTTTCGACTCGGAACTCCACATCCACTCCGAGGGTGGGCTCGACTTTGAAAAACTAGCCCTTACCCTCGACGGAAAAATAATATTCGGAAGACAAAAAGCAACAATCTCAGGACGCATCGATACAAAACTAGCACAGCTAAAATTCTTTCTAAACCGCTTCACCATAAGAGATTCAGTCGAAGCAGCAATACTTCTAGGCGCAGGAATTAGGGAAGACATCCGAAAAATCGCTCGTCTCGAGGCTGAAGCAAAGCAGAGAAAAGCAGAACAAGAAAAAATTAAAGAAGCACGAATCAAAGCAGAGAAAAAAGCCGCTAAGATAAGCCCACCCAAGCTAGCTCTCTATAACCATCAAAACTATCGACAAAAAATACTTGAATCCCAACGCTTCAACACACTCGCTCTATCAAAAAAATATCTTACAACCCCAACGCCCCTAAAACTGATTGCTCAAGTAGACCAACCAAACGAGCCCATCGTACTCGAAACTGACGATGACAATCCTGATGATCCTGAAGAAGAAAATGAGCCAGAAGAACTTATTGATGAGGAGGAAGAACCAGAAGAAGAACCTGTTAGCGAAAAAAGACCGGAAGCAAAAACAAAAGAAGTAATCGAAGAGAAAAAAGAAGAACCTGTTGAAACAGAAAAAGAGCCCGAAGAGTCGATTGGTAAAATGTCTTTGACAGCCACTGAAACATTTGCCAAAGAAATCTTTGAAGCCATACGAAAAAAGCGAGTCAAAGCACCTTTACGAGAGGGTCTCGAAATCAAAGAAGAAGAACTGCGAAAAAACCTCACAAAAGAAGAATCCGAGGAGCTCAACAAAATTCTTAATACCCTTCCCGACATTGGCTTCAAAAATCTCAAATTTAATCTCAACTACGCCCTTCCAGACTACTTTAAAGAAATCGCCCGAGCCTTCGAAGAAAACGGCATCGGCTATAAAGGCAAAATAGAAATCCCCGAAATAAATTTATATGGAACAGCTCTTGTCAGCCTGAGCAGAGAAAAAGGCCTCATCGCTGAAGCATCAATGAAAAAATGGAAGTTCGGACCACTTCTCGTAACCGGTTCAGGCCCAGACAAGCTATTTAACACCGAAGACGACGGCCCCTATGCGAACCTAATTTTAACCCAAACCCAACAGTCGCTCACCCTTTCAGGTTCGATTGATCTATTTGGCTCTACAGGCGCAGGAATCTTTCTTGATATCGGTAAAGATGGCTTTACATTCAACCTCGATGCAAAAATTCTCAACGCGTTTGATGCCACAATTTACGCAAAAACACTCGAGGGCTATAAAGCATTTGAACTCAATGGAAAAATAAAACTGGGCAGACAATATGCGAGACTATACGGTTACCTCGGCAAAGAGGACAAAGACAACGTCTTACTCTTCCATCTCAATGAGCTCTCGCTCGAGGGCTGTCTCGAAACCACAAACGATATTATCGAAGGCGCAATCAAAAAACGACCGATCCCAGCCAAAGCACTTGAAGTTTTCTCACCGTTACTAGAATTTCGTGATATCAACATCGGCATCGCAGGGAAAGAAGTAGTATTCGAAGGATACAAGTACCCCCCGGGGTTCTCACTCGAGGGAACCACAATACTCCCTCTCGTCAAAATCCCCGTTCATCTCAAAGCACAAATCGATAATAATGGGTTTCGGGCACAAGCAACTGCACCCAAAATGAACATCGGCCCACTCAAAGTAAGCGGCACCGGTCTCGATAAAAAAATGGGAACCGCAGACGATGGGCCGGTCGTCTATCTAGAAATTAGCAAAACACCAAAATTCTATCTCGATGGTATCGTCGATTTTTTTGGCATAAAAAGCAGAACATCGATCGACATCACTTCGACAAGCTTTTCATTTGAAACCTCTGGAAAATTTGCAAACCTCTTTCAATCATACTTCCATGTTGTATCAACCGGAACAACCAAGCAAACGTTCGATTTCATCGCCGAAGGAGAACTTCAAAGCGATTTTTACTTGGAAATTAAAAAGCAAATGAGAAGGGACGTAAAAAACTTTCAAAAAGGAGTCTCCAAAGGAATAGACGAGGCAAAAAAAGAGGTCAATAAAATCAATGGCGAAATCTCAAAAACCGAAAACCATATCAAGTGGCGCCAAAACAAAATTAGGTCACTGCAAAAAACAATGAAACAGCGAATATGGAACAACCAACAAAAGCTTCGTGACGCCCAAGCAAACGTTAATAAAGAGCGAGAAAAAGTAAAAATAGAAAAAGAAAAGCTGGCCAACGCACGTAGAAAAGTGTTCGAAACTGAGAAAAAATGCAAGGACTTATATAAGTGGTGGAGTATGCCTCTCTACTGGGGCTGCATAGGTGGTCTAAAAATCGCTCAGGCTGCAATCGCAAGCATCGAAGCAGGTATGATCATCACCACCGAAATAGGACTCCACACGGCACTGGCAGCACTCGAAATTGCAAAGGGAACCTGCGAGCTCGATCCTAAAAATCTCAAAGAACATACTGAAATAACCAAATGGGGAACCGAAATCTCGGGCCTATCAATCGCGAGAACAACATTGATCTCCTCACGAAATATCGCCAACGGTATTCTCGAAGGAGCAAAACAAACCGCCATTGGTCTGAGTGAAGCGGCAAAAAACATTGCTGAAGGAGCTCTCAACATTGAAAAACTTCTCGATATCAAAAAAGCAACTATCTATGGAAGCTTGCGAGACTTTTTAAAGAAAGGAATCCTACCGAAAATCACTCTAACCGTTACAACGCTCGGCACCACGAAAACCGCTTCATTCCAGTTCAACCTAAATAACCCTGCCAACAGCGTTGGTCAAATTGCAGGGGCGCTCGTCAAGTTGGCGTTCACGAAATAGAGCCGTAGGCAGTTCGAAAAAATTTTATTTCCAAACGTAACTGCGATACACTACCTCCATGAGAAAACCAATTGTTCTTGTCATAGGAACCCGTGCCGAAGCGATAAAACTTATCCCTTTATATCTTGCTTTACTTAAAGCAAAGCTCCCCGCTCTTTTATGCGCAACATTTCAACACGCAGCACTTCTTGAACAAGTTTGTGAAATTTTCAACGTAACGCCTGACTTTAATCTTCATGTCATGAAAAAAAATCAGGATCTTTTTTATTTAACCCAAGTGATTTTGGAAAAAACCAAACAGGTCTACCTGCAAACCAACCCTTCGCTCGTACTGGTCCATGGTGACACAACAACCACCATGGCATCGGCCCTTTCAGCATTCTATCTCCAAATACCAATCGGACATATTGAAGCAGGCTTACGAACAGGCAACATGTATGCGCCATTTCCTGAGGAAATGAATCGTAAAGTGGTTGGACAAATAGCAACGTATCATTTTGCACCAACCGCATTTTCAACTGCTAATCTTCTGTCAGAAGGCGTTGATCGAACGCAGGTTTTCTGCACCGGTAACACTATTGTCGACGCGCTTCATATGGTAAAAGAAAAAATAGAAACAAAACAAATCGAAATCGATAAAAAAATTAAAAACAAAATTAACTCATGTAAAAAAAATAGACAAAAAATTGTCTTGCTTACAGCACATAGGCGAGAGTCATTTAATGGAGGACTTTTACGAATATTTACTAGCATAAAACAGTTTGTTCAGAAGCACGAAGATGTCGCTATATTCTTTCCCGTACACCCAAACCCAAATGTAAAAACAGCTGTTGAGCAAGCAGGCCTGTGCGAGGAAAAAAATATCTTTCTCCTAGAACCACTTTTGTACAAAGACCTCGTATATTTGCTCACACAGTCAGATTGGATTGCCACTGACTCTGGAGGTATTCAGGAAGAAGCAGTCAGCCTAGGAAAACGAATCTTGGTCCTTCGCGACATAACCGAACGATGGGAAGGCGTCTGGGAAGGATCTGAGATCCTCGTAGGAACCAACCAAAAACGTATTCTAGAAGAAATGGAAAAGATTTACTTGATGACAGACAAAAGCGTGAAAGCATCGTCAATTTACGGGGATGGAAACGCATGTAAACGAATCGTATCGATTCTAAAAAATACGTTCTCTTTTGAACAAATCTCTCGAAAACCCCGTTCGTCCCGAGTGGTTTTCGAAATCCGCCAGGATGAGAAAAGTGTATCGAGGGATTCGAACGGGTGAGGGTTACATGAAAAAAATATCGGTCGTGGGTCTGGGATACATAGGCCTGCCAACCGCACTAATCACAGCAAAGTATCACGACACCAAAAACAAACGTAACGTTGCCGGCTTTGATGTTGATGAAGATAAAATAAAAAAAATTATGGCTGGAACTTGCCCAATCGTCGAACCAGGCCTACAGGAATTATTAACAGAAGTGCTTGCACAAGGCAACTTTCGTGCATCACGCGAGCTAGCACCTGCAGACTGTTTTGTGATCGCCGTTCCAACACCATTTAAAGAAAACAAGCAAGCAGATTTGAGCTACGTATGGACGGCTGGACGATCCATTGCAAAAAAGATTACATATCAAAATCTTGTGATCCTAGAATCTACTGTTCCCGCAGGAACAACACAAACGTTAAAAACTCTTCTTGAGCAAGAATCAGGCCTGATTGCAGGCAAAGATTTTTACATTGCCTATTGCCCAGAACGAGTGCTCCCAGGAAAAATTATTCTCGAGCTTGTTCAGAACGATCGAATTATTGGTGGCATATGCGATCGATCAGCAGAGCTTGCTCAAGATTTTTATAAACAGTTTGTTCAAGGAACCTGCTACGCGACAGGCGACAAAATAGCCGAGATGGTTAAACTGGTCGAAAACAGCTCACGTGATATTCAGATCGCTCTTGCCAACCAAATTGCCGGCATGTGCAACCAAGTATCTATCAATCCATTTGAAGTTATCGAGTTAGCCAACAAGCATCCTAGGGTGAATATTTTGCAACCAGGATGTGGCGTTGGGGGACACTGCATCGCCGTCGACCCATGGTTTTTAATTGAACAGTTTCCACAGAATACACAATTGCTACAAGCAGCTCGATCAATAAACGATACAAAACCTGATCTGGTTGTCCAGCAGGTGCTCGAGCAAGCAATCTTGTTTCATAAAAAGCATACGCATAAGCCAAACGTGCTTGTTCTAGGCCTCACGTTCAAGCCGGACATAGACGACCTGCGTGAATCGCCTGCGCTAAAAATAGCAAAAGATCTAAGAGATAAAGATAACATGTTAAATCTTTGTCTTTATGAACCTCACATTCCAGCCGAAAAACTTGGGTCTCTTTCCCGCATAGAACCTGACATGATCAAAGCACTTGACCAGGCCGACATAATCGTGTCTCTTGTCAAACATTCCTGCTTTAAAACAATTGATCAAAAAAATATTGTCGATAAAATAGTTGTTGATCCATGCGGCTTGTTTTCAAAAAAAATAGGGCCCAATTATGAAGCAACTTTTCTTGGAAAAAGGGAAAGTAAAACCACTTCCAGTTCCAACCCCTCCGGTTAATCCAAACACCATTCTTGTAAAAGTCTCTTACTCTTTTATCAGTACGGGCACCGAAGGTGCAACCGTCTGCGAATCAAAAAAATCTCTTCTTAAAAAATGTCTTTCTAACACAAATGAAAAAATCACGAAAGTAATGGGAGCGGTCCGAGACAATGGCATCATGGGAACGATGGCGCTCGTCAAAGGGTCTCTCAACAAAGTTATAGACCTCGGATACTCGTGCTCGGGCCAAGTGGTTGCCATTGGAAAAAATATCAGCACGTTTCAAGTCGGCGACTTTGTTGCTTGCGCGGGGGCAGGCGTCGCTAATCACGCAGAATATGTTGCGGTTCCACAACACCTCGCGATCAAACTGACAAGCAATAAATCGTTAAAGCAGGCAAGTCTGACAACGATCGGCGCCATTGCTCTTCAGGGTGTCAGACGGGCAAATCTTGCGCTTGGCGAACGTGTCTGTGTCATTGGGTTAGGGTTGATCGGCCAACTGACCGTACAATTGGCAAAGTTGTCTGGCTGTACCGTGTACGGGGTCGACATTGATGATTCAAAACTATTTTTGGCCCAAAAGTTTGGTTGTGATCATTTGTATAACTCTCTTTCGACTAATCTTGCAAAAGAAATCCCGTTCCATACTGAGCATCGAGGCGTTGACGCAACCATCATAACAGCAGCATCACAATCGGGAGAAATTATTCAGCAGGCAATGGAGGTCACTCGACGCAAGGGCAAAGTGGTTTTAGTTGGCGATGTAAAGCTTGATTTTAAGAGAAGCCCTTTTTACGAAAAAGAGATCGACTTCCTTATCTCTTGCTCCTATGGCCCAGGACGATATGATACTCGATATGAACAGGACGGCACCGACTATCCATATGATTACGTTAGGTGGACCGAAAATCGTAATATGAAGCTTTTTGCCGATCTAGTACAAGCAAAAAAAATTCAAGTCGATCCTCTTATTTCGCAGGAGTTCTTGTTCAACAACGCAAGCGAAGCGTACAGCAAGCTCATTGAAAAAAAATCACTCGGGCTTGTCTTGGCCTACGAGGAAAAAATATTTGATCCTGAGCCACCAAAAACAGACATTGTCCTGGATCCAGGAGACCAACCTATCGCATATGCAGTACCTGATAAAATAACTATTGGTTTTGTTGGAGTCGGCGGCTTTGCCAAGGTAAAACTACTCCCTATTGTTTCAAAAATTAAGGGGGCAAGTATTAACGCAATTATCGACACCAATCCAAGCAACGCTATTAATATCGCAAAGCAGTATAACGCAGCAATCTATCACAACAACTATCAAGAAATTTTACAAGACGACAAAATCAACACGGTTGTTATCGCAACACCCCACGCGCTTCATGCCCAACAAGCAATTGCTTGCTTACGGGCAGGAAAAGCAGTTTTCGTTGAAAAACCAGCAGCAGTTAATGACGAACAATATAAACAACTTGAAACATTTTTGAACACAAATAAAAACGGTCTTTATTGTGTCGACTTCAACCGCTCGTTTGCACCATTTATTTTGAAAATAAAAAAAACAATCAAAAACCGTACAACGCCACTCATCATACACTATCGAGTGAACGCCGGTTTTATACCAAAAGATCATTGGATCCAATCAGAAAAGCATGGGGGCAGAATTGTTGGAGAAGCATGTCATATCTTTGAACTGTTCGGGTTCCTGACAGGAGCGAAAGCAACAAATGTTTCTGTACAATCCATCAATACCACCAGAGAAGACCTCTGTCAGAGCGATAACTTTTCTGCACAAATTTCTTTTGACGATGGTTCTGTTTGCACGCTTCTTTACACCGCCATGGGCAACGAAAAGCTAGAAAAAGAAAGAATGGAGCTGTTTTTTGACGGCAAATCGATCGTCTTGGACGACTACAAAAAATTAACCGGCTATGGATTGCCCAGAACATTTAACGAAACAACCAACTATCCAGATAAGGGGCACAAAGAGCTACTTGAGCGATTCGTAAGGGCCGCACAAACAGGAAGCGCTACACCCCTGTCCCATGAACGAATTCTACAGGCAACAAGACTTAGCTTGCGCGTTAGAGAGTTAGCGTTGTGAAAAAACGTTTGCTTTCAATCGTAATACCTATGTACAACGAAGAAGAAAACATCGAAAAGCTCTATACACAGGTAACGACTGTAGCAACCAAACTACAACACTTCTCTGATTACGAGATAATCGCCATTAATGACGGAAGCACAGACGACACACTCTCAAATCTAAAGAAGCTTTCTCACGATTCTCATATGAAAATAATCTCTTTTACCCGGAACTTTGGCCATGAGGCTGCTACCGCTGCCGGACTACATCATGCTCGAGGGGACGCTATAACGATTTTTGACGCTGATCTACAAGACCCTCCGGAACTGTTGCTACAATTTGAAAAAGAGTTTCACAACGGGTATGACATCATCTACGCTCAACGAACCAAACGCTTAAACGAAACGGTTTTTAAAAAACTAACATCAAAAATTTTTTATCCAATATTTCGCTGGCTTACTAAGTTAGACATGCCAAAAGACATTGGCGATTGCTGTTTGTTAAGCCATAGAGCTCTAGAAGCATTTAAAAAACTGCCTGAACGCTCCATGTTTGTTAGAGGTATGATTTACTGGTCTGGTCTACCCAAAAAAGCGGTTCCATTCGTTAGGCAAAAACGGGCCGCTGGAAAAACAAAATATAACTATTCAAGACTTCTCGCTTTCGCGCTTGATAATATTATCTCGTTCTCGACTATTCCAATCTACTTTATTATTTTCATCTCGCTTTTTACTATATTAGCTTGTGTTGTTGGGGTGATTGTCGCTCTTATTATGAAGCTTAACGGCTGGGTCATTATGACCGGCTGGACATCACTTCTCATTAGTCAGTTGTTTCTTTTTTCAACAACACTATTTTTCTTGGGAATTATAGGTTTGTACATTGGCAAAATCTTCGAGGAGGTAAAGCAACGCCCCCGATATGTTATCGATACGTTAGTTAATTTTGGCCTAAAAAAAGATATTTGAGATATTATGTGTGGCATCGCCGGCTATCAAAACCTAACAAATAAACAGACCACAATAGACAGAATCCTTTTGAATCGAATGCAAAAGTCACTTACTCATCGTGGCCCTGATGGCTCTGGAATCTGGAAATCAGACAAATATCAAGTTGGCTTTGCCCATAGACGATTAAGCATTCTCGACCTTTCTCTTGCCGGCAAGCAGCCCATGACCAATACAGAAGAAACTGTCATTGTCTGTTTTAACGGAGAAATCTACAACTATCAGGCTCTTCGCCAGCAACTTAAAACTCTTGGTCACACATTCAAATCTCGAACAGATACTGAAACGTTAATTCACGGCTACGAAGAGTGGGGCATAAATTTTATTAAAAAACTCGAAGGCATGTTCGCGTTTTCATTGTTCGACACAAAAAAACAAGAACTTTTTCTGGTTCGTGACCGGATAGGTATCAAACCGCTCTACTTTTCAACACAGGCCGGCTATCTCAGCTTTGCCTCTGAAATTAAAGCGCTCTGGCAGGTGCCCTGGATAAAAAAAACGGTATCAGAAATCGCCTACCACCACTACCTGACCTTTATGGTCACCCCTGCCCCATACACAATTTTCAAAGAAGTTTATAAGCTCCCAGCTGGATTTTATGCGAAAGTCGACGCCAAAAAATCTCTTTCATTTCATGAATGGTACACCCCAATCACTCAATTATCTCGACAAGAAAAAAAGCAGTTTGATAACGAAAACTTTTGCATCGAAAACATTCGAAGACTTCTAAAAGAATCAACAAAAAAGCGAATGATTTCTGACGTCCCATTTGGAGCTTTCTTGTCAGGCGGCATCGACTCGAGTCTCAACGTCGCGCTCATGGCACAAGAAATCGGCAAGGTCAAAACGTTTACGGTCGCCTTTTCTGACGGACCGGAGAGCAACGAGCTTGAGTGGGCACGCCTGGTTGCAAAAAAATTTGATACTGATCATCACGAGATAATCATCTCTGAAAAAGAGGCGTTCGAGTTTTACGATAAGATGGTCTACCACCTCGATGAGCCATTAGCTGATTGCGTTTGCATACCGTTCTATCACGTTGCAAAACTGGCAAAAGATAATGGTGTTACAGTCGTGCAGGTTGGCGAGGGTTCGGACGAACTGTTCTTTGGCTACAATCTTTATGCACAATACCATAAAATCTACAATCGATTCTGGCGACCAACAACCTACATGCCTGTTATTTCGAAAGATCTTACCTATAAAGCAGCAAAAAAGTTTCTTTCAAAAAAGACCCATCTTGTAGACATCTTGCACAACTGGTCACATGATAGACATCTCTTCTGGGGTGGCGCGATCGCATTTCACGAACAAGAAAAACTTAAAAATTTCGCCCTCAACCAACATGACCCGCATGACATGATTGTAAAAAAAATATACTCAGGCTTACAACAGATACCAGACAGCCACACTATCGTCGACTATCACACCAAAAAGCTTAAAGCTCTTGATCGTTGTCCAAGCTTTATCAAACAGATAACTTATCTCGAACTTAAGCAGCGACTGCCGGAATTATTGCTTATGAGAGCAGATAAGATGGCAATGGCAGCAAGCGTCGAATCTCGTGTTCCATTTTTAGACCACAAGCTGGTTGAATTTGCGCTTAATATTCCTGATCATCTCAAATTCAAAAACAACACAACAAAATATATTTTGAAAAAAGCATGTGAGGGTATAATACCTCACGAAATCATTTACAGAAAGAAAGTTGGTTTTGCAGCACCAATCGTTCGTTGGTTAAAGCAAGACTCGTATAAAAATGCTGTACAACAATGGGTTCTTAAAAATTACGAAAGCATGACTTTATAGTGAAAAAAACAGGATTATATTTTTCTCTTGGAATACTCATTGTTGTGCTTTTCTTTTATGCGCTCTTTAGACGCCTTGATAACGACGAACTCGAAGCTATACACACCGCCTGGAAAATACTGTTCGACGGACAAATCTACAAAGACTTCTTTCAAAACCATAATCCATTTTTGTACTATCTACTGGCACCGGTAATAAAACTCTTTGGCGAAACGACCCGTATTATTTATGTCATGAGAATTATGATGTTTCTTATGACGTTGGGAATTGGGTATGCAACATATCTGCTCGCCAAAACAATCACCAATAAAACCGTTGGGCTCCTAAGCACAATCATGCTTTATAGCCTGCCAATAATCGCTACAAAAATAATTGATATTCGTCCTGATACCCCCATGATACTGTGCAGCATGCTTGCGGTCGCCGTTTGGTTTGTCTATCTCGAATCAAAAAAACCGCTTGCTCTCATCTTAAGCACCATCCTACTTAGCGCCTCTTTTTTATTTCTTCAGAAAGCCATTTTTCTTATTTTTTTCTTTGGGCTTGTCATCCTCTATCAGCGGTGGCAGAAAAAGATCGTTTTTCGAGAAATTCTCGTTTACGGTGCTACATTTCTCATCTTGCCAAGCTGTTATCTTACGTATCTGCTCTACACCAACTCACTGATCGACTACATCAATTGCGCCTGGCTCTTTAACAAGCATATGGTTGGTTGGGCACCAGCTTTTCCGACTATACAATTTGCATTTCTAACGAATATTCCCTGGTGGTTCATGTTTTTTATGGGCTTATATTTCTCAATAAAAAAACCAAAACTCTGGTCTATTCTTTTTCTTACGTCTGTTCTAACAGGAGTATTTTATCTTGTCCCCTACTCCTACCCACAGTATCTTGTCCCAGCGCTTCCCTTTGCGACAATCATCGCAGCGTATGGTTTGTATCACATTACAAAACAACATAAAAACTGGCTCATTCCAATGATACTACTCGTCTCGATACCACCAACTTTTACCAACTATATTCGCAGAGTTATGCTTTCGCCCGTATCAGAACAAATCGAAAAGATCAATTATATCCTGTCGATAACAGATAAAAACGATTATGTCCTCGACAGTGAAATAGGCTTTGAGGGATTCAACCTGTTTAGAAAAGATATCGACTTTCTTTGGATCGGAATCCTATTTTCTATCCCAAGCTTTCAAAAAATAAAACCGTACAACTACAATGTTTATGAAAAAATCGAAGAAAAACGCCCAAAAGTGATTGGCATTTTGAGCATTACTAAAATACCAGCCCAATGCATCGATAAAAATAAAAACCATGTTATCGAAAAATATTACAAAAAATCAGATCAATATAACGACATACTTATTAGAAAATAAAATTGTGAATAAAAAAGTTTTTATTATTACGTTTTTTTCAAGCATCTTTCTTCTTATATCATTAGCACTATACCTTAATGTTTCTACAGAAAAGCCACATCGAGATCTCGATTCCGGTGGCTACGAAGAAAAAGCTCTATTGTTTTATAAAACCGGTTCTTTAGCTCCTGTACATACAAAAACGCCACCACTTGTTCAACAGCCCCTCGGCTATCCCTTATTCATGGGAATAATCTACAAAACGTTTGGAACGCAGGACATTTTTTTAATATGGGCTCAAATTCTTCTAACACTTCTCTCTGCGCTTATACTCTTTTTTGCAACAAGACACCTGTTTGGTAACACGACAGCACTTATAGCGCACGCATTTTTTTGTTTGAATATAGGTTATATCACATTTGCACAATTTATCCTGGCAGAAGCTCTTCTCGCGTTCTTTCTCATGCTCTTTTTCGAACGTTTTTCATACTTTATAAAAACAAAAAAAAAATATTCATTAGGCCTGGCCGGCCTGGCGCTGGGAAGCTCAAGCCTAATCAAGCCGGCAGCACTCTATTACTTTCTCCCATTACTACTCATACTTATCCCATTTGTTTTCACTCTAAAACGGTTTTCTGCTATAAAAAAAGCGTTTTTTCTCGCGCTTTTCACAAGCTGTTTCTTTGTCCCAGTCAAGAGCTACCAGCTCTATAACTATCTTACTTACGGGATCGCTAACTTTGGGGCGCTTGGCAACTACAACCTTTATGTGTGGTTTTGGAGCAAAGTTGCAACTGATCAACAAACTCCTGAAACCACTTCCCACAGAAACAAAATTTTTTCGCAAGAAAAACAGAGCCGTACCTCTATGATAACAGGCAACCCGCTGCAATCAGAGAGCTGGGACAGGCTTGGGCAAGCATTTTGGAAAAGCGCACGAGAAAATCCGTCTCTATTCATAAAAACCTGGATTCGAGAAATGATAAAAACGTACGCAGGGCTTTATTCAACCAACCTCAAAGTGTTAGTTGAAAACAAAACAAAGGGTGGCGACGTCTCATTCTTTTATAACAAGGGCTCTTTCCCTAATAAAATATATCACTATATTACCCAGGGAACCGATAGCACTATAATTAAAGCGACAAGTTTTCTTGAAACTATCTGGAACATACTAAGATATATACTTGTCTTATTTGCATTACTTTGGCTTCTTATTAAAGAAAAATGGTTTCTTCTCTCTTTCTTTACATCTTATATTTTTTATTTCTCTCTGGTTACCGGCTTTGATGGCTGCGCACGCTATCGAACTATGTTTGAATTTTTACTTATAACACTTGCTAGTCTTGGAATATCGGTACTGTTTCTTCACAAAGGAACCTGTCGTGAAAAACAAGGATAAAAAAATTCTTTTAGGCACTGCTATTTTTACTTTTGTATTCATATCATTCACACTCGCAATCATGGGACATGGCTGGTATGTCGATGACCTTGGCGTCATCCTAAACGGGCTCATAATCGATCTGTCCAGTTTCTGTCGAGTTTTCTCTGAAGATATGCGTAACTACGCAAGCACGTATAACTACAACCTGCCAACGCCAAATGTTCTTTCAGGCTTCTTGCGACCAATGGAACAGGTCTTCTTCTCTATAACGCATCACCTATTTGGCACAAACATTTTTGCATTCCACCTATTACAAGCATTCTTTCACGCAGCTAACGCACTCCTGCTTTTCATACTTTTTTGCAACTGGCTTCCGCTCTCATTCTCGGCCATTGGCGCACTTCTTTTCGCATTTTACCCAAGCACAACCTGGCTAACCTGGATATGCACCTTACAGCACTCTCTTACTCTTTTCTTCCTTATTATCGCAATTCTACTCTACCTGCCCATTCTTAAGAGAAAAGTCTCGTTTCACTCTCAGCCTCTATTCTATCTCTCTGGGCTGTCGTTTCTCTTCTCGCTGCTCTCGCGAGAAACGCATATATTTCTTGCTCCATGGGCTTTTTTAGGGATATTTCTTTTATCCACAAATAAAACAAACTCTTTTATTTCTAGAATACTCAAAGCTTTATCAAAAACCTGGATATTTTTTCTTGCGACAACAATCTATATTGGTATGCGTTTGTATGTGTTTGGCTTTGCGAGCTTGCTCCGAACCGCACGAAACATACTTATACGATTTCCATTTTTGACAAAGCTTTTTTCTGTAAGCGCAACATCCCAAACAGCACCTGTACAACCCCATGGTACAAGCACGATCGCCACACATGCAACCAAAGCTGCTAAACAAGCAATAGATCCTATCATGCAAGAATCTTGCAACAAGCTATCTGTTTTGCAAAGTAAGTTTTTTGAATGGGCACAAACAATTCTTAACATACAAGAAAAAATCATACTTATATTTGTGATCGTAGTCTTGCTGGCACTTCTCATCATCGCATATCGCAAGCACAAAACGCTTGCCCTCTTTTTCGCAACAGGACTCCCCCTTTTCATATGGCCATGCATTTTGGTATACCCCGCCCCAAGATACATGAACACTACCTATCCATATTTGATTTTTGTCATACTATTGGGGGTATACTTTATCGCAAAAGAAAAGACGAAAACGTTTTTCACAAAATCGATCGTATACGTTTTTTTTATACTATCGATACTCTCACTAATTCACGGGTTTCGATTTAATATAATACAACGGATAAAAAATCCCTCCCCCCATAAAGTACAAAAGTGCTACATCGATTTTTTTAAAGAAAATAAGTTCCCAAAGAAAAGTCACTTTATTTTCATAAGCACGCTCGATGAAGCAGATCTAGAACAACTGCTCCAAGTCGCCTCAAATAACTTTGAGCTCAGAGCTGCCCATATCGTTATCTCAAAAATCGCCGGTCCCCAATATGGCTGCAAGATTTCTGGTTACAGCTACACGATCAATCCAATACCGACGGGATATCGCTTTACTTCTCAAGATAAAAAAAACTTCGGCTGGTCGTTTCATTCATATCAACCTATAGTGTGGTCAGAAGAAGAACGGGCGTATGTACTCGCACCAGACTTTTTTGAAGAAAACCAATGGCATGAGTTCTCGATGGGCAAGTTTTTTATTCATGAAAGTGTCAATAAAAAATATGTTACCGATGTCTCGTTTGTTTTTGACAAGAAATGGATCATTCCAAATACTTTTATTGTCGCTTTTGACCCGATTAACCAGAAATATAAAGTGCTTGACTCTTCACACATAAAATAAATTCTATGAACAAAAACGAATTCGACCAATATATAAAAAATTATCGTAAAAACCTCAATAAAACGCTTTCTATCTCGGGAGAAACGAGCGACTTCTTCGCTCAATACAAGGCTCAAAAACTTTACTCTTGGTTTCCAAGCTTACACAATAAAAATATTTCGATTTTAGACTTTGGTTGTGGCGACGGTGCCATGACAAGCTACGTACAAAAACAGTTCGTTAAAGCAAAAATCTTTGGTACTGACCCATCGCATTTAAGTATCGAGCGAGCAACCAAACAATATCCCAAAATTACGTTCTCTCAATTAAAAGAAAATAAAATAGATTATCAAACAAATACGTTTGATCTGGTCTATGCCGCAGGGGTTTTTCATCATATTGACCAACAGGAGCACGAATGTTTTTATTCGCAAATTATGCGTGTACTCAGGCCAGGTGGGCGCTTCGTCTTATTCGAGCTCAACCCATACAATCCACTGACACAAATAACATTTAGGCGCTGCCCTATAGACAAAAATGCAACCATGATTTCTACACGAAGTGCAAAAAAACTTTTGTCTCAAGCAGGAGAGACAAAAACCATCTATTACTGTTTTTTTCCTGCTTTTTTAAAAAAATTGCGAGCTCTTGAAAAATATCTCACCTGGCTCCCCCTAGGGGCCTTATACGCGTCTATAGTTAAAAAAGAGGACCCTCGTGAAAAAATATAATTATCCTGTCGTTATTCTTGCCGGTGGCCTAGGAACAAGATTACGTGAAGAAACCGAATTTCGTCCTAAGCCAATGGTTCCTATCGGCGGCAAGCCGATCTTATGGCACATCATGAAGCTGTACGCTCATTATGGGTTTCATCGGTTTATTGTCTGTTTGGGCTACAAAAGTGAATTGATCAAAAATTATTTTTTGAACTATCGTCTCGAAGGAATAGATGTCACGATACAAACCAAAACAGGAAAGATTACTGAACATGAAAAAAATAACGACGACTGGGAAATCACACTTGTCGATACAGGACTACACTGTATGACTGGAGGCCGGGTCGCCAGAGTCGCTCGATATATCGACACTGACCGGTTCCTGTTGACCTATGGCGATGGTCTTTCTAGCGTCAACATAGAGCAGTTGATACAGTTTCATAAATCACACGGAAAAATCGCAACTCTGACCGGCGTCAACCCGCCATCTCGCTTTGGCAACCTCGAAATACAAAAAAACCAAGTGACCTCTTTTCTTGAAAAACAAACCAACCAGAACGGTTGGATTAACGGCGGTTTTTTCGTTTTCGAAAAAGAGTTTTTTAAATACCTCTCACCAAATCCCTCTCTCGTTCTTGAACAAGCCCCACTCTGCGAAGTAGCCAAAGATGACCAGCTCATGATTTACAAACATGATGGTTTTTGGCAGTGTATGGATACACAAAGAGAGCACGAAAAACTCGAGGCTCTCTGGAAACAAGATGCCCCATGGAAGGTCTGGCAAGAGGAGAAAAAAATCTATGAAAAACATTTTTGTGACCGGCGCCACAGGCCTGCTCGGCCCCTGGCTCATTAAGGACCTCCTGAAAAAACAAGCTCGTGTTCACGTTCTAATACGAGACCAAACTCCTGACTCCTTATTTTTTACCGATAATCTTGATCAAAACGTAACGATCTCGAGTGGCGACCTTCTTGATTTTAACTTAATACAAAGAATAATAAACGAATTTGAAATCGATACGGTATTTCATCTTGGTGCTCAGGCTATTGTAAAAATCGCTAACAGGTCGCCAATATCAACATTTAAGTCAAACATCGAAGGAACCTGGAACCTACTTGAAGCATGCCGGCAGGCACCATGGGTCAAACGAGTTATCGTTGCCTCAAGTGACAAAGCGTACGGTGCACAAAAAACACTACCATACACTGAAGAATCACCCCTCCAAGGACAACACCCATACGACGTCTCAAAAAGCTGTACTGATTTAATCGCCCAATCTTACTTTCACACCTACAAATTTCCTGTTTGTGTCACCCGCTGTGGTAATTTTTTTGGTGGAGGGGACCTGCATTTTAATAGAATTATTCCTGAAACAATTCGTTCCGTCTTACAAAATAAACAACCTATTATTAGATCAAATGGCTTATTTGTTCGCGACTACATCTATGTCAAAGACGTCGCTGACGCGTATCTTACTCTCGCTGAACAGATGGACAATCAATCGATAGTTGGCGAATGTTTTAATTTTAGTACCGACCAACCGTACAACGTTATCGAAATAGTTAATGAAATACTAACCCTCATGGGAGCAAACCATCTCGAGCCAGTCATTCAAAATCAAGCAAGTAACGAGATTCCCGAACAGCACCTTTGTTCTGCTAAAGCACAAAAACTGTTGGGCTGGAAGGCAAAATATGGGGTACAAGAGGGGTTAAGAGAGACAATAGAATGGTACAAAAAATATCTATCGTGATCGCCTGTTACAACGAGGCACAAAACATTCCAGAACTATACACACGAGTAACAAAAGCGTTCGACCAGACATCTTACCCATACGAGCTACTCTTTGTCGACAACGCAAGCATCGATAACTCAAGAACTGTCTATGAACAGTTGGTATCAGCTGACCCTGGAGTAAAAGCTCTGTTTATGTCGAGAAATTTTGGCACCTCGCAAACAAGCTTTTTTGCCGGGCTACAGCATGCTACCGGCGACGCAGTTATTTTGATTGAGGGAGACTTACAAGATCCTCCTGAACTTATACCAAAATTAATAAAAAAATGGAAAGACGGATTTGATGTCGTCTATGCAGTCAGAAAGAAGAGACGGGGAACCCCTGTTCGAAAAATCTTTTATAAACTTTTTTATATGATCTTTAAATGGTTCTCGTATCTCAAAATACCTGTAGACGCCGGTGATTTTAGCTTGCTCGACAGAAAAGTTGTTAATGTTATCAAAAAATTGCCCGAAAAAGATATTTATATTCGTGGCCTACGAGCATGGGCAGGATTTAAGCAGACGGGCGTCGAATACGTTCGAGATGCCCGTCTACATGGGCAGACCAGCATAAAATTCTTTGATAATTTTTCGTGGTTCAAAAAAGCGATTATTAACTTCTCGTATAAACCACTCGAATTTATTTCTAAGCTAACGATTATTGCGACACTTCTAACAATCATAGCAGCTGGCATTTATCTCTATTTCTATTTTAATACCAATATGCCACGAGGCTTTCCAACGCTACTTATGGTCATGTTTGTCTTTGGCACAATACAACTTTTATCACTGAGTATTATTGGTGAATACTTGATACGAATGTTTCAGGAAATTAAGGGGCGCCCACCCTATATTATTTCAGAGGTACTCCAACAAAAAGAAACAGAGCCCACCAACACCGTTCGCCCCGAGTGTCCCCCGAAGCTTTATGCGAAGGGGGATGTATCGAGGGGTCGAGGAATTCGAACGAAAGATATATCATGAAAAAATATCTTATTACCGGTGGTAACGGGTTTATAGGCGCTAATCTTGTACGAGTTTTGTTAGAAAAAAACAAAAAGGTTCTTGTGCTAACCGAACCAGAACCAGATCTATGGCGCTTAGAAAGTGTACGGGACCAGATTGGCATTATCGAATGTAACATTACAGATCAACAAAAAGTTACGCAGATAGTTTGTGCGATTAAACCAGATGTTATATTTCACTTGGCCGCCCTAGGAGTCAAGCCGGCTAACGATGGAATAAAAAAACTTTTTGACGTTAATTTTTTTGGAACCGTCAATCTGCTCGAAGCCTGCAAGAACGTTGGCTTTGACTGCTTTATTGCCACGGGGACAGCCTCGGAGTATGGCAACAAACAGGAGTTACTCAAAGAGAGCCTTATGCTTGAACCTCAAGACGATTACAGTATTTCAAAAGCTGCGACAACCCTATACTGCCAAAAAGAAGCAAAACTCCATAAGCTGCCAATCTATATTGCCAGGCCATTCTGTGCCTACGGCAACTTTGAGCCTTCGCATAGGCTTATTCCAACAATTATCAATGGATATCTGAAAAACAAGCCAATATCACTCTCTTCACCTAATAACATTCGTGATTTTATTTATGTAAAAGATATAGCTTCCGGCTATCTAGCAATAGCAGAAAAAAGACCTCATCAAGAGACGATTTTTAATATTGGCACAGGTACGCAGCATACAACCCAGCAGGTTGTCGAAACATTCGAGAAAATCGTCAAAACAAAACTGGACATTCGCTGGAACAAGTCACAACCAAGACCATGGGAACTAGGAAACTGGCAGGCAAATATCCAACAAGCAAAAGATATTCTGGGCTGGGCGCCAGCACACACGCTCAAATCTGGCCTAGAAAAAACACTTTATACCTTCTATCAAAAAACCAAAAGTGTACGATATGAGCCACGATCTACACCATAAATACTCAGACTATATTTACAATAAAAAAGTATTGGTTATTGGGCCTTGCCCACCGCCCCTAGGTGGTGTTGCTGTTCACATTAAAAGAGTTGCCCATAAACTGCGAATGCAAAACAATAATACTCGTGTGTATAACACAGCAAAAAAATATTCAAATAAGCTTTTATCACTCGTAAATTTTATAAAAAAACTTTTTAATACAAAGCCCAATATCGTGTGTTATCACGAGCCCACAGAGTCTATTCAAAAATTAGCGATAACTGTTTTACTGCGATACTTTTTGCGCTATAAGCTCATAACTATCGATCACGACTGTCGAGTTTTGTATAAGTTTAAAAATCTAAAAAAATTTATTTTTAATTTCTTAATAAAAAAAATTGATGCGTGTGTTGTGATTGGAAACACGACCGACCAGTGCTATCTCGATAATAAGATTGAAAAAATAAAAAATTATTCTATTGAATCGCCATTTTTGCCACCTAATCTTGACGAAGAAAAAACTATCTTGAGAGAATACCCCACAAAAACAGATACGTTTATCAAAACACATACACCACTAATTTCCGCCAACGCATTCGCGCCGATTCTTGTCGACAATAAAGACTTGTACGGATTTGACGCGTGTATCGAGTTAATCAAAGAACTAAAAAAAATCTACTCGTCAATTGGAATAATCTTTGGAATCTGCAAAATCGAAACGAACGAACAAAAAAAATATTTTGAGCAAATAAAAAAGATTATTAAAGAACTTGATCTCGAAACCAATTTTTACTTTATTGCAAGCAGTTCTGAGTTCTGGCCGCTCATCAAGCAATCTGACATTTTTGTCAGACCAACACGAAGCGATTCTTTCGGCATCAGCGTTCAAGAAGCTATAACTCTTGGTGTTCCGGCAATAGCCAGCGACGTCTGTATAAGACCACAAGAAACAATTTTATTTAAGACTGAAAATACTATAGACTTTGTAGAAAAAGTAATGAAAAGTCTGTCGGGAAAAATCTCATGCAAAAAACCGCAATTATTATCGGCGCCGGCCCAGCAGGACTAACGGCCGCCTACGAGCTCTTGAAAAAAACAAATATCAAACCAATTGTTATCGAAAAATCAGTACATATCGGTGGCATCTCAAAAACGGTTAATTATAAAGGCAATCGAATCGATATTGGCGGGCATAGATTTTTTTCCAAATCTGATCGAGTTATGAAATGGTGGCAAGAAATCGACGACAACATGCTCATCAGAAACAGAAAATCACGGATCTATTTCAATAGGACTTTCTTTGACTACCCAGTTTCGCTCTCTCTTCAAACAATCAGGGGCCTAGGACTTTTTAAGACCATAAAAATTGGGCTCAGCTACATAAAACAAATACTGCTCCCCATCAAAAAAGAAAGTAATCTCGAAGATTTTTTGATTAACAGATTTGGGCGAGAGCTGTATAAAACATTTTTTGAGTCATATACCGAAAAAGTGTGGGGCATCCCATGTGATCAAATCAGCGCTGCATGGGGCGCTCAACGAATTAAAGGGCTTTCTATCACGAAAGCCCTTTTGCATATAGTTAAAAATATGTTTACGTCAAAAAAAAATATAGAGCAGAAAAACGTCGAAACAACACTTATAGCCCAATTTTTATACCCGAAGCACGGCCCTGGTCAGATATGGGAAACGGTCGCCGAAAAAATCAACCAAATGGGCGGCCAGATTATTATGGAGCACACGCTAACATCGCTTAACGTCAAAACAGATAAAATAATAAGCGTTGAAATAATCGACAACAAAACTCACGAAATCAAAACGATTTCAGGCGATTATGTTTTTTCGTCTATGCCGATCAGAGAACTCGTTCAAGCGCTTGACGAACCGATACCAAAAGAGATCCAAGCTATCAGTGACGGACTGGTGTATCGAGATTTTATTACAGTAGGCTTACTGCTCGACAAATTAAAGATCAAAGAACCTGACGGAAGCCAAATTAAAGACCATTGGATCTACATCCAAGAACCTGATGTACTCGTCGGTCGACTGCAAGTTTTTAATAACTGGAGCCCATATATGGCCGCTGACAAAACAAAAACATGGGTCGGTCTTGAGTATTTTTGTACTGAGGGAGACAAGCTCTGGAGTATGACAGAGAAAGAACTAATCGATCTCGCAAAAAAAGAGCTCGCTCAAATTGACATTATCGATGCAGATAATGTTCTTGACGCAACCGTAATTAAACAAGAAAAAGCATATCCAGCTTATTTTGGAACGTACAATCAGTTTAATACGCTCAAAAATTATTTAAACAGCTATAAAAACATATATTTTATCGGTCGTAACGGCATGCATCACTATAACAACCAAGACCACTCCATGCTGTCAGCAATAAAAGCTGTCGAAAATATAGCGAATAATACTATCGATAAAGAAAGCGTTTGGAATATTAACACCGAAAAAGAGTATCATGAAAGCAAATAACGTCTATTTTGTCATCTTGTGCGGCGGCAGCGGCACTCGCCTCTGGCCATTAAGTCGTAAAGATCGTCCCAAACAACTGCTACCATTTCTTGACAACAAATCGCTTCTCGAGCAAACAATAGACCGTATTACGCCAATAGCGAGAGATAAGAAAAATATCGGGATTATTACAACCCAAGAGCAACACTCGCTTATACCGCAAGTTATTCGTGAAAAAGTCGGGATAACACTCACCGAACCAACAGGAAGAAACACCGGACCCGCTATTTTATACAGTTGCTTTGAAATCAAAAAAATGAATCCTAACTCAGTTGTCGTCTTTCTTCCTGCAGACCACTTTATTCCAGAAACGGAAAAGTTCTGCTCTTACCTTGAGAAAGCGATCAATTACGCAACAATAACCAATAAGATTGTCACACTTGGCCTAATGCCAACCTTTCCAGCGATAGGCTATGGATATATTCAGGCCGCAACAAGCACCCAAGTTAAGGCCGGTATCCCATATAAAGTTGCAAACTTTCACGAAAAACCAACACGAGAAAAAGCGTTAGAATACATCAGACGAGGTGACATGTTTTGGAATCTCGGCATGTTCGCCGGAAAAGCAAAAAACTTTATTGAAGAATATCACAAACACGACCAGGAGATCTTTTCACGTGTATCTAACTATGTAAAGACAAAAACAGGATACGAACACGTCCCATCAATCTCTATAGATTTTGCAATAATGGAAAAAAGCGAAAACGTCTCGATCATACCCTGCGATTTCGAATGGAACGATGTTGGGAATCTTGACCTGTTTTTGCATATTCAACAGCAACACTGCTGTCGCAAAAAAGAGAAAATTATTAATATTGACGGCAAGAATAATATCGCTAAAACAAATAAAAAACTGATCTCATTTATTGGGGTAGATAATCTGTGCGTCATCGAAGATGGTGACGTTATTGTCGTTTCTAAGCGAAGTGAGATTGAACGAGTAAAAGAGATTTTACCAGTACTGAAAGCAGAGAAGATTGATAAACTCTTGTGAAAAAGACGAGGGCTAATACAGCAAATAACATGTTCCAAAAAACCAAAGGGAGATGAAGCAATGGTTTTCAGGTCTTTATTGCTACTGTTATCTTTAACACTTTTTGTTCGGCCGCTCTACGGCTATATCGATCCAGGAACCGGCAGCTATCTTTTACAAATTCTTATCGCTGGTGGCCTTGCGGGGCTTTATACCGTTAAAACATACTGGAAGAATATAAGCTGCTTCGTAAAATCCCACTGTTCTCGTAAAAAACAATAGGGGTCCGCATGAATCAAGCGATCAACCATGTCGCATGCTCATTTCGAGATCCAAGCGGAACTCTCTTTTGGCAAAACAAGCTTCTTTACCGAACCGTTAACAGGTCTTATCAAAAACATTTTGACTATCTTCTGTCTTCTGGTCTATACAAAAAACTAACAAACGAAAAATTATTGATTGCCCACCAAGAGCTCTCCAATTCGATGGCTTTCCAAACAAAAAACACGTACAAAACCATTCAGCCAGAACTTATCCCGTTTATTTCATATCCATACGAGTGGTCGTTTAGCCAACTCAAAGATGCCGCCTTACTAACACTTTCAATTCAAAAAATAGCTATTGAGCACGGCATGCAACTCAAAGACGCAAGCGCATATAACGTTCAATTCAAAAATGGACGCCCAACTTTTATTGATACGCTTTCTTTTGAGATATACGAAGAGGGCAAACCATGGGTAGCCTACAAACAATTCTGCCAGCACTTTTTAGCACCGCTAGCACTTATGGCTTGCACAGACGTCGATCTGAATAAACTGTTCAGGGTCTATATTGATGGGATTCCACTGCATCTAGCCTCAAAGCTGCTCCCGTTCAAAACACAGTTCAAACCCCTCTTTAAATTACATGTTCATATGCACGCAAACGCTCAAAAAAAACACGAACATACCACAACAAAACAATCATCAAAGAGATTTACAAAAACCGCACTCTATGGTCTTATAGACCATCTTGAAACGGGAATTAAAAAATTACACTGGCTTCCAGCGGGAACAGAGTGGGCTGAATATTACCAGGACGACAGTTATACGCAAAAAGCGTTCGTACATAAACAAAAGATTATCGCTGATTTTCTTGATCAAAGTAATCCTAAAACCGTCTGGGACCTCGGGGGTAACGACGGCACATTTAGTAGAACAGCTATGAAAAAAAACATGTCTGTTGTAACGTTTGACATAGACCCAGCAAGCATTGAGAAGAACTATCTCAAGGTCAAAAAAAACAACGAAACAAATATGCTACCTCTTCTTCTCGATCTAACTAACCCTAGCCCTGGGATTGGGTGGCATCATAGCGAAAGATTATCTCTCATACAACGAGGTCCAGTTGACCTTGTCATGGGGCTTGCGCTGATACACCATATTGCTATCTCAAACAACGTTCCGTTCGACAAAATAGCATATCTTTTTAGCGAACTTGGTCGCTCGCTTATAATCGAGTTTGTCCCGAAAACAGACAAAAAAGTACAAAAGCTACTGGCAACTAGAGAAGACATCTTTACGAAGTATGACGAAAAACAATTCGAAAAAGCTTTTTCGAATTGTTTTAAGATACAAAAAAAAGAGAATATACAAGATTCTCAGCGAATTCTTTATCTCATGAAAAACTATAAATAATCGGGAGCGATTTTGGAAGAACATAGTACATTTAAGTTTACGTGGTTGCTGCAACCGGTACTAATCGCGGCCTCCCCAATCATACATATGTTTGTCTTGAACCCAGACGGAATAAGCAAAAGCCACCTTTTTTTTGCATTAACGATTACGACAGCAGCAGCCGCAATCTTGTTTTTACTTTCTTCTTTGTTCTATAGAAGCCTCTTCAAAGGGGCTCTTGTCACAAACATCCTAATATTTCTGTTTTATGCTTCGGTCCCAATTATTCACAACCTACTCGTTCCTATATCAAAATATTATTTCGACTTTACAATCGCGGGAATCAGAATTTTAAGAATAAAATCTATGCTTCTAATCTTAGTTCTCGTTACACTGTTTCTTGTTCATCGATATGCAACAAAACTGAAAAGTGATTTTTTTCTGAAACTTTTTATCTTTCCACTGCTTCTTTTCTTCGCCATATCACTTGCTAAAAGGACACAAACTGTTCAAAAGAGCAACTCGACAGTTGAGCAATACAACAATCTCAACCAAACATTTAGAGATACCGTTCTCAAGCAACTACCACAAACAACAAAGAATAAAAACTTCCCAGACATATACTTTATTATTTTAGATTGCTACAACTCCCAAGAATATTATTCAAAAATGTGTGGTTTTGATAACACTCCATTTCTAGATCAACTCAAAAGCAGGGGATTTCATATCCCAGTAAAAACTCATAGTAATTACGGAGCCACGCTCCAATCATTATCTTCTATTTTAAACATGAACTATCTTCCAAAACATATACAACCAACCCCATTTGAACATATGTGGAAAAATAATAACGTATCTTTTTTCCTAAAAAAATTAGGTTATAAATACTTAGACCTTTATAGAAATTCACTGGAACAATGTAAAAACAACTTAAAATGCAACCGATCCCTATGGCAGGAACTTAAACATGAGCTGAATCTATTTTGTTTCGATTATTACAGCATTGGGCGATATTTTCTCCAAGCATGGACGCCACTCTATCAATTTATAAGTTTTTATAAAGAATCCCTCAGACAAACAATCAAGCTAAAATTAAATATGCTTAACGAATCAACAAAGCTACAATCTCAAAAATTTGTCTATGCACATTTTATGATTCCACACCCTCCACACGTTTTTACCGAAGACGGTTCCCCATTCTCTCCGGACAACTCCAAACCTGAGCTAGAAAGTGCACTCTATGGCCATGTAGAGTCAACAAAATATGTTAATAGAGAAATTATTAAATCGATCGACATCATTTTAAAAAATAGCAAAACACCACCTATCATCATACTTCAGGGAGACCATGGATACGATTATACCTACGGCAAAAGCAACTGGAGCAAGTACCAAATTTTAAACTCGTATCATCTCCCACAAGGAGGAAATAAAAAGCTTTATCCCTCAATTACCCCAGTAAACAGCTTTCGAATTATTTTTAATCATTATTTTGGAACAAAATTACCATTATTGGTGGATAGAATAGCAACAAAAGAAAATTGATTTTTTCTCTCTGATCTATACCATGTTTGTTATAGATAGCTAGAGTAGTAATATACTTTAAAGGAGCTCTATGAAAAAGGCTCTCATCACCGGAATAACCGGTCAAGATGGTTCATACCTAGCGGAACTTCTTCTAGAAAAGGGCTATCAAGTCCACGGCATCAAGCGACGCTCCTCAAGTTTTAACACCAGCAGAATCGACCACATCTATCAAGACAAGCACAAAACTATCCAACGAAACTTTCTCCTGCACTATGGCGACCTTACAGACGCCACAAATCTCATAAGAATCATCCAAGAAATTCAGCCCGATGAAATCTATAATCTCGCAGCCCAAAGTCATGTCCAAGTATCGTTTGAAACTCCTGAATATACGGCAAATTCTGACGCCCTAGGCACGCTACGAATCTTAGAGGCAATCAGAATTCTAGGACTAACAAAAAAAACAAAATTCTATCAAGCATCAACAAGCGAACTGTACGGCAAGGTACAGGAAGTCCCCCAATCTGAAACAACCCCTTTCTATCCTCGATCCCCCTATGCAGCGGCAAAGCTATACGCTTACTGGATGACCATAAACTATCGAGAGGCATATAACTTATTTGCCTGCAATGGGATTCTATTCAACCATGAATCCCCACGTCGAGGGGAAACGTTCGTGACACGCAAAATAACTCGTGCTGCAGCTGCAATCAAGCATGGTCTGCAAAAAAAACTTTTTCTTGGAAATTTAGATGCAAAACGGGACTGGGGCTACGCAAAAGAATATGTCGAAGCGATGTGGCTCATGCTTCAACAGGATAAACCATTAGATCTTGTTATCGCTACGGGAAAAACCTACTCAGTAAGACAGTTCGTTGAGCTCGCGTTTAAAGAGGTAGATATAGAAATTGAGTGGCGAGGTACAGGGGTTCACGAAAATGGTTTTGATAAAAAAACAGGCACTGAACTTGTCGCTGTTGATCCCAAGTACTTCAGGCCAACAGAGGTCGACTTACTCATCGGAGACCCATCTAAAGCCAATAAAAAACTGGGCTGGCAGGCAAAAACACCACTCAAAGAATTGGTCAGGATAATGGTGCAAAAAGATATGGAACTCATAGAAAAAATAAAGACTAGCAGCAACAGGCAACCATATAAAAACATAAACTTACGTACTGAAAAAAAATGTCCCAAAAAAAATTCTCAGCCATAACGTTCATTCAAAAACTTCGCGTTCTCTTATCAAGAAGAGACAAAATTGCCCTTGGGCTCATTATCATCGCAACAATAGGTGTCTCTTTCGTCGAGCTCACCAATCTTTCATTAACCATGTTATTTATATCCATGATAACAAATTCCGGAGGGGTCGGAACCGATAAATATTTGCAATATCTGTTTCGACTCACCGGTCCTCTTCAACATTCGCAAGCAATTTTTGCAGTAGGAGCTTGTCTTCTTGTTTTCTATCTGTTCCGTTGTGTCGTTATCTTTTCTAATACCTATTTCATGCAAAAATTCATGGAAAACAGAAGGCATGCGCTCACATTTCAATTTTTGCAAAACTATCTACATTTTAGTTATAAAGAATACACCAATCAAAACCCAGCAACTATAAGCAAGCTTGTCTTTACTGATGCAACAAATCTTTTCGCAATAATATCCAGTTGTATCATTATTTTTTCCGAGCTTATTACCTTTTCCCTCATCTACATGGCTCTAGTCTTTATAAGCTGGAAGATGACTGCTGTTCTTACATTTTTACTCTCTATAAAAACAATTATTTTCCTCAAGGCTCTTTCGAGAAAAATGTCGGAATACGGACGTTTATCAGCATTTCATGGCAGAAATATTGGCACAATTTTCAATGAATCATATCGAAACTTTAAACTCGTAAAACTTTTTGGACATGAAAAATATATCCTCTCTCGATTCGCTAAAGAAAACAAAAGCCTCATCCGAGTCAATGTCATTAGAAACATACTAAGCCAATCACCTCGATTATTCTTAGAAACAATTGCGCTTGGTCTTCTTGTTGGAGCAGTAATGTATGTTGTTTCTCAAGCGGCAACCTTTAAACATATAATTCCTGTTCTTGCAATGTACACCCTTGCCTTTTATCGCTTCATGCCCTCAATTACAAAAATTATGGATGCTTACAATCAAATCATATTTGCAACAGGAACGCTGGACCTATCAAAAAATCTTATCTATCAAACCGAAACCCTTGGAAATGAATCCATAACATTTGACACCGCAATCCATGTCAAAGGGTTGAGCTTCGCTTACCAACCAACGAAACCCGTTCTTTCTAACATCTCGTTCAGGATCAGCAAAAAAAGCCGAATCGCATTTATCGGAGAAAGCGGTGCTGGCAAAAGCACTCTTGCTGACATACTTATGGGATTTTATCTTCCAGAAAAAGGAAGTATTAACATTGACGGTCGTCAACAACTCTCAGCCGAAAATGTCCGCTCCTGGAGGAAAAAAATTGGCTATATTCCGCAACAAATTTATTTATGCGATGGAACCGTTGCAGAAAATATTGTTTTGGGACGCAAATATGACGAGAAAAAAATTATCTCGTCGCTTCAAAAAGCCAACATCTACAACTTTCTCATGGAAAAAGATGGTCTTGAAACAAAAGTTGGCGAAGGCGGAGTTCTGCTGAGCGGAGGGCAAATGCAACGGATAGCCATCGCTCGGGCACTTTATTCCGACCCAGAGATACTAGTTCTTGACGAGGCAACATCTGCGCTAGACAACGCAACCGAAATAAATATCATGAACGAAATTTATAGTCTTGATAAAGATAAAACGTTGATCGTCATCGCTCATCGATTAAGCACCGTTCTGCAATGCGAAAAGGTGTATAAAATAGAAAATCAAAACATTGAATTGGTCGACAAAAAAGACCTGTACCAGCAATTTCTATCAATATCACAAGCACCTGCTATACCCAACACACAAAACCTAGCAACACGGCCTTGACATGAAAACCATCTTAAGAAAAATCAAGCGACGCATCTTTCGCCAACTGCCTATTCCCATCACAACTACCCCACACCATAAAACCATTCGTGGTCGAACACTTGTTAGTTATATTGCAGCATCGATTCTTAAGAAAGACTCTTCCTCTTTCTTTGACGGACACACACACTGTTGGGAGAGCAAAGAAATTGTAAAAGTGTTTAATAAGCTGGGCTATATTGTTGACACGATAGACTACTCAAACAATTGGTTTTTGCCTCAAATCAAATATAACGTCGTATTTGACATTTACACAAACCTACAACGAATAGCCCCTTTTATTGATCAAAACACAGTAAAAATCCTTCATCTCACCGGAAGCCACCCTCGCTATCAAAATCAAGCTGAAATAAATCGAATACGAAACTTTGAGCAGAGAACTAAAAAACTATATACACCCAAAAGACTCGTTCCTAACGTTGAACTAGCCGAACGCTCACTCAAATTAGCTGATTTCTGCACCCTTCTCGGCAACGCACACACACTTAGAACATATCCATCGCAATACCACAACAAAATTTTTCTTATACCAGTAACCGCCTCCAGACTCTCGTATAAGAAAAAAGAAAACTATGTCCCAAAAAAGCGTGAGTTCTTGTGGTTCTTCGGTAGCGGAGCCATTCACAAGGGCCTTGATCTTTTGATAGATATTTTCGCACAACATAAGAATTTGATTTTAAATATTGTAGGAAATATTCAGTACGAAAAAGACTTTTTTAATGCATACGGCAAAAAAATAAATAACAGTCAAAATATTCGCTTGCACGGCTCCCTGGCACCAAGCAGCAACTCGTTTATTAATATATTGAAAGATACTTTTTGTTTTATTGCTCCGTCCTGCAGCGAGGGAACCTCTCCCGCATGCGCGACCTGCTTACAGGCAGGACTCTTTCCTATTGTCAGTAGAGATACTGGGGTAACACTTCCTGAGGGGGCCGGCATCTACCTTGACACCTGCTCTCACCAAGAAATTACCGATGCCATTTTTAAAATACACTCAATGGATACCAAACTGCTCACAAAACAAATTATCGAGTGCCAAAAACAAGCAATTATGCTTTACTCCCGCCAAAATTTCACCGAAAAACTTACCGAAAACTTACAACAATTTTTGCACCCACAATCTTGCAAAGCAGAAAAAATTATATAACAATTATCTACGTACCAAACAATAATGTGGAGAGAGTCTAATGAGATCAAACTCAAAAATCTACGTCGCAGGACATAACGGACTCGTCGGATCGGCTCTTATCAGACAATTAACTAAATCAGGCTATAGCAATATAATAACACGCACTTTTTTTGAGCTAGACTTACGAAATCAAAGTGATGTAAACGCTTTCTTCGCCAAAGAGCAGCCAGACTATGTCTTTCTTGCTGCCGCAAAGGTAGGTGGGATTTATGCAAATAACACCTACAAAGCAGAGTTTATTTACGACAATCTCGCAATCGCAACAAACGTTATTCACGCATCGTATAAATATAAAGTAAAAAAGCTTCTCAATCTTGGATCTTCTTGTATTTATCCCAAACTCGCGCCCCAGCCACTAAAAGAAGAGTATCTTCTAACTGGAGAGCTCGAGCCAACGAATGAACCGTATGCTATTGCAAAAATTGTAGCGATCAAGTTATGCCAGTATTATAACGAACAATACAATACAAATTTTATTTCCGTCATGCCAACCAACCTATACGGCCCTAATGATAATTTTGACCTCGAAACGGCCCATGTACTACCAACACTGATTCGAAAGTTTCATTTAGCAAAACTACTTGGGCAAGAAGATTTTGAGGCTATCAAAAAAGATTTTGATGCGTATAAGATTGGTGGAAAATATCTTGTTCCAAAATCATCAAGTGAAATCGCACACATTTTAGAGTCATATGGCATTACAAAAAATCACGTAATGTTATGGGGAACAGGAGCGCCATATCGTGAGTTTTTATATGTCGACGACCTTGCACAAGCAACCGTCTTTCTTATGCAAAATTATAATCATAAAGACATTGGACCATTCGTTAACATAGGCACAGGCCAAGATATTACAATCAAAAATTTGGCGCAACTCATACAGGCGACAGTCATATTTACCGGCGCAACCACCTATGATTCAAGCAAACCAGACGGAACCCCGAGAAAACTTTTGAATGTCGACCGACTCAAAAAATTACAATGGAACCACTCTATAGAGCTTAAACTTGGGATAAAAAAGCTCTACGAATGGTACCTATCCCAACAAAGCCAACCATCAAAGAAACCGTCAATACTTTTTAAACAAAAAGGACGCTCTCTATGATCTCTTCAAAAAACCAGGCACCCCGTGTCATTGCAGAAGTAGGCTGTAATCACAAAGGAGATATGAATATCGCAAAAGAAATGATCATCACAGCAGCAGCCTTTTGCAAAGCAGACGTTATCAAATTCCAAAAAAGAACCCCTAAAGAACTCTTGCCCACAGAACAATACAATGCGCCCCACCCCAACCCCTATAATTCTTATGGAAAAACCTACGGCGCTCACAGAGAATTTCTTGAGTTCGACATAGATCAACACCATCAATTAAATAGCTGGTGTAAAGAGTTTGGCATTATGTATAGCACCTCTGTTTGGGACATGACCTCAGCAAAAGAGATCACCTCAGTCAACCCACAAATGATAAAAATTCCTTCCGCTTCAAATATGCACTGGAACATGCTTGATTATCTGACAAATAACTATAGTGGAGAAATACATCTTTCAACCGGTATGACCAGCAAAGATGAAATAGAAACGATCGTTGAGTTTTTCGAAAAAAGAAACCGAAACAAAGACCTAGTTCTTTATGCTTGTACTTCTGGATATCCAGTAGACTTTAACGATATTTGCCTTTTAGAGATAACGCGCTTAAAAAAGCTTTACGACTCAAAAGTCAAAGCTATCGGCTTTTCCGGACACCACCTCGGTATTGCAGCAGATATCGCGGCAATGGCCCTCGGAGCAGAATGGATTGAACGACATTTTACCCTCGACAGAACCTGGAAGGGAACCGATCATGCAGCATCCCTGGAACCTGACGGAGTAAGAAAATTGGTTAGAAACATTCGTAACGTTAAACAGTCTCTCCAGTACAAAAAAACAGACCTTCTTGAAATCGAACAACCACAACGCAAAAAACTGAAATGGACCAATCATTTATGAACCTCGTTGCTTTTATTCCTGCACGAGGGGGAAGTAAGTCTATTCCTCTAAAAAATATAAAGCTGCTAGCAGGTAAACCTCTAATATTTTGGGCCATTGAGGCGGCACTAAAAACTTCCTGCATAAACCATGTTTACGTTTCCACTGATTGTAAAAAAATAAAGTCCTGCGTTGAAAAAATAAACAATAAAAAAGTCTCTATTATTTCACGTTCTTTGAAAACAGCGACTGATACAGCTTCATCTGAATCAGCTCTTCTTGAATTTTGTGATAACTATCAATTCGAGCATGTTTTTTTTATCCAGGCAACCTCCCCACTTCTTACCGAAAACGATCTGTCAAACGCTTGGAAAAAATATCAAAAGAACGACTTCGATTCTCTGCTATCTGTGGTAAAACAAAAGCGCTTTATTTGGGAAGAATCAAGCGGGATAGGAAAACCTAAAAACTATGAGCCTGCGAACAGGCCTCGAAGACAAGAATTTGATGGTTTTTTCGTAGAAAACGGTGCGTTTTATCTATCATCCAGACAGACTATTATCTCTTCAAAATGTCGCATCTCTGGGAGGGTTGGGCTTTATGAGATGTCAGAAGAAACATACTTTGAAATTGACGAACCAGCAGATTGGACGGTCGTCGAAAATTTATTAAAAAAAAAGAGCAGATATGTTTGAGAAAAAGAAAAAAATTATAATACTTCTCATTGACAACCCAATAACAGCTCTTTTCATGCTTGGATGGTTGAAACAAAACAACCTCGACAAAGACGACAACTATGAAATAGTATCTTTCTACTGCACAATCGATTATGACGATTCATATTCTAAGAAAATAGATAGTAAAAAAACAATTTATGAAAACAACTGCAAGCGAATCATGTCTCCTATCCAAACAAAATGGATCTCCTGCTCCGAGCCAGGCTATTATATCGACCGCTTTAGTCTTACTCCCTTTTCTTTTTACAAACTCAACCAAGAAAGAAAGCTGAAAAAGCTTTATCTTCATAAAATAAAAACCGCTCTTAAAACAAAAAATATTTCGATGCAAAATATTCAACAAGTTTGGAGAGGAACAAGCGGTTTTGGTTCTTTCTTTCGCTACCTTTGCCCCCGTGCAGAGTTCTCAAAATTTGAGCACGGCTTATCAGATACATGCATAAACACTCCCGAACCCCTTTTCCCAAAAAACCTCTCCCTCCCCAAGAAAACAAACCGTAAAATATACTGGTGGATCTACAACCACCTAGCATACTTTAATTTCTCCTATCTAAATTATGAATTCGATTCTTACATTTCTCTTCTTGGTGAAGAACGAAAGAAAACAACTCCCGCATACGAAAACTCTATAAAATCTATAAAATTAAGCTTTATTCACAAAGCGCTTTCTATCGTAAATAAACAGTTTAATCTTTCTCTTTTACAAAAAAACATTTCAGGAGCTTCTGCCGTTATCTTACTTCATAACATTAAGCCATGGGCAAAAAACCCAAATGATCATCTATTATTCTTTCAAGCATTTGAAAAACACCTAATAAACAGCTACTCAAAGATATTCAGGCAAAATCAAATCAAAACTCTTATCTTTAAAAGCAGACTTTTCCATGAAGAATTCAACAAAGAAGGTTTTAACAATTTCTCACAACTTAAAAAAGAATATTATTTACTTTTTTTATCCGATCTTTCTAAGGAAAACCTTCCCACAGAATTCTATCTCGATACAATCAAACCAGTCGTTCTTATAGGCGATTATTCAAGCGGCCTTTTTTATAGCAAAAAACTTTATCCTAATATAAAAACTTACAGCTACCATCCATGGTTTATCAACTATACAACACAAACATTTGATGCCACTTTTCCTGATCATTCATGGCTGGAAAAAACATTTCACGGAGTATTACAAAATGAATTTAAGCACATTCTTCCAACGATTATTAGCACTCAAACAAACAAACCAAAACAAACATGAAATAGACTGGAAAAACCTGGTACAAAACAATCGATCTCTTAAAGGCGTTGGCCATGGAAAAAGAGCTTTTTTATTTGCAACTGGACCAAGCTTAAAACAAGAAAACCTTCGTCTTTTAAAAAATGAAAACTGCTTTAGCGTAAGCAACTTCTTTCTGCACAATGATATAAAAAAAATTAACCCAAAAATTCACTTCTTCGCTCCATATCACAAGCCAGTCACATTAGACAGTTACGTCGAATGGCTTAAATTAGCAGATAATACACTACCACATACAACAAAAATATGTTTAGGACACACTACACACGACATTGTGAAAAAATTCAATTTATTTCCGAAAAGAGAGGTTTTTTATTTATATCTTGGCCCCAGCTGTTGCGATGAAAACAAAATCAATCTTAGAAAATCAATTATGACCCCTCAAACAGGCCCTCTTATGATTTTGCCTGTTTTAATTTATATGGGATATAACGAAATTTACTTACTAGGTTGCGATCACACCGTATTACGAGACTATGGAAAACCGGTAACAAATTTTTATCCGGCAGAGAAAGATATTCGCAAGTTTGAAACCAAAAGTGACGATTGGGAAAGCATTCTAGAAACCTTAGAGTGCTACAAAAGAGTTTTTACTCAGTACAGGTTTTATAAAAAAATAGCGGATAAAAACAATATAAAAATCATTAATCTTTCGCAAGATTCATGGTTACAAGAGTTTCCACAAAAACAGTTGGTCGACATACTGTAAGGAACTAAATCATGAAAGAACAACTAACAATTAAATGGGACATAGCCGCGCAATTCATCGATGATGATCCAATGAGACCAATTCGATACTCAAAAGCATTGCGTTATCTAAAAAACAAAAGCAAAAAAAGCACTCTCTTAGATCTCGGCTGCGGAGAAGGAACCGGTCTATCACTATTGCACTCACTTGGGTTTACAAATTTAACCGGAATCGAAGTTTCACATGAGCGTCTAAAGCGAGCTCGAAATAAAGTTCCGTCGCATACTTCCCTAAAATTTGTATCTCCTCAAAACAAAACTCTACCATTCGAAAACAATACATTCGATATTGTTATTTCACTAGCCGTAATAGAACACGTTCTAGATCCTAATCAATTCGTAAAAGAAGTACACAGAATCCTTAAGCCAGGAGGATCGGCAATAATATCTTCCGACTGCTGGCAATGGAGACTGTTGCAGATCCTAAAGGTCCATACCAGCTCCCAACCGATAGACCGAGCACCCTTCCCATCTAAATTCTTTAAGTTATTTAAAAGAAACAACCTGAAACTCATTCATTATGAAGGCTTCCCACTGCCAAGTATGAAGTTTAGATTCATTCGAGAAATAACAACCTCGTTAAAACGAACATTAAGAAGAACAGTCTACTTTGCCGGAGCCATAATAAGGAAACTTACTTTTAAATGGTTCCTCAAGAAATGGGAGTTCATACCCTCCCACACCAAACTAAATCATCAACAATGTGTTTTCTCCCCAAATGAAACATTTACCCCAACATCGTCCTGGACTTTTTACAAAAAAATTTCAAGTTTCCTAAAAATTTGCTTTTCTGATGAAAATATTTTTTTTTTAAAAAAAGAATCCTTCGATGATTAAACGCGGCACAAAAAAAACAAGCCCGTTATAACCATAAGGGCAACGAAGTGAATATTCCCGGAGCACACAAAATTAAGAATCTTTTTCTGGCTGCAAGAGCGAGATTCCCACAAAATGAGGCTATTATTCTGGCATATCACAGAATTTTCGCCCCCAAGACAGACCCTCAGCTACTGTGCACCTCCCCACGAAACTTCGAAGAACATCTAAAAATTATCTCTCAACACTACAACCCCATCTCATTACAAGCCCTAGGGAAAGCAACAAAAGTAAATAAAGTACCCAATAAATCTATTGTTATCACGTTCGATGACGGCTATGTCGACAATCTTTTATATGCAAAGCCGCTACTCGAAAAATATCGAATACCAGCAACCATTTTTGTTTCAACACATTACGTCAATAAAAAGAAAGAGTTCTGGTGGGATGAGCTCGAACGGATAATCTTGCTTGCTCCGGCCTTACCAGAAAAATTATCGCTCTCTATAAACAAAAAAGAATACACCTGGCTCCTTACTAATCAGAAAAAGCACAACCAACATTTGCAAAAATGGGACGTCCTCCAAAAACCAAAAAACGACAGCCATAGACTATATCTTGATCTTCACACGCTTCTAAAGCCGCTCTCTTTTGAAAAAAAAGAAATAATCTTACAAAAACTCGCTTCGTGGGCACGTGTACAAAACAAAGCCCGCCATAACTATCACGTAGCAAGTCACGAAGAGCTAATAAAGCTTAGTAGGTCACCGTTCATAGAGATCGGATCCCACACCGTCACACACTCAAATCTCGCCGCACAAACACAAGAAAAACAATCTTACGAGATAACCCAGAGCAAAAAATATCTTGAGAATATTATAAAAAAACCGGTAAATAGTTTTTCCTATCCGTTTGGAACCCACAACGATATTGGCACCAAACTACCCTCGATGGTCAAGAAAACTGGTTATGCTCTTGCAACGGCAAACTACCCAAATCTCGTTACAAAACGAACAGATCCTTTTTTGCTTCCACGCTATCTCGTACGGAACTGGGACGGAAAAACATTTTATAAACAAGTAGAGAAATGGTTCAATGGCGAATAAGCTAAATATTTTACAAGTAAATACACTCGATGTCGGCGGCGGCGCCGCGAAAATAGCCTGGAATCTATTCCAAACTTACAATCAAAACAAACACGCATCACACTTGGCTGTTGGCCATAAAAGCTCAAACAACCCTCTCGTCTACGAAATTCCTAAATACAAAAATAGCTGGTACAAATTTTGGGTTGCCTGCAGCAAAAAAACAAAGCCTTTTATTGGGAAAATAAAAGGAGCGGGACGAGCTCACGATCTTTTGCTTTCTATCGCTCAACCACAAAGCGTTCTTTCGTATATAAGAAGCACCGAAAATTTTAATTTTTCAGGCACAAAAAGACTTCTTGAACTTTGCCCAATAAAACCGGATATTTTACACGCACACAATCTTCATGGTGACTATTTTGATCTTCGCCTACTACCACAATTTAGCACCAAAATCCCAACAATCTTAACGCTTCATGACGCCTGGATGTTGGGGGGGCATTGTGCCCACTCATTTCAATGTACCAAGTGGAAAACAGGCTGCAACGACTGCCCTAACCTATCTATCCCTCTAACACTTAGACAAGACTCAACCAAATATAATTGGATGAGAAAAAAAGAAATCTATCAAAAAAGCAAACTGTATATCGCAACCCCGTGCCAATGGCTCATGAATAAAGTCAACCAATCAATACTCTCTCACGGAATCATAGAAAAAAAAGTAATCCATAACGGCATTGATCTCTCCGTCTTTAGACCAACAGAAAGCAAAAATAAGATTCGAGAAAAATTCCATCTCGCTCAAGACAGCTTTGTACTTCTATTCGTCGGCCATCTGACTAAAAGCAACCCCTGGAAAGACTATAAAACTCTTGAAAAAGCACTTATCGAGCTATCGAAACGACAAGCCAAGCAAAAGATTATAGTCCTATGTCTAGGCCAAGCCGCTGAACCGAAAAAAATTAATAATATCGAGATAAAATTTATCCCCTACACCAATGATGATACTATCGTCGCTCAGTACTACCAGTTGTCGGACGTTTATGTCCACCCAGCAAAAGCCGAAACATTTCCTAACTCAATACTAGAAGCCCTCGCTTGTGGCTTACCGGTTATTGCAACAAACGTCGGCGGCATTCCAGAACAAATAACACAAGACACAGGAATTCTTTATAAACAACAAAACGCTGCTGATTTGTCACAAAAAATTATTTCTTTGTCACAAAATAAATCAATACGAAAACAAATGGGTGTTAGCGCAAGAAAAGATGCCGAAAAACGCTTTGATCTTGAAAAACAAACAAAACAGTATCTAAATTGGTACCAACAAATCTTAAACCAGAGGTAGCTTATGCAAAAACCAATAGTTTCTGTTGTTCTTGGCTCACTCAATCGCTACAAGTTCTTAAAGCTCACAATCAAAAGCGTTCGAGAAGAACTCAAGCGTCTTGCCATACCGTCGGAGATTATAGTAATAGACGGCGGTTCAACCGACAGAACTATTAAATGGCTCACAAAACAAAAAGATATTATTTCAACGATCCAATACAACCAAAAGCCCAATCGTCGATCCTGGGGCTACTTCATGAACCTTGGGTTTAAGTCTGCACAGGGGAAGTATATCTGCATGATAAGCGACGACTGCCTACTTGTCCCAAATGCCATCGTCAACGGATATAAATTTTTTGAAGAAAAGTTGCAAAATCAAGAAAAAGTCGGGTCGCTCGCTTTTTACTGGCGCAACATTCCATTTCACTACCACAACTGGACAAAAGAGAACAGATATAACGTCCTGCAAAACTTCGATCGGACTTATGTCAATCACGGCATGTATCTAAAAAAAGCACTCGAAGAGGTAAGCTATATCGACGAAGAAAAGTACTCTTTTTACGCCGCGGACACCGACCTATGCTTTCGCATGCTCCAGAAAGGTTATAGCTGTCTGGAAGCACCGAATTCATACGTCGAACATTATTTTCACGCAAATATAAAGCAAAAACAAGAAAATTCTAATCGCCTAGATCAAGAAACATTTAATAAAAAATGGGCACCTGTGTTTGGCTGGCCGGAAAACAAATGCTCATTTTCGTGCAAAGAAAAAGAGTATCTCGATCCTAATCAAACGGTAAAACAGTTTACCCATGCACACTTTACTAATTTTGAGTTTTGGTCACTTTTAGTAAAAGATATCATAATAAGACGGAAAAACAGAGTGCTCAACATATATAAAAAACTTTTTACAAGTAATAAACCATGAACCAAGATCATTTCAACACCCCCATTTTATTTATACTCTTTAACCGTCCGGACACAACACAAAAAGTGTTTGATCAGATAAAAAAAATTAAACCAAAAACATTATTTATCGCTGCTGACGGGCCACGACCAGAATGCCAGACTGATACCAAACTATGCGCACAAGCAAGAGAAATTATTAAACAAATCAATTGGCCATGTGAACTCAAAACACTTTTGCAAGACAAAAACCTTGGCTGTGGCATAGCGCCCAGTCAAGCAATAACCTGGTTTTTTGATCATGTCGACCAGGGGATTATTCTTGAAGATGATTGTCTACCAAACCAATCTTTTTTTTATTTTTGTCAGTCCATGCTCGATTATTACAAACATGATACTCGAATTTTTCACATTGGCGGCACTTCATCCCAAAATCTAATAAAAAGCGATATAGCAAGCGATTATTATTTCACTCGTATCCCACGAATATGGGGGTGGGCGACATGGGCACGGGCATGGAAAAAATATGACTTTCTTCTCCAATCATTTCCCAACTTCAAAAAAAACAATATTATAAAAAACATTTTCACCGAAGAAACTCTTCAGGAATCATGGCTATGGACATTTCAAGAATTCTACCACTACGCACATGATTTATCCAAAATAACAATCTGGGATTTCCAATGGACTTACACAATACTTAGTCAAAATGGACTCTCTATAACTCCATGTAAAAATCTCATAAGCAACATAGGGTTCAGGCCTGACGCAACACATACAAAACAAGAAGACCTAACTTCAGGCAACAGACCAACTGAAGAAATAGATACCGAAAATATTGTTCACCCTCTATTTATAACACCTGATAAGAAAGATGAACTTTGGGTGATGAACAATATCTTTCAAATAAAAACCACCCCTAGTATTATATGGCAAACAAAAAAAGTGCTCACAAAAAAGTTTCCTCGATTGAAAAAGCTATATACGCTTGGAAAAAAGAAGCTTTTACGCCAAAAGATATGAATAATACAAAAAATAAAAACCCGTACATCTTACAAATCAACGCAGGAGCCACCCATGGAGGGGCATCGGGAATCGCAGTTGGACTATTTGAAGAACTCTGCCAAAGAGGATATCCATCAAAAATCGCAACCAGCTGCCCACACCCCAGCAAACAAAATTTTCTTCAGATTCCCCGAAATACTTATACCGACGCAAAAAACCTATGGGAACAGGCGTTCTTTTTTTTATGTCGGCAAACAAAAAAATACGTAGGAAAAGTAAAGGGCGCCGGTCGTTTCACTAATTTTTTGTATAATATTGGTAGGCCGTCATGTTTACTGAAAAACTTACGTGGTATCGAAAACTTCGAAAACTACCCAGGAACCCGCAATTTCTTCGAAAACCTATCCCCTTTCCCGGACATTATTCACGGACACAATTTACATGGACGCTATTTTGATTTGAGCATACTTCCAGAACTAAGCAAAAAAACACCTGTCTTTTTGACGCTCCATGACGAATGGATGTTTACCGGGCATTGCGCCTGTACTCTTGACTGCGAAAAATGGAAATCTGGCTGCGACAACTGCACAAACCTCTCAACATACGACCCGCTATGGCGCGACACAACCAGATACAACCTCAAGCAAAAAGAAACCATCTACATAAACAGCAAGCTACACCTAATCACCCCATCCCAATGGCTCATGGATAGAGCAAAGCAGTCTGTACTTGCGCAGGGAATCAAAACAAGTAACGTTATTCATAATGGAATCGATCTTACACTGTTCAGATCCGGAAATAAAATAGCAGCAAGAAAAAAAACGAAACTCGCTCGAGACTCCCACATTCTTCTTTTTGTTGCAAATCAAGCAAAGAGAAACCCCTTTAAAGACTATGAAACACTAAAAAAAGCTTTATTATTCATAGCAGAAAACAAAACCACAACGAAACCGATTCTGTTGATTTGCACAGGAGAAAGCGACTCCATAACCATGAAAAACAACGTTACGATACAATTTGTTAATTACATAAGCAATAGAAAAGAACTCGTTTCCTTCTATCAAGCCGCAGACCTTTTAGTTCACGCAACTAACGCCGACAACTTCCCCACAACAATCCTGGAAGCCCTTGCCTGTGGAACACCTGTTATAGGAACAAGTATTGGCGGGGTACCAGAACAAATTACAGAAAACACAGGCTTACTGTATAAACATAAAGATCACATCGATCTGGCTAAAAAAATTATGCTTTTATTAAACAATAAAAACTTACGTGATGCGATGGCACAAAATGCTGTCAAAGATGCACACGATCGATTTGACATACAAAAACAAGTAACCAAACAAATAAATTATTATCATGAGGTTTTAAAACTGGAGCATTGTGAAGCAACGAAATAGTCTCAAAACAAAAAAAACAAATATCGCTATTTTATGCACCCTTTCATGGGCAGGGGGAACGGAGCTGCTCAGACTATTTGTCACCGCACTCGTAAAAAAAAGCAGTCTCAATCCTATTTCTATAAAACTTTTCTTTCACGCACCGAACCCCTCTTTCAAGTCAAAAATAAAGCTGTATATAAAAAAACTAATTCGATATACCCCCCCAACAAGTCAATTCCTTAACCACAAACAAATGCTTGATTATTTTCAAGAAATTAGCCCTGAAAAAATAACCTTCGTTACTTACAACCATCAAGACAATCTTAAACAAAGTTTGTCTGACAACAAAATTGATGTTGTCTTACCACTTATGTCACCGCCTCCCAACGACCACACAACTCCTTGGGTCGGTTATATTTTTGACTTTCAACACAAATATTTACCCCACTTATTTAGCAAAGAAGAACGAATAGCCCGAGATAACGGTTTCTTATCGCTCATAAAAAAAGCTCCCGCAATTATCGTTAACGCAAAAACAGTAAAAACCGACATTATAAAACAGTTCCCACAACAAGATCATACTAAAATATTTACTCTCCCATTCGCACCAATCGCCCCCCAAAACTGGCTCACATATTCTTCCAATACCGTTTTACAAAAATACAATATTACCAACCCATACTTCATCATTTCAAACCAATTCTGGGTCCACAAATCCCACGAAACAGCGTTCAAAGCGCTAAAAATTCTTCACATGCAGTACCAACACACAGGTATCCATCTTGTTTGCACCGGGCATACTTATGACTATCGACAACCAACTTACTTTGATCAGCTTCAAAAAAAGATCGAACAGCTTGGTCTTACAGAAAAAATCCACATACTTGGGCATATTCCAAAAAAAGACCAAATTGCTTTACTAAAACAGTCGATTGCTCTTCTGCAGCCAACGCTATTTGAAGGGGGTCCTGGAGGCGGAAGCACCTATGACGCCGTTGCGCTTGGAGTTCCAGCAATCGTCTCAGCAATTCCTGTTAACAAGGAAATCTCAGCAGAAAGGCTGTTTTTCTTTGAAAAAGAAAACGCTCATGGCCTTGCAAAAAAAATGGCATCTATACTTGAGAAAAGTCCTACAAAAGCAACGATAGAAGAATTAATAAAAATACGGGAAGCGTCTTGTGAAAAACTCGGCATAGCCCTATTGCAAGCAATAAGCTTTGCGTTAGTCTCGCACAATAAAAGAAGAGATTTGTATGATGCAAAACAAAAACAATCTTAATCTCTCTCCACAAATATCAATCGTTTTAGGAACCTATAATCGATATGATTTCTTAAAGCTTACCATCAAAAATATTCGGGAAGAACTCAAACGCTTCGTACTTCCGGCAGAAATTATTGTCGTAGATGGTGGATCAACAGATGAAACCATCCCATGGCTCACCCAGCAAAAAGATATTATCTCTATAATCCAACATAATCGAGGCGCTTGGCAAAATAAACCAATCACTCGTCGTTCCTGGGGATACTTCATGAATCTCGCATTCAAGTGTAGCCATGGAAAATATGTCTGCATGGTCAGCGACGACTGCTTGCTCGTACCAAACGCCATCGCAAATGGATACAAACTTTTTGAAGCAAAACTAAAAAATCAAGAAAAAATTGGGGCCCTTGCGTTTTATTGGCGCAACCTCCCACTCCTGCAAAAAAATTGGGCAAAAAACAACACCTATCATGTTCTACAAGTGTTCGACAAGATATTTGTTAATCACGGTATGTATCTAAGAAAAGCTCTCGAAGAAATCGACTACATCGACGAAAAAACATACCAGTTCTACAACGCTGACACCGATCTATGCCTCCGCTTAGACCAAAAGGGATACGTCTGCGGTGATTCGCCAAATTCATATGTTGAACATTATAACTACGCAAACGTCGGCGTCAGAAGTAAAAACGAATCAAATCAGGACATCGAAACGTTTTATAAAAAATGGAATCCGGTTTTTAATTGGCCTGCAGGCAAAAATCCCGGGGCAACAAAAAACAAAGAATATGTTGATGAAGGCAAAACAGCAGAACAATTCCTTTCTGTCCACTCGATAACCCCAAAAACGATAGCTTTCATAGCAAAAGGCAAACTTCAAAAGAAACTGTTGCGCCCAATTAATTTGGCAAAAAAATTGATTGGAAAATTATGAAAAAAATACCGGTCTATCAACCCTCTCTTTACGGCAACGAAAAACTATACGTAAATCAATGCCTCGATTCAAATTGGATCTCTTCCAAAGGAGATTTTGTTACAACATTTGAAAGAAAATTTGCCAAATACACCGGCATACAATACGCCTCAAGCATTTGCAATGGAACGTGTGCCCTTCATGCTGCTCTTCTTGCGTTAGACATTGGCAAAGGAGATGAGGTTATTGTTCCAACACTAACCTACATCGCCTCAGTCAACGCAATCACGTATACAGACGCAACTCCTGTATTTGTTGACTCACTTCAAGACACCTGGCAAATGGACCCTATTGATGTTGCAAAAAAAATAACTCATCGAACAAAAGCGATTATGGCTGTCCATCTTTACGGCCATCCATGTGATATGGAAAAACTAGTTGCGCTCGCAAATAAACACAATCTCTTATTGATCGAAGACTGTGCTGAGGCGCTAGGAACCCAGTACAAAAACAAACACGTTGGAACATTCGGAGATATAGCAGCATATAGTTTTTATGGAAACAAAACTATCACAACAGGTGAAGGTGGCATGGTAGTTACCAATAGCCGATCATTATACGCAAAAGTGCAAAAGCTTAAAGGGCAAGGACTCACAGAAAAACAAGAATACTGGCATGACATAGTCGGATACAACTACCGAATGACAAACATTTGCGCAGCAATCGGCCTTGCGCAACTAGAAAATATTACTCAGGTACTCAAACAAAAACAAACAATAGCGACCCTGTACAAACAAGAACTAAATTACCTCCCTATAGAGCATCATAAACAAGCAAGCCATACTTATCATTCGTACTGGATGTTTTCTATTCTCGTCGAAAACAAATCTCTAAAAGAAGACTTGCGAAAAAAATTGACGCTAAACGGCATCGAAACCAGGCCACTTTTTTACCCAATCCACACCATGCCCATGTATAACGAAAACAACCTCGAGCACTACCCAGTCGCCCAAGACCTAAGCAATCGAGGAATCAATCTGCCAAGCTGGCCAGGTTTAACAAAAAAAGAAATAGTTTTTATTTGTACAACAATCACCCAGTTTTTTATGGTCCAAAAAACAAACTATCATGCTCAAAAAACAGTTTGATAAAACCGAAACAATCGTTCTTATAGGCTTTGGAGGCCATGCAAAAAGTGTCGCCGATATAATTAATCTCATACATCCATTCATACAAATCAACTTTTTAGCCTGGGAATTCTCCAGCGGCAAACCAATGCAAACTATAAAACATCAATCTATAATCACAATTGGAGATAATAAAAAAAGAAAAACTATTTACGAAAGTGTAGGGCCAAAAAAACTCATTTCCATACAATCTCCTTTGTCATACGTCAGTAAAAAAGCAACTATTGGGAGGGGATGTTTCGTGGGAAACTTTTGTCATATTGGACCAGCCACAATCATAGGAGACAACACAATTATCAATACTGGTGCTATAATCGAACACGATACGATCATAGGAAAACACTGCCATATCGCCCCCAAAGCAACCATCTCAGGAAAAACAACAGTCGGAAACATCGTCTTTGTTGGTGCTGGCGCCACAATAATTGATGGCCTTTCTATCTGCTCAAATGTTACTATTGGTGCTGGAGCGACGGTCATCAAAAACATCACCGAACCAGGTACATACGTTGGTACCCCAGCAAAAAAGACATCACCATGAGAATCTTCTACGCCTCAGACACCACCCCCAATTCCTCTTTTGAATCAAACCTCTGGAGAAACAATCTATATTTGCCCCTGATTGATCTAGGGCATGATGTCGTCGAATTTGAGTATGACCTGAGAAAAACGTTTCAAAATCTCAATCCAGCTTACCCAAAACAAAAGTTTTTTATTAAAACAAATCGTCCAAAAATTTCACAAGAACTATTAACACAAATAAAACAGGCACATGACAACAAGAAAATCGATCTGTTTTTTAGCTACTTTTTCGACGCCTGCATCTTGCCTGAAACAATTGATGAAATAAAATCGATGGGCATCAAAACAGTCAACTGGTATTGCAATGGCTCATATCAACTCAATCTCGTATCACAAATATCCCCCCATTATGACTACTGTCTCGTGCCAGAAAAATTTCGACTGAACGATTATAAAAAGTTAGGGGCTACGCCAATCTACTGTCAAGAAGCTACTAACCCCAATATTTATAAATCACACCAGTGCCAACAAAAATTCGATGTCACATTCGTTGGCCAGGCCTACGGTGATCGCCCCAACTATATAAAACACCTTCTCGATAACGGGATTGACGTTCGTGTCTGGGGAATTAACTGGGACCTGTATACAGAGCAATCAGTCTTAGATCAAAAACAAACTAAAAAAAGCTATCTATTAAAACTAAAAAAGCTATTTTCACGAGAGGGACTCTATATTTTAAAAAACAAATTCTATCGAACGCTCTTCTCCCCTAGCCCCCCAATATTGCCTAAAAAAATTATTGGCAACATCCTGTCTGATCAAAAGATGATAAAACTGTACAGCCAATCGAAAATAAATCTTGGATTGTCGACCTGCGGCGAAACCCATCTGAAAAAAAATCGAATCATGCAGATTCGCCTACGCGACTTCGAGGTCCCCATGGCTGGCGGCTTCTATATGACCGAATATATGCAAGAACTGGAAGAGTTCTTTGAAATTGGCAAAGAAATCGTCTGTTATCACAACAAAAACGATCTGGTCGACAAAATAAAATATTATTTAAAACATGATAATCAAAGAGAAAAGATTCGTCGTGCCGGACAAGCTCGCTGCCTAAAAGACCACACCTGGCACAAACGATTCGAAATGGTGTTTGAAAACGTGTTTAGAAAGCAACCATGATTACGGTTAAATTAAGCTCATGCTGTCCCAAGTGGGACTGGATTAGGCAAACCCCAAATCGAGATGGGACGTGGGGAGAGCACACGTTTATTTGTAATCATGAAGGTAAGTCGTGTGATTACTGGGTTGTCTACGAGAACCTAACAAAACAAGAACACAGCTCTTGCCCAAAAGAAAACACTGTTTTAATAACAGGCGAACCGCCGACAATCAAGACATACCATCCCAAGTTTCTTGCCCAATTTCAAACAATTATCACCTGTCACCCAAACGTATCACACCCAAATGCGATTGTTTCACATCTAAGCCTGCCATGGATGATCGGCTATCAGCCACCAAAAGAAATTTTTTCGAAAAGTTATCGTGAGCTTACAAAAACAACAAAACTCCCCAAAACAAAACTTGTTTCTGTTATCTGCTCAGATAAAGTTTTTACGACAGAACACAAGAAACGCCTGCTATTCATACAAAAGTTACAAGAAAAATTTGGTGATCGAATCGATTTTTACGGCCGCGGGCGTAACCCGATTATCGATAAATGGGACGCTATCGCCCCGTACAAATACCATATTGCACTAGAAAATAGTTTTATTGAGCACTACTGGACAGAAAAGCTCTCTGACTCGTATCTTGCCCAGTCACACCCAATCTACTATGGCTGTCCAAACATTCACGACTATTTTCCAAAAAAATCTCTTACCAAAATAGATATTAATAAGCCAGAACAGGCGTTTAAAGTTATCGAACAAGTAATCACAGGTAATACATACGAACAATCGATAGAAACGCTCGAACAAGCAAAAAAGCTTGTACTTAATAAATATAATATTTTCCCAAGACTGGCTAAACTTTGCCCCCAAACAGACATATCAAAACCAAAACCAAAAACAACTCTCTGGCCACAAGAATATTTTTATAAGCAAGACCCCAAGATTAAAAAAATAACGAGACGAGTAAAATATTTTTTTACCCGTCGAACACCATGAATAAACCACGGGGCATACGAGACCATAAAGCGCAAACGCAAAACGACACCAAGTGGCCCGTACGTTTTTGCAAATCGAACATAGCGACGAAAAACATCATAATCACCTAGCCAAAACCGATACGCTGCCCGACTTTTATATATGTAGTTAAAGACGTGATTTTTATCTATTAATTCAGCATCTTGTAAAGCGTGAAACGTAACGACCAAAGCATAAAATTCCATTTTTTCCAGATTTGATGACAGCTTATTGCTATGCTCTCGATATAAAGCTAACGGCTCGTCAATCGAATAAATATGATACTTCTTCGCTATTCTAAGCCATAAGTCATAATCTTCTGCATAAGATAAATGCTCTTGAAATAAGCCAACATCATCCAGAACACTTCGTGGGACAAGTACTGAAGAGGTACAATCGACTATATTTTCATACAGCATCTCTCTAAAAATATTTTTCTCTGCATGATGTGACTGTATAATCCCAGTCTTTCTTCCGTCTTTCGTCATAAATTCTAACGCTGTGTAGCACAACCCAAATTGCGAATCGCAAAGATTTTCAACAAAAGAAAGTTGCTTTTCAAGTTTTTCTGGTAGCCAACTATCATCGTCATCGAGAAAAGCAATATAGTCGCCAGAACTTTTCTTAATACCATGATTACGAGCGGCCGAAACTCCACTATTTTTTTGATGCAGATAGGTTACACGATGGTCAGCAAGATATTTTTGGCATAGTTCTCGAGTATCGTCAGAAGAACCGTCGTCAACGATAAGAAGCTCGAAGTTTTTGTATGTTTGTTGTAGAACGGACTCAATAGCATACGTGACAAACCCCCTCGTCAATCCGTTATAAGTAGGAAGAACCACCGATATTTTTGGCGCACCGTTCACCACCATCCCCAATTCTCCTCTCCACTAACTGACGATCCTGAATCTCAAAAACTCTATCCATCTTTTCAATCAAAGAAACTCTATGAGATACAATAATAACCGTCTTGTTTTTACTAATCTCCTCAATCGCCAACCTAATCATCTCTTCCGACTGCTGATCGAGCGCCGAGGTAGCTTCATCAAAAATCAAAATATCAGGATCTTTCAACAACGCCCGAGCGATCGTTAATCGCTGTTTTTGTCCGCCCGACAATAACGTACCGTTCTCACCAACCAACGTATGATATTTGTTAGAGCACTGCTCGATAAATTCATGGGCATGCGCCCGTTTGCAAGCCTCAACAACCTGCTCTTCGCTTGTATCTCCTGATGCATACTGCACATTTTTTTTAATAGTGTCGTTAAATAAAAACGTCTGCTGACTAACATTACCAATCAGTGACCGTAATGATTGCAACGAAATTTTCATGCTATCATGGCCATCGATATAAACATGCCCCGACACAGGCGTTAAAAAACCCAATAACAAGTCACAAATAGTACTCTTGCCCGAGCCAGACGGACCAAGCAAGCCAATCCGTTCGCCCCGCTTGATCGTCAGGTTGACATCCTCAAGAACAAGCTCATTCGAATCATACCCGAACGACATATTGTCAAACACTATTGAATCGCGAAACGAAACGATCTGAATCGTACGATCGGCAAGCGCAGGATAGGTCATGTCCATGACAGAGAACACACGACTTGCAGAAGCCAAACCATACTGAACTTCTGCATACGTATTAATCAATCGCTTGATTGGTTGATACGCCAATAGACTTGCCGCAAAAAACGAAGTCAACTGCCCAGGAGTAATCACGCCAGCTAAAACCTGTCGTGCCGCAACATAAAACACAAATCCGCTGCCTGTCGTTGCAATCGTCTCAATAAACGCCGGAGCAAACGCCAATACTTTCACATTGCGCAATACCGAAGAAAAGTAGCGTCGAAGATTTTTTTCCAAACGATCTTTCTCTACGCCCTCTCCATTGAAAATTTTTACCTCACGAATACCAACAAACGTTTCTTGCAACCCAGAGCTTATTACCCCCATCTCATGCTGAATCGAACCAGAAGCTTTTTTTACAGCTCGACCCATTTGCCGAATGCTAAAAACAATAAATGGCGCAACCAATAACGACAGCATCGAAAGCTGCCAACTCTGAAACAGCGCAACGCCCAACAAAAAAATCGCCTCAAAAAAACTTCTCACCCCGTTCTTTACAGCAACCGAAGCGGCATTTTGAATCATTGTAATATCATTCAAAAAATGCGCCATCAACTCACCTGTCGTTTTTTTCTTAAAAAAAGAAAGTGGGAAATAAACTATTCTACTAAACAGATCAATACGAAGGTCGTTCACCACTCGATTGCCAACCCAGTTCATGTAGTACATCGATAAATAGGCAAAAATGCCCTTAAGGGCGTAGAGAAAAATAAAACAAAAAATAAAGGGGATAATAAGATAGTCAAGACCACCAACAAAAATCTTATCGATTACATGTTTTAGCGCATAGGTTGGCGCCGCAGAAAAGATTCCGTAAAGCGTCGCCGTAGAAACCGAGATTGCGAACCGGGACCAATATTTTTTTGTATAGGATAAAATTCTTTGTAGATCAGACATATCTCACGTTTATTTTAGTTGTTAGACTTCGCACGAAAAAACACAGTAGCCTAAAGAGACTACTAGAATACTATAAATATGCAGAGTTCGATAGGTCCGTTATTTCTTGGGGAGAGAAGAAAAATGGTTAGAGAGTTGGTTAAAAAAATCGTCATAACTATTCTGTTGTCAATCACTCTTGCACCCATGTCATTTGCCAAAAGCAATACCTACTGGGGAACCGCAACACTCGTAAGCGCTCTAACCGGAGCAAGTTGCTGTGCCTATAGCGTTTGGAAAATAAAAGAGCTTGAAACAAAACTTGATCTCATAGAACTGCTAACAAAAGAGGAAACCCATAAAATTATCGCCCAAATAAAAACATACAAGACGCTGGCCTGGATATTTGGAGCTATTGGTGGAGCCGGCGCCGCAGGGACTGTTTTATGCGGCTATAAATGGGCAACGCAACCCAATGTTACAGGTAAACCAGATACCCCCGAACAACCGAACGTCCTAGAACAGTATGGCCTCACTGAGCAAGACCTACTTTTGATAAAAGAAATAAAAAATATTTTGAAGACAGGAGACTCTCCTCCTGAAACAGAAGAACTTGAGACTATACTGTCAAACCAAAAACTTATCCGTTTCTTGCGTAAAATAGATAATGAAGAAAACCGTGATGACGCTACAAAAAAAATCATGCTCCTCAAATACTGTATTATTGGGCAAAAACGTCACTGGAGAACAACGTCATTCATGACAACACACGGAAACCTCGCAAAAGATGCCAACAACCTTGGTCTCGGATGGCTTGGCCAGCAAGAAATGAATACTCACTTCCGAACAGCGTCTCTCGCTCCCGAGCAGCTCAACTATGGTGGATGTGGTTGTTCAAAACGGGAAAAAATAAAAAAATCAAACACGGCACGTAAACGTGCGGGTTCTATACTGAGACAACTCGAAGAAAATGAACAGGAACAAAGCGAGATTCTTAGCAGCAGGAAAGCAATCGATTTTTTTGGCCCAGAGTTCAACCCCAGCCAACGAGCTAAAATGATCGAGATCGCCAAAAACCTTGCCGATGATTACGTACGGCTGCTACCGAAGGAAAAGTAGGCAGTCGGCCCGTTCTGGAACCTCTGACATCCCCGCTCCTGCTCATCTAGAGCAGCCACAAAACCGAAGCGCATTATGCGCAGGCTTTGCTATTAGCCCACACCAAGCCAAACCAACACCCCACGTTGGCGCCGCTGTGGGCCCAAGACTCAATAAACGTGAACCAATTTACAAAGCCCCACAACCTGTTCCCGTAACGCCGCCAAAAACTTATCATCGTCACGCTTTTTTATCGCTTCATCAATCCAATGAACCAGCTGAACAACCTCGCGCTCGCCAAATCCTCTCGTCGTAATAGCAGGTGTTCCAATACGAATACCGCTTGTTACGAGAGGCGACTCGGTATCGAATGGGATCGAGTTTCTGTTCACGATAATATTGCACAAACCCAAAGCACGCTCAATAATATCACCGGTAAGCCCATGACTCTGTTTTGTGTCTAGTAAAAATAGATGGGTATCGGTCCCGCCGGAGACAACTCTATAGCCTAGATCTACAAACATTTTCGACATAATCTTGGCGTTCTTTAAAACCTGTTCCTGATACGTCTTGAATTCAGGCCTGAGCGCCTCTTCAAATGCAACCCCCTTGGCCGCAATCACATGCATCAGTGGCCCTCCCTGGCAACCTGGCATAACCGCCCGATCAATCGATTTTGCAAACTCGCCTTTGCAACAAATAAACCCACCTCGAGGACCACGAAGTGTTTTGTGCGTTGTCGAACTGACAATGTCTGCGAACGGCATAGGACTAGGGTGAACCCGTGCGGCAATCAAACCGGCCACATGGGCCATGTCAACAAACAAAAGGGCCCTATGCCGCTTGGCAATCTCATGAAATTTTTCGTAATCAACAATGCGAGAGTACGCAGAGGTTCCGGCCACAATCATCTTTGGCTTATGCTGAGCAGCCAAAAGATCAATCTCATCATAATCGATTAACTCGTCCTCGGGGCTGACACTATAAGAAACAAAATTAAACAGCTTACCCGAAAAGTTGAGCTTATGCCCATGCGTTAAATGCCCCCCGGCTTGCAGACTCATGCCCAAAACCGTATCCCCTGGATTTAGCTGGCTAAAATAAACCACCATATTCGCCGTCGACCCAGAGTGAGGCTGTACATTCATATGGTCGGTCTCAAAAAGCCTTTTGCCCGTATCCATCGCACAAATTTCAACCTGATCAACAACCTCACACCCCCCATAATACCGACGGCCAGGATACCCTTCGGCATACTTGTTCGTCAGAACAGACCCTGTCGCACGCAAAACAGAGTTACTCGCATAATTCTCTGACGCAATCAAGCTTATCGTCGATTCCTGACGCGCAAACTCACGCGCAATCAATTCAGATATAAAACTTTTCATAATAAAAACTCCGACCTATTGACAATCAAGACTATATCTAGGCACACTAAATAGTAAGAAAACTTGTGTATCACTGTACCATAGAGAGTCTACAATGAGGAGGATTAGGTCATGAGAAAATTAATCATAAGCTTGATAACGACAGCAACACTAGTTATGCCATGCGTAAACGTCTTTGGTTACCGCCGACACTATGGCCACCACCACAGGGGAGGCGATGCCGCGGTAGGCGCTGTTGCTGGCCTCGCAGGAGGCATGATGCTAGGAACCGCAATTGCAGGATCAGGAAAAAGCAAGGCTCGACAAGCAGAACAAGTGGCACAGAAAGCTCAACAAGAAACAGAGCTGCTGAGGCGAGAGCAACAACAAGAAAAACTTTTCGATATAAAACAAAAGATGGAATCTCAACAACGTGAACAGATGGTGCAGCAACAGTTTCATATGATGCAACGATCACAAAGAACGATCAATATGCTAATACTAGCGATTGTGTTGCTATTTATAGGATTGCTCGCGCTTGGGGTTGTCATCATAAAAAAATAGGGGGGCTCGTGAATATAAAAATAAAACAAATTTTAGGAGGCTTACTGCTCTGCTTCATGTTCTTCGGAACCTATCTCGATGCACGCACAACACAAGAAATAGGCGGGCGCTCCAGATCAAGGGGACCAGTAGTAAGAGTTGCCCGTCGCGGCCATGGTGGCCGTGGCAGTTATCGCGGCCACATGGGGCACCGCAGTTATCGTGGGTATCGCCGAGACGGATGGTACGGCTATCCGTATGGGTTGTTGGGACCTAGCTTGTGGTTCACAATCGCCTCAACCCGATCATCCCGCCCTAAAAAAGATCCCCTAAAAACAGAAAAAGAACAGGCCGAGACAGCAATCAGAAGTTATGATAAGACGCTCGACGAACTTGACCGATCAATTGACAACTTACAGTTGGTCGTCGCAAAACTCCCTTCCTCCGATTATGAAATAACTCGTTCTATTATCGACTACGATCATCAGATGAACATTCTTAATCTCAAACTGGATCTGCTTGCCAATAGAATTGATGCAGCAGAAAAATCCAAGAAGAGGATGCTTCTTGATGTTGTTAGTATCACCCAGAGTCAGCAAGCCAACCTAGCAGCAATGAGAGCCACAATCGACCAGCTCACGCGGGAAGCATCAACAGAAACTCTCAAGAACGCACACGATACAATCGAGTACCATGCAAAACAAATCAAGCGATTCTCAGAAGAAATACAACGACTGATCAACAAATTATAGCCGTTCTTCTATCAGACTCGGACAAAAAGGGCCTTTTATAGCAAAAAGGCCCTTTTCTCAAAAAAATTGCAATTTCTTCCCTTTTTCATAATATTAGTGCTCAAGAGGTTGGTAATGGTAAATTTGAAAGGAAAACAACCGTGATTTCCACGTCCGATTTTAGACGCAGCTCTACAAAAATCCTTTGGAATAACGAACCCTGGCTGGTCGTCTCCTTCCAACACGTTAAGCCAGGAAAGGGCGGCGCGTTCGTTCGAACCAAACTCAAAAATCTCATCACCGGTCGAGTTCTCGAGGAAACCTTCCGATCAGGTGAAAAATTTCCAGAACCTGACCTCGAATATAAAAAAATGCAGTATCTATACGCAGATGACATGTACCACTTCATGGACCAAGAAAGCTATGAGCAGGTGTCATTCAATCCTCAGCAAATCGAACAAGTCAAAAACTATCTCAAAGAAGAAATAATTTACAACATTGTCAACTTCCAGGGCAAACCGATAACCGTCGAACCCCCAATGTTCATGATTCTGAAAGTTACCCAGACGGTCCCCGGAGTAAAAGGCGATACGGCACAAGGAGGCAGTAAACCGGCAACTCTCGAAACCGGCCTGACCATCCAAGTTCCTCTTTTTGTTAACGAAAGTGATTCAATCAAGGTCGACACACGAGACAACAAATATATTGAACGTGCCGAAGTATAATACTAGGAAAAGGTGGGAGAGTAAGAGCACTGATTGGTCGATGTATAACCACCTGTTGCCTGAGAGCGCCTGCCGATGAAACAAATAAAAAACGATTTTGAGCCGCCCGCAAATATTATTACACCCGCATCTCGGCGTGATATGCGAGCACTTGCGTTCCATTTTCTCTATGCAATTGATCGCCATGACTACACGGTTTTACTCGATACAATTATCGAAAATTTCCGAAAAGGCTTTCGTATCGACATCACGGAAGACTCGCTCGCCGTAACGATGGCTCGCGGCGCTACCGAGATGCGCGAAGAACTCGATAGACAAATAAAACCACTGCTCCGCAACTGGAAACTCGAGCGACTTGGCTGCTGCACTCGCCTCATCCTTAGGCTCGCACTCTGGGAACTCCGGCAACCCGAAGCAATCCCAAGCATCGTCATTAATGAAGCAATAGAACTCGCAAAAAATTTTGCCGAAAAAGATGCGTATAAATTCGTCAATGGTATACTCGATGAAGCCTCGAAACAGCTACAACTAACCGACCAGGAAGAAGGAGCCAACCATGACGAACCTGAAGAGTCTTCAAAACAATAATTCTCCACTTTTTTTTATTCTCGGACCGTGTGTCATCGAAAACGAACAACACACACTTACAATCGCTGAACATCTAAAAAAGTTATCTGAAAAATTAAAGTTCACCTTTATATTTAAAAGCTCATTCGATAAAGCGAATCGAACATCGCTGCAAAATTTTCGTGGGGTTGGCTTAGATGAGGGATGTAAAATTCTAAGTAAAGTCAGGAAAGAGCTTGAGGTTCCGGTTGTCACCGACATTCACATACCAGCTCATGCAGAAATCGTAAGCGAACATGTCGACGTCATCCAGATCCCAGCATTTTTGTGCCGGCAGACTGACCTACTCATAGCAGCAAGCAAGACAAACAAAATCGTTAATATTAAAAAGGGCCAGTTCGTCTCTGCTGAAACAATGAGCAAAGTTCTCGAGAAAGCAACAAGCACCGGCAACGAATCAATCTGGCTTTGCGAACGCGGGTACACCTTCGGGTATAACAACCTGGTCGTAGACTATCGAAATTTCCCGATCATGAAAAAATTTGGCAAACCCGTAGTATTTGATGCCACCCACTCAGTTCAGAGGCCTAGCGGCCAAGGGTGTTCGTCTAGCGGCGACCGAGAGTTTATACCGAACCTTGCAAGCGCCGCTATCGCCCAAAAGATCGCCGGAATATTTATGGAAGTCCATGACAACCCAGAGAAAGCTCTTTGCGACGGACCAAATTCAGTCAGGCTCTCGCAGCTCGAAGGACTGCTACAATATTTAATCGGCCTTGACGCTTGGGTTAAAAATCGGAATCTTCCTGACCTGGGTAATTAACAACAGGATCTGTATTGTTGCCAGGCGTTGGGGGATCGAAAATGTCCGGCCTTGGCCAACAGCAAGATTTTTGACGAAGACCAAAAAGCCTACATTGCTTTAAACCCGTTAGAAAATACTTGCTAAACTTTTTCTTAAAACCACAGAAACACAATCTTGAATTGTGAAGACCAACCGTTAAGACACCAAGGTTTTCAGGTAGTGATTTCAGCAAATTAGCAACCAACCTCTCTGCAGGAAATCTTATCCAAAGAGTTTTAAGATTTTTAAGATTTTTTAGTTTTTCTATTGTCTCTTTAGACACACGAGTAGTAGTACCGAAAGAAACACTTTCCAAGCCCCTCATATTCACAATCTGCTCAACAACTTCATTCGGCATATTCCAACAAAAGTTCGGACAATTACAATCACCGTCAAGACAGCCACAAGGGGTATCTATTGGATCTTCAGCACTGATACCACTCAACGCCATTGCGAATACTTTCAACTCGGGAAGAGCTTGCACAAATTGCTTTAGCGCTTTCACAACCATCTTTCTATTATTATCTTGAAGACACATGCCCCAAAGACCAAAGGCCAATTCTCGCAGTTTTGAACAGTCCGCAATATCACCAAGCGCATGAAAGTCTTTGCCGTCAACATACGCACCCTCAAGACGCAATACTCGCAATTTTACTAGCTTCTTAACGTTTCTCAGAAAGTTTCCTGTAATCCTTCTGTTCGAAAGATTTGGATTGATAACGACTAATACTTCTAAATTTTTTAACGAGCCAGCAATATCGATAAAGGCACCCGCAGGAAAATCTTGATGCTCGATCACTAATTCTTTTATATTTCCAAGATGCTCGGCGCTATTTTTTAAGTCATTCTCAAACGATCCATCATCACCACAACAATGGTATAATCGCAATGCCTGCAACGTTCCCAACCCCTTGACAAGCCTCTGAAAACAATTTCCTTGTAAACAATCAAAACCAACAAGTTTTAGATCTTTCAGATTCGCACCATATTCAACAATAGTATCAATCATCTCGTTCTGCTCGTTCTCTTCTGCTAAAATAGAATGGCAACTGAACTTCTGAAGCTTGGGCAAGTTTGATAGAATATCTCTTAACAATTCTGGATTAAGATTTGGGTTGTTTGCAATAAGCAGCTCCTTAAGATTCGAAAACTTACTCAACAAATCGCAATCAACGCCAGCCCCTTCAATCCTTAGGCCAACAACAAGAAGCCACTTCTCTTCCCATCGGTTAACTGAAAGAAAATCTTCAAAACAATTCCAGCTTTCAATAGAACAGCTCGGCGTAACGAATAAAACAAGACCCTGCCTGTTTTTTTCCATAAATCGAAGCAAAGGCATATAAATAAAACTATCTATTTTTATTAGAAAGGGTCGATCGTAATTCGGATGTGAGCTTTCTTTGATATGAAAATCCACCAAAAAACTCATGTCTTTGCCTACCAAGCACAAAGCCCCAAGTAAATCAAAAAGAGTCAGATAAGAAAAAATTACGTCTTTGGTAACATCGTTAAAAACACCTGGAATGACATCGTCAAGCTCATGAAGCTTACCGGGCTCATCACCATCAACCACACGGGTGTCTACTTTACGCCTCTTAGGGCTTGGCTCCATACCAACAACAGACTGCGTACTCAGTAACAAACTACATAGAAATAAAATTATCTTTTTCATGATAACCCCAAAATATCTATTTAAAACAAAACCGTCGCCGCCGACACTTCAATTACAATGTCGGCGGCGACGTTCTTTTAGCTACCCCAATTCAGGAAAAATAAGCTCTATCTCTGTCCGAGCGGTGTCAGGCGCATCTGAACCATGCACCGCATTTTCACCAATGCTCGTACCATAAAGCTTACGCAACGTACCCTCAGCTGCTTGTGCTGGGTTGGTCGCTCCCATCAACTCTCGCCAAGCCACAATCGCGCCATCTTTTTCAAGCACCAACGCAACAACCGGCCCTGCTGAAATCGATTCAACAAGCTCGCCAAAAAATGGTCTCTGTCTATGGACCTCATAAAAAAGCTCTGCCAACTCTTTAGTCATATGCAACTTTTTCATGGCAACAATCGAAAAGCCATCCTTCTCAATTCGACTAATAATCTCGCCTGTACAACCAGCTTTGATCGCGCCGGGCTTGATCATCCCATATGTTCTTTCTTCCATAGATCTTCCTATTTTTCTTCGTCGTCATCGTTTTGTCGTCGAGTGAGCTCCTCAAATGCCTGCTGCATGATCGTCTTCGTAGGAGTTTTGCTTGTTGTTGTAGTTCGTGATTCAGATCTTCTTCCGGATGGCTTCTCCTGTGAAGCAGATCTTGACGCTGGAGTCTGTCGGACAAAAGTTTCACCCGATTTTTCTCTAAGCGCCTTCAAGCTTAAACCTAATTTTCGCTCTTCTCTGTTCGACTTGATAACTTTAAACTGCATTGTCTGACCAACTTTGACGATCTCATCAACTTTTTCTACTTCTTTGTCAGACAGCTCTGAAACATGGACCAGTCCTTCGATTCCGCTTCGCAACTTAACAAATGCCCCAAAGTTTGTAACCTTTGAAACGGTTCCTTCGACAACCTTACCAATAGGATATTCGGCATCGATATTTTCCCATGGATCGGTCTCAAGTTGCTTAACTCCAAGCGAAATCTTCTTGTTTTCTGGATCGATCGACAAGATCGTTACCTCAACAATATCACCCTTTTTGTATCGATCAGCAGGATGCACAATATGCTCAGTCCACGAAATATCTGATATGTGAACCAAACCATCAACACCTTCATACAGCTGAACAAAAATACCGAAGTCTGTGATATTTGTGATAGGTCCAGAAAACGTATCACCAACCTTAAACCGCTCAGCAACCACTTTCCAAGGATCTTCCTGCAACCTCTTGATACTCAGCGACATACGTCTGTTGTTCTTATCAAGCGCAACGATAGCAACCTCGACTTCCTGACCAACAGCGTAGTGCTTCGACAAGTTATTGATTCGTTCAGTCCAGGACACTTCGGAAATATGGACCAGGCCTTCAACGCCCCGATCAACTTCAACAAAAAGTCCATAATCGGTAATACTTGAAATCTTACCCTTGAGCGTCGCGCCAACTTTATAACGCTCTTCAACTTTCTCCCAAGGATTCTCTTCAAGCTGCTTCATCCCAAGAGAGATCTTTTCGTGCTTCTTATCAAAAGAGATGACTTTTACGGTAATCGTATCGCCAATCCTGACAAGCTCACTTGGATGAGAAATTCGTCTCCACGACATATCAGTAATATGAAGAAGACCGTCGATACCACCAACATCGACAAAGACACCGTAATTGGTGATGTTTTTGACAATACCCTGAAGCACTTGATCCTCTGCGAGAGTCTCGAGCGCTTTTTTCTTGTCTTCCGAACGTTGATCTTCAAGATATCGGCGACGGGAAACGATAACGTTACCGCGCTTCTTGTTTACCTTGAGAATTTTACAAATAATCTCTTGACCAACAAATTGATCGAAATCGGTTACCCGCTGCATGTCGACTTGAGACCCAGGAAGGAATGCTGGAACCCCGATATCAACGCTCAAACCACCCTTAACCTTGTGAATGACAACACCTCGAACAGGCTCATCTTTTTCAGCCAGACTAAGCAATTGGTCCCATGCTCGCAACGATTTTGCTTTTTGATATGAAAGAACGACATTACCGCTTTCGTCTTCTAATCGATCGAGTAAAACCTCTATTTCGTCATCAATATTGAGCTTTCTCAGCTCATAATCAGAGAACTCATATGCTGGAATCAAACCGTTTGATTTATAGGAAATATCAACCAGAACACCAGAATTGTCTTTGCCAACAATTCTCCCCGATATAACTTTCCCAAGCTTGAATTGGTTGAAAATCTCATCGTACAAACCGGTCAACTCGCTACGCATCTCATCGCTAAGCGTATAGATCTCTTCGAGCATCTCAGCACTCGAAACTGCAATATTATTGGAATTCTTTATCATCAAATACCTCTAGAAAAAGGCTGACTCTTGATAAAAACTCCGCTCCCAGACAAGAGATACGGGCCAAAAGCCAGGTTTTAGGTTATACTTGTACAAAACACAGGCCTAACTTTACCAAAATATTGATTCTTAGGCAAATTTGCACCTACGCTTATCGCCAGGGCTCACCTAACGGTTCGGCCAGGATTGCTATTGAACAGTCGGCCCGAAACGAGACTCCTGTATCGCCATCGAACGAACGACCCAAATTCTTACCTTTGCGTCACTTTCGCCTACAAGGCCGGCCTCGTACAAAAAACAACACATGTTGGGCATGCTTACTATCACGCCCAATATGTTTAAATTGACACGTATCCAGCACCCCTGCCTCAGAAATCTTTTTATAAAATAAAACCGCATGCTCAACCTGACGGGCCCCACCACGAATCTCAATCGAGTTATTGTCGCAAAGAATAGAGTCTAGATACGTTTCTGGCGATATAGCGTCAGAGATAACACGTAGTAGCTTGATCAAAGATGGGTTGGCTTGTTTTACTTGTTGCTGCAGCAATAAAACTTTCTCGTTTAAACAAAACTCCTGCTGGTGTAGGTAAATATATCGATTCGAAGCAATCCAAGAGATTATAAAAAGAACAAGAAAAACTATAGTGATAGCACCGGCAGAAATTCCAGCCCAAGAAATCAGTCGCTGGCGCCCTCGAATACGAAATAGCGAAAAAAAATCGAGCTTGTTTTGCAAATCACGCTTGTGAAAAACCGGCTTCACGAAAGTAAGTCCTCATCAAGTAATTTGTCGATTCTTAGGCCAGTCTTGCTCACACATAACGAAATCTGAAATAGAGCAAACTTACGCTTCAAGCCCATAGAAGAAGCAAGATACGGGCAACAAACAATCGCCCTCACTCCATGCAATCGATGCTCATCCAAAAAGTTCACAATTAAGCGATATAAGTTTGAGAAGTTATACACAACTCCCTCACAAACATCAAGCGCCCCTAGGGGGAGTTCCCGGCAAAACTCGCCAATAAAAAAATCTCCCCGTCGACTCAACTGACAAATACGCAGCTTGTCACAACTAATCACAAGACAGACTCGCCTCACAGCAAGTTTTTTTGTAATAGGCCCGGCTTTATATTTTTAACTCGCCTCTGAAGCTGGTCGTACGACAAAAGGCCCGGTTTGGCACCAAACTGACCAATCACCGAAGCACTGTTAACAATCCCACACCGTAAAGCATCCTCAATGCCCATGCCCCGACGTAGGCAACCAACAAAACAGGAGCCAAATGAGTCGCCTGCGCCAAGCGTATCGACAACCTCAACCGACATGCTAGGGTGAAAATAGACGGTATTATTCGTCGCAACATAGACACCTTGGGCTCCATCGGTCACTACAGCAATCCGAGGCCCTATTCCCATAACCTCTTTGAAGAAATTTGGAACACTAAAATATAACGACTCCCGTGACTGCTCGGCTAACGCGCCCATAAACGTTTTGGCCTCTGAACAATTCAAAATAAGAATGTCGATGTATTTAAGCGACTTCTTAAGCTCTTGAGCCCCTGTCGATAGCTGGCTAATTCCTGGATTAACCGCAACAGGAATGTTGTGCTTCTTCGCATACGCCCCAATCGTACTGAGCATTTGCGACGACTCGTGACTGAGAGAAGTTATGTACAGCTGACTTGCGTTCTCAATCAAATCTAAATCGATGTTTTCTTCTGCCAGAAACCCGTTTGCCCCTCGATAGGCAAAAATCGTCCGATCTCGGCGTAGTGAATTAACAACAAACGACGTTCCTGAGGCATGAGTCTGGGAGACGGTAATACTACTCGTATCAATACCCTCGCTTGTTAGATCTTGTAAGACAGCGTGACCAGCTTCATCATCACCGATCATACAGAAACAGGTAACGTCAAAACCTAAGCGCTTAAATGAAACAGCCGAATTGGTAGCCCCTCCGCCGGTGTAATACAGAACATCTTCAACCTCAACCTTGGCCCCCGACTCGAACAACATATACCGTCGCTCGCAATCACGCTCCGTTATGCTCATGCAATCGGCTCCATGATACTGTAAATATATATCTCGTGTTGCACCGCCAATCATTACAACGCTCTGCTTACTTGTATTTTTTGCCATCTTGCTCTCCATAGCCAGAAAACTTACAATCTTAATTGTTCACTGGAAACCGTAGGAAAAAACAAAACTTTACGCAAGCATATCAAGCTTTGCCATAGCACTAACACCTACAAGCTATTTGTTAACGTCCAATCAACTGTAAAACTAGAGCCCCCAACCCGCTCTTAAAACCCCCGAAGGGAAGCCCTAGGAAAAATTAAGCAAGCTTACCGTTAGGAAGCAACACGAAGTTGAGTACCTCGTCAACATGGTCAACCCAATGGATTTTAAGTCCCTTTTCAACACCATCTAGATCGATCATATCTTTTTTGTTCTGCTTCGGAAGCAAAATATTATTGAGCCCATACTGCTTGGCCGCTAATATTTTCTCTTTTAACCCACCAATAGGAAGTACGTTACCCTGAAGGTTGAGCTCTCCTGTCATTGCAAAATCACAGTTGACGGGGCGACTGGTCAACACCGAAAAAATTGATGATAATAACGTTATTCCAGCAGAGGGTCCATCTTTTGGAATCGCTCCTGCCGGCAGATGGATATGCAAGTCATAGTCCGTGAAAACTTTCCTATCAATGCCAAACTCATCAGCATGCGCCCGGGCATACGTTACCGCAGCCTGCGCAGACTCTTTCATCACATCACCAAGCTGGCCAGTCAGCAATAACTTTCCAGAGCCCGGCATCAACACCGCTTCAACCTGAAGAACCTCTCCTCCAACCGGTGTCCACGCAAGACCATTTGTAACGCCAATCTTATCCTCATGGTTCGATTCATCTGTAGGGTTAAGACGAGCGCCTAAGAAGTTTGGTAAATTCTCTAACGTAAACGAGACGTTCCTTTCGTCTTCCAATAGTGCTCGTGCATACTTGGAACAAAGCTTTTGCACATGTCGCTCTAAATCCCGAACTCCTGACTCATGAGTATAACCGTGAATCAATTCGCTAATAACTTCATCAGGAAAAGAAACACCCCTATCACCCAAGCCTGACGAATCTATAGATTTTTCAACTAAATGTCGCTTTGCAATCTCTAACTTTTCTTCGTAGGTATATCCAGCCAATTGTATAATTTCCATGCGGTCGCGCAGTGGCCCAGGGATCATCATCAAGTTGTTGGCTGTCGCAACAAACATCACTTTAGAAAGATCGAAGTGCACACCCAAATAATTATCATAAAAGCTACCGTTTTGTTCCGGGTCAAGCACCTCGAGTAACGCCGACGATGGATCACCCTTCCCAGAAGCACCAATCTTGTCTATCTCGTCAATCATAATCAGGGGGTTAGAGCTTCCAGCTCGACGAATCGCCTGAACAAATCGCCCTGGCAACGCCCCAACATAGGTCCGACGGTGCCCCCGAATTTCTGATTCATCATGAACACCACCAAGTGATAACCGTGCAAAGTTTCGTCCCATGCTACGAGCTATCGAACGACCAAGCGATGTTTTTCCAACGCCAGGAGGACCAGCCAGACATAATATTGGCGCATGACAATCTTCCTTTAAAGACATAACCGATAGATAATCCAGGATCCTGTCTTTTACTAAATTCAAGCCGTAATGATCGTTATCAAGAATCTCTTTTGCCTTTCTTATATCAATTTTTTCTTTGGTCTCAACCCCCCACGGCATCGCAAGTAACCATTCAAGATGGTTGCGCAAAACGGTCGCCTCTAACGAGTCAGGACTCGTTCGCTCTAATCGTCTGATTTGTCGTGACGCCTCAGTCTTTGCCTCATCAGAAAGCGGCATCTTATCAATATTATTCTTGAATGCCTCAAGCTCGGAGTCGCCCTCCTCACCAAGTTCCTTCTGAATCGCCCTCAACTGTTCCCTCAGATAATATTCTCGTTGCGACTTGTTGATTTGCTCTCGCGTATCAGTTCGAATCTGCTCCTCGACCTTTGCAACTTCTAAGTGAGATCCAAGACATTCATGTGCACTATCGACTAAATCATCTAAAGTGTCTTTTTCCAACAAATTTTGCGCCTGGTCTACCCGTAAATTAACGTGAGATAGAATGAACGTGATCATTCTTTCCGGGTCCTCCATCTGCGATAGAATCGCCTGAAAGTCAGCCCCGAGAAAACCTTCAGCCTCACTTACACGCTCTCCCATCGCCGCAATTTTTCTGATCTTACTTTCGAGAACTTCAGGAGGTTGACTTGCTTTTTTAAATGGGATGCTGCTTACCGTTGCACGCAGAATATCCTGATCAGGATAAATCTCGCCAACTCTCGCTCTAACAACCCCCTGAGTCAACACCTTGATCCCACCGTCTGGCAAATCCATCGCCCGCATAATCGTTGCAACCGTCCCAATGGAGTAGAGGTCCTGAACTCCAATCGGGCCTTGGTAGCCATCTTCCTGAGATTTTGCAGCCAACAACAATACCATCTTATTTCCGTCAAGTGCCTCACGAATACCGTTAATAATTTTTTCATCTAAAACAAGTAGCGGAACAACCATATTGGGAAAAACAAGCACATCAATTGTTGGGATAACAGGCAAAATCTGTGGTATCTCCTCCAAGAACTTTTTTTGCTCATCCATAAGTATCTCCCCCCCTTCAAGGTAGTATGAACGCAGAAATGATTGTTTTTTCTTTTTTAAGCCCCCCTTCAAGTCGCAAAACATCAACTCGCAGGTTCAGTTGTTAGTCTAAATGATTCGTTTTCATAAAAGCAACAAAGTTTGTAACGACCGCTTCTATAGCCTGATAACCAGCAGGTTCAGACCGTCAACGGGCGATCCAACAGCGAAAAATTGCCCACGATATGGATTAATGGTATGGTTTACAAAAAAGGTCGACTCATGTCAAAAATCGTGCCCCAAAAAATCGAAGCCAAAAACATCCATAAAACATTCGAATCCGCAAATAAAAAACTCCATGTCATTCAAGATATTTCAGAAACATTCGAACAGGGTAAAACATATGCCATCACTGGCGCCTCCGGAAGCGGCAAGTCAACACTGCTGCACATACTAGGAAAACTCGATACCCCAACATCAGGAAAAATAACCGGTGCCCAATCGATAGGCTTCGTCTTCCAGTTTCACTACCTGATTAATGAGCTGACGGTTCTTGAAAACATCATGCTGATGGGACTTATCAAAGACAAATCGAAAGCGTCCTGTAAAGACAGAGCGCAAATCCTGCTCAAGCATGTCGGGCTGACTGACAAAGCAAACAGCTTCCCCTTTGAACTTTCAGGAGGAGAACAACAGCGCATCTCAATTCTCCGCGCCATCTTCAACAAACCAAAATTCCTACTCGCAGACGAACCCACAGGCAACCTTGACGCAACCAACGCTGCCAACATCGTCGATCTTCTTCTTGCTTGTCGGGAAGACTGGCAGATGGGAATTATCCTCTGCTCGCACGACAAAAACGTCTATGAACGCATGGATTATGTTTTTGAACTCGTAAACGGAAAACTATGCTACACTGGCGCTTTGCCTAAACAACAATAAACCTTTTAATAAACCTCTTACTCCGGCACCCCCTATGCAAAAGCGATCAATTTTACGAAAAACATTCAACTTCGGCGCATTCACATTACTCAGTAGACTCCTTGCGTTCCCGCGGGTCTTTTTACAACTTAAATTCCTTGGAACAGGCGCTCTCGCTGATGCGTTTATCGCCGCATTCAAACTTCCAAACTTCTTTCGTCGAATCTTCGCTGAAGGGGCCCTGAGCGCAGCTTTCATACCAAGCTACGTACAACTTACCAAAAAGAAAAACCATAAAACGGCAAACGGCACCATGAGTCTCGCATTTCTCTTCTTCGAAGGAATTGTCTTGCTTTTATGCGTGTTCGTATTCTTTTTTCCTGAGATCGTCTTAAAACTTGTTACCCCTGGGTTCTCGGCAAAACAAATCAGCTATGCCGTACCTCTTTTACAAATCCTATTCCCACTTTTGTTTTTTATATCAAGCAGCGCACTACTCTCTGGCGCGCTGCAAGCAAAAGACCACTTTTTCGCCCAATCATTTGGACCGGTCCTACACAATATTGCCTACGTCGGAACACTTATCTTTTGCCTCATGTACCACCAAACCCCAACAATCCTGGCCGTGGGAATCCTCGTCGGCGGAAGCCTGGTTTTCATACTACATGTCACGCTATACCTAAGCTATCACTTTACCTTTGGGACGATAACACAGGAAGCTCGACGCGAGTTTAAAAACATCTTGAAAAAATTTCTCCCGTGCCTGATCGGCGTAGGGGTTGTTGAAATCAATATTTATCTCGATATGGTCATCTCTTCGTATCTTCCGGAAGGATCAATCACACTGTTATATGTTGGCAACAGGTTTATGAACCTGCCGCTGGGAATCTTTGCAGTCGCTTTTTCAACCATTCTCTTGCCGCATTTCTCTAGAATCTCAACCTACGCCCCAAAACGTCTTCACTTCTATCTAATCGAAACGGCAAAGTTTATCACCTGGATGATTGTTCCAACTATGCTATTTCTCTTCTTTGTCGCGCCAACTATTCTGACACACTTTCTTTCTGATAAATCGAGAGTCCAAGAAACGGTCGCCATTCTTGTCTGCTACTCAAGCGGACTCGTCTTCTACTGCTTCAACAAAGTACTTATTAACATGTTCTATGCGAGACACGATACCTGGTACCCAACCGTCGCATCAATCATCGCAACGGCCATCAACTTAGTTTTCAGTATTATTGGGATGCACTATTATGGCGCCCCAGGTGTCGCCGCATCAACAGCGATTTCAGGAGCAGCGTTAACCGCAATCTGTCTCTTTTTTCTTTATAAAAAACATAAATTCCGCATCCATGCCGGAAACTATCTTGTATTTTTGGGACGCTACAGCGTTAACTTACTTATTGGGATAGCGCTTTTTCTTGGTGCTCACAAGCTGTTCTGCTACCTGCTTTCTCAAACCTCATGGCATTCGTTTTTTTGCATCCGCTGGGGATATTGGATATTCACAATTCCACTATTTCTATTTACAATGATGGTCATGTTCTTCATAAAAGATTTATGTAAGCTAAAGCTCTACTTCTTAAAGAGATAGGATCGAAATCATGAGTAGACACACGAGATTGACAATAATCGTGACGATGGCCCTAAATATGGGAGTCTATCAAACCGTTCTTCCAACACTTTCAAGCGGCCCAAGATCGGTTACGATGGCCACGGTAGAAAAAGAAGAAGTGGAGATTGCAACCAGAAGCGTAGACGTCATAACAACCGCCCCACTCACCTTTGGCCCCAGCACCTTTCTGTCGGCAAATAATTTTTACCTGGGGGCTTCCAATACAAATCAAAAAACATACGCACTCTCGCGAGCATTTATCAATGTAACCAGCGACCTGGTTACGTTAGACTTCTTAGCACTTGCGCCCCAAAAAGCATTTGTCAATCAAAGTCAAAGCAACGGTGCTAAAGAGTCAGGCAAAACCGAAAACCCGCTCTATAACGCAGACATCGCTCACCTCTCGCTCTCCGGCCCCTATCCAGTCGCCGTTCCCGCAACAAGAAACCCAAATTACGTCGATTCTAATACAACAGGAACCAACCAAAATATTGTTATGGTTCTCAGCGCTACTAAAGGCGATTTTGTTTTAACAAACACAAAAAAAATCAACGATTCAAACGGCAACCAAACCGGAGGAATTTCGGGTCTTGCTTCGTCTACAAGTCATATCTTTGCGGCGGTCAACCATACAGAAGAAGCAACGTTCGGTGGAACAAACTCGGGTATCGCCGTTGTTAAGTCGACCGGCGTCGATCTTACCCCGATCGATGCAACAACAGGCCAAGAAGGCAATAAATCCGTTACCGTAAAAACAGTAGCTGGATCTGATGCAACAAACATCGACCTGCTCGATGGCGCAGTGATGTTCTGGGATTCGATTCTCAAGAGACTTTTCATTGGACTACAGGGAAAAATTAACTCTAATGATTCAACGTTTATTTCTGGTGTTCTTGTCGGAAGAATGGATGGAGATAAGCTTATTCTTGAGCCGGTCGTTCCAGCAAGCGTTATCGGAACAGATACGGCCACGGATAAGATTGTCGCATTTCACAAAGATACGCTCATCACTGCTCCAGACGAGCATGTTGCCATTCACAACATCAAAACCATGTACACCAGTACAGGAAAAGCATATCTAATCGCAAACGGAAACATTTATAATAATTTAGGTTCTATTATAAAAACCGAACTGTTTGCGCTGCCAATTATAACAACTTCTGATGATAAGAGTCTCATAGGAACCCTCGCAAAAAAAGATTCTGTTACACAGGAAGACGCGCCTACTATACCTGGTGAGCTTCGAACAAAAACCGACGCTGAAGCCAAGACGGGCCAAGGGACGGTCCCCGACACCGTCGAAAACATGTTCACACTGGGTGATGCCGTCTACGCCTGCTGTGCCGGCAGCGCCGAAAACGCCAAGGGAATATTTAAAAGCACAGCGATATTCGATGAAGACGGCCTAATACGAGGCTGGACACCATGGCAACGCGTTATGGGTTCAACGGATCCTGTTTTAAATGCACATATCGACATAGAAACAGGACAGTTTTGGTATCTAACACAAACAAACAACCCCGGAGACACCGTAAAAACAACTCTCTGGAGCCAAAATGACACAGAATTACTGGGCAACTTACACAAGAAGCTTGTCCTAGAGCTCCCTAAGGAAATTGGCGGCATACACCAACTCTTTAACTTCGATGAAAAAACAGCAAGCTTTCTCGAAGACGAATTCTCAATGATGGTGGCAACCGGTTATCAAAAAGTCGCCCTTATTCGATCAGGAAAAGTTGACGGGGTATTCGTTCCAACGTCAGGAACAGACTTCTCAACAAATCTAGTGGACAACGTCAAAATTTTTAACAACAACGACCTACAAAACATCGGACCAATATGCTGTGCAGCAACATCGCTCTCTTCTGATACAGACGAAGGCTGGCTTTTTGTCGGTGGGTATGGCGGCGCCGCGGTCCTACGCAAGGGGTCTGATGGAACAGGCTGGACTCAGCTCGACGACCTCACAAACAATATCTCAACACCAGGATTTACATTTAAAGAAATTGGCGATTTTTCCCGAGTCCATAAACTGGTCTGCGATAACGAGTATCTCTACGTACTCACGCCACGTGCGCTCTATAGAATTGCGATGGACGCTGATAAGTTTAAAGACACCAGTCCTGACGCCCTAACTGCTACCGTTATAGCTCAACCTGTATCCTCCAACGATTCGCTCTTGGATTTTCTCGTTTCTGGCAACGTAGGAATGCTTGCAACAACATCGGGACTGTATCGAACATCGAACGGTCAGACTATTAAATCAGGCAGCTCATGGACTGAGGTGAAAACGAAATCTGATCGTACTTTGGGTCAAGTTACCAATCTTTCAATGCAATCGTTGAGCAAAGGATCGTTTGATGGTGGAGGCAACCTGTACGCCGTTTCGGCAAACATGACAACCGATCTTGCAACCATTCTGCGATTTACCGTAAATAATCCAACCGGCACGGTTGATGACAACACAATACAGGCGATCACCGAAAGAAGTCGTGACCACTACTATGCATTTGGAGAACTGAGAACGACGTTCGTTCCAGATGGAACCTTTGGCTACCACACCCTTCCAAAACATTTTGACCGAACAGGATACGGACGAAAAGTCAACATCACCTCAACACAGTTTAGCGTACGCGCCAGCGATCGCAGGTTACCGCTAGGACTTGATTCAAGCGCACACAATGCCGGAATCCCCGTACAAAACACAGCTTCGGGCGCCTGGGTTATTCCAGGGGATTGGGGAATACGGGTCAACGAATAACTGAACGACAAATTAGCAAAGGACAATCGTGAAACGAACCAGCAAGAATCTTTTTTTCAAAACAGTCTTACTTCTTACCACTTTTTTTTCAATTGAGATTAGCCTAAGTGCTTACACTCCAACTAACTTCCATCGCCCGTATGATGTCGATTTTCGACAATATGAGTGGGAAAAAAACAATTTTCGGGTTGGGATGTTTGTTGAAGATGGCAAAACAGATAAGGGCCGAGATTGGGACTCGAATAAAGTCGGCATATTTCAGTTGTATAATACAACAGAGTCAAGTCTTGGGATGCTTCTCGGTGTTCCGAAGGACAGCTACCTCGACAAGCTTGCTAAATCGCTAGGCGTTTCTGCCGCAACAGCAACCGATAATAGCTGTCGTGGACGATTTAAGCTTGATGGTAACTATAAAGAACGAAGCTACACATTTTTTACCCGATATAAGCTACCAATAACACTTGATGGAACCTTCGAACTAGGCCTATTCGTCCCCTTCAAAGAAATGGAGCTGTATAACGTAAGCTGGTGTGACCAAACACAAAGCGTCCTTTCTGCTGACAGAGAGTTTCAAGAACTGGTGTCAGGTAATATCGAACAGTTTGCTCGGACACACGCCTGTCTAAACATCAATAGGCACGGCTGGAAAGCAAGTGGAATTGGAGATATTGCCATCATGCTCGGCTGGAAAAAAGATTTTAAGCAACTCAAAACCTATCTTAAAAAAGTTAGGATCAATGCAAATGTTGGCGTTTCAATCCCAACGGGCAAACAAAGGGATGAGGATCAGGCGCTCTCTCTTCCCCTCGGCCTTGACGGCGCATGGGGTATACCGTTATCTCTGGGACTCGATCTCGATTTTGTATATCATCTGAAAGCCGGCATTGATCTGAGCCTTTTAGGAACTTTCGATACCACCAGAACCTATCGCATGAAAACGGACGTTAATCAAACAGACTTCTTGATTCTACACAAAGGACAAGCAAGTAAAAGCCAAGGACCAATGTGGCAGTTTACTCTTTTTACACAGGCCAAAAAAATATTTTTCTCCGGCCTTTCGACCACGATAAGCTACCACTTCGTCAAACACGACGAGAACAGGCTTTCTCCTAAATCGTATGATTTTGACAACTCAATCGTCAATTCGGCACAAAGCCTAAAAGAATGGGCGACCCACAGCTTTGTTTTTCGAGGTTCATACTCGCCGCTGGGCCTCTCGTTCTTCTATAAACTTCCTGTCGCCGGAAAACGATCAATCCTCGCCAATACCGTCGGCGGACAAATAGCATTTAATTTTTAACAAGAATCTTGCCCTCAGCAACCCTTCTATAGTACTATAATAACAACATAACTTTCTAGTTGTATTTTTTAGCTAAAAGGGGGCTCGTGAAAAAATTAATTAAAAGCTCTGTCTTGGGCGCTTCTCTTTCCATCTCCCTCTTACTTGGCGAAATACCCCGAGACGAAATTGTTCGTGCGGTATCAAAACAACAATACGCCCCGAATATCCCTCAACTCAGGCAGCTGTGCTATTTCAAAACGGCTGAAGAAATAAATGCTGGAGACGATTTTTCACTTACTAACAAGCTGGTCGAGTGGGATCAAATCGTGCAGAATGTCGAGAAAACGTTAAGAGAAATCGACGCTATCAGAGCAAAATTCAAAAAACCATTCGATCAAAAACAATCTATTAAAGTAGATATGAGAAAAATACGAGAAAATATTTCCCGACTAAATCCAACAGACACAATAGAATTCGGCAGGCTAACTTCTAAGCAACTACACCTAAATCTTAAGAGCGCAACACTAGAAATCACAATAAAAAAGATGCTCATAGAACTTAAACCACTAAAAGAAAGATATAACAAATTAGAACGTGAATTATTTGAACTGTTTAACTCTATTTCGAAGGGGAAGCTATGACGAAGCAGATGCAATGGAGTGCTCTACTTTTGGCTGTCGTGGTCATGTTTACAGGACAAGCAAGCGCAAAAAAAAAGAGTCTAATTAGCAAACAAGAACTGATAGAAAGTACTGTGCAAAAGAAGACTGGCAAAGGCGGTGCTGAGCAACAGAAGGAGGGCAAAGTCGGTAAGCACAACTGGATGGAAAACCGAAAATTCTTCCAAGAAACAACAAAGGGGAAAGAAAGATTTCCAAGAATGCTTCAATTCAAGACATCAGAAGAACTCGACAAAGAAATACTACCTTTGACCTATGAGCAAAAGGCAACATGGGACAACGCCGTCAAACAAATAGAATTAATCTTGAAAGAAATGCAAGGCCAGTCCGAAACATACAAAACACACAAAAAAACTTTGCGTGATATTTATAGAACCGCCAGAAAAGGGGGGATCCAAAAAACAGGCTGGTGGCCTTGGGGTAAAGGTCCTAAGAAAAACTAAGTGGAGCCCATCTCTCTTGAACAAAAGCTAGAGGGGTTCGCCGCCAAGGTGAACCCCTCTTCAAAAAAATCCCACATCTCACAAAAATCTGCTACTATAATTAACTTAAAAAGAGCGTTTTTAACCTAGGGGTAGCAGATAAAAAGCCATGCCTAAGCCGATTATAAAAATCAAAAATCTTAAAAAATATTATCCTGATGAAAAAACACCAATCAAAGCTCTCGACGGGATCTCACTCGAACTCTATGCAGGAGAAATTTTTGGGTTATTAGGGGTTAACGGGGCGGGAAAAACCACGTTATCGTCAATCTTGGCAACCCTACACCCCCAAACCGAAGGCGAGGTGTTGTTTAACGACAAGTCGATCTATGATGATATTAACGCTTATCGCCGGCAAATAGGCCTCTGTCCGCAAGAACCGAATCTTATTAACGATCTTACCGTCAGGCAGAATCTTGTATTTGCGGGGCGGTATTTTAGTTTGCCGGAAAAAACTATCGAGCAGCGAGTCAGGCAACTCGTCGAAACGTACAATCTTGCAAAATATCTCGACTCAAAACCTAAGATACTTTCAGGCGGCTACAAACAAAGAGTTTCGTTGGTCCGAGCACTGATCCACAAACCAAAGCTGGTCATCCTTGACGAGCCAACCGTTGGATTGGACCCGCATATTAGGCGTTACCTTTGGGACAGTATCAAGCAACTCAAACAGGACGGGGTTACCGTTATTTTGACCACGCACTACATTGAAGAAGCTGAGATGCTCTCCGACCGAATTTGCATACTTGATAAAGGAGTTATACGGTTGATTGATACACCAACAAAGCTTAAGTCCATGTATCAAAAAAGTCGACTGGAAGATGTTTTCTTACAGCTTATGCAGGAAGAATCACAATAAATCATACTCAACTAGAGGATTTTCTATGAAAACTACAAAATCGTTACTTTTCATAATTCTTATCGTAGGAACGTTCGTAACCTTCGTGATCAACAAAACTCCCCAAAAAAATTCTGTCCCTAAAGAATATATAAGTGCGCAACAGTTCCTAGATGACTCTTTTAAACTAGCCCAGTCAATTTTTGAGTCTGGATATAAGCCAACATTTTTGATCGCACTATGGCGAGGAGGCTCTCAGGTGGGCATCGCAATAACAGAATATTTTGAATATAAAAACATGCCAATCGAAAATCATCTCGCTGTTAGAGTAAGCGCGTATAACCATGACCAGCTAAAACCGACCGCAAAGGTATTCAATCTCGACGACGTCGTCAAAACACTAACGCCTGACGATACCCTATTGATAGTCGACGACGTCGTTGACACAGGAACCTCAATACAGGCTTTGCTCAAAGAAATACAGACTCTATGTGGGGATAATACTCCAAGACAGATCAAAATCGCCAGCACCTACTACAAACCAAACTCTGCAATAATAATTCCTGATTTTTATGTTCGCAAGACCAACCACTGGCTCGTTTTTCCTCACGAATTACATGGGCTCTCTATCGATGAAATCAGACAAACAAAAGGAGAAGAAATTTCGAAAACTCTATAACGAAGCATTCTTATCTAAAAATCTTTTGGGAACTGATAAAAACAGATCTTTATATCTATAAGCAAGCAATTCTTGACGCATTTGTAGACGCAACGATCTGGTTTTTGTGTATTATTGCAACATTCGGCTATGTTTTTCCAATGATCGGAATGCCTGACCATTTTAGTGTATTCATCGCTATAGGAGCAATTGTAAGCTGCTCGTTCTGGGACGTTTGGGCAAACACAACTACCTTCGTCTCCGATATAGAAGGGGAAAAAACAATCAATTACTTCTTAACACTGCCCATGCCAAACGTGCTTGTGCTAATTAAGCAAGTGATTAGTTACGCTCTTAAAGCCGGTATCCCAACGCTAATCATACTCCCACTTGGAAAACTTTTCTTATGGAACAGAATGAATTTGTCGAACTTTTCAATGCTCAAGTTCGCACTCTTCTATGTGTTGATAAACATCTTCACCGGAGCGTTTTCTCTCTTTATAACAAGCTGCATCAAAGATCTTCATCATATGGCAAAAGTAAATATGCGTTTCTTATTCCCGCTCTGGTTTTTTGGAGGCACAAACTATTCGTGGCAAATGCTCAATAAGCTCTCTCCAACCATTTCGTATTGTTCTCTTCTCAACCCCCTTATATATGCCATGGAGGGAATTAGGGCTGCTGTACTAGGGCAAACAGGCTATCTGCCATACTGGATATGCGTTCTTGCTTTGACATCTTTTACTGTAATGTTTGGTTGGCTTGGAATTGCGCGTCTCAAAAAGCGCCTAGACTTTGTGTAGAACTAACTACCCGGAATAATCCCCTTGAACATCTTGCTATCATTTATCAGCGTTATCTCATAGGAACAATCGCTATAATCAGCAACATTTTTTTTGAGAACAACATAATGGTCTCTTGCCGAAGCCTTGATTTCGAATTGTTTCGGCTTCGCCCAATCTCCAATCTCTATTCTTACATCATCAGCAATAAACCTTTTTGCCAAAACAGTAACATAAAGTTTTTTTCTATCACGAACAAAAAACGGCCCGACAATATCATTATCAGGCTTATAAACAACATGATTAACGCCTAGGTCTCGTGTTGCAGACACAAACGACTCTCGAAGAAAACCGTCGTAGTCTACCTTGTGCAACGCAAGAATGTTAAAAAGCTCAGGGTTTTTCTTTTTTGTTATCGTAACATAGTTATATAGCGCTCGAATGGTTTTATCGTGGACTTCTCTTTCCCGCTTCGTATAGGCAGACAAGTTGTTCATAAATACAAGCGGCAACACCTCGCGCCAATGCTGGCTACGCTCGCTAAATAAAACCGCGGTCAGATCGTTCGTAAGACAATATGTTTCATCTATCGTCTTGATAAGCTTCGTAAACGCTCGGTTGCTTGCCCTCGTAAACAGATCATAAAAAGAAGCGTGAACAATCTCTCTAGCCTTCACCCTTTCCCCAGAAACCTTTTCATATAAACAGCGAACGTTCACTGTTTTCTTTTCGGAACCTAATCTTGGTTCAAAAAACTGCTTCCAAAGGGAGACCTTTCTCCAAGTTCCCTTTTTCCCATAAAGGCCATATAACCTGTGCTTTATCTTTTCAAAATTAGGCGTAACACTCGCCTCAGCATCAAGCGCTAGAATCGTGTGAATAGAATTTTTGGGCAAAATTTTATCCAGACCCACATCGTGCGTTGCCAGCGCAACGGAATCCATTGAATCTGAAACGGTATAGAGCAATAACTTTTGATTTTTCTGACTAACCAACTGATTATCTATCAAATACGTTACAAGTTGATTCGCTGCATTTTGATAAAGCTGCCTTCCTAAAAACGACTCTCTCTCATACTCGAGGGGAACGAGCTGTAAAAAAATATGTCTATCGCCAGCAACATACTTGGCCATCTCCTGTGCAAGATGCTCAAGCGAAGTAAAATCAAGATACCCCCGACTATCTTTTTTATAGAAAAAAACAAAAACTACTTTTTCTGTTTTTTCTTTTTTTTGAAAAATATCGATCGTTTGTCGAAAAAGCTTTGTATCGTTCGCATAAAAATAGTTATCTTTTACCTTGAAATCAGTAAAAAAATTACAATATAAGAAACTGTTTCCACAAACACAAACCAGTGCTGTCGAAAACAGCACTAAAAAACAGTTTTTATACATACTAAAGACCCTTATCAATCGACACGGCGATACGACCAAGCTATCCTATTTTAATATCTTGGTCACTCATAACCCCCTGCAGTTCATATGCGATAGCTTTCGTCTTTGCTGCAATGACAGCCTGGGCAATCATGTCTTTCTTGGTGCGAATTCCTTCGTCCTGCTCGTCAACCTCCAAAAAAAATACAGTATTATTTTTTAGGTCCTCTTCGATCTGTTCATAAAATTCAACCGGAAGAGCTGAACCGTTAAAATCAAGATACCAAACAAATCTCCGCACCAACGAATCCCACAACTCATCCAAATTGTCTTGGTCGTTTATAATGCTCCGTTTGCCAATCGTATGCAAGTTGTCTGCTATTGACAAGAACGATGGCCAGATACTTCGATACGACTCCTCATACCAAATAGCTTTGCCAATTGATGTATCAAGAAACCTGATAATAAGCGACCGAAACTTCTCCTTCAACTCGCGCTCTTCTTCTTCTTCTTTGATAACCGCCAATCGAGATTTTACCAGTTTCGTAATATCAGAAGACATTTTTGAGATAAAAAGATCAGGCTGAGACTGAAACGAATCATACCGGTCGGTGAACCGGTCGAGCATCAAGTCTTCAACGTTTCCCCGGATAATCTTGAACTGACCATCTGGGTTAACTTCATTTTCGAAGTATTTTTCAAAAAGTTGCGGCAAAACCTTTGAAACCTGGTCAACAACCGTATAGTCAACGACGTGACAAGACTTACAGTTGTTATAAAACAGTCTCATGCAAGAGTATGCTTTTTCTAGATCGAGTTTCACCTCATTAGCCGTCAGCCAAAACTCAACAAAGTCACGTCCGTCCTGAGAAAAGGTTTCATAAAAATTTTTATTGCACATCCGTTTCGCATGTCGAACAACCATATCGTTTAACGAAGCCGTTTGCGCTCCACCCACGAACCCGTTACCCACAATAAAACAAAGCACTCCGGCCAGGATAATTGCTTTTTTTGTTTTCACAAGCTCCCCCTTTCTGCTAAGGTACTGAAATATGTAAACAACATGAAGGCTAGCACGAAGATTACCCCTTTTGCAAGCATATGAAACCGTCTGTTTTTAAAGGAGAATGTTCATGCCCTTGTACCAATACGATTCTTTTAACAGGCGCGGCAAAAAAATAACCGGCACCATCGATGCCGCCTCAAAACAGGACGCTATAACTATCCTGCGAGGCCAAGGGCTTATGCCGACCAACATCGAAGAAACCTCTGCTGCAAAACTCGAGGGACCGTTCTGGAAAAGGTTTTTCCAAAAAAAGGTTGATATTAGAACAAAGGTCCTATTCACCAAGCAACTTGGAGTTCTGCTCAAGTCGGGAGTCCCTCTTCTCCAAGCAATCGAACTTCTGACTGAACAATTCGAAGGCGTCTTTAAACGTGTTTTGATACACATCAAAGATGGCATTAAAGCTGGAGAGTCGATCGCTTCAGAGATGAAAAAATATCCTAAAATCTTTCCAAACGTGTATGTCCAACTCGTCAGAGCAGGTGAAGCAAGTGGCAAGCTAGAAGTAATTTTGAACCGCCTAACGACATATCTAGAAAGAACTGAAGAGACAAGAAAAAAAATTCGAAAAGCTCTTGCCTATCCAATCGCGATGCTCTCGTTTGCGGTTCTGGTCGTCGTGGGCGTCCTGACATTTCTTGTGCCTCGAATTAAAGACATGTTTGCTCAGATGGGACAAGAGCTACCCGGCCCCACACAACTATTGATCGGCATGTCAGATATACTCATGAACAACCTCGTTCTTATTTCGATACTCTTTTTGGGCATAGTCATAGCATTTACGCGCTGGAAAAAAACCACGAGGGGTCAATATAAATTCGACGAGATAATTTTAAGACTTCCCCTTGTATCGTACTTCTCAAAAACAAAAGCGGTCGTACAATTTAGCAAAACACTCGGTATGCTTTTAGAAAGCGGGGTCAATTTAGCTGAGGCGCTCGACATCGTATGCAATATTATTGATAACGAAGTGTTAACACAAAAACTACTCGAAGCACGAGACAGCATAATCAAAGAAGGCAAGATCGCAAAATATTTGAAAAAAACGAACATGTTCCCGGCAATCGCCAGTTATATGATAAGCACAGGAGAAGAGTCGGGACAGCTAGCCCAAATGCTTTTGACCGTTGGGAACGATTATGATACAGAATTAACCGAGATAACAGAAAGCATGACAAGCAAAATCACGCCTATTATGACAATCGTCATGGGCCTTATTGTACTCTTTATTATTTTGGCAATATTCTTACCAATTATGCAAATGAGTGAGGGAATGGGAATTTAGAAATAACAAAACTAACAAAACGAAAGGAGATCATTATGACTCGCAATAAACAAGAAGCGTTTACATTGATGGAAATCATGATCGCAATGGTCGTACTTGGCATTTTGGCAACACTTGCCATTCCAGGCGTCATGCGTATGAGAGAAAAGATCAGAGTTAATCAAACAAAGGCGGTAATGGCTTCGCTTGAAACAGCTATTAATGATTATCGTGAAGACATTGGACACTTTCCAACACAACAAGAAGGCGGCCTTGAAGCGCTCGTCGTTAGACCGAGAGGACCTGCAGCACAAAAATGGGACGGCCCATACCTGAAGGGAAAAACCGAACTTCCTCAAGACGCCTGGGGAAACGACTATGAACTCAACCTTGGGGCTGCTATAAAAAACAAAGCCAAACATAAATACTATGAGATAATCTCCTACGGACCAGCCGGACCCGAAGACGAAAAAGACATTATGTTTACGGGAGAATAGCACGTGAAAGCTTGTCGTCAGGCTTTTACCATTATCGAAATAATGCTTGTTGTGGTTGTCATCGGCGTGGTGGCAACCATAGCAGCACCACGAATCATGAGAAAACCTCCCTCGGCAAAATGGGAAAACGTACTCGAAGAACTGAACAATCTTGTTTCTTACGCACGACAGGAAGCAATCGCAAATTATAAAATCTATCGATTGCACTTCAAAATAACACGCGAGAATAGAAGTTTGGTCCAGGTCGAGCTTGAGCAAGACGATCAAGAAAAGCCGGTGCGCAAGCTATACACGACCGTCAAGTCCTACTACTTTAATCCACAATACTCGTTTCCTGAGCCGATCACGATGCACGGCGTATACCACTCAAAGACAAACGAGCTCGAAGAAAACAATCTGCACGCCTACTGTTATATAATCCCTAATGGACTCGTACAGGCGACATGGATCCACCTCGAAAGAACAAACGACAAAAAATCAACCGTTACGTTTGAGATGCAGCCATTTTTTGGAAAATTTGTGTTACGAAAAAACTTTATTAAACCAAAACGATAACAATATCTTTTTATGGCAAATAAATCAGGTTTTACATTTGCAGAAGTTTTGCTCGCCCTGCTCGTCCTAACCGGGTCAATGTATGTCTACTCAGGCTTGCAGTACCGCGCTATAGCAAAAGTACGAAAAAGCACAGGACAAATCGATCGCGTTTTTTTTATCAAAAAATTTTTATACCAGCTCTATACAAAACCGGCAAAAGCTCAAAAAAAACGTACCTTAAAATTAACAACCCCGGACACAGCCATAACCACCCATAAACAAAAAATTGACCCCAAAAAGTCGTCCCTTAAATCGTTTGCTAAAGAAATCGATATTATCTGGTCCCAAGGAGAATGGAACGAAAACATCAATATAAAACCAGCAAAAATAACAATGATTAGTTTTGTTGAGAAAGTTGGTGAAGATGAAAAATAGTAACGCGTTCACCCTCATGGAGCTTCTGCTCGCCTTAAGCGTCTCTGGATTTATTATTATCGGAATGATGCAAGGCTTTCGTAACACAGAAAAAATTCTCTCCAAATCTAGATCGATCCTGCAAATCAACAGATCGGTCTGCCTTCTGTTTAATCAAATCGAACGAGATTTTAACACAGCTATTATTCCAACGATTGCCAAAATAGAAAAAACGAAAGATAAAAAAATAGAAGAAAAGAAAATAGACGAGAAGAAAGATAAAGTTAATTTCTTTTTCGCAGAGTCAACCGAAGAAGACGAAAAAATAAAAATTGGTGAAAAAAAATATGAGTTCTTTAAACGCGTCTCTTTCGTCAACACAAACCCTCTCCAAATATGGGGGCAAAAGCGTTCAAAGCTCGTTCGTGTGGGATATGAGCTCGTAAAAAATAAGCACCGAAGCAATCGTGAAAATATAAGTTATGATCTCTATAGAAAAGAAACGTTTGACCTCAGTAATACAGCGTTTAAAACAAAAGAAGCAGAAAATTTAGCACAGAAAGAAATTTCTGCTATTTCAAAACAGCTCGTTGCAACAAATATCAAGGGCATGTTTCTCGAATATGGTATGCCTAAGCCTAAAGATAAAGACGATCTCTTGCTTATAAGCGAGAAACAGGAAGAACAACAGCTCGAGCTCTTTTCGTGGGGAAAAATAAAAGAAACAAAAAATGTTGTCCCGCAAACCGTTGAGATGCATATTGTTTTTTGGGACGAAGGTCTGAAAAGCGAAAAGATGTTCAGCTGCTCTATCCCGATTTTTTCATATCCGACACAAAAGAAACAAGCTGAAAAAAAAGAAGATAAAAAGAATGAGCCAGCACCCCAACCAAGGCGATAAAACATGAGAAAACCAAAGGCTTTTGTGCTCCTATTTGCACTATCAATTCTATCGCTAGTCACGATTCTGACCCATCAGCTCCTACGCACCGTATATGTCGGTTGGCATTTCGATCGTGCAATGGTTGATCGAGAGCATGCCGAGATGCTCGCTCTTGGTGGTATCAACTTGGCAATCGCTCAGCTAACCGTCAAAAAAAAGTCGTTTAAAAAAACTGAGTTCTCAACAGAAAAAAAACTCAGTCAAGAAGAGCTTGCGAAAAAAAACAAACAAGAATTTAACGACTTTCTACAACGAGTACTCCCTCACATGAATCGCTGGCAACTGTTTTCACTCGACAAAGCCATTGACGGCATCGATGGAGAACTGAAGTTCTGCATCTCCTGTGAGAACGGGAAAATAAATATTAATGAAGCATTCGATTTTCAAAAACAGGAATTTAAACCAATTTACAAAAAATTTCTTGAGCGCCTCACCTTTCGAGGCAAAGAAAAAAGCGCAGGCCAATTTCTCAAGAACCTCACAAAATATCTAACAAAACGAAATAAAAAAATAGAGGACATATCGCAGCTGTATGAAGATACCGATTCAAGCGTCTCTGAACTCTTTTACGAGCCGCCACAACGCACAATAAAAGTGAAAGCTGCAAAACCGAACAACTCGCTTACCGTACAAGATATTTTTACAATCTGGTCAAACAGCGAAACACTTGAAGCACTTTTTCTTTCAGATGCATTATGCGGCATGCTCGGCCTCCGAAGACCACACGCTTATGACGCGCAAACTCGTAAAGAAAAATTTAAAGAGTTTATCAAAAGCTTTGATCCAGGAACCGACCAAAATACGGAAAAATACTGGAACATGGTTAATCCGCTCTATGAAGCGAAAAACACCGCTAAAATTAAAGATTTGAAAATTTTCTCCTCAAAGTTTGAGCCGAAGGTCTATTCTGTGCTATCTTCTGGGAAAGTCGGAAAGGTCGAACAGCGATTACTAGCAATAATCGAAAAAGTCCACCAGGAAAAAGAACAGGGAAAAAATAAGACTCCCGACGAAAAACCAAAACAGGAAAACAAAGACAGCGCCAAAGATCAAGCTAAAACGTTTAGAATAGTAAGATTATATTGGATTTAAGGGTACAATGTGAAAACAGAAACACGCGTCGGAATATTTGTTATCGTTGCGATCGGCATTTTCTTTTACTTGAGCCTGAACATCGGGGCGATCCGTCTCGACCAACGACAGTACTACTCCTATAAAACCTACTTTGATGATACCGGTGGTCTTGATGAAAAATCACCAGTCAAAATCGCTGGTGTTGAAATTGGATGGGTTGAGAAAATAAATTTGCTTGAAGGCGGTAAAGCAGAAGTTCTCTTAAAAGTTCACAAGCGATATAAACTTGCTCGTAATGCATATGCGACCGTTCAGCAAGAAGGTTTAATTGGAACAAAACATATCGATGTTGATCCTGGCGATCCAACAACTGGTTCGTTGCCACCCGGATCTGTGCTTGCGATGCCTGGTCGAGCACCAACAAGCGTTGGGGATCTGCTTGAACAGTTTAAAGAGATCGCCGGTGGCATCCATGACGTGGTATCTTCATTCAAAAACACATTTGGCACACGCAAAGGTGAAGAGAATCTCAAGCTCGCACTTAATAGTGTTGCAAAAGCATCAGATCGCATGGCAAATTTCTCTCACGTCCTAGAACGAACGTTGGCAAAAAATGAAAATAATCTAAACGGAATGATCAAAGATTTCCGATCAACAGCAAACCACTTAGTCAAAGCGGTTCCTTCCATAAAAGACGATTTCCACGGCATCAAAGTCGCCTTTGCTGACGACACCATGCCACACCTGGCCGCCGCAAGCAAAAAGGTAGAAGGTACGTTTGATGAAGCGGAAAAAGTTATGGAAAAGCTTAACGCCGGCCAGGGGGTTTTGGGTAAATTGATTAATGAAGATGAAACGTATGGCGATCTTAAGGGAGCGGTCAAAGGGTTCAGCAAGATGGTTGGCAAAGCTGAGTCGATAGACATTCTACTCGATATGCACTCTGAATCACTTTTCAAGACAGATAATTCTAAGGGATATTTTGAAGCCAGCCTCAGACCATATAGCGATTACTTTTATAAACTCCAACTGGTCTCTGATGAGCATGGCAGCGTGAAAAAGACGGTTAAATATCGCAAGCGCTTTGATTCACACAACAATCTTTTAAAAACCAATGATCTTACAACGCAATATGAAAGAATGGATCTTGCCGATCGAGAAGAAGAGGTTCTGCAAATAAAAAATGACATTCTGTTTGGATTCCAATTTGGAAAACGGTTCGATCGAATCGCCCTACGAGTTGGATTATTTGAAAGTACATTTGGAGCCGGTGTGGACTATTACGTTCCATTGCGCACTAACAAAATGCACTGGGTTACAACACTTGAAGCGTTTGATTTCAATGGGGCCAACCGCATTGACAGTAATCGACCACACGTCAAGTGGATCAATCGACTCTTCTTCATGAGAAATGTTTATACAACGTTTGGTTTTGATGACATCTGCAGCAAGGGTAACTCGTCACCATTCTTCGGCGCTGGCCTCCGATTTGGTGATGAAGAGATCAAGTACCTACTCTCGTACTTCCCGACAAGCGGCCTACAACACAAATAAAACCCTAGAAATACACCGGTAAAACCAGCAAAAAATTACCTTGACAAGAAACTCTCACTCGATAAAATTTCGGTAAGGGGAGCGCCTGCGCGAGAACCATCTTTTTTCATTTCTTTCAAATTCTTGGAGACAGCTATGAGAACTATCGCTCTGTTCACTTTCTTATCGTTTATCACAGGCTTCGTCGCAACAAGCGACCTTAATTCGATGAAAAAAAACAACTGGCCTAGGCAGCCAACCCTCGAGAATGACATTTTAAGACTAGTGCTCGAACGAAGCAAGCTTGAGACAACCAATAACAATCAGGGCTCAAGCCAACGACGTTACCCTGTTGCACCTCAACGGTATCCCGTTGCTCCCAAAACAGTATACGACGACATCGATTCATTCGAACTGCCAATACTCGAAGAGCCTAGAAAGCTCCCAACCGCCCCTACATTTAACCAGAACGAAATACCAACCTTCGTAGAAACACCCTACAGAAATCACAATAGAACCGAGAGCTTTCTGACACAAAGCAATCCAAATACACAATTATCGCCCGAGGAGAAAGAAGAATTTCTTAGTTATCTACGCAAAGAAAAAAACTATTTAGCAGAAAGAATTAAAGAAAAAGAGGCTTATATACGTATACTAAAAGATGACATCGCCGAAACAGACGGAGAATTTATAAAAGCAACACAGAATTTAGACAAAGACTTAGCAAAATGCTTCCAAGAGTGGTTAGAAGAACTAGAGCAAAAACTATATCACAAAAATTGCGAGCTAACCCAACTTATTAAAGATAAAAAATATATTGAGGATACGGAAGAGCGTTTCAAGCTTCCCCGGTTTCCCCTTTAGACGGACAATGCACAAATGGAATTTCTTCTAAGATAAAATCATCAAGATCTGAATCGAGGTCATCATACTCATAATCGTCATCGTATGAGGCCTCGTCATCAACCTCCTCTTCATCGTCGTAGAACACGAAACACTGATCGTAAATGCTTCCATAGTCTGAATCGTAACCACTCTCATATTCATTGCACCAAATACCGCTGAGCTGCATGGTGTATTCCCTTACTAACTAAATTCTTACTAACTAAATTTTATAAAACGTTTACTTCATATCCCCCGAAACTTTATATAAAAAATATATTCTGATTTTTGCCTTTATCAACAAATATTTTTATTATTTTTTATTATTTCTAGCTGGCACACAGCCACTTTCCCATTTGCGATTTATACACACAAAAACGACTATTTTCACCAATCACACCCCCTCCGAGCCTGTTTGACAAGTAGAAAATATCATGACCTATTCTTAACCATGCCCGATTGGTTAAAAAGCACTTAGAAATCAACAAAAATAACAAAATAACTATTTTTTGGAGGTTATTAGGTGCTGTAAAATCAAAGAAAACGCCAAACCTAATTACAAAAGACCCGAACGAACAAACAATTTTGATCGTTTTCCTGAAGAAGAAGCTATTTATAATGTTCTTATAAACGAAAAATATCCTGCAAAACAAAAACCGTGGTATATCAGCGATCTTTTAAATCCTAAAATCACAAAGCTTAAAGCCACAGGCTTCATAAAGCCTGCAAGACAATTCTCTGATTGTAAGATCACCTGTCAAAACGAATAAATATGATTATTAAAAAAAACCAGTCTGTATATCAGAGGACAGCAAGAAATTGCTGCTCTTTTTTTTGCATCACTTTGTACTCTTTTTCTGTCTGGTGATCATATCCCAATAGATGCGCAACACCATGAACAAGTAATACTGGTAAGTCGTCTTTTGTCGCATACTCTAACGAAATTATAATATCCCCCAAATTCTTGTCGTCCTGCTCTTTAACAACAATCTTCTGACCAGGTTTAAGATTTGTATGATACGGAAACGAAAGAATATCGGTTGGTTTATCTTTCTTACGATACTTTTTGTTATAGGCCCGGATCGTCTTGTTGGTCGTTAGCCAAACACCAATATCAAAATCAGAACAGCCGGCGGCATCAAGTATTTTTTGAATAGTGAGTTCGAGTTGTTTCGTATTAACTTTGATTTTCTTCAATCTGTTTTTTATCGTTATCACGATTTGCCTTTTCAGGAAATTTCGCAACCCAAATACAGCCGCTCGTCCTGAGGATCCCCCGTAGCTCGAAGAGCGAAGGGGGACGTCTCGAAGGGTCGACCGTAGGGAGACGGCTAATCACTATTTGCCCAATACTTTCTTTCTACTTGCAAGCCGAGAGATTTGGCAGTCGAGCTTTTGTATAACCACAATAGACACCTAAATAGACACCTAGCTATTGTGTCGGTATGCCCTACATAATAAGAACCAGCGGAGAGTTAACCCATATGCAACACTTAAAATGCTAAACTTCACACCATAACCTTTGCAACCCATGCGCCATCTTCTTCAACCAAAGACGGTTCTTCAAGAAACCCAACTACATACACAACCTTTTTTGCTTGTGTCGCTCCTGCAACAACATTTTCTTGTATCTTCAGCTGCTCCAAAACGGTTTCATCAGTAACGTGAAGCGTTAATCTTGCAAGCTCAACTTTAAGCGAAAGTTGTTGCTCGCTCTTGAGCTTACGAACAAAACCAACAATCGCAACAACCCGATCAACTAACTCAGCGCTTTTTGCAAAATCACATGTAAGTCGTTTCTCATCAAACAGCGTAACGTGTAACGACTCTGCACCTTCCTGTCCAGCAAACAACAACTGATATAATTTTTCAGTCACATGGGGAACAAACGGGGCAAACAGCTGTAAAATACCAAAACAGGTTTCGTACATCGTATATCGCGTCGCCCGTATGGTCTCTTCTCGATACTTGTCTGGATTAAAAATTCGATCTTTGACCAGCTCAAGATAGTTGTCACAAAAAATATGCCAGAAGAACCGCTCGACGATCTCAAGCGCAGCCGTATGCTCATACGCTTCAAAATGTTTTTTGTATGCAATAACGGTTTGATTGAGATGATGCAACAACCACTCATTAAGCTCATCTAGCTTTGGCGGCACCCGTTTTTTGTCATGCGCTTCAATCTGGTCTTTGCAAAACCGAAACGCATTCCACAACTTCGTTAGCAAGCGTTGACCAATCTTAAACTGATTCTCGCTAAACTGCGTATCAACGCCCAACCGCCCACAAGCAGACCAATAACGAATCGCATCAGCGGGAAACGTCTTGAGCAACTGTTCAGGATCGGTCGGTGCATTCCCCTTTGATTTCGAAATTTTTTCACGTCCTTTTGCCACAACATACCCAGAAATCGCAATGTCATTCCAAGGGATCATACCATGGTGATAAAACGACTTTATAATCGTGTAAAATGCCCATGTTCGAATGATGTCGTGTGCCTGAGGCCGTAGGCTCATCGGCTCGCAAACGCTCACCTCAGGCCAATTACAGTTGATTTGAGGGGTTAATGACGACGTATTCCAGGTGTCCATAACGTCGGTCTCAGGAATTATGTTTGTACCCGAACACTTGGGACAGCTCCCACCGGGATACACTTGCTCCTGTGGGTCGACCGGCAAGTCGTTTTCGTCAGCCAACAAAACTTCATGACAATCGCCACAATACCAAACGGGAAACTGCACCCCATAAAACCGTTGTCTTGAAATACACCAGTCCCAACTTAAATTTTCAACCCAATCTTTGTACCGAGCTTTCATGAACTCTGGCTTCCAGCTTATTTTGTCAGCAAGCTCCAGGAACTTTTCTCGGTTCTCCAAAATTTTGACAAACCATTGATTCAAAACAAGATATTCGATCTCCTGCTTACAACGCTCATGAACATTTACAGGATGCTTGATCGCTTTTTGATCACGTAACAACCCTGCCTCCTGTAAGAGCTCCTGAACTTTTTTACGCGCTTCGTGCACTCGTAGCCCGGCAAGCGGCCCCGCTACTTCGGTCCATTTCCCGTCACGACCGATCACTTGAACAAAAGGCAACTTGTGTTTTTTGTACCAAGCAACATCGGTCTGATCACCAAACGTACAACACATCACCAGCCCTGTACCTTTCTCAGGGTCAACCGACTCATCAGCAAGAATAGGAACCTCCCGACCAAACACCGGTGTTATAGCTTTCTTGCCGGCAAGCAGTTTATACCTATCGTCATCTGGATGATAAAACATCGCAACACATGCAGGAAGAAGCTCTGGCCGAGTCGTTGCAACAACAAGTTCTTGGCCATCATGCGTTTTAAAAACTATATCGTTAAATTGGCTTGAGATATCAGCACTATCGAGTTCTGCTTGTGCAACGGTTGTTCGACAGGACGTACAATACAGCGCAGGTTCTTCTTGTTTGTACACAAGATTTTTTTTGTATAATTCGATAAAAGAATATTGAGAAACTTTTCGGGCACGATCTGAGATGGTTGAATAAACACGTGTCCAGTCAATCGACAGCCCCATTGTTTTCCAAAGTTGCGAAAAGACTTGCGCCATCTCTTTCGACTCTTGCAAACATAACGTGATAAACTCTGATCGTTTAAGAAGATGGCCACGAATTTTGTGTTTTTTTTCTACAAACCGCTCGGTCGCAAGCCCATTGTCGTCAAATCCCATCGGGTAAAAGACATTATAGCCTTGCATACGCTTATAACGGGCTATCAGGTCTGTTTGGGTGTATGAAAAGATGTGACCAATATGCAACGACCCAGAAACGGTCGGCGGCGGCGTATCGATACTGTAACGCTTCTTTTCGCTACTATCTTCAGATTTATATGGTAAAACCAGCTCCCAAAGCTCTTGCACTTCTTTTTCAACCGTAAGATGATCGTATCGTTTATCCATGGTAAAATTCCCTTTTAATCAACAAAATTATGTTGAAAAGTATACCATATAAACAACACTATTTAAAACCAGCAAACGCCCCTTACCGACGTCTCATATTCCTTCTGATATAAGAAACATCATGGCGTAAACTCGAAACCTTATCTGAAACGGCCCCAACTTTATCTTCAACCCGACTCATCTCTTGCTTAACCTCGGCAACTGTCCCTTTTACATCACTCAAAGTTGCCTCCAAATCATCCTGCATCTTTCGCAAAGTCTCAACCAACTCTAGGTGCCGCTCCTTCTCCTCAAACCGCTCACCCTGCTTCTGATATTCGGGACTATAAAAAACCTCTTTTATACGTTGCTCAAACATCTCAAACGGAAAATCTTCTTTAATACAAACAATTACTTTGACAAATTCCTCAGCAAGTAACCTGTAGCGATCATCCTGAGAAATTTTTTGTAAGCAAGCTTCGCGTTCAGCGACGCAATAATTTAAAACATCGCGAATAACTCTAACGGTCTTTCTTAATTCACTAATAACGGTTACCATCGGCCACAACTCATCGGTCGAACTTATACCATACGCAACGGTCTTTTCATAAGACTCCTTGACCGCAACAAGCTGCTCACTCTGCAATGTTTCCCCGGCAAGCTGCTTCGCCCACAAGACACCGCCTCTTATTCTTTCATGATCACATTCACCAGCGATAAACGTTTTTCTTTTCAAAAGCAACGCGTATAATTCTCTCGCTTGCCCAAGAAGCTCTTTACTCTTTTCATATAACTTTTTATTTTTCACGCTTTTTTTTCTCTTAATATTTTCAAGAAGAAACCCCAGGCAAGAAGAGGTTTTATCCAATTCTTTTTTAGTCTCTTCGATCTCTCTCAACGCGAAACAAAACGGTTCAGTTGTTCCGTAGTGAGCGATAATAAATCCAGAAAGACTATCGATCGATGTTGTCAAAAGCAACGACGAACCAACTCTATCTAGCGTCTCTTTTGCACTAAAATAACTATCAAGACACGCTTGCCCTTTTTCCTTAAAACAGCTTCCTATGAAGTACGTCAGCCCACCCCCGATCAGCGCGGCTGTACTAGCCGCTAAAAGCTTGTTTCTTGTGCTCTCGAATCCCTCTGGTTCAAGCGAGCTCAAAGCGGCAAATGTCGCACCACCAGCAACTGCCGCCCCTAAAGCGCCATAACCCCCTCCTAACGCGCAAGACCTGATCGTCGGCGCTACCGATAACACCGTCACAAAGAAAATAAAAGTATATTTCTTTACCAAAACCATCGTTTTCTCCCTACGAAAAATACTTTTAAAAATAACGAGGGGAGGACGCAGCATAACGACGCTCTCCCCTACAAATAGCTTATCTTGAGTCCTACAAATAAACGATCGGTGCTTTTTCTTTCAACCCTTCAACATACTTCTTTTCAAACCCCTCCATCTTCTGCTTTTGCAGCACTCTCTCAATCAGTACCCAACGCTCTTCAAGCGTTTTAAGATGCTTTTTCTCTTTTTTGAGCAACTTTACAAACTGATACCCCTGATCGACTTTAATAGGCTCTGAAACCGCCCCCTCACTCATATCAGCAACGAAAGCCATCTTTTCTGCTAACTGTGAACGATCAATCCAATCAAGATCGATCCACTTGGTTTTCTTGTCTTTCACATCTTTCACAATTTTCGTTTGTAAAAGATAGCGATCCTCGCTGTATTCTGGATTTTGCTCATGGTATAGTTCAACCTCATGAGGGCTAACTACAACCTGCTCATTCACCTCAATCTGCCGTAGATTTCTGATCGCAAGAATACGAGCCAACTGAAACCGATACTGATTTCCTGTCAAACCGTCTTGAAGCAATCGTTCTTCAAACTCTTGCTCGGTCATATGCGTTAGCTGGTGCATCTCTTTCCATGCAAGAATATACTTCTCAATATCAATCGGTTTCGCCAAAAGCTTGCGCTCAGAAGCTCTCTGAAAAAGAAGCTCGTGATCGATCGCCTCTTCAATCGAGTAGATCCCACCCTCTTTATCAATCCGCGGCAATCTCAAGTCTGACAACAGTATATTCCGGCCATTAACACGAGCAACTATCTTGTCGACAACTTCACGCCCAACAACACCCCCTAGCACCACTGTCGGGGTTACCACTGTCTCTGTCGCGGCACGCGTCTTTGTATCTGTATTTGCAGAAGACGGACAGGCATGGTGAATTACCATGCCTGTCATACCAAGAACAATCAATATTGGAAAAAGTCTGTTTTGTTTCATAAGTTACTTGTCGTTATTATTTTCTTTTTCTAGAGCCAGCTCCTCGGATTCCTCCGCCGTTACAGGTTCTTTAAAGTAGTCTTCGTAAACATCAACGGTAAACTCTTTCTTCAGCTCTTCATATTTCTTATTTCTAAGCTCCATAAATCTATTCACCTTAAGTTGATTCATAATGCGCTCTTTAATCTCGTCGTAGGTGTAAAGCACCGCATCTCTTTTATCTGAAACATGAATGACCCACGTCTCTTTTCCAATCTTTACGACATCAACCGCAGGCAACGCAGACAACTTGAGCGCCGATTCGCGAATCTCTTTCGGAACCATCCGAGCGGCATAGTCCCCGGTCTCCTCAGCCCCAACACGACCAAACTCCTTGAACTTACCATCTTTTTCTTTCTTGCCGCGAGAACCAAACTCATTCATGTCGCCCTTAATGTCATCATAAAACCTCATTGCCTTGTCCCGGTCTCCATAGCTAATGCCTTTGACATGAACCCCGCCCTGCTCTTTAACATAGCGAGCCCTATTTTTTTCAAAATCGCTTTTTATTTCGCTTTCCGGAACCGCAATATTGTCGAACAACTTCTTCTCATAGATACGAGACAGCAATAATTTTTTCAAGCGCCTCTTCTGCTCTTTGTAAGCACCCACGAAATCAGCATCTTTTTTAAGGCCCTGTTTTTTAGCAGCCGCAACCACAAGCTCAAATCGAGTCAAATCGTCAAGCACTTTTCGCAGGGTCGACTTCGGCAACAACGTAGGATCCATGTTACCAACCATGCCACCAACTTCTTTATAAAATTCTGTCTTAGTCAAAACCGGCTTCTTATCAATCTCAAGCAACACAACATCGTTTTTATCAACAGCCGTATCCTTTCCCCAAGGCCAACAGCCAGCCAACAAAACTAACGCAACCGCGCATCCTAACATCTTTTTCATATCATACCTCTCATGTTACAAGGTTACACAAAAATCAATCGTATCACAGCACCGTAAATTTGCAAAATTTATCTCCCACCCCCCTCAGTCAAGATAATCGCCTCCTCAATCAACCTCATTATGTCCTCCTCTTCCTCTTGAGAAAACCGAGACAGAACAAAATCACCAACAAGACTTTTTTTTTCAGGCCGACCTATTCCAAATCGCAAACGCCAGAAGCCGTTCCCCACAACACCTATAATAGAACGCAAACCATTATGACCACGAGCGCTACCATCAAACCGAATGCTCAGCTTGCCAAAAGGTTTCTCCAGCTCATCATGAACAACCAAAATCTGTTCCGGCTTGATTCCCTTCATCAATAAAAACGGAAGCACTCTTCCAGCATTATTCATAAACGTAAGCGGCTTTATCAAATAAACGGGCTTCAACCTATCGGGAAGCAACGCACCTGCATACTGCATCAACTCAACCTCACCCCACTGCGCACCATAGCGCTCCGCAAAAGAATCGACCACGCGAAATCCAATATTATGGCGTGTATGATAATATTTAGCCCCTGGATTTCCTAAACCGATAATTGCCTTGATCGACCTAAAATCGTACAACTGTTCTAACATATTCGACCACCAGATTATTAATTGAAACAACCGTTATTTTTTTCCCAAGATCAACCTCGTCAAGCCGTATTGTATCGCACACCCATACGCGCTCAAATACACTCGTCTCAAGACGAGCTATCGCACCAGGTGTCAAAACCGGATGGACAAAACAACCGAAAACGCGCTTGGCCCCATGCTCTAAAACCTTCTCACTTGCCTGAACCGCCGTGATACCTGTATCGATAATGTCATCAACAAAAACAACCGTCTTATTTTTTACATCTGCTCCCTGCAGCTCGATCGCAACACTTTGATCGTGCGCCACTCGACGTTTCTTGACGAACGCCCACTGAGCTCGCGCGCGTTGTGCTAAGCGCTTAACACGCTCAACGCCGCCCTCATCAGGCGAAACAAAACAAACGCCTTCGACTCTAGGCCCTAGCTCTCGCCCCAGCACCTCTTGCCAAACCGTCTCGCAACCAACGTTGCGCAGCGGCACTTGCAAAATAGCACAACAGGACGTCTCATGAACTTCGCAAGCAACAATTGAATCGATACCCACAGAATTACATAACACACCAACCGTACCAAGCAATCCAACAAACTTACTTTTTACATCTCTACATTGACGCGCATAGGGAAGATAGGGGAACAGAACAACAACACGATCAGCCCCATGAAGTTTCGACTGATGCGCTAAAAAAAGAACTTGCATAAACTGATCACTAATTGGCAGACCACTTACGTGCTCAAACTGGCCAACAACAAAAACCGAGGCCCCCTTCAACCGGGCAACATTTTCAAATTGAACGTACCATTCCGTATCAGCAAACTTCCCAGTCTCCAAAACAAGCAGTTCAGCCTCAAAACCAACCGCAACAGCTCTCGCCAACGAGAAACTGCTGTCACTGGCAACCACAAATTTCTGTGACATACTACCCTTCCTACCCTCTCAAAAACCGCCAAAACCCTCCCATTTTTCGCTTCTCAAGATTTTTTTTAGTCTCCTTAAACGACTTCATCACATCCGGCAACGTCATCATCGATACCGCTATTCGCTTCCACTGAGAAAAAGGCACACTCGGAATACCACAGACCACTTCCCCATCTTTCAAATTCTTCATCACGGCACTCTTTGAAACAATCTTAACGTAATTACCAATCACCAGATGATCTTTTATCGCAACTTGTCCACCAATCTGACAACCCAGGCCAATGATCGTACTCCCAGCAATGCCGGTCTGCGCCAAAATGGCTGTCCCTAGCCCAATCTTTACGTTGTGCGCAATGTGCACGCCGTTATCAATCTTTACCCCATCCCCAACAACCGTCTCTTCAAACTCTGCTCGATCAATCGTTACGTTCGCCCCAACTTCAACCCATGAACCAATGCGAACAATCCCAACATGGGGCACTTTCTGCAAGCCTGTCTTCATTACTCGATACCCAAATCCATCCGAACCGATAACAGCCCCAGCGTGAATTATTGAATTTTCTCCAACAACACATCGATCTAAAATTTTTGCCCCAGGATGGACGATCGTATGACACCCAATCTGACACCCCCTCCCAATATAAACATGGGACCCAATCTTTGCCCCATAACCAATCTTTGCATCATCTTGAACAACCGCATATGAATCAATCGTCACCCCATCTTCAATAACAGCAAACTCTCCAACATGTGCAAGCTCATGCACACCATCTCTCTTTCCACTCTTTCTCTCATCCAAAAACTTCGCAAGTCGCTCTAATGCAACCAATGGATCATCAACAAGCAAATAATTTTTGCCAGGAGCAACCGGCTTGCTTGCTAAAATAAGTCCTGCTCGACACGATTTAATTTTTTCAATGGAAACAGGCGCAAAAACAGAATTGTCTTCGGGATCGAAAAGCACCGCTAAATCACGCTCTCCGGCCCCCTCCAAACTCGCAATATGCTTAACTAAAAAAGCAGGGTCGAGGGACGTTGCACATCCCTCGACCACTTGCATCAATTCTTTAATTGTTAAATTAACAGGTCTCACGCCTTGAATCTCACGCTTTTTTTGTTTTATCTTTTGTTAGCATCGACGTTGCTTTTTCTTTTTCATAACGACTATTAAGCTCCTTCAGCAAAGAGTCGGTTCTATCGGTTGAGTCAGCAACATAAATTATTCCGGGTGTTGCTTTATCGAACACAATGCTGCCACCGGCTTTGTTGAAATAATCTGCCGCAGTCATATGGACCTTGTTGCGAAATTTAACGATCTCTCTCTGTTTTTTCAAGTCAAAGTCTTCTCTCGCGTCCTCAACAAGTCGTTTTGCTTTCTTCTGAAGACGCCCCAACTCTTCGTACTTTTCTTGCAAAACATCTTCTGTAAACTTACCAGCTCTAACGCCATCTTCGATCTTACTTCTCAGCTCGCCAATCTTCTTTGATTGCTCGTATTCAATCTTCATCACATTTTCTTTATCTTTTTCACTTGTTCCCAAAAGGGCCCGTCCTTCGCGAGACTCACGAAGCAGTTTGTTGCTATCAATTGAAAAAACGTTATTTGACGCATCGCCCGCAACACAACACCCTGAAACCGCCAAAAACACAAAACTAGCCAATAATTTCTTTGACATCGTCCTTACCCTTTCTATAAAAAACCCATAACACAACACAAAAATTCTCAGCAAATTATCGTAGATAATCGTATCGCTATTGCACAAAGGCGTCAAAAAATTTCTTCTATAGCTTCTTTAACCTCTCTCTCGCCAATCATACAACCAAGGTCTTTATAAAAAACGTCGTCATACTCTCGCGTTTTAATTACCACCGGCATCGGCACCGCATGACCCATTATAAGTGCCTGCTTTTTCGTATCCAATGTCGCCAAGATAGAACGTAAACCACTCGAATTATTTACCCCGGTCAAAACCGCCTGAATATCTTTCTCGTCGTTAAGTAATGCCACAATCTTCGTACCAATTTGAGAAATAATCTCCTGATCAATCCCGGACGGCCTTTGATCAACCACCAATAGCGACACATAATATTTACGCATTTCCCTCGCAATAACCCCAAAAATCGTTTGCCGTGCCGCTTGAGGATTTAAAAACTTATGGGCCTCCTCAATCGTAATCATTAACTTACGCGGCTCATCTTCTTTTTTTTGCGATGATAGAAATTTTTCCGTCTTGGTCATATACGCATCGTGAATATGACGCGTAATAATATTAGCTATTAATAAATAACATAGCATTGACGTGTGATTTCCAAACTCCAGCACCACGTGAATACCCCTATCTAAATACTCAATCATCGTATCAATGACAGATTTCTCTAGCCCACCTTTCTTCAAAAACGCAAATCGCTCAAGCCGCTTTAACTTTCTGTACAGGGCCCCAACCGACTCTGCGTGAGCCCCGACGTCCTCAGCAAACTCTTTGACCGTCCCATCTTGCGCCAACAGCATACACAACCAATCTTTACGATATTTACTTGCAATCAAATATGCTGCCTCAAGGGCCGTTGGATGCAAATTGAGTTCTCCCTGCAATGGCATCACATCTTCAACCCGAATATCCTGATAGCTTAAGGTTACCTCAAAGTCAGGCGAGCCACCTCGTCGGCGCGTTGACTCTGGGTCTAGTGAAAAAATTGCAACTTTATCAGGAAACAACGTCTTCAGCCCTTTCACAAAAGAGTTACCTGGGCCCTCTTTACGAGCTTGCAATCCATACTCACTATGCATATCAAAAATCAAGTTAACTGCACGCCCACTTCTGACCAGCCCGGCCAAAATCAAACGAGTCAAAAATGTTTTTCCCGTTCCAGTCTTTCCAAAAATACCATTGCTTCGCTCGGTCAATAAGTCCATATTAACGCAAACCGGCGTTTCCATATCAAGCGGTTTTCCAATGCTGAAATACTTTTCTCCCTCCCGTTCATCCCCAAAAATAAGCGCCACATCATCGCGACTCGCCTCGAACACTGTCGCAAAGTGAGTTGGTATCGTCTTGACCGGCATATGCCTCCCGCGCTTGTCCAACATTAACATGGGACGAAGCTTGGCTTTTGCATAGATATCACGCTTCTGTAGCACCTGTTTCAAAAGAGCCTCATCTTCCTCTGGCGGAAAGAGTAAAATATCAGGATTCGTCACCTGCAACTCAAGATCAGTAATAAGCGAAAAGAAATTATATTCTTTCCCCTGAACACAAACAAACTTACCTGTCTTGACCGACTCAAGATCACACGACGAATCAAGTCGCATTACTAATCCCTCTACCAATGAACCGGCCAAAATATGACCTAATCTTTTTCGACGCACAGCATCTCCCATAATGTTTTGTGTATCCTGAGCAAGTCGCCCTAGGGGGCTCCTATAGCGTTTGTCAAAAATTCAAGAAAAAATCTAACTCCTCATCAAAGCTCCAGATCTTGTGATGATTCTCCTGATTACAAATGTATCGTCTCAAGTAACCGACATGCGAAGCGCTCACAGAAAAAACAGCGTATCCCTTTTGCCAAGAAAAGCAGTCACAATTTTTACCAGCCCGTTTAACAAAACCTAAGGAGGCAGGTTTGATATAGGCCATAAAATCAGCAATCGCATCAACGGTCTTCATGCACACAAGAAGATGAACGTGCTCGGCCATCCCACCAATGGCAAGCAACTCAACAACCTTTCTTTCGACCATATCTTTCACATAATCATACAATCTTATTTTTCCAGAGGAAGAGAAATAACGCTCTCGTTTTTTCGTTGTCCATATTAAATGAAAATACAAAGCTACATAACTTTGACCCATGCAAACCCTTTCTCAAACCATTCGACGGGAGCCCCCCTAGGGCGACTGCCATCCTGCCAGCCTAGGGTGACCCGCCCTTAACCCCCCCGCAGGGAAGCCCTAGGACAACAAAAGCAACCACATATTTTTTTTCGTGTGATATCGACAATTCAACCTGCAATTTAGGAAGAGTTGTTTGTATTTTTTTTTCAATCTCCTGCCAATCGACAACAAGCACCGGCACGTCCCAGGTTGTTTTCTTGACCTGTACACGCTGACATAAAAACAGAAGGGTAAATTCATGCTCGGTCAAATCTAGCTTCACCAGCATCGCACTTAACGCTTTAAAGAACGCTTCTTTCGCGGCAAAGCGAGCTGCCAACGAAGCATACTTGTACGAGCTATCCTGTTTACAATAAGCAAGCTCCTGCTTTGAGAAAACGTGTCTCATCTGATCATACGAATAGTCACCCCACGCCTCAAACCGCTCGACCGAAACAATGTCGGTTCCTATTGTTGTCATGTGCCCTCCTCCCGGTCTAACGAGCGATACATGATCGCCTCTTGAATATGGGTTTGTTCAATGGTGTCTGAGTTAGCAAGATCAGCAATTGTCCGTGCAATTTTCAAAATCTTGTGGTAACCACGCATGCTTAGATGAAGTTTTTCAAACGCAAGCTTGATGATCCGTTCTGCTGGTGGCGAGAGCATGCAAAATTGTTCGACTTGGTCAGACGTGAGGTTTGCGTTAGCTACTTGACCATGTCGGTTTTTGCCAAACTCAACGGCCCGCATCACTTCGTCAAACATTTCTTGAGACCCTTTGCTTTGTTCTTTTTTATTTTTTAATTCGTCATAATCGATCGACATGACATTTACATGAAGATCGATTCGATCGAGCAACGGCCCAGACAGTTTGCCAATATACTTTTTAATCTGCGGCTCAGAACAAGAACACTTTTTTGACTTGTCGCCAAAGTAACCGCACGGACATGGGTTAAGGGCTGCAATGAGCAGGAACGATGCCGGATACTCAACCGACATGTTTGCGCGTGAAATAAGCACCTGTTTCCCCTCGAGCGGTTGCCGTAAAACCTCGAGGGTCGACCGGGTAAATTCTGTAAGCTCATCAAGAAATAGAACGCCATTGTTTGCGAGGCTAATTTCACCTGGCCTAGGATTGGAGCCTCCACCAACAAGACCGGCTTGAGATATCGTATGATGTGGGGAGCGAAATGGACGATGAACAATAAGCGTGGTATCTCTAAGCATACCTGCAATAGAGTAAATCTTTGTTGTTTCGATTACTTCGTTAAATGACATTGCGGGAAGAATAGTCGCAAGTCGTTTTGCAAGCATCGTCTTACCGGAACCTGGGGGGCCAATAAATAGAATATTATGACGGCCAGCCGCTGCAATTTGAAGCGCCCGCTTCGCTTGCCATTGTCCCTTAACCTGGCGGAAATCGAGCGGATGACTTTTTATCGCCCCTTGAAATGAGTCGAAGGTCGAGGGCGTTGGAGTAATTGAGGTTTCATTTTTAAGATATGAAACAAGTTCGCCTAGGTTTTCAAGGCCAATGACCTCGATCCCCTTGATTAGGCTTGCTTCTCTGGTGTTCGCTTTAGGAACAATTAATCTCTTCTTTCCCATCTTCAAAGCTGTATGAGCTATTGAGAGAACGCCACAAACTGGACGAATGGTCCCGTCAAGAGAAAGCTCTCCAAGAAAAAGCGTTTCATTAATAAATTCTGGATCGATTGATAGCACTCTTGATGCCTGTAAAATTGCGATTGCAATTGGAACGTCAAACAGAATGTCCTGCTTTTTTAAGTTTGCAGGTGCAAGATTGACCGTAATTACTCGCAGAGGAAAGCGCAGTTTACTATTTTTTATTGCGGCTCGAATACGATCCTTGCTCTCTCTAATCGCTTTGTCAGGAAGACCAACAATAAAAAAGCCAACTATGCCCATCGAGAGGTCAACCTCGACCTCAACGGGGTGGGCATCTATTCCTATTGTTGTGGCAGAAAAAACTTTTGCATGCACAAAAAACTCCTTGTCTCTCTATACGTTTTTACGTGACAATTGTTGGGGTAATAAAAATGAGCAACTGCATATTTTGCTTCACACGACGACGCCCCCTAAAAAGCGCTCCTAAAAATGGAATCCTACCTAGAAGCGGATCCCTCGTCTTATATAATTCTTTTATATCTTTGAGCAGTCCACTGATCATGGTTGTCTGACCACTGCGCAAGCGTACTTTGGTGTGAGACCGGGTCGTACGTATAACTGGGTAGGTTGCCTGGCTGGTTGCGAGCGCATCACTTTGCTGTGAGTTTTCGATATAAACATCGAGAAAGACTGATCGCTGATCGGGGGCAACAATGGGAAGAACTTTCAACTGTATGCCAATATCTTTGTACTGAGCCGTTTTCACATTGCGTAGTCGCCCTTCGACGCTTTCTTCGATAATTGTTTCTATAGGAACGTTTTCTCCAACAAGAATTTGTGCCATCTCCTTGTCGTTTGTGAGCACGGACGGCTGCAAAATTGTCTCTATTTCTCGCCTATTTTCAGCGGCGTTCAAAACTAAATTAAGTCGCTTGGTGTTGAGATCGTTTCCTCCAAACACAAATGGCAATCGTAGGTTTTTTGCAACTTTATCTGGTGTCGGTAAAAAATTGAGTGCCCAATCGATTAGCGACTCCCGAGGTTGTTGCGTCGGGTTATTGCTAATGGCAGAAAGAGGCTTGCCCACACCAATAAAATCAAACCCTCGTTTCACACTTGCCCGTCGGTTGTAGATGCCAGACCACTGAAATCCAACGTTTTCTTCAAACCCCTTCTCAGCACAAACGAAACGGGCTTCGATCTTTACACGAGGTACCTGATGGTCAATATTTTTCAAATATTTTTTGAACTGAGTAACGTGATGCTTCTTCCCCTTGAAAATCACCTGCCGACTGACATCAGAAAAAACCAGGTAAAACTTTTGTTTGCCAAAATAATCGGCCGTAACCCCCTCCCACACATTTCTCATCTGTTTTTTTTGCTTTTCGCTTAGATGGCGATGAGCAAGTAAGACCGCCGCACTTTCGCAATCTTGATCTTCTAGTTCAAGCAAAATCTCCTTTGCATTCGAGAGTCGAACAACACGGAACAATCCATTGTCCTTAAGAAGTGCCAGCCGAGGTCGATTGCTTGCAAGGAGTGTTCTCAGAGCAAGAGCAATCGGAACCTCTTTGACACAGATTGACGAGACAACCCCGCTCACATCAGGATCAACGATAAAATTAAATCCCGTCTTTTCACTCAAAAAGCCAAAAGCCTCACGAATGTCGGTATCCTGAAGGACAAGCGATATCTTTTTCTCGCGAAGTATCGGGTCGTCATACTGACGGTACAAAAATCGTCGCATGTTTTTTGTCAAATAAGACGCTTCCTGTTTTCGTGATGGCTCGGACGCACGCTTTTCTTTTTTGCATCTAGTTTTCTCAAGTTTTTCTCGCTCATAGCGAACGAGATTTTCGGCAAATGGCGGTATATCAAAAGGGTCTCGCTCTAGAGCAAACCCAAACAAATAAAAATTACTTACCTGAACACAGAGAAAAAACAAAACTCGATGGTTACGCATGGTTACTGTCACCTATAAGTAGTCGAACTTCGATTTTGCGTCTCCCCGATCGACAACAAAACATTTTTTTTATCTCTACACAAGAAAATTTCTGTAAAAAGCGCTCCAGAAAACGCAGAAAATTTCGAAAACTGCTTTTCAAACCAACGTCATAGTCGCCGGCTTCGGTTTGCATGACATGCGTACAAACAGCTCGTGACTTTCTTACCTGTGTCGCAAGCTCTGCTGGAACCTGTTCAAACAAGCAGCTCTCTCCGAAGAAAAGCTGTGTGCCAATTTTCTTCGTAAGCGAGTGATAAATCGCTTTCTGCGTCTCTATATTTTTTTTGCACGCATTGGTCTTCAAAAATAATGGAACGTAAAAGAAAAAGCCCCATACAAGTATGAGAGCTGCAGTCACGGCTCCGGTGACGACCCAACGCAATCGCTCTGGAATATACGAAAGAAAAACAAGCAATCGACTATCAGTGATTATCTTAGGCAAATATCTGAAAATTCACTCCTGTTAGCCTTCCAAAACAATCGTAACCGGACCATCATTGATAAGCGAAATCTGCATCATCGCTCCAAAGACACCATCCTTAACTTTCTCAGAGACATATTCATGTCTGCACTGTTCAATAAATTTTTGGTATAGATCTTTTGCCTGATCAGGCGGCATCGCCTGCATAAATGAAGGCCTATTACCCTTCGTGCAGTCTGCGTACAAAGTAAACTGAGAAACAAGTAACAGTTCATAGTTATTGTCAATCAAACTGGTATTCATTTTGTCATCACGATCAGAAAAAATTCTTAGGTTAAGAATCTTTTTTATGATGGAACCAAATTTTTCTATCGTATCATCATGATGAAGACCAACTAACGCCAAAAAGCCTGGCCCTATCTTGGAAACAATCTTCTCATCAACCGCAACCGAAGCCTGAGACACTCTCTGTATAATAACTTTCATAAAAAACCCTTTTTCTTCCCTCCGTTTGGTGCCGTCAAAGTGTTAGGGTATACTAGCATGCATGAAAAAAGAATACGACGTTATTGTTGTTGGTGCCGGCCATGCAGGCATCGAAGCCGCTCATATTGCGGCCAAGATGGGTGCAACCACACTGCTAATCACCATCGACAAACAAAAAATTGGAGTCTTACCGTGTAACCCATCTGTTGGCGGCCTGGGCAAGGGGCATATTGTCTACGAGGTCAGCGCCCTTGGCGGCCTCATGCCAAAGCTCTGTTCAGAAGCACATATTCAGGCCCGCATGCTCAACACACGCAAGGGGCCGGCGGTGCAGGGTCTTCGGCTACAAGTCGATAAGTATGTGTATAGCCAGGCAGCACGGGAATACCTGCTCAACATATCTAACCTGACCATTCATCAAGATATGGTTATTGGTCTGCTGGTTAGCAAGTCTGACGGGCGCAAGAGAGTTTATGGAGTAATCTGTCAAAATAATAAAAATATTTTGGGCAAGACAGTTATTATAACCTCTGGAACATATCTGAACGGCGTGGTTCACGTTGGAATGGAGCAACGACCGGGGGGAAAGGACGACACTCCGGCCGCAACGGGGCTGAGCCGCTCGCTCGAATCTGCTCTGGGGGTAAAGCTTGGTCGGCTCAAAACCGGAACGCCACCCAGACTGCTTAGATCAAGCATCGACTTTAGCAAGCTGGAACAGCAAGAATCTCACTCTCTCGATTATCTGTTCGAGTTCGATTCGATTACATCAAGAACGACGCAACCGTGCCATATTGCCTATACCAATGAAAAAACCCATAAAATTATTCACGAAAATCTCGAACGGTCGGCGCTCTTTGGAGGTATGATCACAGGAACCGGGCCACGATACTGCCCATCGATTGAAGACAAAATCGCACGTTTTCCTAATAGAACGTCCCATCATGTTTTTATAGAGCCTGAGGGAGGCGACTTTCATGAAGTGTATCCAAGCGGACTTTCAACATCGCTTCCTCAGGATGTCCAGCAGGCATATATCACAAGTATTAAGGGGCTAGAAGAAGCTGTAATTACAAGACCAGGCTACGCAATCGAATATGACTTTTTACAGCCGAATAATCTAACACACTCGCTTGAAGCAAAACGTATTTCAGGATTATTCTTTGCCGGCCAGATCAATGGGACGACCGGCTACGAAGAAGCCGCTGGCCAAGGGCTTATTGCCGGCTTTAACGCGACGCTTAAGATTCAAGGAAAAAAGCCCTTTATTCTTGACCGAACAGAAAGTTATATTGGGGTCATGATCGATGATTTAGTCACGTTAGGAGTTGATGAGCCGTATAGGATGTTTACCTCTCGGGCAGAACGGCGCCTCCTACTTCGTCAAGATAACGTTTTCTTGAGACTTATGCCATATGCCAAGAAACTTGGGACTGTTGATAGTCAAACATACGAACAGTTTTTGCATGAAAAAGAGTGCATCGAAAAAAGCGTTTCGTTACTCAAAAAAGAAAAGCCATACGGCGAGCTTTTTAAAATTTTTCATGATCTTGAGTTGCCAGCAAAAATCAAGCTGCGATCGCGAGCCCTCTTGTGCATCCATGCGCAAATTCGATACGATGGGTATATTGAAAAAGAACGTAAAGAAGCGCTCAAAGCAAAACGCTATCAGGAGCTTAAAATTCCAAAAACGTTTTCTTATAAAGGCATGCCCGGCCTGACACGAGAGCTTCAGGAAAAACTTTCGCATCACAAACCAGAAACAATCGCCCAGGCCCAACTTATCCCTGGCATGACACCGGCCGCAATCTCGCTGCTTATCTTTCAGGTTTCACAGCGTCACATTTCCAACCCGAGCAAGTCCACCTCGAACAATAATATCACTTAGGCCGGCAATCGACAGTTGCCCTGTGCCCTGAAGAATCGCAAGCCCTTCGGTTGAGAGTACGCCGGTTGTAAGTGATAGGGGTTCTGTTGAGAGTAGAGTAGCGTTATTAAGATGGAGCGTTGAGGTGCCACTCGTCATTTGAATGAGATTGTTTGGGGTAGATGCATACTCTAATATTGTGCGCGGGACGATCTTTAACTCTGAACTTGAGTTAATCGTAAGCGGTTGCGAACTTTCGTATAAAAGGGTCGTTAAAGCTCCATCAACAACACAGCTCCCGTCAATGGTCATTGCGCCCTTTGAAAACGTATAGTCAGAGTCTAAGTTTAAGCGAACATCACGTAAAAAAACTTCTGAGTCATCATCAATACAACGAACATCGTAGTCGCCAATCCCCTCTATCTCGAGGCTATCGAACATCACCCTAATGCCACCACCCTTTACCGCCCCATCAAGAACAATCGCCCCGTTAGGACCAAGTACGACTTGGTTGCCGTTACCAAAGATCGTTTTGTCTTTGGTAATGGTCCAAGTAAAATCGATATCAAGTCGTTGGGAAAGGGTTATGACTGGATCACTGTAGGAAAAAACATCGACGGTACTATCGCGAAATTGCACTAAGATTTTCCCTGGATCTTCCGATAATGGCACAATTGAACCCTGCACCCCTCCGTCTCCACCACCTGATCCGCTACCACCTCCCCCACTACGCCCACCGGCTAGATTAAAACTTGAATCTCCAACAACACTCACCAAAAAATCGAAGAAGTGTCCGAAAAGCCCACCGTCGCCCCCGTTCCCTCCAAACGAACTTCCGTCACTATCGTCGCCGCCGTCACCACCGCTTCCGAAGGAAAGCGTAAAAGACAAATCTCCAGCCAGGTCTATTCTGCTTGAAGCAAAAAGCACAAGGGCACCCCCCCCTCCATCACCACCCGTCCCTGCACCGCTACCATTACCACCATTACCCCCAGTCCCAGTAACAATCTTAAGATACCCGCCATCTTCCACGCGTATGTTTGGGCCAAAAACAACTGCTATTCCACCTGAACCCCCTCCTTCTCCACCAATGCTGCCTGAGCCAGAACCGTTACCACCAGCTCCTGCAATGCCGGGTCTCATCGAAAAGGTACCGCCAGAGGCTACAGTAATCGCACCAGCGCCCGAGAAAAGAATTTGGCCACCGTCACCACCAGAACCACCGGTGCCACTGCTTACATTTCCACCGGCACCGCCTGCCCCAGTGATAAAAGAAATTTCCCCGCCGCTCATCACAGAAACTGATCCGTGTACCTCTATCGATAGGTTATCACCATCGACACCCTGAGTAACACCAACAGCGTCGCTACCGTCAACCACATCCGCGTCTATCAACAGCTCACCACCACTACGAACCTCAAATGCACCCTCTACAAAAAAGCTCGATGTTAAAGAAAATGAATAATCTAAAAACCAGGTATTCCCGTCATTTGGAATGGTATAGGTTGGCGTAGGGTCGGGCAACAATGGATCCGGTTGCCACTTAATATTTGCGGCAAAACCTCCCCGACAAAAAGCACAAATAACGAGCCAAAAAACACAAACCAATCGAATTCTCATAACGCTCTCCTTAAGATAGATACCAAAAACACCACTAAGCTATCAAGAACAAACAGGAAAACACAACAGTCGTATTCGATTTTGAACAAGAAAACACATCGATTGATTCGAGCGACCAACTCAGCATTGACATCGGTTTCAAATACCGGTAGCTTTTACTCATGAACCTTGAAATATGCGGGAATAGCTCAGTGGTAGAGCACTGCCTTGCCAAGGCAGGGGTCGCGGGTTCAAATCCCGTTTCCCGCTCCAGAAATCAGTCCAGACGCCCCAAAAATCTGGTGGTCTATTCAAAATCCAGTTTCTTACTTAAAAAAATTCGTTCTTTTTCGCATAAAAATCGCAAATAATTGAGACTTATACCAATTATTGGTAGAATATACGATATAGATTTTCTTCTTGTAAAAATCCCCATTTTATTCACAAGGAGATAGAAAAAGATGTATAAACAAAGTAATCGCTTGTTTTTCCTGTATTTCTACAAGCAGTTACTTTCGGAACAATTTTCCGCGCAATGCGCGTTACGAGAAGGGTTACAAAGCCATGAGATCATTACTGGTACAGGCCTCATCAGTAGAACGGGCCGTCGAGAAGGCATGGGCGACCGCTGGCATGCCAACAGAATTCACAATCAAAGTCCACGACTTTGGAAAAAAGGGTTTCTTGGGAATAACCAAGAAGCCTGCAATCATTTCAATCGTCTATGAGCCACAAAGACAAACGTCGATCAGTCGGGCACCACAGCAACAGAAACCGCAACGACCTCAACAAACCCAGCAACAACGACCGCCTCAACAAACGAGACAACCAAGACAGCCTCATCAGGCTAGACCTGAAGCCAGGCAACAAAGACCAAAAGAACTTCTTCCGAAGAAAACGCTGCCTACTCAGGCCCCTACCCCCACACCGGTTCAGCCAAAAATATTTTGGACCGACACACTCATCGATGACATCACCTCATGGCTCACTGAGATCACAAAAACAATCGGGCTTCCATCATCGTTCAAAGTCGAGTCAGATAAAAAAATTTTAACAATCACATTTGATAGTGACGTTATGCCAAGCCAAGACGAAGAGCGGTTACTCTTTTCCGGACTATCATACCTGCTCATCCAATTTCTCAAGAAAAAACACAAAAAAAAATATCAGGGTTACCGGCTGATGCTCACATCAAAACGATTTACGAGCAGCGACAGTTCGCCGAAAAGGTAGCAGTCACAAAAAATGGAGGCTGTGAGATGGATGAACGACCGATAATTGCGCTTTGCACCCCCCAGGGTTCTGGGGCAATAGCCCTGATTCGCGTTTGTGGAACCGAGGCCATCGAACTGGTCGATAAAATGGCTCGTCTTTCATCAGGGCAATCACTCACGAAACAAAAAACACATACTATTCACCACGGTCATATAATCGACCAATTAAGTCCACCCATGATCATCGACGAGGTGCTGTTCCTACTGATGAGAACACCAAGAACATTTACCAGTCAGGACACTGTCGAGATTACCTGCCACAACAATCCATTTATTATTAACCAAATTATCAAACAAGCGATCTCACTTGGGGCACACCAGGCGCAACGCGGAGAATTTACGAAGCGAGCGGTCCTCAACCAAAAAATCGATCTTCTCCAAGCAGAGGCTATCAACGATCTTATAAGCGCCCAGACCGAACTGGCACTCAAAAAATCAATGGCCCAACACAAAGGCACCCTTTCTCACCAAGTCCAACAAGTCGAGGACGGCCTAATCTCACTTCTTACGATTGTCGAAGCAAGCTTTGAGTTTCTGGATGAAGAACAGCAAGATGTCGCCTTTGACAATATAATCAGGCAGAAACTTAAACGTATACTTGAAAAAACAAATACTGTCTTGGAAAGTTTCTCAGCCCAAAAACAAATTCGACAGGGAATCAAAATCGCTCTTTTGGGCAGCGTCAATGTTGGCAAATCAACGCTCTTTAACGCGCTGGTCAAACATGACAGGGCAATAGTCACAAATGTTCCTGGAACCACGCGCGACGCGATAGAAACAACCGTCCATAAAAACGGAAGCTTTTGGCTTCTTGTCGACACAGCAGGCCTTCGTCAAACCGATCACGCAATCGAGCAAAAAGGAATCGAGCGGGCCTGGCAAGAAGCCGCACAATCTGATATCATTCTTCTTGTACATGAAGCACAAACTCCGATGACAGAACATGAGACCAAGCTGTACAACAAGATAAAAAAAGAGTATGTAAAAAAAGTTATCATCGTTGCAAGCAAAGTCGATCAAGTAGAGCAGCCTGAGTCACCACCAATCGATTCTACCAATACGATATTTCTTTCTGCTAAGACGAAAATCGGGCTCGATAAACTTGAACAGGCTATAGAAGAAAAAATAAAAGAACTTTTTCAGGCTGGGCAAGCTCCGTTTCTCCTCAATCAGCGACAGCACAATATCATTTCCCAACTTCATAAAGAGCTTGCGGCCATTGAAACCGAAAGCGATAGGGCAATTCAGCATGAGGTGTTGGCTCATCAGCTCAAGCAGCAGCTCGAGCTGGTTGCACAACTTACGGGAAAAGAGATTAGCGAACGGGTCATGAACAGCGTTTTTAGCACATTTTGCGTAGGAAAATGAAAAAAACAGGCATTCTTTTTTTTCTCTGCATATTTTTACAAGCTCATTCTGATTCAAAAAAATTTTCTCACTGCTTATCGGTTGTCATACCCAAATCAACACATAAGATAAAAAAGCACCCAGAGCTCTCGCTTAAAAAAACCAACTGCAAACCGTATATAATCTGGCAAAAGAATATCAAAACACCCTTCTCGGAACTTATCCTCTCCTGGAACGCATCTCGACCAAAGAAGGGGCATTTTTCGTTTTGGGTAAACGTCAAAAACCATCAGTGGTCTGGTTGGAAAAAACTGGCGACCTGGGGTGCTACCGAGCAAAAAACCTTCTCCTGTACAAAAAGCCGCTATGTCCACACAAAACATGTTCGTATCGAAATGCAAAGAAAACACACAGGATGCGCCTTCCAAGTTAAGGTTGTAGCAAATAACGGCGCTGATATTCGACGAGTTAAAGCGTTGTTTATTAATGCCTCAAACTGGGACTATTTTAGAGAGCAAAATCCGCCCATAACTCTTCCTTCAACATTGATTGAGGCCGTCCCAAAGCAGTCACAGTGGTGGCTCAAGCACAAACGAAATAAAGACCTTTGCTCCCCAACATCAATAAGCATGATTAGTCGGTACTTCGCAGAAAAAAAAAACATCCCCACACAAGGCAAAAAACTAACAGTAGAAACAAAATCGTTTGCCAATAAAGTGCGAGACCAGTCTCTAAATATTTTTGGAAACTGGCTCTTCAACACTGCTCAGGCGTTTAATACGACACGAGGCAGCGTTTTGTATCGAGTCGAACGCCTGAACAACTTTGAATCCCTTCACAAGTATCTAGCAAACGAAATTCCCGTTGCGGTCAGCATTCGCGGTAATTTGAGAGGACATAGAAAAATTAGGAAAAGCTCCTGTGCATGGCCATACAAAAATGGCCATTTTGTCGTTGTCTCTGGCTGGGACCAAGCTCGGAGAACCGTAACCTGTCTCGATCCAGCATTCAACCGGGAGGAAGATATCGTCAGACACTATCAAATCGACGATTTCATACAAGCATGGGGGCGATCACGAAACCTAAGTTATGTCCCTATTCCCCAAAAAACCCCTTAAAGAGTTCTTTTTCGTTCCTTTTTGCAAAAGCTAATCTTTCTGATACAATCTAATATGTTATCGTATTTTTATATTATCTAAAGCTCGTATAGGAACAAGTTTCGGATCGAAATATTCATATTAAATCTTAAAAACACCCCAAATATCAATATAAGTATGCAATATTCGGTTAATCCGCACAATTCTATGACGGCTTGCAGAGGAGTTATTTGATGAATATTTATGTAGGAAACTTGTCCTATGAAGTCACTGAAGGCGATCTTTCAGAAGCATTTGGAGCTTATGGAGAAGTAGCATCAGCCAAGATTATCACAGACAGATACACAGGCAATTCAAAAGGCTTCGGCTTTGTTGAAATGCCAAATGATGCTGAAGGCAAGGTTGCTATCGAAAGCCTAAATGGCCAAGAGCTCAAGGGACGAACCCTAGCAGTTAACGAAGCCAGACCTCGACCAGAACGTCGTCCACGTAGCGGCGGCAATGGCGGCAATGGCGGCGGTGGCGGATTCGGCGGGCGCAGCAGCGGCGGCTTTGGTGGCCGTAGCGGCGGCGGACGCTACTAAAATCTACACTTTTGTGTTAAGAAAAAGGCTCACAGAAACCTGTGGGCCTTTTTCTTAAGTAAAAATAAATTTAAGATAAATCTATTGTCTCCCGACTCATCTTTAAGCCATAGTAGAAGAAAGAGAACGGTTTATGATTGGGAAGGGACATATCATGATAGCAGACTTCAAAAAACGCTTTTTCATCTCACTAATTGCAACAATCCCTATTCTTGTCCTGTCACCAACAATTCAAAGTATCTTTGCATTTACAATCATTATTCCTGGAAGCATCTTTGTGCTCCCATCTCTTGCCACCTTCGTCTATGCATACGGTGGCTGGCCCTTTATAAAGGGATGTATCACGGAACTGAAACAAAAAAAAGCCGGGATGATGACTCTGGTCGCAATGGCAACCACCACCGCCCATTCATACAGCATTCTGGTCGCACTAAACATCTTCCCTGGAAAACCATTTTTCTGGGAAGTCGCAACACTGATCGATATCATGCTGTTAGGACACTGGATCGAGATGAAAACGACACTCGGTGCAAGTAAAGCAGTCGAACAACTCGCCCATCTCCTTCCCTCGACCGTCTCGGTCGTCATGCCCGACGGTTCAATCACTCAAAAAGAACACCTATCGCTTACAAAAAACGACCGAGTACTCGTGAAGCCAGGGGAAAAAATTCCCGCCGACGGAACTATAATCGAAGGACATTCGGACGTTAATACTGCAGCGCTTACAGGAGAATCGAAGCCGATTTTTAAAGGTAAAGGCGACCACGTCATTGGCGGGTCAACAAATCAAAATGGCTCTTTGGTCATACAAATTACCGGCGTAGGGAAAGAAAGCTATCTACAAAAAGTTATCGAGCTAGTTAAATCGGCTAGCGCAAGCAAGTCGCACGCGCAAACCATCGCCGACAAAGCAGCTTTTGCTCTTACCATAACAGCTCTTACAACTGGGGGAATAACGCTGACAATCTGGCTTCTCGCACAAAGCTCTGTCCATTTTGCCGTCGAAAGAATGGTCACCGTCATGGTTATCACGTGCCCACACGCCCTTGGCCTTGCAATACCACTCGTCATATCAAATATTACCGCTATTGCTGCACAATACGGACTGATCATTAAAAATCGAAAAGCATTCGAACGCGCACGCAACAGCCATGTCGTCGTTTTCGACAAAACAGGAACACTCACCACCGGAAAATTTGGGGTCACAAAAATCGTCCCCCTCAGCGACTGGAGCAATAACAAACTATTGCGCAAAGCAGCTGCTCTTGAACAACGCTCAGAACACACGATTGGCAGCGCGATCGTCAAAGCTGCACAAAAAGAAAACCTCACAATCCCTCACGTTGCAAATTTCAAGGCAATCCCAGGAATCGGCGTTATCGGTTTTGTCGAAGAAAATGAACTTTTTGTTGGAACACCCGATATTATTTCTGGCCACTCACTATTTACAACCAACTTCTCAGTCGACAAAGCGTCGCACGCACAGAAAGAAATCGAGCGATTGATGGCACAAGGCAGAACCGTTATTGTCGTCGCAACCAAAACCGAAATCAAAGGGCTCCTAACCTTAAGTGATATCGTAAGAAAAGAATCAAAAGAAGCCTGTGAATCATTAAAAAAACTCAAGTTTGAACTAGCCATGATCACTGGCGATAATCTTGATGTTGCAAACAACGTTGCTGAACAGCTGGGCATTACCCACGTTTTTGCAAAAGTTATGCCTGACAAAAAAGCAGACAAGATTAAAGAGCTCCAAGCTCAGGGTCGTTCTGTGATAATGGTTGGAGACGGCATCAATGACGCACCGGCTCTCGCGCAAGCGGATGTCGGGGTGGCAATAGGTTCAGGAACAGAAATAGCTGCCGAAACAGCAGATGTTATTTTAGTGAAAAACGACCCTCGAGATGTGGTCCATGTGATAAAACTTTCTCGACTGATGTACAAAAAGATGATCCAAAACCTCGGTTGGGCAACCGGCTATAACATTTTTGCCATCCCGCTGGCAGCAGGTGTTTTATACCAATATGGGATAGTCCTGCCACCAGCGCTCGGCGCTCTTATAATGTCAGCTAGTACAATAATCGTAGCGGTTAACTCGCGGGTTGAGAAAAAATCTCTTTAATCATTGCCAACGAACCAACAAGACCGCTTGTTTCGTACGGAAGAATAATCATCTTGCCCTGCTTGTCTTTGGTAATCTCAGGAAGAGCTTTGATATAGTTAAGCGCTACCATATATGGTAGCGGATCAGCCTGAGGAACCGCCTCTTTGATGACTTTTATTGCTTCTGACTCTGCTTTTGCAACCGTCAACCGTGCCTCGGCCTCACCCTCAGCTCGCGCAATCTTTGCCAACTTTTCACCTTCAGCATCCAGAACGGCCGCCCGCTTCTTACCTTCAGCCTCAAGAATAGTAGCCCGCCGATCTCGTTCTGCTCGCATCTGCTTCTCCATCGCAACACGAATATCTTCCGGAGGGTTAACTTCCTGTAACTCAACTCTATTGACCTTAACGCCCCACTTGTCGGTTGCCTCGTCAAGAATTAATCTTAACTTTTCATTGATCTGATCACGAGAACTTAGCGATTCATCAAGATCCATCGAACCGATAATGTTTCGCAATGTCGTTTGAGTCAGTTTTTCGATTGCTTGCGGAAGATTCGCAACTTCGTAAACAGATCTCTTTGGATCGGTTATTTGATAATACAAAAGCGCATTAATCTCCATGGTAACGTTATCTTTGGTAATCACGTTTTGCTTTGGGAAATCGTAAACCGCTTCACGAAGGTCGATTCGCTCAACATATTCAGAAAAACGATATAGGTGCTTCCCTCGTGGATCTTCTTTAACAAAAGTCCATAAAGTACGTCTTGGTCGATCGACAAATGGAATAACAAAGTGAAGCCCTGATCGTAAAATAGCATGGTATTTGCCAAGGCGCTCGATAAGAACAACCTCCGCCTGCCTGACCATATAAGTCGCTCGCGCGATCGCCGACATCAAAAATATAACAACGAAAAGAAAAACTACGATAAAACTACTAAGCATTATCATTCGATTCTCCTGATTCTATAGGTTTAACAACAACAGTGTTGCCCTCAACACGTAATATCTTAACAATAGCCCCCGCCTCCAAAATAACACCACCTTCACCGCGAGCTCTCCACAGCTCACCACCGATCCTTACGACCCCCTTGAAATGGGGCTTTATACCATTCACAACAACCCCCGTACGTCCAGCAATCGCATCAATATTAGTAATAGAGCTTCCATATTCAACTTCAGACAGCTTTTTGCGCTGTAAGAACTTTCTCATTACTAAAAAAGTCGCCATAGAAACAACCAGGCCAATCGTACACTGAGCAAAAAATGAATGCCCGAAAAACGCTAGGCCCGCCGCACAAAACGCCCCAACCGAGAACGATATAAAAAAGAAAAGTCCTGGCGCGGCAAGCTCGGAGAACAAGAAAGCTATTGCAACAATAAGCCAAAAATAACCCGTATAACTCTGCAGCCACATTAACGAATCCAACATACCCCCATTGGAAACTCTAATAATCGTAATGTTATTCATAAAATCCCTCTCGATTCTATTACGAGGCCATATTACTCAAAAAACGTAAACTATCAACTATTGGTCCAACCAAGCTTTTCCACTTATTCTCCCGACATATCCCGATTTCCACCAAAACCGCTGGCGCTGTTATACCAATCATACTTGCGATAGGCAGCCCCTGAAGCGGAAAACAATCAAAATATTTTTTAAACAGTTCTTGATTCAGATAGTCGTACATCGTCTCACCATAAAACCTTGTTATATGGATTGAACCAAAATGTGCCTGCTGCACATGAATCAACGAAAGAGGCTTCCTGTCGAGCACCGCCAAATCAACCATAGGGTGAAACAAAAGATGGTAGAGAAATAATTTTGGTTTCTCGCTCTCTTCTCGGTACATGTGAATACGCAAGAAAAAATCCGCTCCTAGTCGATTTGAAAAAGAGGGGATTTGTAGTCTGTGCGAAATTTCCTCACCAGGCCGACGAGAGATAACCGGCCTAACTCGATACTTTCGCAGCAACCGCTCCTTGATCGCATGGGCAAGCTTGAGCGTCTCAGCACGTTCGTACCCCTCAACTAACAACCGTCCCAGATTCTTCGCGTGACCGGCAGGATCGATAAGTACAATTGGACGGGTGCTTTTGGGACAAAGTTCAATTATAAACAAAAAACAAATCCCGCAAAAAACTCGAATCGCTCGAGAGATCATATGTTTTGAACCCATGATTCAACAAACGATTTAACCGCATCAACATCAATACCAACTCCCCCGCCCTGGATAAAGCCAGGACTGCCGCCACCACGCAAGTTACATGACTCTTTAAGAGATTTACTTAGTTCTCTCAGGTTAATAGTGTCAATAAACGACTTGCTAACGTAACCAACAAAAGAAAATCTATTCTCTTCTCCGCAAGAAAGGAGAAAATAGAACCCTGGCTTTTCTTTCCCTATCTCCTGACAGATAGTCTTGAGCTCATCGTTGCCATAACCATCAAGCGACAAGAACAAAAACGGCACTTTTCCTATAACACTTACTAAGTCATACCAAACAGGAATCTGAGCTCTTAAAAGTTTTTTGCGCAGCTGCTTGATGGTTCGAAGCGCCTCCTGATATTGCGCCTGCTGCCTTTCTATCGAATCACAAATATCACTCGATTTGACTTTATACTGCTCGCCAAGAGTTTTTACAATCGAAAACGCTTCTTGCAATAATGCAACCGCCCCAGGGCCAGAAACCGCCGTAATTCTACGAGTTCCCGTTGCAAGCGCCGCGTCGCTTGTAATTTTAAATAAACCAATCTCGCCTGTTACCCGAACATGCGTTCCTCCGCATAATTCAGCTGAAAAACCTGGCACCTGAACGACCCGGACATTACCAGGGTCATACTTTTCACCAAAAAAAGCGGTAACCCCTTCGGCCTTGGCCTGCTTGAGCGTTGTAGAAAAAATATTGAGCTGAATATTATCCTGAATCTTCTGATTGATTATTTGCTCGACCTGCTTAATTTGCAGGGGAGTCATCGCTTCATGATGCGTGTAATCGAAACGAAGATGGTCCCCACAGACAAGAGATCCGGCCTGCTTGACCTGCGGCCCAAGAACCTGAACAAGCGCCGCCTGTAGAAGATGTGTCGCCGTATGGTTTTTCTCTGAGTTCTTTCGAGTATAGAAGTCAACAACAGCATGAGCCGTATCGCCAGGCGCAATCTTTTTTGCTTTCTCAATAACTAACGAATCGACTTCCAGATGAGCGATAACCACTGCGTTTTCACCGACACCAACTTTTCTTAAACTTTTGACTGGGTAACTGTGATCATCTATCGTAATCCAGCCTGTATCACTCGTTTGACCACCTGATTCTACGTAAAACGGCGTCTCTTCAGTTACAACCGAAAGGACGTTGCTCTCGCGGTCGTATTGCACAAAAGAGATTTTGCTTGCTGTTTCGAGCGCATCATAGCCAACGAACTTTGTTGTTATACTGTCAGGAAGCTCTACGGTTTTTTCTTCGCCGTCGACTTTCCTGCCTGACTGAGCACGCTGCTTTGCCATCTCACGCTCAAAGCCTTCCATGTCAACGGTAAACGTATGTTCATGTGCCATCACTCGTGTAAGCTCGGGAGGAAATCCGTACGTATCGTATAACTTGAAAACTTGTTCGCCCGAGATCAGGGTTTGTTTTGCTTTTTTACTCTTTTCGACATAGCTGTCAAAAATTTGTTGTCCTTGATCTAAACTCACAGCAAAACGATCAATCTCGCTTTGCAGAACAGTTACAAGTAACGGTTTGCTCGTTTCTAGCCCCTCAAAAACAAGAGCCATCACCTCAATAAACGTTTTTACAAGCTTTGTAAAAAGCTCCTGATCATCACTTAGTTTGCGCGCAAACAACGCCGCCCGCCGAATAATCTTTCTCAAGACATACCCACGTCCATCATTAGACGGAGAACAACCATCAGCAATAAGGAGCGATGAAGAGCGCACGTGATCACTCAGCGCATGAAACGCGCCTTTAGTTTCCGACGATGCTGATGCATACGAGATACCGGTTAACTGCTCAATTTTTTTAATTAAAAACGAAAAAAGATCTGTTTCAAAAACAGACTCTTTTTTTTGGATAACCATGCACAACCGCTCAAGTCCCATGCCAGTATCAACGCCTGTTTGAACCAACGGCTTCAGCGTTCCATCAGCCTGTCGATTGTACTGCATAAACACAAGGTTCCAGATCTCAACAAATCGGCCACATGAACAAGATGGGTCGCACTGCCTCGTTTTGCAACCAGCACCTGAGCCCATGTCCATGTGAATCTCAGTGCACGGTCCACATGGTCCGGTATCGCCCATCTGCCAAAAATTATCGGCCTCTCCAAGGCGATAAATTCTTTCTGCAGGGATTTTCATATCTTTGTTCCAAATCTTGTATGCCTCGTCGTCGGTCTTATAAACAGAAACACATAGCGAATCTGGGTCAAGCCCCATCTCTTTGGTCAAAAATTCCCAAGCAAACAGAATCGCCTCTTTTTTGAAATAGTCACCAAAAGAAAAGTTGCCAAGCATCTCAAAAAAAGTCAGGTGTCTGTTCGTAAAGCCAACCTCGTCAAGATCGTTGTGTTTACCCCCTGCACGAACACACTTTTGACTTGACGTAGCACAAACGTATGCCCTTTTTTCGTGGCCCAAAAAGACATCTTTAAATTGATTCATGCCAGCGTTTGTGAATAAGAGCGTTGGATCTTCAGCAGGAATCAAAGAAGAACTTGGGACAACAATGTGGTTATGGTTTTTAAAAAAATCGAGAAATCTTTGACGAATTTTAAAAGAGTCCATAGGTGAAACCTTTCCATATGATCAAAGCAAAACAGTCTGAACATCGTCTATTGTAGCGCATTATTGAGAAAAAACGAAAAATTAAGCGTTTCTCAAGGTCAACACCCAAAAAGCTCGCTTAGCCTCGCAAAACAGTCAGTCGAAGAACAGTTCTTATTGTCAGCGGCTCTGATCAGATCAACGTCATTGATAATAGATGCATTTTTTAAAATAGCTTTCGACTCCTCGTCTTTATCTATAAATCCAATCAACATTTTAACTAAGTTTTCCGGAGACCTGTCCTTCGTATAGAGTTTAAGATCGTACTCTTTTTTCCTTTTGCTCCCATCTCTCATTTCATATACATGCATAACCGGAATCTGCACATCAATATTCGCCAAAAACCTGTCTCCCCTCTTCTCAGTCCTACGACGAATCTCGCCAAGCGAAATCTGATTGTCCACATGGCAATCGACCTTGACAAAATACACCCTCCACCCATCAACGAGAATCTTATCTCTTAATTCCTTCATCCAATATTCAAATTCCGCTCGTATTCCAAACGCGGAATCCACAATGAGAGAGCGCTCATCACTCTGATACAACTCCTCTACTTCTGTATAAAACTCCTTATCAACGCTTTCATTAAGGGAATAGCTCTTTAGCTCATCCCAATGGACCCCAATAAAAAAACTCATATTTTGGTACTTGTTTGGATAATTATCAACTAACCTCTTATTCTCCTCCGAAGCCTCTACTCGTAAAGGCATCGGTTCATCAGGATAGAGTCCTCGCCAAAATTCCACGACCGCCGGCGCGAGCTTTTCAGTAACATAATCGTCCCTGGATATCGATACAAAGCGATCACCATACATTTCCGTAATCGCTTTTGCCAAACTAGTCTTGCCACCACTTGTAGGGCCATTAAAAAGAACCATAACTTTAGGATTAAGCTTGCGTCGCTTAGAAATACCATCTACCACCTGATATCGACCGCGCTTTCCCAACGCTGATCGCTTTCGCCTTCGCTCGGGTGTCTGATTAATTTTATCGACCAGATTCATGCAATACCCACTCGAAACAAAAGCTAAAACGAACAAGACTAAGTAAAAGCCGCACAGCGCTCGCTTTTTATTCATAGCTAAACACCCCAACCAGAAACTATAAGAGACTAGACAAAAAAAAGAAAAAACCCGCAAAACGGATAGTCACAACCCCACACTACTCACCGTCGTCTAAAACACACAGAACTTGTTGAGTTTACCTGACTTACTAAAAATCGCAAACTACTGTGCTGGCTCAGTACATATGAGACTTTTTGCCCTCCAACTGGCTTATCTGGATAGAGTATTGCATAGGTGTCATATAATTCAAGTGCTGGTGGGGCCTAAAAGTATTGTAAAAATGGGTGAATTCGTGAAGTTTATTCCTGATTTTCCATAGCACATTAACCCCGCAATATTGGTAATAAAACTCGTATTTGACGATTCTATGGCCTCGCTCAACGGTTCCGTTGTATTGCGGCCGACTCGGGGGGAGCACAAAAAGAGGGAGTCATAGAGCCTCACAGGCGCTTTCAAAAGCACCCATGAACTCAGATCCTCCATCGACCTGGACAGATTTTACTTCAAATGGAAATGAATCGATAACATGTTTCAAAAACTCTTCTCCGACAAAGCTTGTAGCGGTACAGTATGCCTCTTCCGCGACAAATTTTGTTACAGGACAAACCGCCTTGAAGTGTTTAACCTCCATGCCGCTTTGCAGCTTTATCGTTGCATGGTCTATTTGAACAAGCTCGCCGGGGTTTTGAGCTTTCATACCATATTTCCAGCGTTGTGCATGGCCAGAAAAATGTCTTTTTTTCTTGGGCTTAATTTGCCCATAATAAAACAATGCAGGCTTGATTCTGCCTTACTGTAGCAACTTTGATATGATTCTTCCAACCATGCTAACAGACAATCTCACCCCGTACTCTCGGCTGAGTATCGCCGCAATTTTATATTTTCCCCACAGTGGAAATTGGGTTCGGGTGCGTAAAACCAACTCTTCTGCATC
>JAHIUU010000020.1 GCA_018817025.1 Candidatus Babelota bacterium | reverse complement strand
GGCCGTAACTGCTGTACAACCTACCGCAGCGAACAGCAACACCAAGGCGCTCACGTACAGACGTAATCGAATCACTTGTCTTCCTCCGTAACCGGACGCGGCCATTCTGGGTGTCAATCAAGCCACGTACCGCGAGCCATGCACTCAACAATCGCCCCTCGGGGTGTGCTTGAGCAAATCGTCCGATAGACTCGTCTGCTGTCTCATTGTCTCGGCGGACGGGAATGCGTCTAGCTCGTCACGCACCGCCTCGGCGAGTTGTTCCAAGGCGTCGATAAAGTCCCGGCTTTCGAGATGGCGTAGCTTGTAAGAGAAGTCGGACACTGTCTTTGCGATCGTACCTTCCACGTCCATCATTCACCGTCCTTCCCGTTTTCTCATCGCGTCACCTCAATCACCCCCGGAAACTCGCGTTCGCCGACTGCCCAAATGCGTCCCATGCTGGTGTGCCCAGGAGAAAACATGACAAAGCGGGAACTTGCGAACCAGCCCGTTCGTGTGTTGTAAACACAGACACTGTTGTTTTACGTATACAAACTCTACCTCGAAGCGCGCCGCTTCTGTGCTACTTGTGAAAATGATCTCTACAATCACGTCGTCACCTCAATCAGCCCCGGAAGCTCGCGCGGGGCCCATGTCGGCCAGCGCGGATCGTCCATGCTCACGACTAGCTTGCCGTCGATGTCGAGGGCCTTCACGTAGCATGGCACGCCGGCGTCGCGACACTGCCCGACGATGTCCTCGATCCACTGGCGTTTGCATGGTCGCCGCCCTGATCCTGTCTCCGGGCCGACTGCGACCCAGTCAATGCGAGCACGAGCAGCATCGCCGAACTCAAATTCCCGCGTCGGCTTCAACGGCTTAAGATGGCATTCGATCGGTCCCAGCAGCGGCTCCAGACTCAGCATTCGACAGGCCGCATCGCACGCCAACAGCTCGTCGATGCGCCACGCATAGTCGTACGTTTCGACCGACGTGCCCACAATCACGTTTGGCAGCGGCCACGCACAATCCTTGAAATGGATGTCGGCCAATATGATGCGGGCACGTTTGCTGCGCTTCGTTAGGACGATGAATCTGTGGCGTTCTGCGAGAGACATGACCGCAAACGCCCCGCGGATAAACTCGAACGGGACCGCATCGTGGAACAGGTCATCCCAGATCGCGTAGACCGTCGGCTTGCGTCGTCGCAACGGCTGCTCTAGCCGGTCGGGCCGGGGCATCACCTTATCGGCACGTTTCCAACGGTCATGCCCCGCCTGCGCCCAGCAGTGCTTGCATCCGTCGCTGACGCGCGTGCAGCGCTCGACAAGCGACCACGCCCGTTCCCAGTAGAGTCCGCGTGCCAATCGTCGCGGATCAATCATGATTCCTCACCCATCACTGCGAAACGCTCGCCAGTCCGATGCTGTAGATGCTCCGGAACCAGTCCATTCCGGTTAGACAAAAACCTGAATGTTCCGTCATCATCACGTAACGCCCCGTACCAGCCATCGAAGAACCATAGGTCCGGCGGCTCTTGGAAGTCGCAATGCACCCACCCACCAGCGGGAGGAATTATGATCCCGTGCTCCCGCAGAAGCGGCAACATCGTCTCGCGCACCAAGCAATCCGGCTGCCATCCGATCTCCATCGTCACAGACAACAACCGGCCCAATATGACGCCAGCACGAAAGCTGATGTATTCGCCGAGTTCGTACGCAATCACATGACGTGTCGGAACGTAACTGTCGCGGCGCAGCGGATGGTGTGTTGCGAGCACCAGACTGGGCCAGTCCATCACTCAGCTCCTCTTTGAGTTCGCCAATCGACAGCCAGCATCGTCGCGGGTCGGTCATGGATTCACCATTTCTCACGCATCACCTTCGCCTGCACTCCCGTCGGCCGCGAGGACCGGACGGTACGTGTGCGGCGGGGCGGGCTTGAGTCGGACAGTCACCGTCTGCTAGCCACGCCGCCGCCACACGCTCGGCTACGCTTCGTCCCGTAATACGTCGCCCGGCCACGCGCTGGAGTCGGCATCTCGTACGAGCCGTCGCTGTCTACCGCCTCGAATACGCGCGGTGAAGCCGGTTTCCAAGACTTGAACTCGGTGCACACACGGGCTCGGAACCAACTGGGCCACGTTCGTACGAATCGGGCCATCGTCGCCGGCACACTGCGCAGCAGCGCTTTGCCCGGAAAATGCCACACCTCGTCGATGCCCGCGACGGCCAGCAATTCCAAGTCGCGCAGCTCGTCTGCGCGTGCGTCATGGAAATCCTTGCCGTCTGCTTCCAGCACGATGCGCACGGGGCCACGCCACAGCAGGCAGTCCACACGGAAGTGCCGCCCGTGCCCCGGCATCTTCATCTGCTGCTTCCAGATTACGTCGTGCGCAAGGTTGCGACTGAGGAACTGAGCCAGCAGCTCCTCGATCAGACTCTCACTGCCGGGGCGCTTCGACGCCTCAACCATGATTCTGTCGAGGTCGGGGCCGAGGGATACCGCAGATTGCCCCAGCGCTCGGCGGCCCCCCGTCTTGTTCGCTACCGATTGTCCGTACTGGCGGACGTTCATGCGCTCGCCTTTCCGTTCTCCCGCAACAACGTCAGCAGGTAGCCCTGCGGGTTCGGAATCCGATGCGACTTCATCCGCATCGCCAGTTTTTCGAGCGCCACCATAATCTGGTGCTCGCTGAACTCGCTCGCCCGCCTCCGGGCGGCCCGCGGGCTGAAACCCGCTCGCACAAGCAGCTCAATGCTCCCACCGGCAGGCACGGCAGCAAATCCTTCCTCGCGCGCGCGCGGCAAGCAGCAAGCACTGTCCTCTTGCTGTTGCTGTGGTCCCGCTTCGGTCACGCCCGCGTCACGCTCCTGTCGCGCTCTCTGCTTCTGCTTCCGACGTGTGTTAAGTACCCGCGCCTTGGCACTTTGCGACAGCCAGTGCTCCCAGTTGGGGAAGGCGATCGCATCCGTTTTATCCTCCAGCCAGCCCACCGCGATCAGCGCCGCGGCGAATCCCGGCAGCTTGAGCATGCGGTCCACGTGACCGACCGTGACCGCAGCGTGACCGTCGCGTGACTGGGCCGAGGCCCAGGCCCAGAGCCGGTGCAGCTTGCCGACGACGAGATCCTCGGTAAGCCATTCGCGGACATCGGCGTCGAACAGGCGCTCGGTCGTGTACTTGACGCGTAGTTGCTCAGCGATGCCGATCACGGCCGGGTCCTGTGCCAAATCGAGTCGCATCGGAATCCAATCGCCCGCCACGATCTGCTCCACTCAGCCCCAACGCTCTCCCGTTCAACCGCCAAAGGGGCCCGCGGCGGGCCGGCGAAGGAGACACACCGCCCGCCGCGGGGTCAGGGGAATCAGCCGTCAGCTCTCAGGTCAGCTTTCACTGGTTCCATGGTCCTCGTGACGACGACCCGTGAGACCTCCACGAGTTCATAAGTGCCGATAAGGTCGCCGTCCTCCATGTACTTGGTATCGGTGTCGGTGTACGGAATGAGGTCACTGTCGTCTTCCAAGATATAGACGCGCTTCGGCAGCGTACTACCCGGCTTCGCGTTCGGT
>JAHIUU010000002.1 GCA_018817025.1 Candidatus Babelota bacterium | reverse complement strand
TCTTTTTCTTCAGGTTCTTCTTCTAGCTCAGGTTCTTTTGGTTCGACTTCTGGTTTTATCCTGAGGCCTTTTGGCGGTTCAGGTGTTTTGGGCTCTTCTTTTTCTTCAGGTTCTTCTTCTAGCTCAGGTTCTTTTGGTTCGACTTCTGGTTTTATCCTGAGGCCTTTTGGCGGTTCAGGTGTTTTGGGCTCTTCTTTTTCTTCAGGTTCTTCTTCCTCTTCTTCTTCAGCGATAACTTCTTCTGTTTCTTCTGGCGAGAGTGCGGATTCTTTTTTTGATTGGAAGTAAAGTGGGGTTGATACTGATACAAAGAAAATAAATGAAACAATACATAGCGATAATAGTCTTCTATCTACTCTCATGGGGCACCCTTTTTATGCTATATTTGGGTTCCAACTTTTATTTGGGCATTGTGCGCCGTAGGCCGTGCTTCTGTGCGTGTGTCGTCCTCGAACCCTTCTTCTTTTTCTTCTGGTTCGTTCTCTTCCTCAGGCTCTTCTTCTTCAAGTTCTTCTTCTAGCTCAGGTTCTTCGGTATCTTCTTCTGCTATAACTTCTTCTGTTTCTTCTGGCGGAAGTGCAGGTTCTTTTTCTGATTGGAAGTAAAGTGGGGTTGATACTGATACAAAGAAAATAAATGAAACAATACATAGCGATAATAGTCTTCTATCTACTCTCATGAGACACCTTTTTTATGTTATATTTGGGTTCCAACTTTTATTTCGGCATTGTGCACCGTTCCAAGATTGTAGGGTAGTGTCCAGTTTTTAGCGTCCAGTGAAAAATGGAAGCCTGTTGTTCCAAGGCCTGCCGTAATTTGTGCATCGGTCATTTTTCCTTCCATTCCTATTTGTGCTTTGTTCATGTCGGCGATACCGGTGATTTTTATCGATGGAGGGAATGGTATTATTTGTAAAGAAAGAGTTTTTAGAATGACATCGGCTAGCGGGGTTCCTTTGAGTGCCGGCTCGACCGTGCTCATCGAAATATTTTTTGATTGAACCTTAAATGTAAACGGAATGTAAGAAAGATCGAGTCTGATTAAAGAAGGTTCTTCGGTTTTTGTTCCAAACAGTTGTGCTTTTGTTTGAAGATAGCGTTGATCGGCAGACAGCTTAGCTTCGAACTTTTTGATAGGAGCACTTCTGTTAAGTCCCGTTGGAATCATAAATGGTTTTTCGAATTCAAGCGTAAAGGTGACACCACCCTCAGAGGCTGTTTCTTGTTTTAACGTTCCCTTGTTTTTGAAAAAGACAACCTCGCATTCGAGTTCTGGTATTGATCCTGTGATGACCATTTTTGTGATCTTGAGAACAAGATCGCCAGCTTTTAGCGCTTGCACAGTCTTTCCTGTAACGTCGTACAAGATCCCGATCATCTTTGGTTTTATTTTTTTTTGAACGGTCTCCATCACTTGTTTGAATTTAATAATTCCTATTTTCGGAAGTTCTATGAACCCCTTCTTGAACTCACTAAGAACTTTTGCTTTTACTTTCCTTAATTCTTCAATTGTTTTTACAAGTGGTTTTGTGGTGAGTCTGCCGATTGTGTTGGAGATTAAGTTGAAAATTCGGTCAATGACTAAAGATGGCTCTAGTAAGCCTATATCAGAGGATTCGCTTTCTTTTTCTTCTTCTTCTTCTTCAGACACTTCTTCTGTTTCTGTATCTTCGTAAGATTCGTCTTGCGCTGCCGTGACCTGTAGCTGTGAGAGAAGTATGAAAAAAAGTGTGAAAAGAAATAGTTTTTTCATGATAAAATTTCTCCGTATGATCAATGAAATTAATTTCTCTACTAAGCTGATAAAAATGATGGTGAAGAGTCAATAAAGCCCGAAAAGAGCTGCCCTAGAATGCCTGCCCTAGCGTAAGATACCAGGCGTATCGACTGTCAGTGGGAAAACTTTTTTTCCATTTCCAGCCGATGTCAAATCGAAGGGCGCCAATTGGTGTTTGATATCGTAAGCCGCATCCAGAAGTTGGTGCCCATGACGCAAATTGAAAGAAACCACATTGACCCAATGCGCCCACGTCTTGAAAGAGCACCCCGCCAAGTGCTTTGTAGATTGGAAATCGTAATTCAATATTGCAGTTTATCATAGAGTTACCCCCTTGAATGGTGTATTCGTTTTTATCTGTTTTTCCGAGAGGCGGAACGGTATCTTTCGAGTAACCTCGTACGGAGAGTGGGCCTCCAAGGTAAAATCGTTCGATTGGCATAATCTCTTCAAAATTTTCTCGAAAAATATGGCCTCCTCTTATTCGCAGTGCTCCGACGACTTGCCTGCCAAGATGATAAAACTGTGCGTGGTCGGTCATGATTTTACATGTTGTACTTCGGTTGGTTTGCGGGACCATAATTTTTATTGAGCAAAATGTTAACGAGCCTTTCGTGGTGTTGATCTTATCGTCTAGATGGTCGATAAGCAGGTTTGGCTCTATGAATAAGTATGGAATGGTTGTGTTTATCATGCTTTGCGCAAGCTTAATATTGCCGCGGGCCCGGCTCGTTCTCATCCACTCGTTGCCGATGGTGACTCCCCAGAATGAACAGGATTTGTATTCTTTTGTGATGCCAACCAATAAACCCTTTTGTATTGCTTCATATGCAGAATCACTTTTTCCGGCCTCTAGAGGATGGATATATTGGTGATAGTATGCGTTACACTTTGCGACAACTGGACTGCGAAATGGATGTGGTACTTGGTAGGAGAAATCAAGGTTTTTTTCAAAGCGAGTTGCGTTGACATTGAATGAAAGTTTGTCAGCGAGGTTGAGTGGGTTTTTGATTAAAAGGGAGCCACCAAGTTTGTAGGTTGATTCTCGTTTTAGTAAAAAATTTTTGCTTGTTAAGAAGTATCCTGATCGCAATTTCAACTCGAATGGGTCGTCGTCAATAAGGGTAAGAACAATAGGTTTTTTGCTTTGTTTTCCAGAGATGTTTTTTGCATGAATTTCTATGTGCTTGAAAACAGCAAGATTTTTTAATCGCTTTCGAAAGAGATCGAATTTTTTTTTGTCCCATGGGTCACCAGGCTTAAAGCTGGCCTCTTGTACGATCCTGCCGAATGGCAGCTTGCTCGTCCCACGTACAAAAACTTTTCCAAAGGAGACCCGTTCTCCTGGCGCGACATCCCATTGAATAACGTCCGAAGTGATATTAGGTTGAACGTCAACATACCAAAATCCCTGTTGCTGATATTGTTCAAGGATGGCCGATCTTTGTTGAGATAGCTCTTTAGGATTGAACGGTTTTTTGTTCAAAAACTGTTGAGGGCCTCTTTTTACGGACAGTAATAACGAGTACCTATTTGGTTTTTTTTCTGTTTTGATTTGTTGGTCGATTATGGAGAAATTCCAAAAACCGTGTTCGACATAAAAGTTTTTTAGCGTTTCTACACAGGTATCTAGGAGCGTTTTATCGTAATGTTTTGCCTGAAGAACAGGATTGAAAAAAAACTTGTTTTTTTCCTCCCTACCGGTTTCGACATCTCGTACGATAACATTTTTTATGGAGGCCCTAGGACCTTCTCTTATCGTGAAGGCATATTTTTTATAGCTTATTCTTGCGTTCCAAAATCCATATTGGTGGTATGCGTGAATAATTTGCTCTGCGATAATATTCGGATCAAGGAGCCACTCTGGTCTATCGAGATTTATTATTGACTTAGTAATTTGCTTTTTAGAAAAAAAGTGGTTGCCTTGGAACGCGAATAGTCGCTTTGTTCTCATAACAATCTCAAATAATAAACTGACGCGACTGTTTTTGTTTTTAATACACTGTTTTAGTGAGATGCGGTGCTTGGTAAACCCCTGTTTTGTTAAGAATGTTTTGATTCGTTCTTTGGCCTTGTTAAGAAGACCTTTTGAATAACGCTTGTAGAGAAGAAGAGATTCAAGTTGTTGGGAGAGTTTTTCGAGTTGAGGGGTAGTTTTTATGTTGTCAATACGGGCTTGAGGGCCTCTGAGAATCTTTATTTTTACGGTGATTGATTTTTCTTTGGTGTCATATACAAGCTCGTCCTGAAGCGTGCAAGAAAAGTAGCCATTTTGGTGGAGTTGCTTTTTTATGGTGATGAGGGCTTCTTCATGAAGGGAGCCATCAAAAATTTCTCCTGGATGTTGGAGATACAGATTTTTATACGCCTGTTTTCCAAACCAAATTCCAGAGACCTGAAGCTTTTTAAAAATCCAGTGGGCGTTAAGCTTGAAGTGAACATATTTTCCATTTTTGCCGTCTGTGACAATAGTTTCGATTGTGTTAAAACGGTTTTTTCTTTTGAGCTGCTTACAGGCGTGTGTGAGCTGCTCGGTTGTTACGCCTCTGTTTGGATATAAGTCCGTAAGATAAAAAAACTCCTTCTTGCTGAATGGAACATCGGCTTGAAAGGTGATTTTGGTTGCCAGGGTTGGCTGGTTGCTTGGTTTATTTCGGTTGCCGTGAAGGGGGACAAGTGTGGTTGATAGTGCGAGCGGTAGCAAGATAAGAAGAGAGAGTGCTCTATAGCGCATGGGAAAAATCAATTGATCTTTACGGCCTCTTGTTTATTGTGTATGATTTCTTTTTCTTGGCCTCATCGTCTAACGGTTAGGACGCCGCCCTCTCACGGCGGAAATAGGGGTTCGATTCCCCTTGAGGCTGCCAAAAACGTCTACTTAGATCCAATAATTCGAAAAACTCCTCGAAAATCTCTTTCATGAGTAATAGGTTCTTCCGCAACTGCTTCAACATGAGATTTTGGCGGACCTTTATAAAGAACATCGATAAAATCTTCGAATTTTTCTGATGACCCGCAGGCATTGATGACAACTGCTCCGTCGTTCGAGTTTTGAACGGTTCCTTCAATTTTTAGTTCTTCCGCGTGTTTTTTAACAAAGTCTCGGTAGAGAACGCCCTGAACCTTTCCTCGTACAACGATTCGTGAACATCTTCTCATTACCCACTCCTTTTATAAAACCCCTGGATTTCGGAAATCTCGCTGAAGATATCAGAAAATAGATCTTAATGTCAAAGTAATTTTATTTGTTCCGTGGCGCAGTATTCATGCGACTATAAAGCTCACTGTGTTTTTTGATCATTGTTGAATTTTGAAAGTCTTCGAGGTGGTCATTATAGAACGATAGCGTCTGAAGTAGTGTATGATTTTCGACAAGGTTTTTCATGCGGTTTCCCAAAAGCTTCCAGTTGCCAGCGGGAACCAAAAAACCATTTTTTTTATCAGCAATTATTTCGGGAATACCTGCAATGTTATATGCGATCACAGGAAGGTTGTTGAGTCTAGCTTCAACAATGGCGCATGGGAGCCCCTCCCAAAGTGAGCTCATAACGAACAGGTCCCACGATCGCATCCATTGGTCAACGTTATGCTGCCAGCCAAGTAGGTCTACTTTATTTAAGAGATTGTTTTTTGCAAGCCAGCTTTCGATTAGGGGGCGCTGTATGCCATCGCCAATAATTTGCAGGTGTATGCGATTTTGATTGTCCTGTGATAAGTTGTCGCACACATACTTATATGCTTTGAGAAGATCAATAATATTTTTTTGTGGTTTAAGACATGAGACGGTTCCAAAAATGATCTTGTCGCTTTTTGTTTGCTTTGCCGGCTGATAAAATCTGTTCCAGTCGACGGCAGCACGAATAACGGAACTTTTTTTTGAGAACCAAGGGAAGTATGTATTGCCAATGTTTTGGTCACACCGCGAAACACAAACATAATGTGTTGTTATTAAACTTGTTATGTACTCCAAAATCATATTGGCATACCAGCCGATTCGTGATTGGTGGTCGTGGAACCCAAAGCCGTGAACGGTGTGAACTCTTTTTTTTATTCTCGCGAAAAAGGCGGCCCAACGGCCCATGAGCCCCGCTTTTGTGCTGTGTGTATGAACTATAACGTTAGGATGGTTTTTTTTAAGTTTACGCATATGGGTGATCATCTGGATAAACGCGAGAAATTCATAAAAGATTGTCTTTATGCCAACTTCGCGTTTCAGGCTTTTGAGTAAAAATACAGAGTCATGCTTTTTTGCTTGCTCAACTAACGGGCCCTCTGTTCCTGAAAGCAAGCTGCTTGTTATGTTGTGATTGGTAATTCCCTTAAGAAGAGTAAGGCAGACTTTTTGGGCGCCGCCAAGTTCAAGTTTTGTTAAGACATATAAGATATGAGGTTGGTTTTTTTTCATATTGATTTTGTTACTAAAATAAGTGCGACAATTAAAGCATAAATAGCTGCTGACTCGATAATGGCTTGTGCCAGCAATGAGGTTCGAATAAATAATGGGTAATTCTCTTCGTCCATGACGACATAGTAACTACTTTTCGATGCGGCGTAACCAATTGCAATGGCGGTTCCAAGTGATCCAACGCTGATGGCAAACCCTGGAGCGAAGCAGGAGGCTGAGGTGATAAGTGTCGCATATTCTCCTGCGGTTGCCGCGATAGCTGCAACAGATTTGTAAATAATCATAATTGCGATAATCAGGCAAAAAATAAGTGGCGTTTGTATGACAGCCTGACTGAGTAGTGAGAATGTAAGCAGTTTTCCATATGCTTGTTGGTTCCTGCCTGCGGCGTAGCATGATGATTGGGCGAAGATTGCTTGGCCTATTGATGGTCCGATTGAGCCGATGCCAACGGTCAGTCCTGCGGCAAGATATTTTATCCCCTCAAGATCTGAAATTGTAGGCGTTGTATTCGCCTTGATCAAGAGAGCGATGATAAAAGCAAAGACGCCTGGTGCGCCAATAATTGATTGTGCAAGGAGCATGAGAGTTATAATTTTTTGATAAAAAAATGGTTGTCGCGCGATCGATTCGCATGCTGCTTTGACGGCAAAGCTGGAGGCTATGCTGATTGCCAGGGCAGAAAGGCCGATAGCGCACCCCATACCAAGCTCTGCAAGGCCTATGCCCATTGTGAGTTGTTGTGTCGGTCCAAACAGCATCATAAGTGTAATAACGAGTGAAAGAATAACACCACTTTCAATAAGAGCCAGTCCGAGAACCATGGTGCGAATAATTTGATCGTGTCCAGTTGTTTGACGAGACATTGCTTGGAGGGCTCCAAGTCCGGCAATGCCCTGGCCTATGCCACTTCCGATACCGCCCAAGACGATGGCCGCTCCAATTGCGGCGGTGTGCAGTAATTCTGGTGAGATCATGGGTGTGCCCCTTCTGATTCAGGTTGTTTGTTGACAAGGGAGAGGTAGGTGACAGTTAGCATGGTGATGACGAACGCTTGAACGACACCCTCAAACAGTCCAAAGAACATTAAAAGCCATGCGCCGATGAAAACGACAAGATTGTTTATAGAGAGTATCGGGCCGACTATTCGATGTTCTCTTAGGTCGATCACTTTTGAAAAAACCCAAATGAGCGGTAGGGCGATCGCGGTATAAATCATAAAGTGTATTCGATACGGTTCGATTGATTTAAGCGCAATAACGACGATGATGGATCCGCCCAAGATATTGCCAAAAAGACGGAACGACATTGATGCAACTTTGGCGAGTTCGCCGACAATGTTGAGCGGAAAGAGAATGAAGATTGGTTCGAAGAACTCTTTGAAGTAGCCGATAACACCGACAACTTTTATCTTTTGCCATTGGACATAGAGGAAACTGCAGATGCCGCAAGCAAGAGCGGTATTGAGGTCTTCGCTTGGTTCGCTCATAAACGGGAGCATGCCGGCAGCGTTACAGAAGAGAACAAATGTGAAGAGTGCCATGATAAAGGCGAAGTAGTCATAGCTGAAGAAGCCAAATGAGTCGTTGCAAAGGTCGACGAAGAAGTCGATGATTTTTTCGAGAGCAAATGAAAAGGGGTTGACCACTTGTCGTTTGAAGTAAAAGCGGCCAGCGATAATAAGCGCAAAGAGTATGCTCATGGCGACCCATGTGTAGATGAGGGTGTCGATGTGCAGGTCCCAGAATTTGTGGGTGAAGCCGAACTTTTGTAGCGGATGGATTGTGGTATGTTCAAATATTGGAATTTTCACGGTTTCCCTTTTCGAACAGAGTGTATCAGTATGAACCAAAACGTCGCCATAAAGCTGGCAAACCACCAGGACAAGATGACGAGTTGTTTTGCAATTAGTGTAACGAGCAAAGCTGCAAGTAGAAGGTAGCGAATTACGCTCGTACTTGCAAGAAACCAGGAAGATGACTTGGCAGCTGTTGCCGAGGCACCCGACAGCCGTTTGTAGCGATCTGCAAAAAGCGTTCCCCACAAAAGGCCGAAGAGGATTCCTGCTATGATAGATTGAGTGATCATGATAGTTTCCTGTTTTTGATTAGTATAGCCCAAAAACGATTTTTTGAGAGTCTAAAGTCGTGGTGCTAGCTCTAGGCGATTCAGACGGCGCTTGATTTTCAAAAAGAAAATTATTTATACTGGAACAGGTAGGTTTTATGCTAATAGTTTTGGGGGGGAGATTATGCGAAAACGAATGAGAAATTTTCTGTTCTATCTATTCTACGCTGTGTTTGTGATGGGGGCTACGACAACGGCGGTGTTTGCGCTACGTGGTTACTGTTATAAGAAAAAGGGCAGTGAGTACGTTGCTGTAGCGTGTGATTGTTCGTGTGAGCCGAAAGACATGAACTGGGAGAGGTTGTATTGCAATCGATGTGGACATTATCATGTAGAAACCCTCGCTCCTGTAAGACCTAAAGTTAATAATCCATAGCAAACCATTCTATTTGAAATTAATAAATTTCTATTAGTATGGTTTTTTTGTTTCTCTGGAAGCGCGTTTGCGCACTTTTATTGAGCTTTAGTATTTTTTTTGACAGATAGAGGTTTGTGCTGTTAGTATGGCCCTTCGTTATAGGTACTTTTTATTTAATTACCTAGAGGGGTTATCATGATCAAACGATTACTTATTGCGTTATTGTTTGTTGGAGGGCTGTTTGTAGATAATGAGCTTTATGCAGGCTGGTGCCATTACAATGGCGGTCTATCTTATGAAGAGGCGCTTGAATGGGCAAAAGCGTTGAGTTTGGAGGGGCCCAAGGCGTTGTTAGCAGGTGAACCGCTCGAAGGTATGCCGTTTCGCCAAGAAGTCGAGTTGTCTTTAGAGGGCACTTGTCGAGAGTATTGCTTAGATGAGAGCTGTCCTATTTGTCTCGAAAGTTTTGGCGAAGAAACGCTTGTTAGTATTTTGCCGTGTAAGCACGCGGTTTGTGAAGGCTGTCTTAAGGATCAATTGAAACATGCGCATGACACGATAAATTGTCGCAAGTGTCCAACTTGTCGGGCTTATATTGCCGATTGTCTCGAAAAGGTTGTTTGTGGTTGCTACAAAGATTTAAGGCCTCGAACAGAGGCTGAAAGAAAAGTTGCTGAGGGTAGACGCGCAGGGATATCACGGGAGTCGCGTGAGGGTGAGCCTGGAGATTTAATTTTCGATAGTAGCGATGGAACTGATTTTGTTAGTAACTTTCGTCTAACGGAAGAAGAAATTGGGCATCGTTTACGTGAAGATGCAAGAAGCCGTGTGCTTGAGCAAAGAAATCGAACCGCGTGGCAATGGTTTACGGGTTTATTAAAGTGGCCGTTTCGTGCCTAACCCTCCATCGACGCAATCTGTTTGAGCACTGCATCGGGGTTGAGCGAGAGTGAGTCGATTCCCAATTCGATTAAAAATAGGGAAAGTTCAGGATAGTCTGACGGGGCTTGCCCGCAAATTCCAATTTTTTTCTTATTTCTTTTTGCGCCTTCAATACTAAGTTGTAGCATTTTCTTAACAGCGGGATTACGTTCGTCGAAGAGCGATGCGATAAGTTCAGAATCGCGATCGACGCCAAGGACCATTTGGGTTAAGTCGTTTGAACCGATTGAGAGTCCATCAAAGATTTTGCAAAAATCATCAATAATAATGACGTTTGATGGCACTTCGCACATCATGTAGATTTCAAGCCCGTTTTCGCCCTGAGTTAGCCCATGCTTTTTCATCTCTTCGATTACTTTTTCCCCCTCGGCAACGGTTCTTACAAACGGGATCATCAGTTTGACGTTGTTAAGTCCCATGTCTTCACGAATTTTTTTCATGGCTAGGCACTCGAGTTCAAACGCTTCACGATATTTTTCATGACAGTATCGACTTGCTCCACGGAACCCTAGCATTGGGTTTTCTTCTTCAGGCTCAAAGTGTATACCCCCAACTAAATTGCGATATTCGTTGCTCTTAAAGTCTGACAGACGAACGATGACCGGTTTTGGATAAAACGCAGCAGCAATAGTCCCGGCTTCTTGGGCGAGTGTGTCGATAAAAAACTGTTTTTTATCTTGATATGTGACTGTAAGGTTATTAATTTTTTCACGAGTTTCTTTATCGTTTATTCTCTCAGGGTGTATAAGTGCCATTGGATGAATTTTGATGCTACTGTTGATAATAAACTCAAGACGGGCTAGGCCGACGCCGTCGTTTGGCAGCTTTGCAAAAGAAAACGCTTCGTCTGGATTGCCAACGTTAATCATGATCTCTATCGGTCGCTTATTTGCCTGTGCAACCTCTACTTTTGCTATCTCAAATGGAATCATGCCATCATAAATAATCCCAACCTCGCCGCTACTGCAATCGATTGTTATTTCTTGACCAGTCTTAATTTTTTCTGTTGCATTTGTTGTCCCGACAATAGCGGGGATGCCAAGCTCTCGACTGACAATTGCTGCATGACATGTTCGGCCGCCTCTATTTGTAACAATCCCACCAGCCCGTTTCATGATCGGTTCCCAGTCGGGATCGGTCATGTCGGTGACCAGGATTTCGCCTGGTTTTACTTGATCCATCTGGGCAGTATCGTTTATCACCTGAGCTTTGCCCGTGACCATCTTTCTTCCGACACTCTTTCCCGTTGCCAGTATTTTATTTTTATATTGATCTTTGTTCTTAATAAAAAACTCTTCAAAATATAGTTGTTCTTGCTTGGGCGCGTGAACAGTCTCGGGACGAGCTTGCAGGATGTACAGCTTCCCATCTTGACCGTCTTTTGCCCATTCGATATCCATCGGCGTCCATCGACCTCGTGTCTTGGAATAGTGTTTCTCAATGATAAGAGACTGTCGTGCGAGCTCGAGAATTTCGTCGTCAGTCAACGAAAACGTTATTTGGTCATCTTCAGGTACAGGCACATTTTTTGTTTGTGCCGTGCGATCGTGCGAATAAACGAGTTTGCTTTTTTTGCTGCCACAACGTTTTTTCAAAATGGGCCTAAACCCTTGCTCGAGTGTTGGTTTATGAACAAAAAACTCATCAGGGTTAACGACCCCCTTCACAATATTTTCACCAAGGCCGTATGACGAGTTAATCAAAATAACTTCTTTGTGACCCGACTCGGTGTCTAGTGTGAAAATAACGCCAGCGCTGGCCAAGTCAGAGCGAACCATCTTTTGTATGCCAAGAGAGATGAGAACATCTGTGTGCTCAAACCCGTGATCAATACGATAAGAAATTGCTCGATTGGTAAAGAGTGAGGCAAAACAGTGAGAACATGCATAGAGCAGTTCGGTTTCACCGCGAACATTTAAAAAGGTTTCTTGTTGGCCGGCGAATGATGCTTCGGGAAGATCCTCGGCGGTTGCCGATGAACGGACGGCGACGTCACAGTTTTTGCCGTACGTCGATTCCATCTGCTTATATGCTTCTGTGATCTCTCGGATGAGCTCTTCTGGAAGCTGTGCTTGCGTAATAAGTGACCTGATCTTTTCCCCAATTTGCGAGAAGTCTTTAAGATTGTTTTTATCGATTTTTTGTAAAAGTTCTGCGATTTGCGATTCAAGATTATTTTTTTGTAGATGTTTTTTATACCCTTCAACCGTAATGACAAAGCCTGAGGGGATTGTGAGGCCCAATGGCGTAAGCTTTTGGATCATTTCTCCAAGTGAAGCGTTTTTTCCTCCGACCAATGGAAGATCGCTAATACTGATCGACTCGAATTTTTTTATGAACTCCACGGCGACCCCTTTTTTGTGGTTTGAAATAAACAGGAATTGAGTCTATGGTATCAAAATATTGGTTTGGAATAAATTTTAACAAAGAGAGTTTTAGTATGAGTCGAAAAATTTACGGTAATAAAATTGCATTTTTACTTTTCGATAGCATCAAAAATTCTGTATTTCACAGCCAGGTTCTTGTTCCATTGATCGCCTGTCTTAACGAAAATAAAAAACTTACTATTACAATAGTCTCTTTCGAAAGAAAGAATTTCTCTCTCAAAACAATTCAAAAAATTATTCCCGAACATTCCCGCTTAAATATTATTATAAAAAAGAAGCCATTACTTATCAGTACACTATCTCTTCGGCCATGTGTCAGGTCGCTAAAAAAATTTCTAAGAAGAAATCCCTTTTCACATATTTTGGCCCGAGGGCCGTTTGCTGGCTGGATTGCTTTACGTGTGCCCATCCCAAATATACCTGTAACTATTCAAGCACGAGGCCTTGCGGCCGAGGAGTTTCGGTATGTTATGGAACGAGAGCGGGCTGCAGGTATTCGAGCCTGGGTAAAACGCTTGTTCAAAAATTATATGTACTGGCTGTATAAAAAAATAGAGCATGATGTGTACGGGTGCATGCGCGCTAACTTTATGATCGAGTCAGTTAGCCCGGCCCTAAAGACATATCTCGAGAAGAACTTTGGTTCGAATCCCGAGCAGGTACATGTGTGTGGATACGATATCCCGGCCATAATTTCCCCTAGACAGGTTGCGCTGTGGAGGCGGGAGGTTTGTCAAGAGTTGGGTCTTCCGGATGATTGCTATGTCTATTGCTATATTGGCTCGGCACGGCCGTGGCAGTGTGTTGATGAGATGATCTCGTATTTTATCTCACAAGACAAACGAGACAAAAAGAAATTTTTTTTAATTCTTTCTCAAGATCGAGAACTGTTTGAAGAAAAATTACAGGACCAGTCTGTTTCTGTACAAAACTACTGCGTCAATAGCATCTCTCCCGACGAAACATATCGATATCTAAGCGCGGCTGACGCTGGGTTATTGTTTCGAGAAAAAGATCCGGTCAATTGGGTGTCTCGTCCAACGAAAATGCTAGAGTATAAATCAGTTGGATTGAAAATTATTCATAATAATACGGTTGCTTGGTTAGCTGAGGACAACAGCAATTTGTGACCACATCACAACTACGGTCGCCAAGATCACGCTTGCACGTCACATTACAAGTTTTTTTCCAATCCCGCTCGTCCCGCTCGTCCCAGGTTACCCAACGCAAATATCACCACCCCCCCGTTCATCGAAACCCGAGGGATCGTCACACACGCCACCGTTCATCCCGAGTGGTTTTCGAAGCCAAACAATTCGAGACCATATTCGTATGATTTCAGCTGGGGTTACGCCGACAGGGGTGTAACGCCGAAGGCGTCGGCTACCCCCAGCCTAAGACCAAGTCGTGGCACCTAAGATGCTACGCATCTGTGGTGCCACGACTTGGAGATGCTGCAGGTAAAAGCATATGGTATAATTTGCTAAAGTTTTTTTGTGAAATAAGTAAAAAAACAGGAGCTATCGTATGAGCCAATCAAAAGTGCAGGTCTATTATCACTTGGTATGGTCAACTAAAAAGAGATGGCCTTTTCTGGAGGATCCAATCAAAGACAAATTATATCGGCATATCAGAGCACTTGCGTATAAAAAGGGCGTCAAAATACTTGCCATCGGAGGGATGGCCGATCATATTCATATTCTTATTAAAACAGATGGGACTATTGCTCCAATAACGTTCTCTGGTTTTATAAAATCTCTAACAACAAAGTCTATCAACAAAAAAATAGAGAGTGGCGAATTCTTCTTTTGGCAAAGAGGCAACGGAGTTTTTTCTATTCACTACTCAATGGTAAATCGAACAATTAAGTACATTAAAAACCAAAAGAAACATCACGAAGAAATTAACCTAGAAGAAGAACTTATATTTCTCGAGAACCTATAAAGAACCATCTACCACATGCTTTTTACCTGCAGCATCTCCAAGTCGTGGCGCCACAGATGCGTAGCATTGCAAATGCGTAGCATCTTAGGTGCTTAGGCTTGGTCTTAGGCTATGGGCAGCCAAGGCCGTAGGCCTTACGCTCCCGTTGGCGTGACCATAGCTGAAATACCACAAATATCGTTGCTCGGGATGAACGGGGGCGTGGTGATGCTTATGTTGTATAACCTGGGACGAACGGGGGATTATTGTGTTGGACATGATTGTTTAGAATAGTCGATCTGGTTTTTGGAACGGAGCAAATGATTGGTGTCGAATATAATTTATGATAAGATCAGAACCATTGTTAAATAATTATTTTATTAAAAAATTTTGGAGAGAAAACATGATATATCGTCTTACTATTTTTTTGTTGCTTTTGGTATCAAATCTCTTTGCTGCCCAAGACTATACCGAAAAAACTTTCTTGCTTCCCCAGCCTATTCGGATTCCAACGCAGTCAACGTTTTATGATTATACTGACGAGTTAATTGCTCGTGGTGAGTCGGTAGATGTTGGCCACTTTCAGGCGACCGCGTTCTATCAAGAGAGCACTAATAAGAAACAGCTTGGGGTTTACTTTGGTAGGAACGGTAGGAGTGAGGTGTGCATCGATTCGGGGACAAGTGCTAACAAGACTTCTTTTAAGGCAGAGAATTTTATTTTCACTGATGACCAGGATTCGTTGCAGCTGAAGGGGACGATGCAGATTGCTCCATGGAGAAGGGTTGAGGGGATACATCTAGTCTACAGTAAGCGGCTAACTAAAATATCAAAGCGACTATTTATTATGGCTCATGCGCCGGTTGTTCAGGTGACTCACTGTTTGGGGGTTTGTGCGACGGATGAGAGGACCGAGCTTGTTGAGGGAAGGAATGTTGGGGTTGTTTGCTACTTTCGTGGGCACTTGCAGCAGAAGTTAGATCCATACAAGCAGGCTCCGTTGCGTTGTGCGAGGATGACTTGTTGTAAACGACATTGCAGGAGTGGCGTTGCAGATGTTGAACTACTTCTAGGCCATCAGTTTTCAAACAACGACCAGTATTACTTATCGCCTCGAGCGATTGTTGTTATTCCAACCGGAAATAAGTCGACTGGAGCCTGTATGTTTGAGCCGGTGGTTGGACATGGCCAGCATTGGGGAGTTGGGTTTGGCGTTGAAGCGATGACTGTTTTTAAAAAGACAGATGCAACAAAGATAGACTTAACTTGCGCATATAATATCAAACAATTTTTTAGTAACACGCAGCGACGCACGCTTGGGTTTCGTTCAGATGATTGGAGTTCTGTACGGGCGTGGTCACACTATGAACTTCTTGGTGAGTCGGGGAAGTATGGCGTTTTTCCAGCAGCGAATGTGTTGACACAAGATGTTAAAGTGCGGCCTGGTTTATTGTTTGATTGCTCAATGAATCTTAATATTTGGCACAAAAATTGTTTGGTAAATTTTGGTTATAACTATTTTTCTAGAGCAGGTGAAGACGTTTTGGTTCGATGTTGGGACGATGATCGATACGCGCTTGTAAACCCTAGTACGTATGTTTCGACTGATCCGTTTACAATAGCTCCAGACCCTGATTTTGGCAGTGATCATAATCTTGAGGGTCCTATTCAGAGAGCGATGCTCAGCACCGAAGTTGCCGCTTCGCCGCCCGCTATAACACATAAATTTTACGGACTTGCTTCTTATGTTCATCACTCAGCACCACTTACTCTTGGCCTTGGTGGTGCATATGAATTTTCTCAGGATAATGCTGCGCTTGAGGGTTATGAACTTTATTTTAAGTTGGGTTGGTCGTTTTAAAAACAAGAGTAAAAAGGTTTGACATTCTAATTGTGTTTCTTACAATGGTGTCGACAGTTTGAGTGAGGTTATCACCTAGTTCTTTTTGTCTTGAATTTTATGATATTTGATTATTGCACCAGGATGGATTGACATGAAGAGTTTCAAGATGGCACTAGCAAGTGTTCTGATTGAGGTGCTATTTGTTATGCCTATAATTTCAATGGATAGTCGGTTAGGTGATAGCTTGTATTACCTGACCGAGATAGAAAAAGAGTGTGATCGGTTGAAAAAAGAGTGTGATCGATTGAAGAAAAAGTGCAATCGCTTGCTGGGGGTAACAAAGAAGAATCAGCTTGCTGAATGGGAAAAGAGCCTGAAAGAGCGTGAAGCTGATTTGAAAAAGAAAGAAGCAGGTTGGGAAAATTTTCTCTCGGGGGATCCGCTTGAAATATATTGTCGGGCGTATAGGCAAGCGTATGAAGAGTTCTCAGGAGAACGAGAGAAGCATGTGGGATGGCATCGTGCTGCAACCGACCGTTGCAACGAGGCAAAGAAAGAACTTGAACAGCTTAAAAGTAAAAAAAGATCAAAGTTATAGGGGAACTGTGTTATGAAAAGTTACTACAAGATCGTAACGGTTATTATTCTGGGGTTGACTTTTGGGGGAGTTGGTTCGAGTAATGCGATGGGAAAGCGGGTGCCTGTGGACGAGGTGCTTAAGTTAATAAACGGTGTAGATAGTGAGTATGATAAGAAAAACGAATCGTTCAAAGAGTTGGAAAAACAGGTTCAGGCGTTACTTCTCCAGCTCAGTGCCAGGGAAAAAGATCTAGAACAGATAAAATCTTTTGTTGCAAATGATATCGCAAACTTAATTCCAGACGAATTTAAAAACGGTGAAGGTATTGGTGAAGATCAGCAGGAAAAAACAGGCGCAGAATTGTTGATGACTTACGTGAAGAGTTTGGCCGAAGCATATAACTTGCTAGAAAAGGATCACGACATGGTTGTTAAGCGTCTTACGGAAGTTTTTGAAAAGGTGACCAACCAAAAATAGACAGGATGATGATGACACTGACATGGACATTGACATGGAGACGGTTGATGACACTGGGGGTACTTGCGTTATTTGGGACGTTGTGTGCCGGGGAAGAAACAAATGAGATACGTGATGAAAAGCTTCTGGCTGGAATTGAGGCATTAAAGAAAATCGTTTCGGTTCGAGACCGGCTCAAGGGCGAGTTGGCGGGTTTTGATGGTAAGAAGAAACTACATGAGAAGGACCGAGAAGAGCTTAGTGCGATTATGAAAAGCATCGAGCGTTTTTTTCCCTACGGCGGTGGCGGGGTGTGTGACCAGACCGAGACAATAGTTAATAGGCTGCGAAATCTTGAGTGGGAAAATCAAAGCGTACAGAGTGGAACCTGGCTGGTTCCTAATTCAAAAGCATCTACAAGACTTATGCTTATTGTTGGTGGTTTTCTTATTGCTAATATAGCTATTTGGGGCGCTGCAAAGGCATATTATTATCTGAGGGATAGGGACCACAAAGCGCGTATTGAACACGATGATCTTGCGTCGGTAGATGCTTTTTTTGGGGATAGGGTTGAAGCAATGGAGCATGAGCGAACTCGGTTGTTTCGGGATTTGATAAAAGCGCATGCTAGACAGCGTCAAGTTAGGCAGGCATTTGATGGTGCAAAAAATAAATAAAGGAGTGTTTTTGTGGTTATGACGAGACGGTTATTATTGTTGGGGGTTTTGTTAGGGAGTTTGGGCGGAAGTTGTTTGGCAATGAACAAAAAAACAGTCGGAGAGCTTTCTTTTGGGGAGATAGGTCAGGAAATTGACAGGCTTCTCTCTCCGGAAAATCGTGAGTTTACACAAGGGATGAGCAAACAGTTTAACGAGTTGAGTGACAAGTATAACAATGAAATTTTGGCTGAGATCGAGAAGGTTTCTGGTCTTATTTGCCAGGAGTCTTTTGGCAACACGGCTCCTTTTAAAGAGGAACTTGAGAGGAAGAGCATGAGCATGATACGTTTGTTTGAAGCGCTACAAAAGTCTCATGGGGACAAAAAGACGTTAAACCGGGCGGTAGAGCATTTAAGTGTTTTAGTGAAGAAGAAGCTGGGAGAGTAGGTGAAAATAAGGGTTCTTTTTTTCTTGGCAATAACGCTTTCTTTTGGTTTTTGTATTGGTATGAATTCTAAGAAAGATATTTCGAGCAAAGATATAGAGTTTCTTATCGAGCAGGACGAAAGTGTTTTAAAGAAGATAAATGAAAATATTAAAGCTTTAGAAGCTACTATTAATAGTTTGCCGGTGCATGAAAAGAAGAAAGTTGTTGATCGGAGCATGATCTTAAAAGTAGTGAGCGGCGTTTGCCTGGTGCAAGGAGTCGTTCTCTTTGGAGATGGATTTCTGGTCTGGCTTCTAGGACTCTTACCTAACAACCGGGTTCCTCCGGTTTGATTTTCTAATTTGAATGAGCGTTTTGAGACCTTGACTTTTATTTGATTCATTTTACGATGTGGGACATCGATGGACGAGGATAGGCGAGAGAAAAAATACAGCGGAGAAAAACAGTGAAATTTGGTTTAGTTTTGATCTTATGTTGTGGGTTGTTTCAGACGTGTTTTGGGGATCAAAATACGGTTAAGCGATTTAATCTTGGTGCGAATGCGCTTGAGAAGATTGTTGCGTCACGCGAGTCTTTAAAAAAAGCAATAGAAAATATTGTTAAAGATGGCGGAGATCTTGAAGACCAAAAGAAGCGTCTCGAGATGATCATGAATGAGGTTTGTGTGGCCTTTCCCGGTGGCGATTGGAGCCTGCAAGAGCGGGTCGAAAAGGCGATTCTTAGAATCAAGTATCTCGAACAAGAAAAACAATATATACATGCAAACTACTGGCAGATGAATAAAGCGTTGGTCGTTTTGTCGGTTATTGCTGGTGTCGGGCTGAATGTTGGATTTTGGCTTCTCATGAGATACTTTTTGGATACAAATGAAAGAATAAGCAGAGTTGAGGACGGAAATCGTATGACAACAAGCAACTTAGGGTATACAGCGAGGAACGTTTTTGGTGCGAATCGTAACCAGAATAATAAGACAGAAAGTGAGGGTGAATGAAGCATGGAGCTTTTGGGATTTTGATTGTTTTTGCGCTTGTTATTTCTATGATGTCAAGCGTGTGTTGCATCAGTCATAATGAGCTGAAATTTTTACGCTTAATGTCGGGCAAGCAAAATCCAGAGTCGGCGGTATTACGACAGGTTGATCATGACAAGTGTGATGATGCTGACTGTCTAGCGAGACTTGCAAGAGAGCGAGATGAGCTTAAAGAGCTCTTGGTGGAGCTAGCTGATTTCGCAGAAGAGAATACGTAATAATAAGAAGAGTGTTTTTATAGGTTAAATATTTACAACGAGGAAGACAGAGCAGATGAGCAAACAGGTAACACGCATAACATTAGTAGCGGCTATTATAGTATTTGGGTTTCCAAGCATTGGTCAGTCAGAAAAAGAGGCGGTTGATAAGCATGTGTATCAACGGGGTCTTAGTGCATTGAAAAATATAATTGATGTTCGAAGTGAACTTGAAGAGAAGCTTGAGGATCTTGTCGACCAGGAAAAGAAGATTGGTGAAGAAAAGAAAGAATTAAGAATGGTCGTCAAGGATATTGATGGCGTTTTTCCAAAGGGAAAAGAGGACTTATCAGTTCGAGCTCGAGGGTTTGCAAGAAGAATTCGAGATATTGATCGTGTAGAAAAAACAAAGCTGGACGAGGCGGTTGCATATATTCAGAAGAAAAAGTTGGCAGAAACACAATCTCTTTTTCCGGAGCCCGTCGTCAGGCAAAAATCAGGAAAAGGCGTCTTAGCCGGCGTGCTAGTTGGTGCAGCGGTGAGTTTGGCAGCAGGATTTTTTTTTTGGAAGGTTGTAGGTAAAAAAGATCGATCAAAAAAAAGTAGCGCAATCAATAACGATCACAGGTTTATCCAAAGCATGGCAAGTTACTTAGAGCAGCAAGTTCAGTGACATTGGTATAATTCAACCATTTTATAGGGGAGATGAGAGCGATGACAGGCTTTCGAAGATTGGTTTCATACGCGGTTTTAGTGGGTCTTTGTTCGGGGGTTGGTTTTGTTCAAGCCAATGATGAAACGCATCAACAGGATTACGAGCGATGCGCTTCCGCAATGGCGCAGATTGTTAAGCAGCGAAATGAGTTAAGATCCATGCTAAAAGGCCTTGAAGAAGAGTTGACCGGAGCGAAGGAAAATCTAGCAGGTGAGCTTCATGATAGAGATTCCGTTGTTGAAAAAGTAAAGGTTCTTATCGATAGAATTAGGTCGTACAATTCGTTGGTCGATTCGATCGGGAGGATTATCCCTATCGAAAGTGAGCAGGATTTGCAACAAGCGACCCAGGCGTTTGTCGAGAAGCATAAAGAGACGGTGAAAGAGAAGAATACTTTGAAAAAGCAGGTATTATTAAGAAGCAAGGAACTCAAAAAGATTAAGGATGAGCTAAAAAGTAAAGTTGAGGCCTACGAAGAGCTTTATCGCCTCTTCAACGATCTTGTTGAATATGCGGTCGCAAATCAGGAATAGTTTCTTGCGTTCTGGTTAAAACAGTTGCCACCGGTCTTATGGCCGGTGGCTTTGTTTATTTTGAGTTGTTTTCAGATTGTAATGGTTTTTGATGCTTTTGCGTCCAAGTTTTCTGTTATATATACTGTTTTACGATGAATCTTGTGAGTAGCTTATTGGGAAATGGAGGTTATTATGTGGTTTTTCCGTAGAGCAAAGCTTTTTTTAGTTGTAGCAGTTTTGGTGGTGCCTCAGGTCTGCGCGAATTCTGAAGAAGAGCAAGCGCGGAAGGTACTCGCGCTTGGGGATGCAGCGTTTTCTATCGCCGGTGATGCTTTGGTGGCAAAATATGATAAACAGCATGAAGCAGATGGTTTAAGACTTGTTGGGTCTCTTTGCAATATGATAGGCAACTACTACAATCCTTATATGCAAAAAAATGTGAGGTTGGCCCGGTTGGTTAGTGATGGTGCACGGTCGTTTGCTCACGCCTCGACCGTTTTGGGAGAAAACCAAAAAGAAAATAAAAAGATAGATTGCTTTGCAAGTGGGGTTTTGCGTTTCATATCGCTTGGCTCTGAATGGTTTGCGATAAAAAAAGAATACGCTCATCACGGTGAGTTTGGATGTAATGAGATGGACAAAGAAGATAAGAAAGATTGGGCTTTTGCAAAGCTCGTTAGCTCCTGGTCTCGTGCTCTAGCGGACGGACTTTCGGTAACAAACAAATATGCAAAAGCATTTTCGTGTCTTTCGGCGACGGTTGATTCGTATGAGCTAGCGAAAGAATTAGACGTTAAACTTGTTAAAGGTGATGTTCAGCCTGTTAAAACTTGGGATGAACAGCTTGAGTCGGTTAAATCTTTTTTCATCAACATGAACCCTGAGGTAGACTTCAAGACGGAATATGATAAAAGATTTAATGATGGGAGATGGGACAAGTGTTTGGTTTGCTTTGATGACAAAATTCAAAGAAAGAATCTTGCGATGTACCCATGCGGACATGTTTTTTGCAAGGCGTGTATAAAAAACTGGAGGGGGCCTCAAACAGATGAAGAGCGGGGAGACGACGATCAGAGATTGGATAATAAAAATTGTTGTCCAGTTTGTCGCAGAATGGTCAAGGATGACGAGATTTTGCATTAATTTTGTAACACGTGCTGCTAAGGAGGCGAAAACATCATGAACTTTGGTAGGATAGTAACTTTTTTATGTGCAGCAAGTTTGTTGTCTGCCCAATGTCAGGGCGTAGGCGATTTTATAACAAAACAGAATGTGCAACTTACTTTGACCACGGTCAAGTCGCTTGCCTGGCTGTTTGCAAGAAGTCAGTCGTTCGATCTTGCTGGTCGCAAAAAGTCGTTAATAAGTCGTGTTGTTGAATCGCTAACGCATGTTGCAACTTGTGCGCTTGAACCTGAACGGGACCTGATTTCCAAAGGGGCCCACGGTAACGCCGTGTTGTGGCAGCTTCTCTGTCACGCTCAAGAAATGAAAATGCTCAAGGACGTTGCCGGACAGCTTGGCGACAAAGATCATGACTATGAATATGATCTTTTTGACGATGAGTTGGTCAAACTATTACAAAAACATTATCATGGGCCCAAGGTTGATGAGGATTGGTCTAGCGAGTATTTCGTTGATGATAGTTCTTTGCTTTCTAAGGCGAAAAGAGTTATACCGTTTCTTTTAATTGCTGAGGAGTGGGTTGCTAGTGTTTCCTCTATTGGCCAGAGAGATAAAAAGAAGCAGCTTTTTGCTCAAATTGTTCGATCGGTGTGTGATCTTTTATTGCGCTATGGATTCAACGATGGCCAGTACAAAGCGACTGGCAAGATTGGTAAGATGGAGATGGTTTCGAGCGCCCTACCACGCCTGTATGATGCAGGGATGAATAGTTGGGATTTGGCGATGGCTTATCAGAGGCAAAGAGAGGAATTTCAAGAGGGAATAACAGAGCAGCTTTTAGACAAAACTCCCGGAAAAGAATATAAAATAGCAAGTTGTCCAATCTGTTATGTTGAATATGAAACTGGAGACGATATTGATGTTACTACTAATTGTGGTAACGGATCAGTTCCTCACGTCTTCCATCACAAATGTTTGCAAACATGGTTCACGGAGAAAAATACTTGTCCTCTATGTAATAAGTGTCATCCCACGGTTAAAACAATGAAGTGTAAGTTGCCTGATTTAAACCCCAATCTCTCTAAGTAAATCAGCACCCATTTTTTTAAGTATCGGAGCTTGTGCCGTTTGTATAAATTGCACGAGCTCTTTTTTTGCCTGTTCTGTTTGCCCTATAGAATGTAGACACTTGGCAACGTGAAGCGGTGTGTGAGGGAGGTGTTTTTCTGAGCTATGCTGGCGACACTTCTTGAACATCTCAAGCGCTAGCGTGTGGTGGTTCGTGTGGAGTAATGTTTGCCCGTAATTGTAGCAAGCTGATAAGTCGTTAGGGTTTTGTTGTTGGAGGACTGCGTAGTAGGGGAGGGCTTTTTTGTACTGGTGTGTGTAGTAGTAACTGGTTGCCAGCATGAAGCGAGTTTTTTGGTGATTCTTTTCTAGTGATTCAACCGTCTCTAGGCTTTTGATGGCTTGATTATATTTTTTTCTTTCAAAACAAAGGGATCCATGAGTGTAGTAAAAGCTAAGGCTTTGATAGTCGCCTTGTAATGCTTTCTCGTAGCTCTCTATTGCTTGATCGAACCTGTTTTGATGTTGGTAGGTTTGACCGAGGCCAACGTGAGCCCTACTATAGTGTTTTCTTAATTTAATAGCAGTTTTGAAGCAGGCTTCCGCTTTGTCGTATGCTTTCCGCTCGAAATGCATGATTCCCAAATTATTATACATTTCTGGATGAGCTTCTCTCATTGTTATTGCTTTTTGGTACAGCTGGAACGCTTTTTCATATTCTTTTTTTACTTGATAGTGAAGTGCCAGATTTATAACAGGCTCGGCGTATGTCGGATCTGTTTGGATTGCTTTTTCATAGAATTCAATCGATTGTTTTTCTTTTCCAATATTGACGAGGCCAACGGCGTAATTATTGTACACTCTGGCGGCAGTGTGGGGTTCTGTTTTATTTATGACGTCGCCCCAAAAAGCGAGCCTTGAGCTCCAAACGATATTTCTTTGTTGGGATGCAAATCCAAGTGCGACAAAGAAGAATGCTGGAAGAATAATATGAGCGTGTTTGCTTCGGGAGAGCGCCGGAAGGGCGGTTTTTGCGAATATTATTACGCTGGTTAGTATGTAGGCGATCAGGAAAAGAACGCCAAATGAACCGAGATATGTTTTGTAATCGCAAACAAATTCAGTTGATGGAACAATGCTTGAGCGGGGTAAAACTGCTGTGAAAAACCAAGCGACGCAAAAGCTAAAAATACTGGTTCTGTTTTTTATAAATGACACGAGTCCCGAGAACAGAATGCCCATGAGTGCTAAAAAAGAAGAGAAACAGGATGGCGTCCAGAAGCTCGGTGGAATTTTCCATCCATAGTCAAATGAAAGGTTAAGCGGCCAAAAAAACATGGTGATATAGTGAAGCATAACCCGAAATTGTCCCACAAGATATTTTAGCGGGGTGATCAGCTCTATTGGCGTCTGGGTTAGAATGTTTCCTCGATTGTTTTGCAGTGAAATATCTAGTTTTATAGATTTGGCCGGATTGACCGGAGAGCCCATGCCAAAGTGTGTTCTATAAAGAATGATTGCAAGTAAAGTGTGTATGGGCAAGCGTTTTGCGAACGCTTTAATGTCGCCCTGAGCAATAAAGAACCAGTCAATTAAACCAAGAAGCACGGGCAAAACGATAATGATCTCTTTTGTTCCGGCTGCAAAGGCCGTTAGAACTGCGCTGAGCACATATAGTACAGTTTTTAGCCAGGTTTTACTTGTTGTTGCGGCTAAAAAGAATGAGAGTATGACTGAGAACGAGAAGAGGACAACGAGGCCCTCAAGGCGAATTTGTGTGATGTAGGTCACTGTTTGCGTTTGAACTGGATGAAGAAGAAAAAGGCCGCTGGTGATTGTTGCAAGGAGAAGGGCATGAGGGCGTAGCTTTTGCACTCTTTTGCTAATTAGAAGAACTAGAGTGAATATTAAAACTCCTGAGACTAGATGAATAATCAGATCGATAAATCGATAGGCAAATGGATTAAATTCCCAGTTTCGATACGTGAATTGGTTGAGCAGTCGAGGTATCCATCGGCTGCAGGCAAACCAAAGGCCTCGAGGGTTAAATTGTCGGATCTCGTAGCTCTTTGTTATGTTTGGAAGATCATCGAAAAGAAATGGGTATCTCAATGATGGATAATAGGCGACGGCTGTGATCGCGGACAAAATTGTTGGTGGTAAAAGATAAAGCCACCAGCTGTAGCGTTGCCCAAGCGCCTCTCTTTTTTGCTTCATATTACTACTCCTATGATAAGTACTCGTTCGAGTGATTACGCTTGCCCGGTACCACTCGCATTGAACGCTTGTCGAAGATCCTTCATGGTTAGGGTGCAGTTTCCTTTATTAATTTTTTCCTGAATGGTGATTCGGCCGATTTCGTTCTGGGCCATCTGTTTCATCTTCTCAGGAATGCTTGACGAGTTGTTTATTGCTTGTAGGACAGAGCGAGCCTCTGGCAGTAGGTTAAGTTTTTCTAAGCAATTGGCGTAGCGAAAATTTGCCTGAGCGATGCCGAACGGCGGCCTGGAAAGTTTTTTAAATACCTCAACTGCTCCCGCGTAATCTTGCTTGCTGTAAAGCGTCTCACCTAAATTATAGAGGAATCGATGTTCGTGTGGGCTCGCTTGACACAAAAGTTCAAAAACCGGTTGAGCTTTGTCGTAATCTTTATTCATGAAGTGCGCATTGGCGAGATTAAATAAAATTTGGTCTCGTTGTTTTGGTTGAACGTTTTGGCCTCGTTTTAAGGCAAAGGTGAACGCGTTAGCCGCTTCGGCAAACTTTTTCAGTTTTAGGCCAACTTGTCCAAGGGTGTAAAACCCTTCTACGGTATCGAGATCTCCCTCGGTTGCTTTTTCGAAGTTTACCCAAGCCTGTTCCATATTGCCTTGGTCCATGTATAAGCGTCCGAGATTGTAGAACGCTTTTCCGTAATAGGGGCGTAATTTTATTGCTATGCGAAGAATTTTTTCGGCCGCGTCGTAATTTTTCTTTTTGATCATCAGTGTGCCAAGATTGTTGTATGCTTCAGGATAGTTAGGGAAGATCCGAATTGCCTGCTTGAGTGCCCCGATAGCTTTGTCGGTTTGCCCCTTGACCGAATAGGCAACGGCAAGGTTGCTCCATGGATCGGAATAGTGGCGGTCCAGTTTTATCGCTTCAAGGTAACAGGGGATCGCTTCATCGAATTTATTTTCTTCTGAGAGGGCTACCCCAAGATTGTTGTGACCGCGTGCTTTCAGCGGTGCTTTAATCGATATGTCGCGCCAAAATTCGACAGAGGTACTCCAGACAACGTTGCGGTTCATAGCTCCGTATCCGATTGGAAGGGCAAGCATGGTGCATGCTGCTAGCTGGATGATCGGTTTATAAACAATTGGCTTGGTCACTTTGATTTTTTGCAAAAGCCAGTCGAGGCTTGCGGCAAATGAGGTTGCGATAATGAACAGCCATCCAACCGAGGCTAGATAGGTTTTATAGTCACAAATCAGTTCTGGTGATGGAATAATCGTTGACCGTGGGGAGACTGCGATGAAAAACCAGAAGATTCCAAACCCGAAAAACGAGTATTTGTTTTTCATGAGCGTATAAACAGCTAGCGCGAACAGTGATGCCAGAATTAGAAATGGGAAGAAACTGTCTGGGGAAAAGAAGCTTTCGCTGAGTTTCCAGTCGTATTCAACGCTCATGGTGAGCGGCCACAAGAAAATGACGAGATAGTGTAAAATTACTTTGAATTCAGAGATAAGATATGCGAGTGATGTTATGGTATCGTGTGCGTGTTTGGTGAGGATATTGCCGCGATTGTTGGCGGTTGTTTGTTTTAGTTGGATGATGTCTGAAAAGAATTGCGGGGAAAAATACTGAACGAATTTTGCGAAAATAACGAATGAGAAGAGCGCATGGAACCATATTCTTTTTTTGAAACTGCTCCATTCGCCTTGCGCCAAGAAAAACCAATCAAGTAGTAGTGCGAGAAATGGGGAGACGATGGCGATCTCTTTTGTACCGCAGGATAAAAGACCGACAACGAGCGCCAAGATAATAAGTGGTATTCGAAAGATAAGAGCGTTTGTTTGAAACGCTTTTAGAATTAAGAGAAGGGTTGCGACGACGAAGAGGGTTGCTAGCCCCTCAAGCCTGGCCTGAATAACGTATGAAACTGCCTGTGTTTGTACCGGATGCAGCATGAAGAGAGCGGCGGTCGTAAAGGCTATGAGAAGGGCGTTTTTTGATAAGAAAGGTTTCGTTTTAAGGCGGGAACAACCCTCGAGAATCAAAAAGAAGATCAGAACACCTGCTGCGATATGAATGACAACGTTGGTGAGTCGATAATAAAATGGGTCAAACCGTCCCCACTCAAAGTTAAGTCGATTGATCCATTCACCCATCCAGCGGCGATTTGTCCACCAACCTGAAAGTGGGTTTGAGAATCGAATATCAAATTTTTTTGTGATGTTAGCGAGATCATCGAATTGAAATGGGTACTTTAAAGAAGGGTAATAGAACGCTGTGGCTATCATGCTGAGTAGCGTTGGTGGTAGAATTTTATACCAGATGGTGAGTCGCGGGACGTTGGTTTTTGGCTGGTCAGCGGCAGCCTTCTTGCTCAAGACACGCGCATCTTGTATCTTTTTTGTTTTTTTACCCATTTTCTCTCCCTACTCTTTTTTAACACAAGGAAAAACCTTAACATACGTCAGTATTATGAAAAAAACCGGTTATGTCGACCCATTTTGCCCTCTGTTTGACCAAAAGAATAATAATTTTTAAGCTGTTGATGCGTGTTTTTGATGGAAACTAAGTAAAAAGCGTTGGTGCTTGAGGTGGGAAGTTTATGAAACATACAATTATGTCATTTGTTATTCAAAGATTTGCTGTGGTTTTCCCAGCTTTTCTCGTGGTTTTTACCGTTCGAGGATTTGCTCGAGCCTTTGTCGCAAGGCGAATGGGAGACGATACAGCATATCACGAAGGCTTTCTTTCCCTTAACCCGATAGTCCATGTTGATGTGGTTATGCTTAGTTTTTTATTGTTTGTTTCTCTGTTGATCAGTGGCATTTTTGAGGGGCGAGTCTATTCTTCATTGGTCTACAATATTCTGATTTTTATGGGGATTCGTTGGTCATACCGTGTTCCGATTGAAACTAGAAATTTTAAGCGATTTAAGCTTGGAACTATTCTGACGACAATTGCTGGGCCTTTAGGTTGTTTCTCTCTGGTCCTTGTTTTTTTATATATCGCACGCTATTTACCGTATCATCTGATGTCTGATGGTGTTGTGATAAGCTTAGTGAGTATTTGCCGAGAAACGATTCGTTCTGGCCTTTGGTTTGGGGTGTTTCACCTGTTGCCGATTCCACCGCTTGATGGTGGCCGGCTTTTGCAGTTTATGCTACCCCCATCTAAGCAGGCGATTCTCTCGTGGCTTGAGACCTACTTCATTTTCATACTGATTGGCCTTTTGGTTTTGCCTGGAGTGAGTGATGTTTTTGGTGCGGCGATGTGGTCGGTTTGTCATGGTGTTTACGGGTTGCTCTCGAAATTTGTTTTTTGAAAGGAATGTTATGCACGGAACGATGTCACAATTTTTAGCATGGGCTTTTCTGGTCCTGCCGGTTTTTCTTCTTGTGCTTTCGGTGCACGAGGCGGCGCACGCGGGCGTTGCCTACCTTTTAGGCGATAGTACGGCGAAGCGCATGGGCCGTTTGTCGCTAAATCCGCTTGTTCATATCGATCCAGTCGGCTTGTTGGCATTGTTGGTCTTTAGGATTGGGTGGGCGAAGCCAGTTATTTTTGATCATCGTAATTTCAAGCGTCCAAGGCTGTATTCTGTGCTGACCGCCTATGCTGGTCCGGTATCGAATTTTCTTTTAGCGTTACTGGCGATGATTTGTTGGAAATACTTTCCGTTTACGCATGTATCGGTTGGTGTTGCAACCACTTTTGTGCAGCTTTTTGAAGCGACAGCCTATGTAAGTGTAATGCTAGGGGTTTTTAATCTTATGCCGATTCCACCGCTTGACGGGAGCCATGTTTTGATGGTTTTGCTTATTGATAGGTTTCCGCGCGCGGTTTTATGGTTGTATCGCTATTCGATATTGATCTTGATTTTTTTCTTTATACTCATTCCACAAACCCGTTTTTTCCTCTTGTTTTTGATTGGGACCGTGTATAAGCTTTTACATAGTTTAGTTTTTTAAATTGCGTTAAAACTTTTGTTGGAGAAGGTATTATGGCCGAATCTGTTGATCTGGATGCTTCTTTGCTTGCGAAAAACTGCGAGCTGGTGCTCCCTGAAGATGATTTTTTAAAAAAACTTTCCAAGGGCAAACCGTTAAGAATAAAGTTGGGCATGGATCCGACTGCTCCTGATCTTCATCTTGGGCATACGATTGTCTTGAGCAAGCTTAAGCAATTTCAAGACCTTGGACATGAAATAATCTTTATTATAGGTGATTTCACCGCTCGTATCGGTGACCCGTCTCAGCGGTCAAAAACGAGGCCGCAGCTCTCTCTTGAGCAGATCAAGCAAAACGCAAAATCATATTTTGAGCAGGTTGGCAGAATCCTTGATGTTGAAAAAATCTCAGTTCGCTACAATTCAGAGTGGTTAGCGAAACTCTCGCTTGAAGATTTTTTGCAAGTTGCTGGAAAGGTGACGCTAGCTCGTATTATTGAACGTGATGACTTTCAAAAGAGGCTGGTTGGAAATCAGCCCATCGGTTTTCACGAGCTTTTTTATCCCCTGCTTCAAGGATACGACTCGGTTGTGCTTAAAGCTGACATTGAACTGGGAGGCACCGATCAAACGTTTAATCTCCTTATGGGACGACATCTCCAGGAAGACTATGAGCAAGAGGCGCAAGTCATCATGACGATGCCTATTCTCGAGGGCCTGGACGGTGTTAAAAAAATGTCGAAGAGCTTGGGAAATTATATCGGTCTTATTGAACCGCCGGACGAGGCCTACGGGAAACTGATGTCGGTTTCAGACGAGCTTATGTGGCGCTATCATAAGCTATTGCTTGATAAACCTGAAGAAGAACTTAAGGGTTTGCGCAGACAGGTGAAAGCTGGAAAAGTGCATCCGATGGTTTTGAAGAAAGAGATGGCGTTCGGTGTTGTGAAGAAGTTTTGGTCTGAGGCGGAGGCGGTTGAGGCGCAAAAGAAATTTGAGGCGCTGTTTCAGAAGCGAGATTACTCGCAGGCGAAAGAAGTGAGTTTTTCCGAGTCTCATGACAACCCGATCTGGATTGTTGAGCTCTTGAGAAATTTGGGGGCAATTAGAGCGTCCTCGGAAGCTAAGCGGCTTCTTGTTGCGAAAGCGATTGAGATAGATGGTATTGTTGTTGATGATTTCAAGGCGAATGTTTCATGGAAGCCGGGGATGGTAGTCAAGGTTGGCAAGCACAGGATCTATAAGATCAAGTAGTGCGTTTTCAGCTTTTATATTGAGGACCAGATCAAAGTGTTGTGTTACTACAAGATCGAGTTTTTGGATGGCTTTTTTGCTGGTGGTGTGGGTTGGTTCTCGAAGGTCTGTTTTTTCTTTGGTGGCCAATCTTATTTATAGTATTGGTACGTGCGCTTTATACGGGTAGCGTTGCTACAAGCAAAGAGTAGTGAGACAAGTAGTAAGAGTATTTTTTATGATGATTTCTGTTTATGTAAATGGGTTGAAAATTAGATATCTTTGATATGGAGAGCTTTTTTGCACAAAGGCTGAAGAATGCAAGAATAGGCTTGGTATTGTTTGTTTTGGTTCTTTTACAGCGCCTAGTAATTTGTTATACTAACTTCTAGTATCTAGTACGAAAAACAAGTTTGGTCTTTGTATTTTTGTTCAAAAGAGGGCGAATAGCTCAGTTGGTTAGAGCACCTGCCTTACAAGCAGGGGGTCACAGGTTCGAGTCCTGTTTCGCCCACCAAAAAAAACTCAAAATTTTCGGCTTCCAGTTATTGCAATCACACTTCAATTCAAGTATTATAAATGACATGATCCCCGATAGCTCAGTTGGTAGAGCAAACGACTGTTAATCGTTGGGTCGCAGGTTCGAGTCCTGCTCGGGGAGCCATAGAAAAATTGAAATTTTCCCAAAAATTTGGGGCTGTAGCTCAGTTTGGTTAGAGCGTCCGCCTGTCACGCGGAAGGTCGCGAGTTCGAGTCTCGTCAGCCCCGCCAGTTATTTTATAACTGGCAATTAAAGACATAGGGGAGAATGTATTGAGCTTCTGGGATCACTATTTTAACGATCAAATGTACAAACGATATATCATTCGTTATGAAACATCAGAAAAGAAATTGTTTATCTTTAGGAGCACTTTTCCAAATATAAGGTTAGAAATCTCATCAAAATCAACCCTCAATAAAAATCTTGATGCACTTGATACTCATATTGTGGAGTCTTTCAAGAGTTGCTCATGCAAAGAATCTTTCTTTTATCTCACAACAAATCTACCACACTTCAACAACAAGCAAAAAACTCTCATCGGCTCCTGGAATTAAAGGACACTGCAAAAACTCTTCCTTCGTTAACCAAGCAAACTTTTTATGCTCTCTAGCCCGCAAAATTATCTTTTCTGGAAAGTCTGTCATCTCAACTTTGAACATGTGGTACATAAAATCATACTTTGGATACCTAACATAAACACTCTTGAATGGAATAAGGAGCTGAGGCTTTAATAAAACACCGGTCTCCTCAAACATTTCCCTGACAGCACCCTCAATCGCAGATTCCCCTGGATCAATCTTGCCCGCAGGAACCGACCATGTATTTGCATATGCCTTGTTGTCACTGGTCTCCAAAAATAAAAACTTGTCTTGAGCTTTACAGTAACAAGCGGCGACCTCCATCTTTGGCAAAAAATCTTTTGGCCGTGATTCGAATACGATTTTTTCCATCGAAACCCCTTCTTCTCTTCAAAAAAATCTTGCAAATAAATAACCAAAATAGACCATAACAAGCGCAAGGAGTGACATCAAAATGTTACCTAGAGCCAGTATAAATTGGCTTCTTTGTAAGTACAATATCGTCTCCACACCGAAAGCAGAAAAGGTCGTAAACCCACCCAGCAATCCAACCATAAAAAACAATGTAACCGGCCTTGATAAACCACTGTTTTGCATAACAAACAAAAGTAATCCCGCAAAAAAACAGCCAATATAATTGACCGACACCACACCGAAACCAAAGTTGCCAGCCCCACCGCTTACAAAGCAAGACAAAGCATGGCGACAAGCTCCCCCCAGTCCTGCACCAACAAACACATACAATAAATCGATATATCTTGTCATCGAAAGCCCTTCTTTTCTTTGAAATTTGTTGTACCTTTAATATAAGCCCAAATAAATCGAAGGACCAAAAATGGAAGAAATGTGCATATTTTGCAGATTAAAAGACGAATCCAAAATCATATCCAGCAATCTGGCATTTGTAATCGAGGATAGCTCCCCGGTAACGAAGCTGCACAGCTTGATAATCCCAAACAGACACTTTGCTAGCTTTTTTGATATCACGAACGAGGAGCTTGTGGAGATAAATAGCCTCATCAGGCAAAGAAAAGATCAAATCTTAGCCGAAGACCCCACAGTCGAAGGATTCAACATTGGCATAAATATTGGTGAAACCGCAGGGCAATCAGTTTTTCATCTGCACGTGCACCTCATTCCGAGACGAGCAGGCGACCTTGAAAATCCCAAAGGCGGCATTCGTGGTGTAATCCCAGAAAAACGAAACTACTAGGGAGAAAAACATGAGCAAACTTGTTAGAGATAAAATCCCAGAGATTCTCAGTAAAAAGGGCATCAAGGCAGAAACCCGAATCCTCACAAACGACCAAGAATATCTGTCTGCTTTATGTGATAAGCTTCTCGAAGAAGTTAGCGAATTTATAGAGGTTTCTGCAGCGCAAGATGACGAACACATAAAAGAAGAACTCGCAGACGTTCTCGAAGTTATCAATGCAATATGCAAACTCAAAGAATACGATTTCGACACAATAGAAGATATTAGAAAGAAAAAGCAGATAGAACGAGGCGGGTTCGAAGAAAGAATTTTTTCAATTTTTTGAAAGATAAAGGCAGACAAAATGAGCTCCGACGAAATCTTAGACATAGTATCTTTTGATGATAAGGTCATCGGCCAAGAAAAAAGAAGTATAATTCACGCGAAAGAGCTATCCTCTTACCGCGTTGTAAATGGCTTTATATGCAATACAAAAAATCAACTGTGGATCCCTCGCCGACACCCGCAAAAGGAGCTCTTCCCGCTTCATCTGGACGCAAGCGTTTGCGGTCATGTTCGATCAGGAGAAACTTACGATGAGGCTTTTATAAGGGAAACGCGTGAAGAATTAAACCTGGAGCTTGCTAGTGGCACATACTCTACTATTGCAAGGCTTACCCCGTATACACACGGAACATCCGGGTTTATGTGGGTCTACATCATTAAAAGCGATGTCACACCCACCTATAACACAAATGATTTCGTAGAGTTTTTTTGGCTTTCCCCTGACGAATTTTTCACAAAAGTTTCTCAAGGTGATAAAGCTAGAAGCGACCTGCTCCCGATACTTCAGGAGATAAAACACAAGTTATAGAGGCTAATCCCAAAACAACGAATTTTAAAAAAGGAATTACATGGTAGCATTAGAAGACAAAACAAAATTAATAGAAGAAATCACAAAGCATCTACCTGACGTAAAAATATATCTTTATGGCTCAAGGGCTACCGGTACACATCGTCCAACATCAGACATCGATTTGGCTGTAGATTCTGGCAAACAGATAAGCCCCGACACAATGCACAAGCTTAATAAAGACATCGAAGAGTTAAAGCTAACGCTTGAAGTCGAAATAGTTGATATGCACTCCATCCCCCAAGGTCATATTGATCGAATAGAGAGGGAGAAGATCTTGTGGCGCTAACCCTCTTACGCAAAGTTGGCACTCACCCCAAATCTCGAATAAGCCCTCTTCACATAGCTTAACCCCACCCCAAGCTCGACCGCAAAGTTGCGAAACGCGTAAACTAGCCCCCGCCAAGCTAAAAAAGCCTGGTTTTAAAGCGCAAAACCCCATCACAAACACGTGATGGGGTTCTTTATTTGTAAGCCCTGAAGAATCTAGGTTCTGTGGACATTTCATCGTAACCATATAATTGCTCCAACAAAATACAAAAATGAGACAAAGCTACAAACATCTTTGTCGTACCTCGAAAAGACCCTTCTGAAGTGCTTAATTTTTGAAAAGAAACATTCTATTGAACTTCGTTCTTTATAAATATGTTTATCGTAATCTATAGTCATTTTCCGATTTTTTCTGCCTGGAATTACGGGGATGTTGTGTTGTTTTATAACCTTGTATCGGAACGAATCAGAGTCGTATCCTTTATCACACAAAACGTAAGAATTTGTGGTAGAGCCGAGTAGGTGCCTTGCTTGTGTGTGGTCGCTTTCTTGGCCTGGTGTAACAATGAATTGCAAGGGGTTTCCGAGGGCATCAACTTTTGCATGAATTTTGCTTGTAAATCCTCCTTTGCTTCTGCCAAGTCCTTGGGCAGGTTGAAACCCTCTTCCCGCAGCACAGGCATGCGCTCGCACAATTGTTGAGTCGATCATTACGTACTCCAAATCTGGATCCTCGATACAAAAAGTCATTAGATCCTTCCAAATACCCAGATTAACCCATCGTCGAAATCTTCTGAAAACGCTATTCCACTTGCCAAATTCACTTGGTAGAAGGCGCCATTGAGCACCTGTTTTCATTATCCAATACACACCACTTACAAATCTCCTTAGCCTCAATTCGAAGCATTTGTAGATTTTTGGGTGTGTCTCAAAAAAAATTAACATTTTTATCCAAGCATCATCCGTGATATACTCTCCTTGCATGGTAGCACCTTTTTGTTTATGAAAATAAACATTTTTCTACTAGTGCTATCATGCACAAATTTTTCAATTATTTGAAATGTCCACAGAACCTAGACACTATCCCAAAGCGAGAACAGACTCGTTGAATCCTACTCAATTCCACCGCAATTTCAACTCGAAAGTTGCGAAACTCGTCAACTGCGCCCCATCTGAGAATGGAAAAAGCAAGACAAAATATCAGTGATTCAGTAAATCATTAGTATAAGTTATAGTTCTCAAGCTTTTTCAACTTTTGACCTAATGGCTTAAAATTTATTTTCCGTTTGTTTAACTTCTCTAAATCCCCTTTGCCTATACATATAATTGCATTCATCTCACCAAAATCATAATAAGCAAATATTTTTGTTGGATCCGCAATTTCGAGCAATTTTATTATTGGAATAAGTAGACCCACATCGTCAAACCACTTTTTAAATTCGTATGAAAATTTATATTCCTTACCTCGAAACTCAAACGATATCCACACCTTGTTGTCTTCTTCCGAATACCATGATTTTAGATTATCAAGCTTTAAAGTTCCTTGGGTAATTTTAACCATACGCTCTACTGCATCCATGTAAGTCTCATAACCATTATAAGTCTCAAACTCTGCAAACAACAAATTTTCACAATAGCATCTACCATATTCATAATCATCATCATCTTCCTTATAATCTTCTCCCAATGAAAAGATAGTCAGCCACAACGTAAATGCTTCTACATTATTTCGGCCTCCATTTGCGTATACGCCTACGGCATCTTCATCTACCAACTTTTCGAAAACTCGAAGGATATCTTCACAAGAATATGGAGGAACAATTTTAAAACCACATTCACAAAGAGCTTGTAGTTTTTTTTCAATATGAGCAGGGGTTATCCGAATTTCTCCTCTTCTGTGCATATTTTTTCCTTATTATAAAAAATAATATCAAATGAGCATTCGCCCAGGTGACTACTACTCATAAACCAACCGTCTCCACTATCAATGTACACCCAATTTTCTCACCTTCAAAACGGGTGTGTGCTTTTTCCCAATTGGACTTTATAGCATTATAACAGGTTTTTTCTACCTGTGTCCTGGTCCAGAAACATGTGAGACAAAACTCTTAAAAAAAGAGGTCTCCAACTGTTAAGGTTTTAATGTAAGTTAAACACCAGACAGAAGGAGACCAAAGTGCTTGCGTTTTATGCTTCTAAACGCACTATTAATAGTACCTACGAAGAGGGGTTAGGGCAAGAGTCTTACGAAAAAAAGAAAAAATTAGATCAGTATAAGCAGCTGAGAAGTGAGGGTTGTAGCGAAGAAACGGCATTAACCGTGCTTGAAATT
>JAHIUU010000014.1 GCA_018817025.1 Candidatus Babelota bacterium | reverse complement strand
GGACAAGCAGGGCAAGGAGCACCGCACGCTCATCGAGACCAAGAGCGAAGGCGGGTATGTGGTGGCGCCTCCGTCGCCCCCTGAGTGCCACGAGGCTGGGATCCCCTACGAGCACGTCTCCGGCCCTCCGCTGACCACGCCACCAACCATCAGCGTCGAGCAGCGCAGCCTGATGCTCGAGGTGGCGATGAGCTTCAACGAGGTGGTGGACGACCCAGAGCCGAAGCGCAAGTCCAAGTCGAAGCCGACCACCACCGGCACCACCACAGATATCAAACCCGGCGCTGACTTCGAGAGGCGCGCCAGCTGGGAGAGCATCCTCACCCCGCACGGTTGGAAGCTGGTCAAGCAGCTCACCGACAACTCCCGATGGCGCAGACCATCCAAGACCGGGAAAGGGCACAGCGCAACCACGGGGGGGAAGGGCAACTGGTTCTTCACCTTCTCTTCCAACGCACAGCCGTTCGAGTACCGCCAGTACTACTCCAAGTTCGCCGCGTACACCCTGCTCAACCACAAGGGCGACTACACTGCTGCGGCCAAGGCCCTGAGCAAGGATGGGTACGGGTCGCCTCCCAAGAAGCAGAAGCAGACCAAGTCGGACAAGCCAGTCGACATAGACGAGTTCATCTCACGGCTCGCCAAGGATCCCAACACCGTTGCCTTCGAGGCAGCCACCCTCGCGCTTGCAGCGAAGCTGTACGATGACGACCCGGGCGCATACGAAAGGCTTGTTGGTGAGCTGAAGAACAAGGTGCGGATCACCAGCTGGGAGCGCGCGGTAAAGGCCCACCCCAAACCGCAGACTGCTCCTCAGCAACCTCCCCAGCAGCAACCCCCGGACCCCCGTCCCCGCATCAAGTTGACGGTCGAGCTCCACGAGGTGGTGGACGAGGCCGTGGACGCCCTGACCGACGATCCGGGGCTCTATCAGCGCGACAACGGGCTCGTGCACGTGGTGCGTACCACAAAAGTCCATTCTCACGAGGACACGGACACCCCCCAGGACAAGCGTGGTTTCGCCATCGGCACTCCCATCATCAGGCCGGTGGTGGTGGCCCAGCTGCGCGAGCGCCTCACCCGCGTCGCCAGGTTCGTGAAGTGGGACGGGCGCATCCAAGGTTTCAAGCCGATGCTGCCGACCGAGCCGGTGACCGCCGCCGTGCATGCTCGTGGGCAGTGGAAAGGGATGAGGCCGCTGGTGGGCATCATCGAGGCACCCAGCATGAGGCCGGATGGCACGCTGATCCAGGAAGCTGGCTACGACCAGCGCACCGGGTACCTATACCTTCCCAACATCAAGTACCTACCAGTGCCGGACAGGCCCACCCAGGCAGATGCGAATGAAGCGCTGCGCCAGCTCACCAAGGTGTGGTGCGACTTCCCTTTTTCCTGCGAGGCAGCGCGTTATGTGCCGGTGGCTGCGGTGTTGAGCCTGCTTGCGCGGCCAGCCATTGCTGGGCCTGTGCCGGGAGTGGTCATCGACGCCTCGACGCGGGGCAGCGGCAAGACCCTCTGCACGGACGCCATCACAAAGATAGCCAATGGCCGGGGAGCGAACAGGATGAGTTGGCCGGCGAAGGAAGAGGAGCTTGAGAAGGTGCTCGCGTCGTATGCTCTCCGGGGGGCAAGTGTGATCTGCTTCGACAACATCGCCCACAAGTTCGGAGGTGGCCCACTGGACCGCGTCTTGACTGCGGAGGACATGGTCGAGCTCAGGGAGCTGGGCAAGAGCGAGGTGCCGGCGCTCGAGTGGCGCGCACTGGTGATGGGCTCGGGCAACAACGTCCCGCTGTGCCCGGACACCACGCGCAGAGTCATGGTGTGCCGCATCGAGACCGAGATGGAGAACCCCGAGGACCGACCGCCTAGCGTTTTCACCAACCCCCAGCTGCTCAAGTGGATCACAGCCAACCGCCCGAGGCTGGTGCAGGCAGCCTTGACCGTGCTCCGGGCCCACGTGGTGGGTGGCAGCGGGGCCGCGGACGTCAAGCCCTGGGGCAGCTTCGAGGCCTGGTCGTCCGTGGTTGCCGGCGCCATCGTGCATGCTGGTGGTGAGGATGTGACCCAGACGAGAGCGAGCAGCGGGGAGAAAGATCCAGAGAGCGGGGCGCTGCAAGGGATCCTCGAGAACTGGGAGAGGCTTGCGCCGGAAGGGGCAACGGCCAAGGTGGCCATCAACTCGCTCTACACCCGGGAGTGGCTCAAGGGCGAGTGTGCGCCGGATGGGTTTGAAGATCTGAGGGAGGCGATCGAGACTGCCGTGCCCACTCAGCCGGGCCGGGCTCCGAGCTCTAGATTGTTCGCGTACAAGCTCAGATCTTGGAGGGGGAGAGTGGTAAGTGGTAAGCGGATAGTCGGAGTGGTATCTCATGGTGGACCGATGCGATGGGTAGTACAATGTGTGTGAGACACCGACGTTTAGTGGTTAGGATGGTTAGGATGGTTAGGATGATCCTATTCGTGGCTGTCAAAACTATGTATGTATATGTAAGATATATGTATACATGTACATACATAGTTTGGGTAATGACAGTGGGGATTATCGTCACCATCGTCACCATCCTAACCAGTAAGCAGGAAAGGTGTTTGGTTCTACATGTTTAGCTCATTGCGCACGTTTAAGTACTTTTGGGTACAAGTAAGAGGGGTTACGGGGAGGGACGCCGAGCGGTGATCGCGGTTGGGGACCTCCCTGGAAAACTCGGCGACGGTTCGGGCTTGAGTTTTTCTGCTCTGTCACCGCGTGTGAGAGGCGGACACAACTTGGGGTAGTTGAGTTGTAATTGCAATTGAGTTGCATCTGCGACGTACCCACCTCCCCTATCGTCGGATGATGTAGCTGATGGTAACATATGGCCATTCGTAAACCTCACGGGGGCAGCGTAAGGCATCATCCTGAGGCGCCGCCGGCCAAGGCCATGTCGCACGCCGAGCGTGGACGCCGTGGTGGGCTCGCGGGCCGCGGCAAGTCCAAGAGCAACGGCAAACGCCTCCCCGGCACGCGCATGCTCAAAGCCTGTGGCCGCTGGGAGGCCCTCATCGAGGGGCCGTTCAAGGAGTTCGACCTGTTCAGCCGTGAGTATGCCCAGATAAGAATGGACGAGATAGTCCAGGCGCATGGGTATT
>JAHIUU010000001.1 GCA_018817025.1 Candidatus Babelota bacterium | reverse complement strand
GCCTTTGTGATTTGATTTTCTAGTACAGTACTTTTTTCTTATCCGTTTTGCCATAATCCTCCTCGAGACAACCTCTAGGGACCAGCTAAATTTTGGATTAGTATGGAGCGAGTTCTGGTTATGTCAAAAAAAACTAGAATTCTAGTGAAATTATCAAAAACTATGAGGTTTCTTGCGCAAGGGTTCTTTTTTGCGGTAATGTGACAATGCAAGAGGCGGAATTTTTTATGAAGCAAATTTTGTTTTTTGGGAGGAAGTTATGAAGGAGCGAGAGAAGCTTGTGGATTCTAAGTCATCTACTGATGGTAGTGTGTATCAGGCGTCAGTTTTTTTTCAAATGTTATTATTTGGGGTTTTTGGGGCTTTTTTGTTTTTTCTGTTATACAGGCCGGTTGTTAGTTTTATGACCGATGACGAATATCCCGAGCTTTCCTCTCTAACGCCTCAGGAGGTTGTTGACCTCGGAGGCTCTCCAACGTTTGTTGACGTTGGATTGTATATTCGGGATGTTTCTAAATTTGATTTGGTAGACGGTGAGATTGTCGTTGACGCAACCGTCTGGTTTCTTTTCGATCCGTCTCTTATTTCAATTGAAAGACTCGGAAAGTTTACATTTCATCGGGCAACCGTCATTTCAAAATCAGAACCATATGTTCGCATTGAGAAAGGAAAGTTGCTTGCTCGGTATGACATGAGGTTTTTGTTGTCTCTCAAACTAAATTATAAAAAGTTCCCGCTTGACGATCACAAGATTAATTTTACTTTGACCAATCATTTATTGTCTCCGTCAGAGATAATTTTTCAATCGTCGCGAGGCAATTTAATTCTAAATCCAGAAATAGTGATTCATGGTTGGGAGGATATTGATTCGACGGTTAAAATAGGGTACCTGCTTGATGAAATGGACCCATATGAAAAAACTCGAACCATTTATCACCCGCGAGTAGTGTTTTCTCTTGATTTCGCTCGGGTTGGTTTTAGAAGCATTATGGTTATAGTTTTGCCGCTATTATTAGTTTTTATGATTGTTTTATTTTCGTGGACGTTCGATCCATTTGGAAGGTTTGCAACCGGAATCATGTCGATGTCTATAATGTCAATAACCGCTGTTATTGCCCACCACTTTGTTATGGAGCGGCTATCCCCCAAGACGGGATATCTTATGATATCGAATTATCTTTTCTTATTGATTTTGTCGTTTTGTTGCATTGTTTTTTTGGTAAATGTGCTTGGAAAAAGGGTGACCGGATTTTATAAAAATGTCATGGCATTAGTATTGTATATAATTTTGGTGACTGTTTTGATTGTATTGACAGGACCACTTTCATAGAGGAATTTTATGAAGATAAAAAAAATATCTGTTTTTTGTTTGTTACTTATTCGTCCGTTATTTGGGGGGTTTGATACCCTATCTGATTTGAAGGAATACGCTCAATTATATTCAGAGTATCAGAAGAGTGATAATAACGACTGGGTTGACCCTGAATATACTAGTTTTTATAAAAACGTGTTAAAGCAGTCGGTTTTCAGTCGCGTTTTCAAAAGAATCAAATCTTTTTTTGGATTTAAAATTACTCCAGAGTGGGATCCGCAGCAGTTTGCAAAGCTTTTAGAAGATTTAAAAAAGAACAGATTAGCAGGGGGGCCTCAAGGTTTATTTGACCAAGAGATTGAGCGAAAGGAGGGTGATAGATTTATTGTATGGGGCGATCTGCACGGTGCCTTTCACTCGCTAGTTCGAGATTTAAATGAACTTATGAGGAGGGGGATTATTAATGAAAATCTTGTTATACAGGCGAGCGACGTAGAGTTTGTTTTTATTGGTGATTTAGTAAATCGATCGCCATATTCTCTTGAGACATTACAGGTTGTATTGCTTTTGATGAGTAGAAATCCCAAGAAAGTTTTTTATCTACGGGGCACTCACGAGCGAAAGGGGCATTGGGAAGGCTTTGGCATGCGAAGAGATCTCAAGTTGCGGCTCGGTCATCTGAGAAGTTCTGTTTTTGAGCCTGTTCCTTTAGTTGATAAGATAAACCTGTTTTATTCAGTCCTACCTGATGCGCTTATCATAAGTCATCAGGGCAGCAAAGAGAAAATGGGAATTATGCATTCGCTGCCTGATGAGAATGAGGTGATCGATAAGAATCTTAAATTACTGTTACATGGTGAGCAGCGATTGGGTGTTGTTCAAGAAACAAATGGACTCAAATTCATTGGTTACTCCGGTCATATTGCCCAATGGTCTCTTCTATCATGTCCAACTGAGGTATACCAGCGATTTTTTAAGTTGTATCATGACTCTTTTGTGGAGGTCTCGTTAGGTGCTTCAATTTCAGAGAGTGTTTTAACATTGTATAATCATGATCTACGTGGAACGAGAGAAGAATTTAGTCAAGCTCATTTTAATCCCATTTTTGGTTATACATTACGGGAAAAAAGAAATTTTATAAAAGATAAAACGATTCTTAATATTGGTAGCACGGTGTCACTTACCGGGATTGTGGGGCCACTCGGCCAGGACACAAAATTGGGAATAGAAGCCGCACTTTATGATTTTAATAAAGAAGATAATAAGGTCTTAATTAAGCCGGTTTTTTTTGATGATGGCTATGAGCCAAGAAATGCACGCAATAATATTAAAAGATTACAAAATGTTTATGGGATTGACATCATTCTTGTTCCAACAGGGACGCCGCCCCTTGCTTTTTATCTCGACATGGTTCGATCAGGTAAAATTTCGGTGCTTTTTCCCTATACAGGTGGCATACAATTTAGAAAACCGAACCTTGGATCGATGACACATTTTCGTGCGTCTTATACCAAAGAGATAGAATCTGCACTGGCCTACCTGACTGAGGACCTTGGAATAAAAAAAATAGCATTTTTTTATCAGGACGATGACTATGGCGCACCGATCGCGCAAGCTGCTCATGAGTATCTGAGAAAACAAGGTATTTCAACGTGGCTTGATTTGCCGCATTTTCGTGCGAAATCTGATTTTCGGGGACAAATAGCGCAACTTAAAAAGTTTGCGCCAGAAGCGATAGGGTGCTTTTCGTCTCACTTTCCAACGACCGAATTGATTTCTCAATTGGGAACAGAATATTTTTTGGGAAGGGTGCTTTTTGGTACGTCCTTTTTATATAGCGATATGTTTAAAGCGTTTTTAGAAGAACGAGGGATCCCATTTGTGTTTAGTGCGGTTATGCCGATTCCCCGCGAGAGTAAGCTTGAAATTGTAGGAGAATATGAAAAGTCGATGAACAACTTCGGCCAGTATGCGAGTATTGATTCGCTTGAAGGGTATCTAGGGGCATCGTTATTGATTGATGCTGTAAAGCATATCCCATTGCCAATCACAAAAGAAAAAGTTGTTGCATATATTCAGAGCTTGAACAATTATTCATTTAAGGGGCTTACGCTTACATTTGATCCAGAGACGCGTCAGCTCTTCAATAAGGTTTGGGTTAGAACGTTGGATGGCAAGTGGTTAGAGAGATAGTTTTCTTTATTTTAAACAGCGAGTAACCTATGAAGCTTCCATTATTTAAACAATATCCTGAGCTAGAAAAGAAATTGCCTTATATTTCGCTTGGGAATTTTCCAACGCCGGTTGTTCGGCTCAAAAATTTAGGAAAACAATTAAAAGTCAAAAGTTTGTATTTGAAGAATGATGGTATAAGTAGTGTGCCGTTTGGCGGAAATAAAATAAGAAAATTAGAACTTCTTTTTGCTGATGCGATTGATAAAGGGTTCGATACGGTTGTAACGATTGGCCGTGCGGGGTCAAATCACTCGCTAACGACAATCGCTTGTGCAAAAAAAGTTGGTCTCAAGGCCCATTCGTTTCTTTCTCCCCAATTAAATGCTCATTATGTTCGGCGTAACTTATTACTAAGCTTACATTACGGTGGAAAGATCAATTATTTTGATAATCAAAAAGAGAGAAATATTGCAGCAAGAGCGTTTTGTGATGACAAGAACAATTCTGCATATTTCATACCGCTAGGGGCATCATGTGCCCTTGGGGTTGTTGGATTTGTTAATGCAGCGTTTGAGCTTAAAGAACAGATTGAAAAGGGACTGTTGCCTGAGCCGGATTATATTTATGTTCCCGTTGGAAGCGCGGGTACTGCGACTGGGCTAATTGTCGGACTAAAACTTGCAGGGCTTAAGAGCAAGGTTATCCCGGTTCGTGTGAGTGGAGATCTTGAGCATACGATTCAGGAATTTATCGACCTTTTGAATGAAACCAGCAACTTTTTGTGTCAGTTAGATGTGACATGCCAGCAATTTATTTTTTCTAGTTTAGGTGTCGGAGTGCGAGACGAGTTTGCCGGCGATGATTATGCTCTTGTGACCCCTCGTGCGGTTGAGTCAATACGAATGCTATACGATACCGAAGGAATCAAACTAGACGGAACGTATACTGGTAAGGCGTTTGCCGCGTTGTTAGATGATGCCCGAGAGAAGGTTATGAAAAAAAAGACTATTTTATTCTGGAATACTTTTTGTTCGGGAGACTTTGCTGAAATTATTAATCGAATTGATTACAAGAAACTTCCTGAACAGTTACATTTTTATTTTAAAGAAAATGTTCAGGAATTAGATCAAGGGGTCTGAGTTTAATAATCGAGAGTTTTTAGTTTTTGCGTTGCATAAAAGCTTGTTATAAAAGAAACAGCGCAGAGCAAAGCTTGTCGTAACCCATTTTTGCAATTTTCAATATGCCCAGATGGTTCCTCGCTTTCTAAGACATTTTCTTTTATTTCTCTCGAAATTGTATGGACGATGCCAAGAAGTAGGCTGGCCACAAGCGATCTAAGTCCAATTTTGAAGCCCATTTTTTCGCTAGAATCTGAAAGATATGCACCGTATATAGAAGCCAGAATTATTCCCAGAAAAGATTGGTTGTGTTTTTTTGTGTGGTTTTGTATAAGAATAACTTTTGGTTGATATTTTCTATTGTGGTATTTGATTGCTTTAAGCGCAACGTGTAGTGTTCCGGAAGAGACAACCCCGATCGATGCACCATGAACTTGTTTGGATTTGGTTGCGTATTGAGCAAGCTTTTTAAGGGCTTTGACCGCTTGCTTCCAGACGGCGATTTGTACATGAGTAGAAAATCTTGTTGGAACCGAGAACTTTCTTGCGATAAGCTTGCTTGATTGGATAAAAAAGATAAAAAATAACGTTGTGAAAAAAATCGATTTATTCATACGCAGCCCCTTTTGATTACGTTCATAAAAACGAAACGACACTATCGGTCAGGCTGTGTTTAAAAACCGGTCGTGAAACTGGTGGAGGCGATGGGAGTCGAACCCATGTCCGCAACGCTTTACGAATCAAGCGCTACATGCTTATTCCCCGAATTTACTCTTGGTTACCCTCAGGGACATAGTTATAACCAAAAGCCGGTTTAGTGATACAAACCTGAGTACAAAACCAAAAACTCTTGTCAGGTGGTCCTATCTAAATTATACGAGTTAGCTTAGCGGATAGACGCGCCTGGCCAACAAGGGAGCCTAGCAATTAAGCTAAAGCCCCGGCAAATGTTTGTTCGTTTGCATTTATTTGATTTGCACAGTTTTTTACAAGCTCCCATACAAAACTTGGCATGCTCTCAACACGCAACGAGCCACGTCGAAGCCGTTACGCCCCCATATATTTCAAAGAATTTTTATCTTTTTCATAAATTTAGCTTATCATGGTGTTTTCTATTTGTCAATCGCGCCTATAACTAGCGGAACTGAGTATCACGGTACCATAAAGATAATGGTTTTGAAAGGGTTTTTAAATCATTATACTGTTGATAGAAAATGGTTTGGAAAGGAAGAAAAATATGAAAAAAGAGATAAAACCGCGCAGGAAGAAGGCTTTAGGGCAGCATTTTCTACGTAAGCAGTCGGTTGTTGACCATATGATTGAACAGGTCGAAATAACGCCAAAAACGTCGGTTTTGGAAATTGGGTGTGGCGATGGTTTTTTGACGCGCTCGATTTTGGCGCGAACGAGTTGTAAAAAGTTGTTAGTGTTTGAGATAGACCCAGAATGGGCAGAATACGTAAGAAAAGAGCTGCCAGACGATCGACTAGAGATTAAGTTGGCTAATATCCTGGATATCGATCTTTCGGCTTTAGAGAGTCGAAAACCGTGGGTTTTACTCGCGAATCTACCATACCAGATCACATTTCCTATATTTTTTTTGTTAAAAAAATATAAAGATTTATTTGTCGAGGGGGTGGTTATGGTGCAGGAGGAGGTTGCTCAGAAAATTGTTGCCAAAAGGGGGAAGCCGTATAGCGTGACCTCGATCTTTTTGCAGCATCACTTTACGATCAAGTTGATGGAAAAGGTGGAACCCGAAGCGTTTGAGCCCCCACCAAAAGTGTTTTCTCGTTTGCTTTATTTGAAGTCTCGCTATGACCAACCAGAGATTATTGAAGAAGAGGGATTTTGGAAGTTTGTGAAGCAGTGCTTTCGCTTTCCACGCCAGACACTCAGAAATAATCTGAAATCGACCCATTATAGTTGTGAAAAGATAGATCCCGAAACCCTTAAAAAGAGGGCTCAGCAGCTATCGTTCGACGAGTTTTTGGGTTTATGGAAAGTTGTTCTCTAGAGTTGCTCCCGTAAATGTCGAACAACGATCTTACTCCAGTTTTCCATCTGGTTGTAAAGATTCGTGCATTCATCGAGTGTGACCAGCATACCCTCTTTGTGCTCGTTTCGAACCTTAATGTTTCCCGATGTTCCTTCCAGTAAAAAAACAAATCCGGTGTGAACCTGGCCAACGGCATCACTTTCATCGTTCAATATTCCAAGGGGTTTAATTGCGTAACTTCCCTGGTAAGAGACCTCTTCTTTAAATTCTCGTTCGGCCCAGCCCATAATGTTAGTACGTGTGATATCTTCTTTTTTGATGTGGCCACCGATCCCTAATGAAAACTTACTCTGTAAGCGTGTTTCGCTTGCATTGTTTTTTCTTCTCATGACAAAAAATTTTTTATCATGAGAAAAAACTAAGTATGGAATGATCTGTTTGTAGTTGGGATCTTGTTCGACTTTTGAACGCCAGAGAAATTTTTTGTGTTTTTGAATGAGCTTTTGATAGCAATCAAAGTCTACTGGTTTGAGCCCGTTGATGACCTGATAGGCGAAGAGAATGTTTTTTTTTACGACAAGGATTTTTTCATCGGTGGCGCCGCAAAATACCTGTTGTTGTTTACTTCGCGTGGAACTTTCTGTTTTTTGCATGACGTCTTCTCCTTACCTGTTTGACGTCCTTCACTTACAAATTTAAAAAATACTTTTTTAAATGTACTAGGAAAAAATGTTTATTACGAGCTTTTTATTAAAGAAAGCCACAAGCTTTCTTTCGCGAATTCTGTTTTAAGATACGAAGGATCGATACATACTTTTTTCGTTTGTGACGATTGGTTTATGGTGGGAAAGTAGATAGATATTCCCCGTGCGCGAGAAAGGTATGGGCTGGCGATGCTGGCTATTATCGTAGAGTCAAGAAGTTGCATGCCAATAAGAAGAGATTCTTTTAGGTCTTTGAATTGTTGAGACGCGTGAATAGGCTGCGGGATTGATCTTCTGGGGGCTCTGGTTGATGTTTTGAGTTCCATTGAGGAGATTTGTTTGTATAGCTCAGTATAAAAAGAATGGAGATCGATATAGCATGGGATACTTAATTGAAAGCACAGGTTTCTTGCGTTTTCTATAGCACATTGCATTGCTTTCGGGGCAAGCGGTTTGCATAAAGTAATATTACTTACAATCTGGTCGATATTGTTTTTGATGAATTCGATTCCTTCAAGATCGATTGCTGATTGCGTATAAAATTTTGTTTTGTTTTTATAAAAGTCTTCAAATGTGAAGACGATATTTTTTGCGAGTTCTTGTGTGGTAAGGTTTGAGTTTGCGAGAGCGTAGAGGAATGGCGCATAGTTCCATCCCTGTGCGAGTTCAACCTCTTCAGAAGAAACCGAATAGTCGGCATAATCTCTTATTTGGTAGAAAACTTCAAACATTGACATAAGGCAAGCGTCCATGCCTATAAGGGCGAACTTTTTTTTGATTATATAACGAGTTATATAGGAAAACGCTCCGGTTAGCCCTTCGTTTTTTAAATATGTTTTATTAGGAATATCAAATAAAATGCCCCGCTTGGCGCTTAATTTGTTATACGTTTTTGTGATCCCATCGATTTGTATACGTTGAGATTCTTGCAGAGCGGTTGGGTTGACTGCAAAATTTTGAAGTCTATTCCACTCTGGGTCGATAATGCCAACGCCGTGATTTGAAAGAATAAAGACGTAATTCTCGGCAGGATAACGGGTTGCTGCAAAGTTGGCAAAGTTGATAATGTCATGAGAAAAATCGTGTGATCTTTTTGTTTGACAGGTTTCGATCAATACCATTTTGTTTTTTTCTATTTTATAGCGCCAGGTCCCCTCTTTTTGAGGTTGGTTCCACTGGACAATAATGTTGAGCTTTTTATTTGATCCGACATTGGCCATGGCGTTGAAATTTTGAAGGACGAAGTTGTTGAGAATAGAGTCTGTTTGAGCGTATATCATGATGGTCCAGGTTGACGGCCTGGTTGTCTGGTCTGCCCGAGCGAAAACAGGCGTGAGCAGTAAAAAAAGTTTTAAGAAAAGCGTTTTCTTCAGTTGTATCATAAAGTTCCCCCCTGGTAAACTATCACCATTAGGCTAAGGAAGTCTGAGATCCCAAGTCAATAAATTTCAAATATAAATTTTTTATCTTTTATTACGAGGAGGGTCGTTGGTGGACAACTATGCGTGTGGTGGCTAAGATGGTTGTGTTATTTAAATTTTTACTGTTGGGATCCTCACGATGAAGTATGATTTTCAGGTGATCGAAAAAAAATGGCGGGGGTATTGGAAAAAAAATCCATATTTCAAAACAAAGATTGATAAGACGCTTAAAAAATATTATGTACTCGACATGTTTCCGTATCCTTCTGGATCGGGAATTCATGTTGGGCATTGGAAAAATTATGTTCTCTCTGACGTCTATGCGCGAATCAAGTGGCATGAGGGGTATAACGTGCTTCATCCGATGGGATGGGATGCATTTGGGCTTCCTGCGGAGAACTATGCGATCAAGCAGGGGATTCATCCAAAAATCAGTACCGAGCAAAATATCAAAAATTTTAAAGAACAGCTTGACCAAATTGGGGCGATATACGATTGGGAAAAAGAGCTCAATACGACCGACCCGAGCTATTATAAATGGACTCAGTGGATTTTTTTGCAGATGTATAATGCCGGTCTTGCGTACGAAGATTTTATGCCGATTAACTGGTGTCCCAAGTGTTTGACCGGTTTAGCCAATGAGGAAGTTGTTGGTGGAGAGTGTGATCGGTGTGGCGCTGAGGTTGAGCAGCGAAAAATACGCCAATGGGTTCTCCGTATAACCAAATATGCTGATCGGTTACTTAATGATCTTGACGATCTTGATTGGCCAGAACGAGTCAAGTTGATGCAGAAAAACTGGATTGGAAAGAGTTATGGGGCACGCGTTCTGTTTAAGGTTAACGAGATTGAGCTTCCCGTTTTCACGACCCGTCCAGATACCATTTTTGGCGCTACGTTTATGGTGATTGCTCCCGATCATGAGTCAATCGATTCAATTGTTACCGACGAGCAGCTTGGAGCGGTTCAGGCGTATCAGGAGGAAGTTGCTCATATGAGTGACCTTGATCGAACGGCAGAGAACCAAGAGAAAACAGGAGTTTTCACCGGTGCACATGCAATCAACCCGGTCAATGGTGAAGCGATTCCTGTTTATATTTCCAGTTATGTTTTGTCATCCTATGGGACAGGCGCGATTATGGCCGTTCCCGCGCATGACCAACGTGATTTTGCGTTTGCAAAGAGGTTCGGTCTTCAGGTCAGACAGGTTATCAAGCCGACAGACTTAGAATCAGAAGATGGGTATTACGAGGATGATGGTGTGCTGGTAAACTCAGGACCGTTCGATGGGCTTGATGCGAAAACCGACGGATTCAATCAGATTGTTAATGAGCTTGAGAAGCTTAGTCTTGGTAAGCGGGAGGTTTGTTATCGTCTTAGAGATTGGATTTTTTCTCGACAACGTTACTGGGGGGAGCCTATTCCACTCGTTCATTGTGAGGTATGTGGTGTGGTGTCGGTTCCCGAGGACCAGCTGCCGATTAAGCTCCCTGAGGTTGAATCGTATGAGCCTACAGGAACAGGCGAGTCACCATTGGCTGCGATCGACTGGTGGGTTAATACCGACTGTCCGAAGTGTGGTGGCAAGGCCAAGCGCGAAACGAATACAATGCCGCAGTGGGCAGGTTCATGCTGGTATTTTTTGCGGTATCCAAATCCAGGTTGTGTCGACAAGCCGTTTACTCAAGAAGATATGGACTATTGGATGCCGGTCGATTTATATGTTGGTGGGATTGAGCATGCGATTTTACACCTACTCTATGCGCGCTTTTATATAAAAGTTTTATATGATCTTGGGCATTTATCTTTCGATGAGCCGTTTAAGAAATTATTTAATCAGGGCATGATTTGTATGTACTCAGAAAAAAGCGGTCGCGTTGAAAAGATGTCAAAATCGAAGGGAAATGTAGTTAATCCCGATGATATTATCGGGATGTTTGGAGCCGATTCGCTTCGTATGTACATGTTGTTCATTGGGCCGCCAGAAATGGATTGCGAATGGAAAATGGAGGCGATCAAGGGAATCAAGAATTTTCTCAATAGGTTGTGGGACTTCCTAACCGATCCATCGAATATAGTTGCAAACGATGCGTCTGTTTCTGAGAAGTCTATTAAGCGTTTTCACCGATTTTTAAAAGAGTATCAGGAGCGGGTTGAGTTGTTCAAAGTCAACACCGCGGTTGCTTCGATGATGGAATATCTCAATGATATGCGTGGTCAGAGGTTGCAATTGAATAAACAAATGGTCGAGCAATTTTTAACTGCTGCGTCGATTATGATTCCTCATTTTGCAAGCGAGTTGCTTGAGCAGCTAGTTGGTAAGAATCTTTCAGACTGTGTTTGGCCCCAGTATGACCCATTATTGGCCGCGCAGGATGAGGTTGAGTTTGCGATCCAGGTTAACGGGAAGCTGCGTGGAACGCTTGTTGCATCGAAAGGGGTGACGCAGGAGGTTGTACGGCTGGATGCTGAAAAAATTATTGCGAAATGGCTTGATGGTAAAGAGGTCGTGAAAGTTGTTTTTGTGCCGAATAGGCTGATCAGCTTTGTGGTAAAGTGAGGTTTTATGAAAATATTTTTAGATACAGCAAATCGAGAGATGATCGAGCGATGGATTCCAACCGGAATTATTGATGGGGTAACGACAAATCCATCATTACTGAGCAAAGAAGGAAAAGATACGAGACAGGTCTTACTTGATATCTGCGAGATGGTTCCTGGAGATGTTAGCATTGAAGTTGTCAAGAAAGATCCGGTGGACGTGTATAAGCAATCGAAAGAGATCGCAGCACTTGCTGATAATGTCGTAGTAAAGATACCGTTTGCATTTGAGTATCTTCCCGTTATTGCAAAACTTACGCAAGAGGGCGTTCGAATTAATGTTACGTTGATTTTCTCGCTTTTGCAGGCCTTGATGGTTGCAAAGCTTGGGGTTACCTATATCTCCCCGTTTATCGGCCGATTGGATGATATCGACGTGAACGGTCTCGATTTGATCCATAAGTTAGTTCATATGGTTGAGCAATACAGCTTTGCATCTCAGATTTTGGCTGCTTCAATAAGGCATGTCATGCATTTGCACGAATCGGTATTGGCCGGAGTAGATGTGGCGACGGTTCCGCCTAAATTATTGGATCAGCTGATGAGCCATCCCCTTACGCTTGATGGGATCAGAAAGTTTGATGATGACTGGAAAAAGCTGGGTAAACAGGAGCTGCTTGGGGCAAAGTAAAAAAAATAATTGCACAGAGTGCTTGATTTTTTACGTGGTTCCTCGCTACAATTGAACATATTACAGTGCGTGTTTTAACATAAAGGTAAGTTTGTTGGACGCGCGCATGATACGTGATTATGCGCGTGCAGGCGTTTTACTCACAAGGAGGAGAAGTATGAGAAGATTGATGTATGGGCTACTGGCCGTTCTGGTTAGTTTCGGAGCCATTCAGGCAAAGGAGTACACCAATAAAACATTCTTGATGCCACGTTCGCATGTCGACAATATGGCGATGGAATACTCAACATGGCACAAATTATTTCGTATGATTGATGATGACATGTGGGGTGGAACTGTTGGTGCAACCGGTTTTTATCAATCATCACAAAACGAAGTAGGCCTAGGTCGATATTTTGGCAAATTTAACTCAGCAACCGGTCCTAATATTACGAATCCGTATGCAGGGTCGACTCAGGATTTCATCTGGGTTTTGGATAGACAGCCTCTAGCGACCGGTCTTAACGAGGAAGCGTTGCTTCTCGACCAAGATTTTATAATTCATGACTTTGAGAATCAAGTAACCGATCCGCTGGCGGTTAGAGGCGTTCTTCGCCCAAGGCACACATCATACGGTCTTCGTCTCGACTACCATCAAAAACTTGATAAGCTTGCCAAAGGCTTGTACGTCAAAGTTTCTGCCCCACTTGTTCATGTCAAGAATAAGATAGACGTTTGCTATACAGGAACCAACAAAGAGACGACGCTTCCGTACTCGACAACAAAAGTAAAACTATCAAACTATCTTGGTGGCAATCTTGCGATTACAGGGACACAGGAAAAACTTTGCAAAGCAAAAATCTGCGGCAGCAACGACGAATCTGGCATTGCTGACATTGAGGTTACTCTCGGGTACAACTTCCTGTACAAAGAACATAAACATTGCGGCGTATATGCGTCCCTAACCATTCCAACAAGCGATACTCCTACTGGCGAATGGTTGTTTGAGCCTGTTATTGGTCATGCCGGTCACTGGGCAATTGGTCTTGGAATCGACAGTGCATTTGAGTTGTGGCAACACGGGGAGAAATCTCTAGAATTTATTGGCGCTTTGCATTATAAATACGTTCTTAACAAGACAGAAATGCGAACTCTTGGTTTCAAGTATCCTTGTGGTGAAGGCGATACAGATCCAAACGTGGTTGCTGGAAAGTTTGTTCCAATGGGTTGGTATATGCTTGGCGGCCAGGTTGGAAAAGCTGGAACCTTCCCTCTTGCTAACGTGTTAACGCAACGGGTTGGCGTTGAGCCTGGAAGCCAGCTTGAACTTCTTGCAAGCTTCGCATTCAACTGGGGCAACTTTACGTTCGATCTTGGTTACAACTTGTTCGCCAAAGAGAGAGAGTCGGTTATGCTTAAGAACTGCACATGGACCGATCAGACCTATGCGATAGCCGATCCTAGCTATGATCCAAGTGCGGCATTTGCGGTTGGCAATATTTGGAATCCTGCCAACATCAGTGCTGATGCGAACAAGTGGATCAACAAGAAAGATCTCGTGACAGACACAGCGACGACTCCTGTCTACGTTACCCATAAGATCTTCAGTGGATTTGGGTATTCGTGGCACGGATGGGATTATCCTCTCACTGGAGGCATTGGTGCTTCATGGGAGTTTGGTCAAGGAACCAATGCGGTGCTTGATGGTTATGCGTTATGGGCAAAGCTCGGCATAGCCTTCTAAGAATTGCTTTATAAGTCAAATAATATAGGGCGCGATGAAAGTCGCGCCCTATATTATTTGACGGTAATTTTGACCTGCTTCTTCGCTTCAAGCGATTTTTTTGGCAAGGCAATTTTTAAGACGCCGTTTCCATAGGTTGCCATTGTTTTTTCTGATTGTACGGTTGTTGGGAGAGGGATGGTTCTCTCAAATGAGCCGCTTCTGATCTCTTTTCGATAATAGTCTTTATCTTCAACTTCTGACTCTGTTTCCTCGTGAGCCGGAAACACGAAGTATTTTATCTTCAATGGTGATATCGAACTTATTAGGATCGATTCCTGGTACATTCATTTTGACCATAATAGTGTCGTTTTTTTCGTAGACGTCTACGAAAAAACCCAACCGGAACGAGATCCATTTTTGTTATCAAGTAGCTCTTGTATCTCATAAAATGGTCCCATTTGTACAGTTGTTTTTATAAACTCGCTGAAAGCTCAGAAACTTCTCGTGTAATGAGAGACTGTCGTAACTTGTTGAACTGGAGCGTTAATGAGTCGAGGTATTTCTCAGCATTTGTTGTTGCGTTGTCCATGGCAACAAAGCGTGCTGCATATTCTGAGATTAGAGCTTGAAATAAAATTGTTGTTGTCTGGACGTCAAGATATCGTTTTGCAACTCCATTAATAATCTCGATTTTGTCCTGCTCCCAAATAGGCTCGATATCTGGTAATTCACTCTGATCTTGTGTGTATGCGGTTGAAGGTTCTTGTCGCTTTGGTACGGGAGATTCTTGATAGGTTACTTCTTCTAGTTCTTTTTTTAGGGGGAGGAGTTGTGTGATTTGTGGTCTTTGGACAAAAAAGTTTTTGAAGAATGAGCTGTAGATAGTAACTGAGGAGTAAAGGGGATTTTGCTTTATAGTATGGCTGATTAAGCTTTGGGCGGTGTCGGGGTAGTTGTTTGAATTGAGATCGTGATAGGTGGCGATAATCGAACCAAGATTTTTTGTTTGGACAAAGTCTGTTGCTTTTTTTCCAATCGTTATAAACGTTGGCGTTTGATGTTCCTCGATAAATAACTTTTGTTCAAGATAGCGGAATAGCATGGTGTTTAAGCCGCCACAGAAGCCCTTTGTTGCGGATATGACAATAAAGAGAGGGTTTTCATCCAGAATGTCTTCAGGGAAAAATAGAGGGCTTTTCCATTCAGGAGATTGCTGGGAGAGCTCGAGGAGTAAGTTTTTGAAAACTTTTTCGTGATACGTCACAGCTGCCAACTTTTTGTCGAGCTTAGAATAAAGCGACATGGAGATGAGTCTCATGGCGTGAGTGAGTTTCTCAGTTGTTTGAATTGAACGGATTCGCCGCTTAAGGAGAATTAAGTGTGACATTGAGGGGCCCTTCTGTATGACCCTATTATAATCGAGCGGCTTACTAAAGGCAATTTTCAGGGATGTTTTTATTCCAAAGGCGATTACGGTATACTGAAGGCATGATACTTATTATAGATGGATATAACCTTTTAAAACATATATTTCCTCGAGTAAAGAGCGGCCTGAGCAAGCAGCGAGACAAATTGATTTACCAACTTGGTTTTTATAAAAAACAAAAGGCTGACGGAATCAAAGAACTTGTTTTGGTGTTTGATGGTGGTTCATGGGGACGAGCGACGAGAGAAACTCGTTCAGGGATTGTGGTGGTTTTCTCTGGCCAAAAACAGAGTGCTGACGATTGGATAATTGACTATGCCGAAAGAAACAAAAATAAAGAACTGATGTTGGTTACCAGAGATCGAGAGCTGATTCGACAGTGTCAAAAGCGAAGTGTCGAAGCGTTAAACGTTAGTGATTTTTATGAGATTTTACAGAACACGGTTCTTGAAGAAGTTGGTCAGGACTTAAAAAAACGTGGTGTTGGTGGTGTGCAGAAGTATGGCGAGATTGAGAGCGAGGCGCTCGATTTTTTAATGGAGCAGGCTCCTGTCGGGGCCTACGACAAAGAAGATACAATAGATGTGCCTGGGAAGAAAAAGGGCCGGAAAGAGACGCCGTCAAAAAAAGATAGAAAACGTATTTCGAAGATAAAAAAATTATGAAGTCAAAAAAGATTTTATTCAGTCTTGATGAGGTTAAGAGTGTTGTCGAAACACATCTGGTCCCACTCCTGAAAACCCACAAAGTTTTTACATTTCAAGGGCCACTTGGCGCGGGCAAGACAACGATGATAAAAACGCTTCTTGCTTGTTGCGGTGTCAAGGAGGTTGTAACGAGTCCGACATTTAGCTATGTAAAACAGTATCACGTTGTCGATGAAAAATGTTTTTATCATTTTGATTTATATCGACTGACATCGCTCAATAGTTTTTTAGAACTTGGTTTTGATGAGTATCTCAATCAAGAAAATACCGTTTCCGTTATCGAATGGCCCGAAGTGATTGGCGATCTTTTGCTGGAAGAACCATTGTTTTCTAAAGTTTGTGCGGTTACGTTGGATTATGTGGAGGGCGATTTAGATAGTCGCTCAATACAGTTCGAAAGAGAGTTGTGAAGCATGGCAAGCGAAAAAAAAACTTTATCACTAAAAAAATTAGGTATTGATACGTATAAAGATTCTGTTATTTACATGCGCCAAGATTGTCACATTTGTGCATCAGAAGGGTTTGAGGCGCGTTCTCGTGTTCGGGTTGATCATGGTGGTCGGTCAATAATTGCAACGCTCAACATAATAACATCTGATATTTTGGGGCCAGGTGAGGTTGGGCTTTCTGAGTATGCTTGGTTGTTATTGGGGGCGAGTGATGGTGGACTGGTGACGGTGGGTCATGCAAAGCATGTGTCGTCGTTAAGTTATGTTCGGGCGAAAATTTATGGCCATACGCTTTCAACGTCTCAAATAAAAGAAATCATCAGTGATATAGCTGCTGGGAGATATTCAGATATCTACCTATCTTCATTTTTGACCGCTTGCGCTGGAAATCATATGGCCGATAGTGAATTGATCGACATGACCAATGCGATGGTTGAGGTTGGAAAGACGCTCGATTGGGAAACTTCAATGGTTGTGGATAAGCATTGTGTTGGTGGCTTACCAGGAAACCGCACAACCCCCATAATCGTTCCGATTGTTGCAGCGTTTGGGTTGACGATGCCGAAAACGTCGTCGCGGGCGATTACCTCTCCTGCGGGGACCGCCGATATGATGGAGGTGTTGGCGCCAGTCGAGATGGATGTTTCTATGATTAAGCGCGTTGTTAAAGAAGAAGGCGGTTGTATCGTCTGGGGCGGGGCTGTTTCTCTAAGTCCGGCAGACGATATTATTATTGGTGTTGAAAGAGCGTTAAGTCTTGATAGTGAGTCGCAGCTGGTTTCTTCTATCCTTTCAAAAAAAATAGCTGCAGGTTCGACCCATCTTGTGATTGATATTCCAATAGGACCAACCGCGAAAGTTCGATCTGCCGAAACTGCCCAAAAGTTAAAAAAATATTTCGAGTCAATAGGTGAGGCTTTAGGATTGAAAGTTAGGGTTGTTTTTGGGGATGGGACTCAGCCAATAGGCCGAGGTATCGGCCCGGCGCTCGAGGCGAGAGATGTCGTTTCGGTTTTGCGTGGGGATCAAGATGCCCCGCAGGATTTGCGAGCACGTGCGATTACGCTTGCTGGTTGCGTATTGGAGTTTTCTCCTAATGTTGAGCGCGGTCGTGGTGCTGAGATTGCTACAGGGTTGCTTAACAGTGGTCAGGCCTGGGATAAATTTCAGGCTATTTGTCGTGCTCAGGGTGGCATGCGTGAGATTCCAAAGGCTGCATATACCCACCCATATACAACGAAAGATGGCGGTCGTGTTGTGTCTATCGATAATCGTAGGTTGGCACTTATTGCCAAGCTTGCAGGGGCCCCTCAGGACGAAACGGCTGGAATTGATTTACATGTGTCGGTTGGAAGTTGTGTTCACAAAAATGATGTGCTTTTTACAATTCATGCTCAGTCTCCAGGGGAATTGCAATATGCTCTTGATTATGTGAGCGAGGGAAACGATGTGATGGTGCTTGAGGAGTAAGATTATGTCAATACTATTTGCTTTTCCTGGATATGAACTGTTTGCTGATCGAATACAGGATAATCCTAGCTTTTCTGGTGGGGATTTTACAATAAGCTCTTTTCCTGACAGAGAGTCTCTTGTGACCATCCACACTGATGTTAAAGATAAAGAGGTTATTATTGTATGTGGGCTTGATAGGCCCAACGAAAAAGTTATCCCAATATTGTTTTTTTCTCATCTAGCGCAAGAGCTGGGGGCAAAGCGTGTTGGACTTATTGCGCCCTATCTGGGCTATCTACGACAGGACAAACGATTTTCGCCCGGCCAGGCAATTACGTCAAAGACTTTTGCCCAGCTTCTGTCGTCACATGTCGATTGGTTAACAACGATCGACCCTCATTTGCATCGATATAAATCGTTAAACGAGATCTACACAATTCCAACGACGGTTCTACATACAGCACCAATCGTAGGTTCATGGGTTAAAGATAATGTCGAAAATCCCATACTTATCGGCCCTGACGAAGAAAGCTTGCAGTGGGTTCAGGAGGTCGCTGAGCATGCAGAATCACCGTTTATTGTTTTGAAAAAAACAAGAGCTCTTGATGGTACTGTCGAAGTATCGGCTCCTGATCTCGAGACTCATCGCGACCATACTCCTGTGCTGGTGGACGATATTATTTCAACGGCACAGACGATGATTAAGACTGTTGGGCATTTACGTGAATTTGGTATGAAGCCGGCCGTCTGTGTTGGTATTCACGCGATATTTGCTGGCGATGCGCATAATGCGCTAAAAGATGCTGGGGCCGGACAAATTGTGACTACGAACACGATTCAGCATGAAACAAACGAGATTGATGTGAGCGTCTTGTTTGGATAAGTTGTTCGGGGAATGGCTTTCAATGGCTTTTGGTTGCTTCGGTATCGAGAGGGACATTGTTATAATTTTAACGTAGAAGCGCTCTAATAAACCGGCAGTAGTGATTTGGTTTTCTATCTCGAAAGAATTTAATCACCGGTGTGTGCGATTTTACGAAAGAAAAAAGGGCTTGCGAAGTTGTGGGTCCTTTTTTTTATTAAAAAAGTTGAATTTTCCTTGAAAACAATTAAGCTGATTTTTCGTATAGATGAGTGGATTAGTTTATTTGAAATACTAGTGTAAAAGTGGTAGGCGGGGAGATTCCCGAGTGGCCAAAGGGGACGGACTGTAAATCCGTTGGCTCAGCCTTCACAGGTTCGAATCCTGTTCTCCCCACCATGAAATACAAAGAGAGTTTGCGGGAATAGCTCAATTGGCTAGAGCGACAGCCTTCCAAGCTGTAGGTTGCGGGTTCGAGTCCCGTTTCCCGCTCCAGAAAGGACTGTATCTGGTGGGGGTTGCATGCTGGCATAGCTCAGTTGGTAGAGCAGCTGATTTGTAATCAGCAGGTCGCTGGTTCGAGTCCAGTTGCCAGCTCCATTTTTCTTGCTTAGACCTTACAAGAACAAAAAGTTGATTTTGATTGAAAAAATGAGAGGTTTTCAATTGTTTTTTGAAGATTTAAAAAAAAAAGTGTATCATTAAGACTCCATTTTTATTTTGACAAGAGATAAGTGTCGAAACAGCGCTCTGGTAACACAATTAGCTTGGGATTGAGGAGGGTGCCCACGTAGCTCAGTAGGTAGAGCACTTCCTTGGTAAGGGAGAGGTCACCGGTTCGAATCCGGTCGCGGGCTCCATTTTAGAGGTAAAATTATGGCTAAAAATCGGACTATTATCACGTTTGAATGCGAAGCTTGCAAGATGAGAAATTATAGCAAGTTGGTTTCTAAAAAACGTGCATACGGAAAGTTATCATTAAATAAATTTTGTGTGAAGTGTCGGAAGCACCAAGTTCACAAGGAAACAAAGTAGCTAATGAAGGCCAGTAGCTCCAATGGTAGAGCAGCGGACTCCAAATCCGCGTGTTGGGGGTTCGAATCCCTCCTGGCCTGCCAGAACTATTAGGACAAAGATGAGTAAAATAATTGCGTTTTTCCAAGAGGTTAGAACAGAGCTGGAGAAAGTGACGTGGCCCAAACGAGACGATCTTGTTGGGGCCGTTGTTATTGTATGCATCTTGTCACTTGTTTTCGCGGCTATTCTGGGCTTTATGGATTCTGCGATAACGGTCGCAATACATTGGTTGATCCGCTAGTTACTATTTTTGATTGGATGGTATGAAACGTTGGTATGTTGTTCAGGTGTATACAGGCTTTGAGGACGTTGTAAAAAAAGACCTTGAAAAGCGTGTGGTCGAGCAGGGTCTCCAGGATTTTTTTGGTGAGATCTTGATCCCGACGAGTGACGTTATAAGCTTTATATCTGGAGAAGATGTTCGTAAGGAAAAGATTTTTCCAGGATATTTGCTCATTCAGATGGAGATGGCGGGCGAGTCGTTTCAGCTTGTTTCCTCCGTGCCAAGGGTGTCTCGCTTTTTAGGAGGGGAGCGTCCAGCCTCGCTTTCGGATAAAGAGGTGGAGAGGATTTTTGCTCAGGTAAGCGGCAAGTTGGCGGTCACCAAAGAGAAGGTGCCGTTTGCGGTTGGCAATGAGGTGCATGTTGCAAATGGACCGTTTTCCGGCTTCGTTGGAATTGTCGACAAAGTTGATGAAGATCGGGAGCGTCTTACTGTGATGGTAAGCATTTTTGGAAGGTTGACCCCAGTCGAGCTGGGATTTGATCAAGTTAAAAAGTAAGGCATAAGAACATGGCGAAGAAGGTTAAATCTAAGATAAAATTACAAATTCCTGGAGGGGGAGCTACCCCTGCGCCTCCGGTTGGATCGGCACTAGGTCAGCATGGCCTGAACATAATGGATTTCTGCAAAAAATTTAATGCTGAGACGGCAAAGAGGAAGGGCGAGACGGTTCCTGTTATTATTACTGTGTATATTGATAAGACGTTTGATTTTATTACGAAGACCCCCCCTGTTTCTGAGTTAATCAAAAAGAAGATTGGCCTGGCAAAAGGGTCTGGTAAGGCGGGAACGGAGTCTGCAGGTAGTATTTCGTGGGGTGACGTTGAAGAAATTGCAAAAGCAAAGATGGTCGATCTTAATGCGTTCGATGTTGAGGCAGCAAAGAAAATTGTTGCTGGAAGCGCAAGAAGCATGGGGTTGACCGTTACTGATTAAGTGTGTTTATAAGGATAGAAAATTATGAGTAAGCCAGGGAAAAAGCATCGACAGGCAAAAGAGTCGGCTGAAAAGCAGACGCCCGCTTCAATAAAAGAAGCTTTAGAGCTTGTTGTTCAGTCAGCGCATGCGAAGTTTGACGAATCGGTCGACGTCGACATAACGCTTGGAATAGACCCTACTAAGGGTGAACAGAATGTTCGTGGGGCGGTCTTGCTTCCTCACGGAACAGGTAAGAAGGTTCGGGTTGTTGCTTTCGTCAGGGGTGACCATGAAGAGGAAGCCAAGAAGGCTGGCGCGGATTTCGCTGGTGCCGAGAACCTGGTAGAAAAGATTCAAGGCGGATGGATGGACTTTGACGCGGCGGTTGCGACTCCCGATATGATGGCGCTTGTTGGGAAGGTAGCTCGTGTATTGGGTCCTCGGGGTCTGTTGCCTAATAAAAAAGTTGGGACGGTTACATTTCAGGTTGGTTCGATCATTGAGGAGTTGAAGAAGGGTCGAGTTTCTTATCGGAATGATAAGGGTGGATCTCTTCATGTGCCATTTGGAAAAGTTTCGTTTGGGGCAGATAAGTTGCTTGAGAATTTAGAAGCATTGATTGGTGCGGTTCGAACAAGTAAGCCCCCAACTTCTAAGGGTAAATTTATAAGGAGGGTGTCCGTTTCTTCTTCGATGGGCATTGGGGTACTGTTAAACGCAGATGAGTTAGTGTAACGGTTGGTGATACAAAGAGGTAAATAAAAATGAATCGTCAGCAAAAAGAGGCAGTTGTTGCGGATTTTAAGGAGATGCTTTCGTCAGCCGAGGCGACTTTCCTTGTTCGCTATAGAGGTCTCAGCGTCGCCGACATGTTCTCACTGCGAACCGCATTGCGTGGGAGTGGAGGGAAGCTTAAGATCACAAAAGCTCGGTTGATGAAGATTGCCACTCAAGGCATCGATGGCATCGAGCCGTTCAAAGATGACTTTAAAGATCAAATCGGTCTAGTTTTTGCGCTTGATCAGCCAAGTCCTGTTGCCAAGCAGTTGGTTGAATTTGCGAAGGGCCGTGATGCGTTGCAGATCGTCTCGGGATTTTTTGAGTCAAAAGTTTTGACAAAGGAAGAGGTGGAATTCTTTGCTTCTATTCCGTCTCGAGAAGTTCTTTTGGCGCAACTTGCAGGAACACTGCAAGCTCCTGTTGCAAGCTTTGCATCGGTTTTGAATATGTTGGTGCTGCAGTTGTTGTATGCGCTTAAGCAGGTTGCAGAGCAAAAAGCATAGCTTTGATGTGATGCTATCGGGTTGGTGCTTTTTGTAGAAGTAAGAAAGTAGTGTTTTTTTGTATAAGAGAGGCTTAGCATGTCAGAGAAGATCATAGAAGAAATAAAAAAAATGTCCGTTATGGACCTTGTTAATCTTGTTAAAAAGATAGAAGATGAGTTTGGGGTTTCCGCAGCGGCCCCTGCTGCAGCGGTTGTAGCGGCTCCCGTAGCAGGAAGTGACGCTGGTTCGGCTGAAGAGAAGGTTGAGTTCAAGGTTACCTTGAAGGACGTTGGTGCGGAAAAGATTAAGGTTATTAAGGCTCTCAGAGCATCGATTCAGGGCTTGTCTCTGAAGGATGCGAAAGAGATGGCTGAGGGGGCCCCGTGTGTTGTTTCTGAATCTGCTCCTAAAGATGATGCAAAGAAGATGAAGGAGGCTCTGGAGGCTGCCGGAGCAAAGGTTGAGCTATCATAAGCGATTCCTGTAGCAAGTAAGATATAAAAAGTATCACCAGGGGTCTGACCCTGGTGATACTTTAGTGGTTTTGGGTAAAATTACGATTTAGGAGCGAATGCATGTCTCGATTTTCGCGAGGTAAGGGAGTAATCCGGAGATCTTTTGGCAAGATTAAGGAGGTTGTTTCTCTGCCGAATCTTATAGAAATTCAATCGAAGTCATTCAACAACTTTATCCAGCTAGACTTTTTGCCGTTCGAACGTAAAAATGTTGGGTTGGAGAAAATTTTTCGAGACGTCTTTCCTGTTGAGCATCAAGATGCGCTTTCATTAGAGTTTGTAAGTTATGAGCTGGGTGATTGGGCTTGTGTTTGTGGTCAGCTTACGGGGATCGAGAATCGATACAAATGGAGCTGTTCTTCATGCAAAAAATCTGATTGTTCTCGGCTGGAGGATTCAGGCTCTTGTCCTAAGTGCAAAAAGAATACAGCGCGCTATATCTCTTGTAAAAAATGTTCATCTCGGGTTTTTGTGAAGGCGCCACTGCTGGTTGATGAATGTCGATTTAGTGGTAAAACATATTCGATGCCGTTAAAGGTTAAGGTACAGCTTATTAGCTGGGATACTCAGTCTGGGGGGAAAGAATCTGGGGAGAGAGTTGTTAAGGATATTAAAGAGCAAGAGGTTTTCTTTTGCGATTTGCCGGTTATGTGTGATTTATACGAAGGTGCTGATGGATCATTTCGCTTAGGCGGTCATGGGACGTTCTTGATCAATGGTGTTGATCGGGTCGTGGTTAGCCAGATTCACAGAGCACCTGGCGTTGTCTTTACGTTAAGTAAAAAGATTAAAGATTTTCGAGGCCAGCCCTGTCACATGGCTCGATTAATTCCTGCTCGCGGTTCTTGGCTTGATTTTGAGTTTGACCACAACGACATTCTTCATGTTCGAATTGATAAGAAAAAGAAAATTTCGGTAACGACCTTTTTGCAGGCGTTGGGTATTGAGCGTGATGAAATATTGCCACTTTTCTATAAGTTTGATTCAATTACCGTTAAGAAAGGTGATTTCTACAAACCAGTTGATAAGTCGCTGCTTGGCCAGCGTTTGGAAGCGGAAGCGTTGCCCGAAAGTTTGGCAAAGAAGTTTTTAGTTGGTCAGCGATTTACAGACAAGATGCTTAAAGACCTTGCAAAGCACAAGGTTACTCATCTTCATGTGCGAAAAAATAGTCTCCTCAATCGTATTTTAGGGGATGATGTTGTTGATCTTGAGACCGGTGAGATTTTTGCAAAGCGTGGCGATGTTTTGACGAGCGAGATTCTCGATACGATTGCAAAGCAGGATGCGTATGTTCTTAATATTATTCAGTCTTCAAGCTTTGTGTATCAGCCAACGATTGCGCTGACGCTTGCGCAAAGTTCTGCTGCGAGCCGTCTTGATGCGCTCAAAGAGGTTTACTGTAAACTTCGTGCGGGCGATGTTCCCGCGGTACAGGTTATGGAAGAATTTTTCGATAACCTGTTTTTTAATCCCCGCTTTTACGATCTTACTCGGGTAGGCAGAATTCGTACCAACAGAAAATTAGGTCTAGAGATTGACGAAGAGGTTACCCAGCTGACGCGTGAAGATATTATCGAAACTTTGAAGTATTTGGTTGCTTTGAAAGAACGGGGTGAGGGCGATCTTGATGACATTGACCATCTTGGTAATCGTTGCGTGAGGCTCGTTGGTGAATTATTGCAAGGTCAGCTGTATGCAGGGCTTGCTCGAGTCGAGCGAATCGCAAAAGAGCGGTTTCGCTTGCAGGAATATCACGCTGCGCTCATGCCATATGACTATTTGAATGTTAAGCCTCTTGCGGCGGTATTACGAGAGTTTTTTGGTACGGGTCAGTTGTCTCAGTTTATGGATCAAACAAATCCACTAGCAGAAATGGCACACAAAAGAAGACTCTCTGCGCTTGGGCCTGGTGGAATTACAAGAGAGCGAGCGACTTTTGAGGTTCGGGATGTACACACTTCTCACTACGGAAGAATTTGTCCGATCGAGACTCCTGAAGGGCAGAATATTGGTCTTATTTCTTCTCTAGCAACGTATGCTCGAGTAAACGAGCTTGGCTTTATTGAAACAACGTATCGTCCGGTGAATGATGGTGTCATTGGGGATGATGTTGTTTGCCTCGATGCGTTTCAAGAGGTCGATGAACTTGTTGCACAGGCGACGATCAATGTCGACGCAAAAAACAAGATTACTGATAAAGAGGTTCTTGCTCGAAAGAGCGGAAACATTATTACGGTTGACGCAAAAGATGTTACCTATGTTGATGCCTCTCCTCGACAGCTTGTTTCGGTTGCAACGTCACTAATTCCGTTTTTGGAGCACGATGATGCAAACCGTGCATTAATGGGATCGAATATGCAACGGCAAGCGGTTCCATTGATAAAGTGTCGGCCTCCACTTGTTGGGACTGGTATGGAAGCAGAGCTTGGGGCTGCAGAGGGTGCTGTGTTAGTTGCTCGAAGCGGTGGTATTGTTGAGTATGTTTCCTCAGAAAAGATTGTTGTTCGTATTGTTGATGGCGGGGGCGATGATTCCAAGATTAGCAAAGAGTGGCTTTCTCGTCCGGTTGACATTTACGAACTCAAGAAATTTGCTCGTTCGAGTCACAACACCTGGATTCATCACGTTCCTGTCGTTAAGATTGGTGATTGTGTTGAGCGTGGTGATGTGCTTACCAATGGTGCGGCGACAAATCGCGGAGAGTTGGCTTTGGGAAGCAATGTTTTGGTTGCGTTCATGTTGTGGCATGGTTACAACTTTGAGGATGCTATTGTTGTTAGTAAGCGTCTTGTTGCCGAAGACGTTTTCACTTCGGTGCATATCGAAGAGTTTGTTGTTGAAGCTAGAGACACCAAGCTAGGAGCGGAAGAGATAACGAGAGACATTCCAAATGTTAGCGAAAAAGATTTGGAAGCGCTTGATGACGACGGAATTGTTCGAATTGGAACCAGGGTTAAGCCGGGTGAGATTCTGGTTGGAAAAGTGACTCTTAAGGGTGACGTGCAGGCTTCTCCTGAGGAGAAGCTTTTACGCGCAATTTTCGGAGAGAAATCTCGGGAAGTTCGGGACACCTCGTTACGAGTTCCACCAGGAGTTGAGGCAACGGTTGTTGATGTTAAGCTTTTCTCTCGAAGTGGGATACGAAAAGATAAACGCTACAAAGAGATTGCTGCAATTAAGACAGCGAAAATAGAGGATGACTTTTGTCAGCACATTGCAATTCTTGACCGAGCAATAATCAAAAGAGTGGCCTCTTTGCTTAAGGGGAAGAAGCCGAAGTCTGGAGCCAAGTTTAAAAAATTCTTGGAGAAAGACTCTTTTTCTGAAGTAAAGCTTCTGGACGCAGAGTTAGATTTACTCTTGCAAGTTGAATTAACAGATAAAACGCTTGCTGCTCAGCTCAAGGAGCTTAAAGAATCGTATAAGAATCAGATTTCAGTGTTGCAGGCGCTTAAAGAAGAGCAGATTAGCAAATTGCGAAAAGGCGATGATTTACCGTCAGGTGTCATAAAAATGGTTCGTGTTTATGTTGCGATGAAACGGCATTTATCTGTCGGGGATAAGGTTGCAGGTCGTCATGGAAACAAAGGGGTTATTTCCCAGATTGTTAACGTTGAGGACATGCCATATCTCGAGGATGGAACACCGGTTGATATCGTTTTGAATCCGCTTGGTGTTCCTGCGCGTATGAATATCGGTCAGATCTTGGAAACGATTCTCGGTATGGTGGGAAGAAAGGCAGGAAATTGGTTTGCTCAAAATCTTGAATCGGTGCGCTATGCAAAGACGAAAGAACATCTAGAAAAGTACTATGGAAAGTCTTTTGTTGAGGATCTTGAGAAGCACTCAGGCAAAGAGATGGTGCTTGATCTTGCTCATAAAGCAGGAAAGGACGGGGTCTTTTTCAAGACACCAATTTTTGATGGTGCAGACTATGAGGAAGAGATCCGTCCTATGTTAAAGGATCTCGGCCTACCGCAGGATGCAGCGTACAAGCTTTATAATGGGCAGACGGGCTTGCCATTTGTACAACCTGTGACCGTTGGATACATATATATGATGAAACTGAATCACTTGGTTGACGACAAGCTACATGCGCGTTCGGTTGGTCCGTACTCGCTGATAACGCAGCAACCGCTTGGTGGTAAAGCACAGTTTGGAGGACAGCGACTAGGAGAGATGGAAGTGTGGGCATTATACGCCTATGGTGCAGCATATGCCTTGCAGGAGATGCTGACCGTTAAGTCTGATGATGTGAACGGACGAGTTAAGGCGTATGAGGCGATTGTGCGGGGTGATGATATTCCTGATCCTGGAGTTCCAGAATCTTTCAATGTATTAGTGAAAGAACTTCAAAGTTTGGGGTTGCAAGTCGATCTATTTAAGGCAAGCAAGGAGAAAGTTGGTGAATAATAGGATACTTGAGCGTTTCCGAGAATATATTAACACCACCCAATTTGACGCAATTAAAATTGGCATTGCTTCACCGGAAAAGATACTTTCTCTTTCGTATGGTGAAGTGAAAAAGATAGAAACCATCAACTATAGAACATTGAAGCCGGAACGAGATGGTTTGTTTTGCGCAAGAGTTTTTGGTCCCGTCAAGGATTGGGAATGTAATTGTGGTAAATATAAACGCATGAAACACCGTGGGGTGACATGCGAAAAGTGCGGGGTAGAGGTTATTCAGTCAAGGGTTCGCCGCGAACGAATGGGTCACATAAAGCTTGTTTCTCCGGTGTGCCATATTTGGTATCTAAAGGGAATACCAAGCTATTTAAGTTTGATCTTGGGAATGACCGTAAAAGACTTAGAGCGTGTTATCTACTTTGATAGTTATATTGTTTTAAATCAGGGTGGCTCGCCATATCCCATAAAGACGCTTTTGAATAGTCAAGAGTACGAAGACTACGTCAGTGCCCATGATGAAGATACGCTGTTTAAAGCAGGTATGGGTGCTCAGGCAGTTCGTGTTCTTCTTTCAATGATAGACTTGAATTTTGAAGTTCGCCGGCTTGAGGAGTTGTATAAGCAAACAGCTTCTGTTGCGGCAAAGCATCGCTTGGCAAAACGGTATCGAGTGCTCTCTGGGTTGCTCCAGGCGAATCTGCGACCAGAGTGGGTTGTCTTAGAGGTATTGCCAGTTATTCCTCCTGATTTGCGTCCGCTTGTTCCATTGGAAGGGGGTCGTTTTGCCAGTTCAGACTTGAATGATCTCTATCGACGGGTTTTGAACCGAAATATTCGCTTGCGTCGTCTCCTTGAGCTTGAGGCTCCTGAGGTAATTGTTAAAAATGAAAAGCGAATGCTTCAGGAATCGGTTGATGCGCTTATTGATAATGGACGAAGGGGGCAGCCTGTTCGTGGTTCCAATAAGCGACCATTGAAGTCGTTAAGTGAGATGTTGCGTGGAAAGCAGGGGCGATTCCGACAGAACTTACTTGGTAAACGTGTCGACTATTCAGGTCGTTCCGTTATTGTTGTTGAGCCAGAATTAAAATTATACCAATGTGGTCTACCAAAGATTATGGCACTTGAGCTTTTCAAGCCATATGTCTACGTTGAACTTCAACGATGTGAGTTGGCGATGAGTTTAAGATCTGCTAAGCGCATGGTTGAAACCCTGGCCCCTGAAGTATGGGGCGCTCTTGAAACGGTGGTTCAGGATAGACCAGTGTTGCTAAACCGAGCACCAACGCTGCACAGATTAGGGATTCAAGCTTTTTACCCGATTCTCGTTGAAGGAAAGGCAATCAAGATTCACCCGCTTGTTTGTTCTGCATTTAACGCAGACTTTGACGGTGACCAGATGGCGGTGCATGTTCCGTTGAGTAAGAGAGCTCAGTTAGAGGCAAAAAATCTAATGCTTTCTTCCCATAATATTCTATCTCCTTCTAATGGTCGGCCAATTGCCGTTCCTTCGCAGGATATGGTTCTGGGTCTCTATTTTATGACTAAAGGACGAAAGAATGTTGTTGGCGAAGGTCTTAAGTTTTCAAGTGTTCAGGAGGTAGTGTTTGCGCATCAGCATGACAAGCTGAGCCTGCACGCTTCTATCGAGGTTCGCTTGAGTGATGGCAAGTTAGTGGAGACGACTGTTGGTCGGGTGTTGTTATACGAGATTTTGCCTGATGGTGCTTTATTTGAGTGGATCAACAAGGCAATGAAGAAGAATGATCTCGTGAAACTTGTTTCCAAGCTATACCGTGCGTGTGGTGAGGCCGAGACGGTTCGCGTTCTTGATGAGATAAAGCATCTTGGCTTTATGCATGCGACGCTGGGCGGTATTTCTCTTGCCGTTGATGACCTGGTTGTTCCAGGGTCGAAGGCTGGAATTGTTGAGGCTTGCAAGAAAGAAGTTGTTAAAATCGAGAAGCTATACCGCGATGGTGCAATTACCAACGGTGAACGATACAATAAAGTTATTCAGATTTGGGCGCGTGCAACTGAGGATGTTGCCCATGATATGATCGGTGAGCTTGAGGAGCAAGATCGCCAAGTCTGCTTGAATAAAGACAAGACAAGCGCGAAGTTTAATCCGGTTTTCATGTTTCTTGATTCTGGGGCTCGTGGATCGCGTCAACAAATAAGACAGCTTGGCGGAATGAGAGGCTTGATGGCGAAGCCGTCGGGCGAAATTATGGAAGTCCCTGTTTTGGCGAACTTTAAAGGCGGGTTGAGTGTGTTTGAATATTTCATTTCAACGCACGGAGCGCGAAAAGGTTTGGCTGATACGGCGTTAAAAACAGCTGATTCTGGGTACTTAACTCGAAGATTGGTTGATGTTGCGCAGGATGTTATTGTTACAAAAGATGATTGTAGTACGCTTGGGTATATTGTTGTGTCTGACTTAAAAGAGTCAGGTAACACGATTGAGTCGTTACCTGATCGAGTCTTTGGAAGAATTATAGCAGAAGATGTTAAAGATCCTGTGAGTGGTAAGTTGGTAATGCGTGCGGGTGAAATGGTAACCCATGATGTGTTGACAAAGGTTAAGGAGTCTGCGGTAACGCATGTTCCTGTTCGATCGGTGTTAACCTGTCAGTCCAGTCGTGGTATTTGTGCAAAATGTTACGGCATGGATCTTTCGACGTTGAAGCTTGTCGATGTTGGTGCGCCTGTTGGGATTATCGCCGCGCAGTCGATTGGTGAGCCTGGAACGCAGCTTACTATGAGAACGTTCCATATCGGAGGTACCGCAAGTGGCTTGCTTGAGCAGTATTTCTATAAGACCAACTTTAGTGGAAAAGTCCAATATCGCGGTGTGCAGCTTGTAACCAAAGAAGATGGTTCAAAGATTGTAATGAACCGTAAGGCGAAGTTGGCGATCGTTTCTGAGGATGGAAGAGAGTTGGAGTTATTCGACCTTGAACATGGTTCACTTCTTCTCGTTGACGATGGTGTGGTTGTTGAGTCTGGTGCCATGGTTTCAGAGTGGGATCCTCATAAGGTGATTATTTCTGAAAAGGGTGGCAGGATTAAGTTTGTAGATCTTATTGAGAATGTTACCTATCGGGAAGAATACCGGGAAGACGCTGAACAGGCGTACAAGACGATTCTGGCAATACGAGACGAGAAGCACCAGCCGTGTATTGTTATTGAGCATGCTGACGGAGAAGAAGAGGCTCGTTACTACTTACCGACCGGGGCGATGCTTTATGTTGATGAGGGTAGCCAGATTACACCGGGTAGCGTTTTAGCAAAATTGCCGAAAGAAGAAAAACGAACAAAAGATATTACAGGGGGTCTTCCTCGCGTCGCAGAGCTTTTTGAGGCTAGGGTTCCAAAAGACACCGCGGTTATTGCTGATGTTGATGGGATTGTTCGATTTGGCGGTATTCATCGGGGGCAGCGTCGTATTTCGTTGACGACCGACGATGAGCAGACCTTTGAATATAGTGTTCCACGAAGTAAACATATCAATATTGAAGATGGTGGCAGCGTAAAGGCGGGTGATTCGCTAACTTCAGGGACTCCTAATGCGCACGATATTTTGAGGATTCTCGGTCCTGATGAACTTCAAAAATATCTTGTGAAGGAGATTCAGGAGGTTTATACACTCCAGGGGGTAACGATTCACGATAGGCATATTGAGCTTATTGTTCGTCAAATGCTAAGAAAAGTGAGTATTGTTGATCCAGGAGATACCAGTTTCGTCATTGGAGATCGTGTTGATAGGGTTCATCTGCAGTCGGTCAACCAGGTTATCGCCAAGGAAGGTAAGAAGGTTGCCGTTGCAAAGCCTCTTTTGATGGGTATAACCAAGGCCTCTTTGGGCACAGAGAGCTTCTTTTCGGCCGCATCGTTTCAGGAGACTACGAGAGTCTTGACGGAGGCTGCTATTATGGGGCAGGTGGATTACTTATTCGGCTTGAAAGAAAATGTGATAATTGGTAAGCTTATCCCTGCTGGAACAGGCGTTCCTTCCTTCAAATTGAAACATATCGGCGAGGATGTTTCTGTGCTCGAGCAGCGGGCTCGTGATGAGGAGCAGATGGAAGTTGGCTTGGATAAGATTTCGCTTGGATAATTGAAATGTATGGTGTTCAGGCACGTAGCTCAGGTGGTAGAGCATTGCTTTGACGTAGCAAGGGTCAGCGGTTCGACTCCGCTCGTGCCTACCAGGACACATAAAAATCGTTAGGTAGGATGCCAGAAATGATAACAAAAGAGATAAAAGAGACGATCGCCAAAGAGTTTGGGCGATCTGAGATAGATACCGGTTCAAGTGAAGTGCAAATTGCTTTGATTACTGAAAGAATAAAGCATATTGCGAGTCATCTGAAATCGTTTCCAAAAGATAAGCACTCCCGTCGCGGCCTCATAAGGCTGGTTGCACGGCGACGTGCTTTTTTTGGTTATTTAAAGAAGACAAGTTTTGAGCGCTACGAGTTTGTGGCGAATAAATTGGGAATAAAGAAATAAAAAACAGTTCTACTTTGGGGATCATATATGTCGAAAATTTTTAAACTACCAGAATTGGGGTTTGAAGTTGAAGTTGATAAGTTTGCGAGGCAGGCGGATGGTGCTGCGTGGCTAAGACACGGTGATACGATTGTTCTGTCGACGGCGGTTGCGACCTCTGAGGAGAGAGATTTTATTGGTTTTTTTCCACTTACTGTTGAGTATCGGGAAAAGACTTCTGCTGCTGGAAAGTTTCCGGGTGGCTACATTAAGCGAGAAGGAAGACTTAACGATACTGAGGTCCTTTCCTCTCGGCTGATTGATCGTCCGATTCGCCCATTATTTCCCAAATATTATTTTAATGAGGTTCAGGTTATTTCTTCTGTTTACTCGTATGATGGAAAGTTTCCGTCAGCGGTTCTTGGACTTATTGCATCATCTCTTGCGTTGACCATCTCAAAGATTCCTTTCCTGGGACCAGTTGGTGCGGTACAGGTTGGACGGGTTGACGGAAAATGGGTATTGAACACTTCTGCTGAAGAGATGAAAGAGTCTAGTGTTGACCTTATTGTTGCTGGTACCAATGATGGTATTTGTATGGTTGAGGGACATTGCGACTTGCTTTCTGAAGCTGATCTGATCGAGGCGTTATTTTTAGCTCATGAGCAAATAAAGGTGCAGGTTAAGTGGCAGCTTGATATTAAAAAAGAATTGAGCGTCGAAGAGCCAGACTTGTCCAGTGTTGAGGTTTGGAAAGAGTGGGAAGAAAAGGTTCAGGCTCATTTCAAGCCAGAAAACTGTGAGACTTTGTTTGCGCCGACAAAGGCTGAGCAATCGGAGGCTCTTAAAGCTTTGAAGAAAGATGTTGTTGAATTCTTCGAGAAAGAGATCGAGTCTGGTATAACTTCAAAACCAAAAATTTTATACTTGTTTGATTCTTTATTAAAAGAATATCTTCCAAATCTTGTTGCACAAAAGAATAGTCGACTTGACGGGAGACCGTTCGACCAGGTTCGGCCCATTACTGCTGAGATAGGTCTTTTGCCAACAGTTCACGGATCTGCGATGTTTCGTCGTGGCGAGACTCAGGCATTGGCAAGTTTGACGCTTGGGACGGCTCAAGATGCGCAAAGAATGGAAAACCTTAAAGGTGATTACGAGCGAACGTTTATGTTGCATTACAACTTTCCTCCGTTTTCCACCGGCGAGGTAAAACCTATTCGGGGTGTTGGTCGGCGTGAAATTGGACACGGCTATTTGGCTGAGCGTTCATTCGCGCATGTGCTTCCTGAGCAGGATAAATTTCCTTACACGATTCGTTCGGTTGTTGATATGTTTGAATCGAATGGTTCATCTTCTATGGCAACCGTTTGCGCGACAACGCTTGCACTTATGGATGCTGGTGTTCCAATAAAAGATATGGTTGGCGGTATTGCCATGGGTATGATGAAAGATTCCGATGGGAACACTCATGTTTTAACCGATATTCTTGGTTCAGAAGACGCATTTGGGTTGATGGACTTCAAGATAACAGGAACCGACACTGGTATCATGGCTGTTCAGATGGACATCAAGGCAAAAGCTGGTTTAACAAGGGATCTTCTCGAGCGCGCTCTTGAGCAGGCTCGTACTGGTCGTTTGCATATCATTAAGACTATGCGCGATGTGCTTGATAAGCCTCGGGCTCAGTTGTCGGAATTGGCGCCGCGGGTTATTTCGCTTAAGATAGACCCAGAAAAAATTGGTACGGTTATTGGGCCCGGTGGTAAAAGCATTAAAGAGATTACCGCTTCGACCAATACGCAAATTGACATTACAGATGATGGGCTAGTTCGTATCTACTCGTCTGCATCAAAAGATGCGCACAAGGCTGAGCAGTGGGTCAGAACCTTGGTAGGTGACATCGAAGTTGGCACCACGGTAGATGGAATAGTGAGGCGTGTTGCTGAGTTTGGAATGTTTGTTGAGCTTGTTCCAGGAAAAGACGGATTAGTGCATATTTCGAGTATTGCCCGGGATAGGCAGCGAACGTTAGCACAGGATTTCAAAGTTGGCGATACGCTAAAAGTTAAGGTTGTCGCTGTCGAGGAAGAGACCGGTCGTATTCGTTTGATTGCGCCTGATCTGAAATAAGTCTTACAATGATTGTTCTTAGAAATGATGGGCGAACCTTTGATCAGGTTCGCCCAATTTCAATCACATATGATTTATTTGGTTATGCAGATGCGTCGATATTGTTTGAGATTGGTCAGACAAAAGTATTGGTGAGCGCGATGCTTCAAAGTTCCGGACCACATTTTTTGAGGGGACGTGGGACGGGGTGGCTTACGGCAGAGTATGCCATGCTTCCTTCGGCAACGAGAACGCGTACCTTTCGTGAATCAAGCGCACAAAAAAGAAGTAATCGCAGTATTGAAATTTCTCGCTTGATTGGACGTTCGCTTCGTTCTGTTGTCGATCTTGATTGTCTTGGTGAACGAGCGATTACGGTTGATTGTGATGTGCTTCAGGCTGATGGTGGAACGCGATCTGCTTGCATTACAGCGGCAAGCTTGGTGCTTAATATGGCTCAAAGCCGTTGGCTTCAAGATGGAGTGATTAAAAAAAGTTTTCTCAAAAGTTCTATTGCTGCAATCTCAGTTGGAGTTGTTTGTGACCAGTTGTATCTTGATATTTCTCAAGAAGAGGACAATAGAGCTTCTGTTGATTTTAATTTTGTTTTGACTGAATTGGGGGATATTGTTGAGATTCAGGGAACGAGTGAGAAGTCGCCTATGTCATGGGAAGATTTTGAGCAGGTTAAGAAGTTGGCGCTATCTGGCATTGAGCAGCTGTTTAAAGTGAGCAGTCGAGCTGTAAAAGTATTGCAGCCCAAAAAAGTAGAAAGTATACTTTTTTAGGAGGTTATTAATCATGAAAAAGTTTTTTTCTTTTATTATTGTTCTTTTTTTATTTCAGACCAGTTACGGAATGCAGCCTGAGTTTAAGACATTGCTTATCGGTTTATATAAAGCAAGCTCGGTTGAAGAGTGGGCCAGAACTGCTAATAGTATTCTAAAATTTGATAAAAAAGAATGTAATGAGATAGCAACCGCTCTCGATAAAGTCGATGCATATTCTTATCTTAAATTTGGTGAATATCTCCATAGTAAGCTTCGGGAGCTAGGGGTCGAGGTTTATAATGATCAATATCCTGAACTAAAAAATGGTTTTTGTTATAGTCACCTGAATTTCGATTCGTTTGCTGTTCTGGTTTATAATAAAACAAATGTTTCGGCGGAACAGTTTCTTGAGTTGTGTACGCCCTTTGAAATAAATATGATTGATTCTTTTAATCAAGTTTACGAGAAGGGTAATAAAGAATCTAAAAATATAGTAAAAAGATTTTTTGGTTGGTTTTTTTAGTTTGATTTTGTAGGTTATAGGGCTCATCGCCGTTGGCTCTTTGACCCTGCTTGAAGCATGTCATGTAACGACTTGGATAACATGTCTATAAAGATCGTTGGTTTCATACTAATTGCCTTTTTCTTTCCCTCGTGTCTTCACAAATCGTGCAGTAAAGAGCTAGCTTCTCTTGGTGGAAAGGAGATTCGACTGTGCCTTGAGATGCCAGAAAATAAGCTGGTATTTGAAAACCTCTCACCGATAGTTTATGATGCGTTGTGGTGTCATTTCGATCGAGTTGGATTCAAGCTTGTTGACACACTTGGCGATTGCCATGTTTTAAAAGTTACGGTGAAAAAAAACGACTCGCCATACAAGTTTTTATCGCCAGATTTGCTTTCGTATTCTGTTAAGATGAAGATTGATTTGTTGTGTCGATTGTTTGATAGAAATGAGAAGCTGTGCGCACAAAGGTTGTTTTCGTTTACAACGTTGGTTTCGAAAGCAAAGGATCATGTGATGAATTCTGGTTTTATCGATTTCGAATATTGTCGGTTGTTTGAGCGAGAGGCGTATAGAATAGACCAATACTTTAGACCATTTTTACTTAAGAGTGTCGAGTGAAATTATCAGAATTTTTAACCCTGGCAAAAAATAAAACGTTTTGGACCGATAAACGTGTTATTTGTTTTACTGGCGACCAGTATCCACTTTTCTTTTTTCAAACGCTTTTTTCTTTTTTAAAGCAGCAAGAGATCGTTAGTCTTTGTCCTTTTCGATTGGAAAACAGAAAGCAGCTTTGGGAAACTTTGGAGCAAAGTTTTTTGGGAGATACTTCTTTTTATTGGCTTGGAAATCTTCTCGAGTTGGTTAAAATAGAGCGTAAAAGGGGGCCTGACTTAGTTGAGATTTTGACATTATATCGTGGGCCACATGCAATTGCGTTCTTTTTCCCGTTAGATCATAAAATTTCTCTCTCAGTGCGCAAACGAATGACTCAGGCACAAGCGATGGTCGAGTTGAAGAATGAATTGACGTTTCATGAGGTAATGGAGTTGTTTAATTTTTTGGGTACGGAGTTGAGTGGGGGGAAGCTGGCCGCTGTTCAGGAAATTGTCTCAGGTTCTGGGACGGTTTCACTTGATATTGCCTGTATGCTTCTGCAGTATCTTGCGGTTACTAATATTCGTTTCCTTGGTGAGTTAAAGAAAAATATTTCAGCAATGGTTTCGCCTGAATTATCATTGGCTTCGCTTGCAAGTGCGTTTTTTAAAAAACAGGAACGTACTTTTTTTTCATTGTGGTCTGAGCGATACAACGATTATCCAATTCCATTCTGGACAACATATTGGTCAGAGCAGTTGTGGCGGGCGCATTATGTTGTCACCTTTTTAAAGCAGAATAATTTTCCGGCAGCAAGACGGTTTTCGTTTCGTTTGCCAGCATCGTTTTTGCGTTACGATTGGAGACAATGTAGTCTGACTCAGTTACAGGGTGCGCATCAAATGCTTTACAGTATCGATTTTGCATTTAAAACAGGGGCGTTGCAAGGTTCGGCGTTTCATTCGTTTGATTTGTTATATAGTACTTATTTTTTGAACAAATTTTCTTAGTGGGGATAATACTGTGTCGGTTTCGATTTATGATTTGTTAGGTTGTGAGGTAACAAAAATGGTGGAGAGTTTAGGGAGAAATGAAAAGGGAAATATTCATCCGCTCATCATGCATGAGGTCGAGCGGTATGTAATTATGGTTGTTCTTGAAAAGACCAGTCACAATTATCGTCGTGCGTCACGGGCTCTAGGGATTAGTCGGAGTACGCTGTATCGCAGGATTGAGTTTCTTGGTATAGAAAAGAAAAAATAATTATTAGTTAGGAGTTAGGGCACCATGAATAAGATACTTATGTTTCTGTTTGGTATTGTATTGTTTGGACAGAGTGCTTTTGGGATGAAGCCAGGGCGAGCACCCGAGGATTACGGTACTATTAAAGAAACGTGTGTCTATATCGTTCCAGTAGCCGGCGATGATACTTCTGTTCCAAGTGACCAAGAGATTTTTACGGAAAAAAATAAAAACAGCAGGATTTCTGACGCTTTGCAGTATGGCAAAAGACGGGTGTTATGCAAAAAGTATATCGGCGATGTGCTGCTTCTTGCACAGGTCGTGTTTTTTATGGGGCTGTGTGTTTTGGTGGTTGTTGTGGTAGCAGATATGGCAGTAGAGTTTCCCTGTAATCATGAATCTTTGAAGGAAAAAGTTGGTGGTTATTGTGGGAAGCTCTGTGAATTTTTTAAGGATCATCCGGAATATTGTTCTATGAATAATGGCACGACAAATAGTACGCTTAATATGTAGGACCAAGATTATGAGCAAGAGGTTAATTTTTTTCGTAACGGTTTTATTTTTTGTTTCAGGCGCTTTGTTTGGGATGAACACGAAGAGACAGCCTAACGAAGAGACGCCACTGAACGAATTCTTTGGAGAACTGGACGGTTGCAGAAAAAAAGAGCCTAGCGAAGAAATTATAGAGATACGAGAATGTCCTGATGATGATAGTATATTTGCGCTTCCGGTTAGAGAAGAGGTGACTGAGAAGAAGAATATTGTTTTTTTTAATCCTGAAGAGTTTGAGCGTTTCGTTAAAGATTGCGCAGTAAATCTGGTCCAAAAAACTTACGTAAAAGATTCTACTAAGAAAGAAAATGCTACGCACGACCCCAAACATTTATGCGTGAAAGAAGTGTTTGTTTCTCCTGTGACGAGTAATCAGGAAATTGTTGTGTATGAAGATGAAGAAAGGAGACCAGGACGTTCCGTTTTTAAAAGCGTCCTAGCCTCGAGTTTAACAGTTGTTTTTTTGATGGGCATGGGTTTTGTTTTTAGTTTGCGGTCCTAACGCGCTACGCCCTAAGGCGCAGCCCTGCTGTCTTTGTCGAAACTTTTTGAATTACTTCTGAAACAAAACTTGCCATGAAAGACGAGAATCCTGAGTCAGGATCGGTGTCGGCTTCGGCGCCAAACATTCTCATGAATTTCGATGGTCGTGGGGGCAGTACAAGCTTAATCTCTTCCTCTTTTTCGACCATTGCTTCTTTTTTTAGAATATCGAGTGCGTCTTGTTGTGAGCCGATCTGATCGATTAGCTTTAGACTGAGAGCTTGGTTGCCGGTAAATACTTTTCCGTCGGCCCATATTTTATGATTTTTGATTGAGATATTACGACTTTGTGCGATATCTTTGACGAATTGATTGTACGAATCGTCAGAGACACTTTGTAGAAGGGTTGTTTCTTCGAGCGTCATATCTTTGAACGGACTCCCCGCGGTTTTATATGCTCCTGACTGAATTGTTCTGAATTTAATTTTCCAATCTTCACCGAGATACTTAATATTGGGTGGGACCTGAAGCCAAACGCCGATGCTTCCAACGAGGGCGGACGGGGCGGCAACGATGTGGTTTGCTGCAGCGGCAATGTTGTATGCTGCAGACGTTCCCATGTTTTCGATAAAAGCGATAATTGGTTTTTTTTCTTTAAACTTTTTTAGTTCATTAAACACAGCTTGGGCGCTACCTGGAAAGCCTCCCGGAGAGTCTATTTTAAGGTACAAAGCTTTGATATGTGGGGCTTTAAGAAATTTTTGAATGTGTTTGACGTAGTAGCTCGAATCAGAAATCAGACCAGTTATTTTTAGGTGCCCAACGTGTGTTTTTGGTACGACTACTTCTTCAATTGTTTTACGGAGGCTTGAAAAAATGGCCGGTGCAAACTGTAGGAAGAGCAGGAGCCAAAAAAGATTTTTTATGATCTCGAAAAAGCCGGCTTTTTTTTGTTCTCGTTTATTAGTACTCATAGGATTCTCCTCGTTTTTCTTTGTGTTTTTTTCTATTGCTTTTCGGCTGGAATATCTGGTGGTCTGACAGAATCGGTTGTTTTAAAGAGTGTGCCCTTGCTGCCGCATCCCGGACATTCCCATTCAAGATCGAGATCTTCAAAGGCGACTGTGGTGCCGTCTGGTGCAAGGTCTGCTGATTCATCGTCGTAAAGAAAACCGCAGATTGTACAAATATATGCTTGCATGAAAAGCTCCTTGAAATTTTCTTGGTTACTAATTTTTTCTTTCTGTCTCAGGATACACGAAATTGGTTGCGGTTATCCAGCGGGGAACTTTTTCCATGTCATTTTCGATTGTGATGTTTGTAAAACCTGCTTGAGAAACCATTTCTAGCAAGTTGGTTTCTTGCCCTTTCCCAAACTCAAGTAATAGTTGGGGCAACTTGTTTTTTGTTAAGACACTTTCTTTTTTGAGATAACACTTTGCTTCAGATACAATTTTTTTATGAATAGCGAGACCTTCATCATATGTGACAAGGGCGCTTTTGTCTTCCCAGTCGGTTACCTCTTTACTCAGGCCAAGAAACTCTTTTTCAGAAATATATGGGGGATTGCTGACGATTAGATCGATTATGCCCTTATATTGTCCAAGTTCACGATAGAGGTCAGATTTGATGAAGAGTGCGTTTGGTATTTTATTATGAGTTTTGTTTTTTTCGCTTAATCGAATTGCATGGGAGTGAGCATCAACGCCAATAACGGTTGCGTATGGAAACGCTTTTGCAAGAGCCAACGCAATGCACCCAGAACCGACGCCAATATCGAGAATGGTCAAGCGTTCTTCTTTGACGGGATCAAGTTTTTGGATAAGTCGGTCGCACCACTCTTCAGTTTCTGGTCTTGGGATAAGCGTTGGGGGCTCTACCAAAATTTCAAGCCCACAGAACGGAACGGTACCAAGAATATATTGTAGAGGCTTATTTTCTTTTGTTCTTTGGGTTATGTACAATTCTAAAGCTTTTTCTTGCTCGTGTGTCAAGGTTGCTTTTTCTTCTCGAATCAATTCAGCCTGACGTTTTTTTGTTACCTTTTCTAATAGCCACCAGCTTTCCGCTTGTGCAGCCTGCTCGCTATTGTTGCTTTCTGTGAGTAGTTTGTTTGTTGTCTCTGTTATAATCTGATTAATTGTTTTGGCCATTAATTCTCGCTTTTTAAAAGTTCGATTGTTTGTTTGAGAGCGTCAAGCTTGACTAGTTCTTGCTTAAGCCTTTCTTTTTTTTCTTGAGAGATTTTTTCTTGTAAAAAGTAGGTTAGTAGTTTGACGCTGAGGGCCTGTATTGTTTCTTCTTGTTCGATCGATATTTTTGGGTTTTGTGTTTGAGTAAGTTGTTCGATGAGAATTTGACTTTCCTGGAGGATCTGATCTAATTTTTTATTTTGGTTTTTTCGTTTGTGTCGCGACTTCCTAATTAGTTGAGCAGGGGGGATGGTTTCGCAGGCTACATCTTTGAGTCTTTTTGTGACTGATCGATGTAGCTTCTTAAAAAATTTGGGGAATAGTTTGTGTTGAGGGGAGATGAAGAGAAGAAGTGCGAGGCATACTTTTTTCATAAGAGATCGCCGATATATTCATTTGCGTCAAATGGTTTTATTGCACCAAGATCTTCTCCAAATGTGACATAAATAATTGGTAGGTGCAACTCATTCGTTATTGAAAAGACGATGCCTCCCTTACCGGTTCCGTCAAGCTTGGTTAGGACGAGACCGGTAAGCGTTGTTGCTTCGTTAAATATTTTTGCTTGTTCAAAAGAATTTTGCCCGAGCATCGAGTCGACGGTGAGCCAGGTATGAATTGTTTTGTCGGGAAGTTGTTTGTCGATAATCCTGCGCATTTTTTCTAACTCTTTCATGAGATTTGTTTTGGTTTGCAGGCGACCGGCTGTGTCGATTATGAGATGGTCATACCGTTCGGTCTTGAATTTTTTACAGGCGTCAAAAATAACGGATGCTGGGTCCTGTTGCTCTTTCCCAATAAATACGTCAACACCAATTTTTTTGCCCCACTCGAGCAATTGTTGCGTTGCCGCTGCTCGAAAGGTATCTCCTGCGACGAGTAGAACCGTAGCATTCTTGGTAAGTTGCTTAGCAAGTTTTCCTGCAAATGTTGTTTTGCCACTTCCATTAATTCCAACAAGAAGCAGAACGGTTGGTTTTTTTTCTTTGCAAGGGTACGCTTTGAGTCTTGAGATAAGTTGTCGTTCGAGCTCTTTTTTCACCTCTTGGGGAGAGGCGATTTTTTTATCCTGTATCTGTTGAGTAAGATTTTTGATAATTGTGTTTGTTGTTTCCACACCGGTGTCTGCTGTTATGAGTAGTTGTGCTAATTCATCAAGAAATTGTTGATTAATTGTGTTTCGAGAAAAGAGGGCTGCAGTTTTGCTGCTAAATTGGCTGTAGATTTTAGTTAATTTTTCTTTGATAAAGCCAAACATGTGTTTTCCTAACAAAATAGTTGTTTTCCTAGTAAAATAATATGTATGTAGTATAAACGAAGTTTGTTTTTTGAAAAATGAGGGTGGAATCATGGAAAATAAAACGGGAAAATTGTTTGTTGTGTCTGGACCATCTGGAGCTGGTAAGACCAGTGTTGTTGCCGTGGCGCTCAGGCGTTTGCAAAAAGAGTACGATCTTTCTCGGATTGTTACCTACACGTCTCGTCCTCCTCGGGAAAATGAGGTTTCTGGACAGGATTATATTTTTGTTTCCGGCGACGAGTTTCATCAAAAACAAAAAGATGGATTTTTCCTTGAGACCAATGTGTACAATGGTCGAAATTATGGTTCTCCTTGGCCTGAAGAGTCAGAGCTTACGCAAGGCAAGTCGTATGTTTTGATTGTTGATATTGAAGGCGCAAAGAGTGTTTCTAAAGAATTTCGTGATGCGATAATGATTTGGATTGCGCCGCCTGATATGACGACCTTGAAAAAACGTTTGGAAAAACGAGCAACTGAGTCTGTATCACAGATTGAAAAACGTCTTACCCAGGCAGAGGAAGAGATGAAAGAGGCTCACAAAATACGACTCTTTGGGTATGTTCTGGTCAACGACATTTTTGATCAAGCTGTTGAAGAACTTATTTTGCTCGTTCGTAAGGCTCTTAGCGAGTAGAGATATAATTTAACAGTGTCACCAGTGAAAACGAGGTAAATACCCCGGCGCTGAGAGACAGAAGTGCGTTCGCATAAGTTGGCAAATCAATAAGCATTCCTGAGAGAAGAAATGAAATGCAGCTGGCTAGAAATATCGGTGCGATATAGGCTTGTTGTGTTTTAATATGGTCCATATGGTACGCCTGTGTGCTTGTTGAGCCTATGATGACGATGTCAGCAATTGGGGTAAGAATGTTTCCGACAACTGATCCGGCAAGAATTGCGCTAATAGTTGGGATTGCGATTGTAATTGCTTCAAGCGGTATAGGCGGTGTGGCAGGGTGCATTGTGGTGAGCATCGGGATAGCGATTGGGATTACGACCGTCATGGCGCCCCACGCAGAGCCGATGCCAAAGGTTATTCCAGCGGTTCCGACAAAGAACAGGAGAGGAAAGAATGAAAAACTTACGGAATTTCCAAGTTTATGTGCAAGAAATTGTCCGGTTCCAAGGTTGTCTGCCAGGATATCAGCAAAGGTCCAGGCGAGCGTGATTAGCAAAATACTCGAGAGCATGAGGTTTACCCCGTCCCACAAAACAGGTCTCAATTGTGAGACCTGTAATTTTTTACGGATAAGAAAGTAGGGGATAATAAGCGCGAGTGTTGTTGCTGCTCCTACGCATAAAGCTGGTCCGGATCTAAAGTTTGTAAGAAAGAGCCCAAGTATAACCGTTATAATAAGCAAGAGTATTGGGAGCAAGAAGTCAATCATGGTGCAGGTTGTTGCGGCTTGGTGTATTTCGTCAGGTTTCCCACGCTTTGGCTTACCCCCAAAAAGATTGCCTGTTTCTTGAGCGATTTTTTCCTGTGTACGCATAGGGCCAAATGAGATATTTCTTCGCACAATGAAAAAAGTTGTCGCGACAACGATAAACGAATAGAACGCAAATGGTATTGCTTGTACAAACAGGTTAAGAGAAGAGGATATAATAAATGTTTCGGAGGTAGCTGTTGGTAAAATTCCGGATGCGTCGAGTTGCATAAGAATGTACGCGGCCCAGCTGGAGAATGGGACGAGTATGCAGAGCGCTCCAGCGAACGCGTTGATAAAGTAAGCGAGTTTTACCCGAGGTATTTTGAAGCGGTCGGTAACTGCTGGCATAACGGAGCCTACCGTTAAGACATTTAGATAGTCGTCGATAAAGAAAAAGAGTGATAAGAGAAGTGAGGATGTTTCGGCGCCCCTGCGATCACACAATCGTTTTTGTACAAATTTTCCATACGCTTGTGAGGCTCCTGTTGCCGTGATGATTGTAATAATTACCCCCAAGATCAGTAAGAAGATATAGATGAATAAGTTTGAACTTCCGGTAAATGCTTCCCATGACAAGAGATTTGCGACCTCTGTTTTTTCAAAAATTTGTGTACCGGTTGTTTTAAGGGCGGGTAGGATCGAAAAGTCGTGATAGAGCAGTGTCGCGCTTATGATTCCCAAGAATAACGAAAGCGTGATGCGATGTGTTACAAATGACAAAAACAAAACAAATAATGGTGGTAGGACCACCAGCCATGAATTTTGCATAAAAACTCCTAAGCGATTTCTGTTTTAAGGGACATGTTTTTCTTGATTGAAACAGTATACTGAGATTTTTTTTCGAAAGAAAATAAAAGCGACAGACTCATGACATTTTTGCAACGAGCAGGATGATGATCTCATTGTAAGAGAGGTAAAAAAGCGTGGTGACGCCAATAAAGAATAGGATGGCTTTCGTTGTAACATGCCAAAATAGCCGTAGGTTGGTTGTCGATTTGATAGCAATAGCTTTGTAGATGCCACCCAATGTGCTCGTGCCAATTATAAGCCAATATGGCCACGGGTTTGTGATAATTCTATACAAGAGAAACGTTGTGTTTGTTTTCATGTAGATATATGGAAATGCTAGATAGGTTACTATATTAAGAGAAAGGGCTATGATCCAGACGATGACGCCGGCGTGTAAAAGCGATTTTTTTGTGACAAGAGAGATGGTTCGTGAGGTGATCAGTGCGCTTTGAGGGATTGGGAAGCAAAGGACGAAGAAGCTCCAGACGAGCATTGTTGTGTATATTCCTGTGGCGAGACCCCATTGAATGGTAAGAAAGGTTCCGGTGATGCCGAAGAATGATAAGAACAGAATGAGACGAGTTTTTTCTGTTTTTTTCATTACGACTCCCTGGCGATATGGTGGAGCTAACCGGGATCGAACCGGTGACCTCATGAATGCCATTCATGCGCTCTACCAACTGAGCTATAGCCCCACTGTTCATCAAGAACGGCAACAACGTTCTTATTGTACGGAAACTGCTGGCAAAGCGCAAGTCGTGGTGGTACAATATTTTTTTTACAAAAACAGGAGGCCGGTCATGTCAAAACGATTACCAGAATGTTTTATTGAGAAAATAAAAAAGATAGAGATGATCTTGAAGTCGGTCGTCGATCTAGGGGGAGTCCCGTATCTTGTTGGCGGTTCTGTTCGAGACCTGGTTCTTGGGCGGGAAGCAAAAGATATTGATATTGAGGTTCACAATATTTCGCTGGACGATTTTGAGCTTTGCTTGCGTAAATTTGGTGATGTTTCATTGATTGGAAGACAGTTTGGCGTTTTGAGGTTGCATGGCTACAATGTCGACTGGTCATTGCCTCGAAAAGACAGCATCGGAAGACGTCCGACTGTTGAGGTTGACTCGACGTTAACAATAGAACAGGCCTGCCTTCGTCGAGACTTAACTATGAATGCAATGGCGATTGATTTGAGTAATGGGGCGGGATCAGATTTTGATGTCATTGATCCATATGGGGGGCTTGAGTCTCTTAAGTGTAAAACGCTTTGTATGGTCGACAAAGAAAAGTTTGTTCAGGATCCGTTACGATTCTATCGCGTAATGCAGTTTGTTGGGCGGTTTGAAATGAAACCCGACGATGCGTTGCAAACGGTTTGCAAAAATATGGATTTATACGATGTGGCAACGGGGGGGGCGCTAGCCCGTGAGCGAATCTGTGAAGAGATGAGAAAGCTTCTTCTCAAGTCGAGACGGCCGTCGCTTGGGTTTCGTTGGTTGTATGAGCTTGGTCGGTTGGAAGAACTTTTTCCTGAGCTTGGGGCATTGGTTGGCGTTGCACAGCGGTCAGACTACCATCCGGAAGGGGATGTGTTTGAGCATACAATGCAATCGGTTGATGCTGCCGCGAAACTATCTCTTGATGACATATCACTCGACGAAAAATTTGTGATTATTTTGGGGGTGCTGTGTCATGACTTCGGTAAGGTAAAAAAAACGCCTGGGCATGATGTCGAAGGGGTTCCACTGGCGAAATCGTTTTTGCATCGGTTTACTCGTCACACGATGCTGGTACGTTCGATTTGCAAGTTAGTCCGATACCATCGGATGCCGATTACGCTTGTTGAGCAAAAATCAGGATTGAAGGCGTATAAGCGGCTGGCGGTCAAGCTAGCGCCCGAAGTGACGGCCAAGCACTTGTATTTTGTTTCTTGGGCTGATATTAGGGGGCGGAATAAAGATGGACATGAGCCGCTTGATAAAGCGTTCGTGTTAGGGGACGATGAGATCGCTGTATTTCTGGAGCGGATACGAGAGGCGCAGGTCGAACGGGGGCCGGAGCCGCCAATCCTGCTGGGACGGGACTTGATCGATACTGTTAAGCCGGGATCAAAGATGGGCGAGCTTTTGAAAAAAGCGTATAAAATCCAGATCGACGAGGGGATTACTGACCGAGAAGCGTTGAAAAAACGTGTTATCTCCTGACGCCACCACGACGCACTCTTGTTGTTGGCACACGACTCATCACTCTCCCTCGAGCAGGTCTTCTTAGCAGTGGTGTTTGTTTGGGTGTGACCTGATTGATTCGGTTTTGCACCTGCGTTTGCAGGCCCGATAGCGCAGTCATGCCGGCATCAAGAAGGTTTTGTAGGTCAGGAGGCAGATCCTGGTCACTCAGTTGATCCATTTTCGATTTGACGTTTGCCATATCAGATTTAGTTTTTTCTGCTGTTGGTTGGTCCATTGTCGCAATTCCCGCCGCTCGCCAGTCAAGTATCTGTCGGTTCCAGTTATCGACTTGATTTCTCCAGAGTTGTGTTTGTTCACCGGTTGTTCGTGCAGCGGGTGGCTGAGCTAAAGTTGGCTCTGGTGTTTCTGTTTCAGATAGTACTCGGTTCAGATTTTCTTTTTCTTCTTGGCTAAACCGCTTATTGGCCTCGTTTTTGGCTTCCCGTATGATCCATGCTCGTTGATTTTCGTTTTTACTGAGCTTTGAAGACGGGTGTTCAATGAGAAGTGCGATAAGATCGATTAGTACTTGTGGGGAGAGCTGGGATCTGTTCTCTCTGAAGTAGGAAAACATGCTGTTATAGTCAATTGGTTGTTCACCTTGAGCGACGAGATTTTTGAGTTGACTTTGCTGTGCTGGTGTGAAACGGGTGAACCACTCTTCAGCAAGCCAGTCTGCATCATTTGTCTCTTTAATAAGATTGATTAAGTTATCAAATTGATTTTGGTTGGGAAGCATGATTCTGTTTTTTACGATAACTTCGAGATCGCTTAACCACTGCGCCTGTAGGGTTTGATTCGCATGAATTCTTGCCGAGTAATCGTTAAATGCTTCATGTAGGCTTTTAAGTGTTGTTGTCAGAGATTCAGGGCTAACTTTCTGGACGATGGAGCCAACGATTTTTACTTTTGTTTTAGCCGCAGGTACAACCGTTTTGAGCTTGGTGATGAGGCTGGAAATTTTAGCTTTGGTGTGTGCTGGAAAGAGTTCCTTGAGCCCGCGTGTTGGGTCGTCAAGCAGGGGGAGTAGATTTTTAAGGGCGGTTGTTTCCTCGGGTGACCGGCTTGTCTTGGAAACAAGTTTTTCCGTGATGGCGGTCGTTGTTTTAAGCCACTGTTCATATTTTTCTTGCTGTGTTGGGTCGGAAGAAGCTGCGGCTCCTGCGGCGGCTATGACTCTATCTCTGGTTCCAATTTCTTTAAGAATGGAGAGATAGAGCTTTTTTCCTTCGTCGATATACCCCTCGAGGAGAGCTTTTTTTGTTGGGACATCGAAGTTAAAATATCCCTTGGCCGAAAAATCTTCAAGTTTATTGATCAACTCAAGATATACTTCGGCTTCACTGAGAGGGCGAGAGGCTACTTGTTCGCTCAGTGTTTTCAGATTTTTAAAGAGCAAATCTTGGTTTTCACCAGAGCTAACCGCTGAGACGAGAAATTGTTGCGCTTTTGTCTCTGCGAGTAGCCCCATAAACGTCTTGACGGTTGTTTCTTGGATCCTTTCTTTTTCTTTCTCTATCTTATTTAACCCGGCTTCGATCAAGGCTTCTAGTCTCGAACGCTCAGTTTGTGAGAACTTTGTGCTCCAGCTTGTTAGAAGTGATCTACGGCTACCATATTCGGTTGTTGCGTACAAGAAACTTTTGACATCTTTGAAGAGTTTTTCGAGCGAGGTTTTATTGTCTGTTTTGAGGATCTCGGTGAACTCTGGGCTAGCCATGCTTTCAACAAGATAACGAATTTTTTCTATCCAGGTTGCCCGTTGCTCGTAATCTTTGAGCCAGCTGCTTGCTTCAGGGTTGCTGATCGAAGCATCGAACTTGTTACGCGCTTGCGCCAGCGCGTCACTGAGAGAGAGTAGTTTCGTTGCATCTTCGAGAAGATCAGGAAGCCTGATGTCTTGACTTCCATTTTTTCGTTCAGCCTCTGTTTTAGGGATTAAGAGTTTTCTTAAATAATATCTTTGTAGAGAGGTATATGACCTAAAATCACCTGTTGTTTCGTCGACAAGGGCGCTTGCTCGACTAATAATGGTTGTAATTGCTGACTGGAGAGGGAGCAAACTGTTGGATTTTACTGGTTCTACGCGTGTTAATATGGGGTAGGAGACCAGCTCATTTCTGTTATCCACAAGTTTTTTTAGTTCTAGGAGGTAGTGCCCTAGATAAGGGAGATTTATAAACGCTTCATAGATGCGTTTGTTCTTGTGATCATATCGGGCGAGACGTTCGAGGTATTTTAGTTTTAGTCTTGTAATAAGCGCACGTTCAGCATAAGATTTTTGGAGTGTGTCGCGTTGGTTTTTTAGAAACTCGATATCATTTTTGAGACGCTCATCGCCTTGAAGGGCTATCCATGATGACCAAGAGTATTTTTCCAGAAACGGCGAGGTTCCTTTGTATTCGTTAAATGGATGTTCATGTTTTTTTGTTCGGTAGTGATCATAAACCGCGTTTAGGTCGCCAACCGAACGCATACCGCCAACGATTGATAGTCGGTTTCCAAAGAACGTATCATGAACTTCGTAGATTTTGTTGTTTTTTCCTATTCCCCAGAGCGTTCCATCTTCAGCGACGTCAATCGATTTAAAATTTTGTAGTATAGCGGCCCAGTTATCTCGTCCGACGTTTCTTCGAAAGACGATGTGATTTTTATTTGTTCCAAATATTCGTAATCTGCTTCCAACGCTTATTTGTTCCAGTTTTCCAGGGATTAGCGTCCATTTTCCAGGAGCGATTCGTTTGTTATATGCAGCATCCTTATGAACCGAATTCTTATAGATAAGGCCATCAGTTGATATTGCCCACAGAGAACCGTCGCTGGCTACGGAGATGTCTTTAGCGATTTTGTTTGTGCCTGTATCTTCATCCTTAAGCGGGACATAACCCCATTTACTTGCCCACGGGTGGTGGTATATCCTGCCGGCTGCATTGACCCCGAACACGTGGTGGCCGCCCTTGCTTCCAACGGAGATTTTTTTAAGCTTTCCTGCATACCTGTTCCATTGGTTATTTTGCCAGTGGTAGATTATTTGGGATGCGCTGACACCCCACATTCTACCGTCAGGGGCGACGGAAAGCATGTCGAGCCTTCCCTTACTTTGTTTTTCTGGAACGGTTACCCACTTCTTGTTATTGGTATCCCATTTCACAATCTTGTGATTGGTTGTTGTTCCCCAAATATTGTTTTTGCTGCCAATAGAGAACTGGTTAACAACCCCTCCCCCGAGCCTGGAACTCAATGGTTCAAGGTGGTAGTTCAAGAGTTGTTGATTGTGTATTCCGGGGAATGCGGTATTTGCCTGGGTGGGTGCGGCATTAGATTCGTAGGAAACGGCTGTGAAAGTTATAAGAAGAAGTGTGACAAGCTTTTTCATCGTTCTACCCTCTCTGATAAAGACATTCAATCTGGCATTATTTTGCGCGCCAGTCTTATATTATTTTTATAATAGTGTATTTATTTCTTGTTTAGCAAGGGTTTTGTTGTAAAAAATATTTATTAAGCCAAACTTTTTCTCTATACTCAGGGCATGTTTTCCGATAGTCACCATTGGTGGCAATATAATTTTGGAGAGGGATCTATGGTTAATTTTCTTACAAAGGCTCCGGCATGGCAGCTGGTTATTCAAGCCGACGCGATGACGAAGTTCGTTCTTTTTTTCCTTTTTTCTTTATCTGTTTTTTGCATGTGGATTGTTTTGAGTAAATTTTTATTTTTGCATCGGCAGAAGAAGATGATCAAGCAGCTGCAAGGAGAGATGAGGCTGGCTCGAACCTTTGATGAGCTTTTGGCGCTGAGTGGCAACTATCAGGATTCTGCTGCCGGAAGGTTTTTGATTCGGGTGTTGACTGAGTTGAAAGAGATGCTTCATGTGCAGCGGGCTTCACAGGAAGAGGCGTCATTGTCTATTCAAGACATTGAACACCTACAGTTGTTAGTCGACCAGTCGCTGGATGTTGTTTTGTCCGAAGAGGAGCAATATCTACCAGTTCTGGGAACAAGCGCTGCGGTTGCCCCTTTGATTGGTTTGTTTGGAACGGTTTGGGGGCTGGTTCATGCGTTTGTTGATATTAGTCAGCAGCGGTCGGCAGATATCTCTGTCGTCGCCCCTGGCATTGCAGAGGCACTGACAACGACGCTTGCTGGGCTAATTGTTTCGATTCCTGCCCTTATTTTTTTTCATTACTTTTCTAATGAGCTGCGCAAATTTGAATTACAGCTTTTGAGTATATCAGATAGGTTTTTAAATATTGTAAAACAGGCATTTGTTCGAATCGAGCGTAGGTAATTATGGTCAGAAAAAGACGTAAGCGATTTAAACGGTCAATTTTTCCTGAGGTATCTCTTACTCCGCTGATTGATACGGCCTTAACGCTATTGGTTATTTTTATGATCACTGCGCCTATGATACAAAATGGCATAAAGATCGATTTGCCCCAGGGTAGCAGTAAAGAAGTTGGCGTTCAGCAGGACCTGGTTGTAACGCTTGATAAAGAGGGGAAGCTGTTTTTCAATAGTTATCCAATTAATAGACCAATGCTTGTTGAGGCTGTGAAAAAGGCGATGGGAGTTCGAGAGGATCTTCCTGTCTACATTCGAGCGGACGAGAAAGTGTCATATGGGCATGTGATACAGATTGTCGATGAGCTAAAGCTTGCTGGCGTTAAATACGTTGCGATGTCGACCCGGGCAATTTTGAATGGGTAGTCCTTTGGATAAACGATTGTTATGGCTATCTCTTTTTTTCCACATTGTCATTCTATTATTTATCAGTTTTGTAAATAGAAACTCGTCCATTCGGAAGCGATTTGTTGCATATGGACGACACTCGAGAAAGATTACGAACGCTTATTTTCGTAGGCTACGGGCGCCTAAGGACGTATACGGACGATATTTTAAGCAAAAATCGACAAGTAAAACGTTAAAGAAATGTGTGAAAAAAAAACCGGTGAGCAAATCGAAGAAGGTTCCCGCGAAGCCAAAACCAAAAAAAGTAGTGACGAAGAAAATACCTGAGAAAAAAGCTGACAAGAAAGAGGTAGATAAGAAGAAAAAAGATAAGCAGGAAGAACAGAAGAAAGAAGAGGTGATTGAGAAAGAAGAGATGCTCCATTTTAATCTAATGGGAGAGAGCGATCCACGAGTGATTGTGTATCAGCAGTGCATTCAGGTGGAGGTTGATCGGGTATGGAAGCCACCTCTCGGGGTGCCGAAAGGAACCGAATGTGAAGTTTTTTTTGTGGTTTCTCGCGACGGATCTATAAAAGAGTTTGCAATCCAAAAATCTTCTCACGTGCTGATTTATGATTTGAGTATTATTCGTGTCGGGAAACAGTTCAAATTTGATCGATGTTTGTGGGGCAAGAGTTTTGCGGTGACATTTCGGCAGTGACGAGAAGGGAGATATTCTATGACAAAACGGTTTTTTGTTTTTGTTTTTGTTTTTACTCAATTGTTTGGCTTTACAGCGGTCTATGCGGTAGCAACGGTAACAAAATCAAATGCGAGAACGTTTACCGTTACCGGACCGCATTGTGGTTTGTATAGCCGGTTGAAAAATCAGATGCTGTGTAGTAGTAAGAACCCATTACTTTTTGAGGTTGCCAGGATTGTTCGTGATGACCTTAATTTTACAGATCAATTCGATGTTGACCTCAAAAAGAAAGAGCACCGTCTTACAGCGATTAATTTGAAAGAACTTTTTAAACAGGGTGTTTCGCTCGTAACCGCTTTTGGTTTTGTTGAAAAGAATAAAAAGCGAGGAACTCGTGTGCATGTGAGGATAAGAGACACAAGTTCAAATCATGTCGTTTTTGACAAAACCGTTACGATAGAAAGAAAAAATTTGGTTGCTCAGGGACATAATCTTTCTGGTGACATTCTGCAAAAGCTTACAGGAGATCGAGGGATTTGCTCAACTTCGGTGGTCTATTGTAAGATGGTTTCGTCACATCACAAGATCATTTGTTTAGCCGACTATGCGTGCAAGAGAGAATGTGTTGTTGTTCCTGCGAAGACAATTAACCTTGCACCAAGTTGGCACACCAAGGTACCGGTTCTTTTTTACTCCCAGCTGACGAAGTCTAATAACCGATTGATGTCGGTTGACTTGCGCACGGGTAGGCATAGTGTTATTTGCTCGTATTCCGGTCTCAATATGCAACCAGCGTTCTCCGGTGATGGAAAAACGGCTGCGATCTGCCTGTCTGGGGGGCGTGGAAATTCTGAATTGTATCTGTACGATCCAAGGATGTGCAAAGAGGCAAAAAAACGGGTATTTAAGCCTCTGACGCATAACGGTGCACATAATGTTTCGCCATGCATGCTTGCCAATGGCGATATTGTTTTTTGTTCCGATTATGAGACCGGGTTACCGCAGATTTACTACCTGAATCGAAAAACGGGTGGGACGAGAAGGTTGACCGGGGGGAACGGCTATTGTGCAGCACCTTCGTATTGCCCTAAGACCAATATGCTTGTATATACGAGGCCTGTAAAAGGGGTATTTCAACTGTTTGCGCTTTCTCTTGATAACCTTGATGTTCTTGATGAACGCCGAATTACATCTTGTCCGGGCAACAAGCACGAACCATCTTGGTCTGAGTGTGGTCGGTATATCGCTTTTTCAATCGATCAGGTTGGGAAAAAGAAGAAGAGTTCTCAGCAGATTGCTGCTTTGAACTATAAAAGTGGCAATATTAGAATATTAACTCGAACTCCTGAACCAAAGAGCTTTCCTCGTTGGACTGGTCAGCAGTTGTGGCCTTTATAGGGGAATCGGCGGAAAACACCTGTTAGTTTGCAAAAAATGTCTGTTTTTAGTACCATTAACAGGCGTTTTTTCCCGGAGATGGATCTTGGTTTATAGATAGAAAAGTTTGTAAATAATAAGTTGAGGGCGTCGCATATGAAAAAAGAGACAGGAAAAGGGGAGGGCCCTAAGAAGAGGCGCAATCCAAAGATGTCGCAAAAAGGTCCAAATGCTTTGTGGCTTTTACTTGCGCTGCTAGTTGGAGGGATGTTCTATCTGTTTTGGTATAACTCGGTTAATCGAGATGTCAAAACGGTTTCTTATTCAAAATTTGTCAGTATGGTTGAAGAGGACAAGGTTGAAAAAATCACGGTCCAAGATAATTATGTATATGGCGCTCTTAGGCAGAATGGTCTTCAGTTTGAGACGCATATTATGCCAACCGAAAAGCTCTGGGAGTTGCTTGCGTCTCACAATGTTAATGTGTCGGTTATTCCGATTGATAAGCCTGGCTGGGGGGCGACGTTGTTGTTGCTTATGATGTTGAGCTTTTTGTTTTTTGCGGTCTTGTTTTACTTTCGACAGGGACAGGGTGGTGGTGGTGGTGCCAGTAAGATTTTTAATGTTGGGAAGAGCAAGGCAAGATTTTTTTCTCCAAATACGGTTAATGTAACCTTCAAAGATGTTGCTGGGGTTGATGAGGCAAAGGATGATCTTCAGGATATTATTAAGTTTTTGAAGGATCCAAAGAAGTTTGGTCGTCTTGGAGCAAAGATTCCTAAGGGAGTGCTGCTTAGCGGCGCACCAGGCAACGGGAAAACGCTTCTCGCAAAGGCAGTTGCTGGGGAGGCAAGTTGTCCATTTTTCAGCATCAGTGGTTCAGATTTTGTTGAGGTGTTTGTTGGTGTCGGGGCTTCTCGAGTTCGCGATTTGTTTGTACAGGCAAGAAAACACTCGCCATGTATTGTGTTTATCGATGAAATTGATGCTGTTGGCCGGCAGCGAGGCGTTGGTCTTGGGGGAGGAAACGATGAGCGAGAGCAGACTCTAAATCAGTTGTTATCCGAAATGGATGGCTTTTCAACTGAGCATGGCTCGGTTATTGTTTTAGCAGCAACAAACCGACCAGATGTCCTTGATAATGCGTTGCTTCGTCCCGGTCGATTTGACCGGATTGTTGAGGTGCCTTATCCAGATCTTAAAAGTCGAGAGAAGATTTTACAGATTCATGCCAGTCGGATCACCCTAAAGCCTGGTCTTGATTTGCTTCGTGTGGCTCGTGGAACGCCTGGGTTTAGTGGGGCTGATCTTGAGAATCTGGTGAACGAATCGGCGCTATCTGCTTCTAAGGCGGATAAGCAGTTTGTTGAAATTGGTGACTTTGAGCAGGCGCGCGATAAGCTTTTACTCGGCGCGGAACGCAAGACTGTGGTGCTTTCGGAGAAAGATAAGATTCAGACGGCGTATCATGAATCTGGTCATGCGCTGGTCAATGTACTGCTTGAAGACGCCGATCTTCTTCATAAAGTTACCATTGTTCCCCGAGGAAGGTCGATGGGTGCCTCCTGGTCATTTCCTGAAGAAGATCGACACATCGAAAGTGTTGATTTGATGAGAGCAAAGATTATGATTGCGCTTGGCGGCTTATTGGCGGAGAAGTTGGTTTTCGATACGCAGTCAACTGGCGCTGCAAGTGATATTAGTCATGCAACCAAAATTGCGCGTCGCATGGTATGTAAATATGGAATGTCCAAGCTTGGACCGATTGTGTTTGGAAACAATACAGATCATCCCTACCTTGGCCGTGATATAATGAGGCACTCAGCGGACTATTCTGAAGACACCGCTCGAAAAATTGACGCGGAAATATCGGATATCATTACCTCGTGTTACAATAGCGCAGAAAAGCTTTTGGTTGACAATAAGGGCAAGTTAGAGATTTTAGCAAAGGGATTGCTTGAGCAGGAGACTCTGCAGGCAAAAGAGGTGTACCACCTCCTTGGGATGAAACTTCGAAAGTTTCATAGTCTGACAGATGCTGATGATCCATCTGACGAATTGGGTGATGGCGAAGTTCGGCCTATTCAGGCCGGATAAATTGACAGCTTGTTTGCTTGAAAAAGAGCTTTGTTGTGGTAAAATGACACTCTAACCGCGGGTGAATATTGTAAATTGGTGGTAAATTAAAGGAATAGGCGAATGGCGAATAAATGTGTTGTTTGTGAAAAACGGCCTCGAGTTGGCAACAACGTGAGTAATGCGAATAATAAGACAAAGCGCTGGGTGTACCCAAATGTTCATGTCATGCGGTTTGTTTATAAAGGTCAAAGAAGTATTAAGCGTGGCGCGGTTTGTACGAAGTGCGTCAAGTCTGGGAAAGTTGAGAAGGTCGTTTAGGGACCGAACGTAAGAAAAATGTGAAAACTGTGGAGAAAAGATAGATGGCTAATATAAAATCAGCAAAGAAGAGAGCTAAGACAAATGAAATCAGACGCAAGAGAAACGTTGCTCGTCGCTCTGATATAAAGTCTGCGACGCGGAAAGTGCTTGATGCTCTCTTGGATAAGGATGTTGAGACGGCAAAGGCTTGTTTGCAAGATGCAGAGGCAAAAATTGCTAGAGCTCGAGGAAAGGGCCTGTTAAAGAAGAGTACCGCTTCACGAAAAATCAGTCGTCTTGCAAAGAAGGTTGCTCAGGCAGCAAGATAAGATGTTTATTTAAGATGAGAAGGGGCGTGGTATGATGAAGAGTTGTATGCCGATGTTTGTTGTTGAGTCGGTAGAGAATGCAGCAAAGTTTTATAGTGAAAAGTTGGGTTTTGATGTTGTTGAGTTAGCAACAAAAAAGGAAGACGGTCGAAGTTATATTGAGTATGTATTGCTTAAAAAGGGAAAATGCTTCATCGGATTTCGAACTCCGTCCTCAGGAGAACTTGCAGAGATGAGTCTTGTCAAGCATTGTGCTGGTCGAGGCGCCGGGGTTTATGTTGAGATGAAAAAGGGATTTGACAAGTATCTTGAGCGATGCAAAAGGAAAAGAGTAGAGATTCTCGAGCAACCGAAAAAACAGCCTTGGGGTGTTGTTTCTTTCTCGGTCAAAGATCCGTTTGGTTTCAAAATTATGTTTGCGCAGCCTCTCGAAGAGGGTGAGTGGACGCCAACCACTGAATTTTGTGGAATGGGGCCAGTTACCAAGCCAGGAGGCGCTGAACAGGAAGCTCGAACTCTAGAAGATATGATCAGCTGGTTGAAAGGATTTGGCTTACTGAGAAGAGTTTCAAAAAAATTCTCTAAGCTGTGGCTCAAAAAAATGTATGGCTCAAAGAAAAGATGATCGAGTTAGCAGGTAAGAAAATACTTTTTGTAGCTCCACATCCCGATGACGACGTAATTGGGTGTGGGGCTCTTCTTTTATCGCTTGTGCCTGATTCAATTACCGTCGCATATGCCGTTAGCGGTTTTAATGGGGTAACTGATCGGTTTGCGCAAAAAGTTGATTCTGGCTTTAGCGATCGGTCGGATAGAGAAAAACAAGCGATCAAGAGCCAGATTCGCAGGCGTGAAGCGCTTGCTTCTTGTGATTATCTAGGAATAGAATCGATTTTTTGGAATCTTCCATTTTACGAAAAACAGAAGCAAGAAAAAAAACTTGCGCGTAACGATCTGGCAATTATTGAGTCGTCAATTCGTTACATTAATCCAGACGTGGTTTTTTTAATTGATGAAATGAGCGATCCTCATAAAACGCATGCAACGGTTCATGTTCTTACGCTTCAGGCACTTAAGAATATTTCTTTCAGGGGGAAAGTTTTTGGGTATAGAGTGTGGGATCCTGTTTATGCTAAGAGTCAGTGTGATATGACTTTGTTTTTTGATGAGCATGCAATGGCCGAAAAAACAAAGCTTATTTCTTTTCATGCATCTCAGATACTTGATCCTGCTTTTCCGCATGAACACCATAGCTTTATTGAGTTAGTTAAAGTCTCGAATAGACATGTTGCAAAGCAGTGTGCGTCCGATAAGCCATATGGAGAGTGTTATAGGAAGCTCGAAGTTTTTTAGCGAACAGTAATTGTAACAGTTTCTACTTGCTCTTTGATCTCAAGAGGCATTTGTATCAAAAGAATGCCATCTTTAAATTGAGCGGTTGCTTTCTGGCCGTTTGCGCCTTTTGGAAGTGTCTCTGACCACTCAAACTTTTCTTCTTTTGTTTCAATTTTTTTTCCAGCGGGATCTTTTTCTATAATTTCTTTTGATGCAGTAATTGTCATGATTTGTTGCTTCTCTTTTCCCTTAGGAACATCAAGGGCAATAGAGATTTTTTCTTTTTGGTATCCTGAAAGTTTTACTTCGATATTGTACTGTTTTTTTTCTTTGTCTTCATGAGTTTTCACTTGTGGTCCGAACAGTTTGATTTTCGAAAATTCTTGTTTGAGTTTTTCAAATTCTTGTTCCATGCGGTCCATCGTTTTTTGAAAGCCCTCAGAGAGCCATGCCGAAAAGTTCCATGGTGTTTTTTCTTCTTTTGAGACAGGCTGTCCGGCATACGCAGGGCTACTAAGCAATATCGTGATCGTAATGACAAGAAGCTTTTTTTCCATACCATACTCCTTTAGGTTACTTGCTCTTGAGAGAGCATATTTTTTTGTATGTCATCGACAGATTTTAGCATATCCAAGCGAGTTGCTTTTGTAAGTGAGATGGAACCAATTTTGGTTCGCTCAAGTTCGTATGTCGTTGCAATGGATCCGGCTTTTTGTGCAATGTCGTTGGAGAGCGATCGGATATACGTCCCTTTGGAAACCTGAGCTTTGAATGAAAAATATGGTGATGCATAATTGAGTAGCTTTATATTGTGAATCGTGACGGTTCGTGATTTTGCTTTGATAATTTCGGCTAGCTGTTTTTCGGTGAGTTTTTTTTCCCGTACGAGTTTGTAGAGAGGCTGTCCTTGATGTTTAAGCGCAGAGTATATTGGTGGGGTTTGCATGTATGAGCTCCCTAGGTTTTTAATTGCCAGTTCGATTTCCTGTTTTTGGATCTGGACATTGCTTGTTTCAACCATCCTGCCCGTGCAATCAAGCGTGTCTGTTCGCTCACCTAATTTTGCCTTAACGACGTATGTTTTGTCGAGATTAAGCAAATGAGAAATTGTTTTTGTTGCGTCTCTACCAATACAGACAATCAAAAGTCCGGTTGCAAATGGATCAAGGGTGCCTGCGTGGCCAATTTTTACTTTTCGACCAGCGTTGAGAATTTTTTTAATGTGTCTAATGCAATCAAACGATGTTATGTCTTTTGGTTTGTTAATGAGAAGATATCCGGTTTGTGTTGGGAACATAGTAGTTAGAGTGCTTCTTTTAGTTCGATTAGTTTTTCTTTTAAATAAACTATTTTGTTGAGAAGATCGCTTGGAAGGACATCAAATTTTGTTTGGGTTGCTGCGGTGATCTGTTTTTCTGTATGGTTGCTTCGGTTGAGTATTGTTTCAAGTTCAGTCTTTGCGCCGGCGATTGTAAAGCCCTTTTTGTAAAGCAAAAATTTTATTGTATCAAAAGCCTTAAGATCTTCTTGTGTGTAGTAGCGTTGTCCGCCTTGTGAACGGTGGGATTTTAAGTCGAACTCTTTTTCCCAAAATCTAATAACAAACTTCTTAACTTGCAATTCCCGTGCGAGTTCGCCGATTCGAAACTTTTTTTTCGACATATGGTTTTTTTGCTTCACTTGCTTCTCCTAATTAGCCCTATTAGCCCTCTTCGATTTTTAGCAACAATTGATTTTGTTTTACCAAATCTAACTCATCAATAGAAACAGTTTTTACAAATAGATTGAACGGAGCACGGATTTCATTTTCCATTTTCATAGATTCGATAGTAAGGAGTGTGGCGTCTTTAGCTACCCTTTGGCCGGCGTGCACGTAAATCTTGATGATACGTCCGGCTATCGGGCTGGTGATAGTCGTGCGCTGATTAGGAGCCTTTTTGCTTGTCTCTGTGTTTTCTCGAATAGAAACCGTGATTGTTTCGTTTGAGTTGAAAAGATATAAGACTAATTCGTTTTTGTTGTGTGAGAGAACCTTTGCTTTGTATCGTTGGCCATCTTTTTCAAGAAACGCGATCTTTTTTTCTGGATCCCAAGAGACAATTTTCACAACGGGTTCCTCCAGCGTTTATTTCTCCATAGATCTTGTGACAGGCTTTGTGTTTGTGTGTTGCTATCGGTTTGTTTTTTTTTATTTGTTTGTTCGATATATCTGGCAAGATCGCGATATTCTGTTTTTGTAAACAGGGGTTTGTTGTTTTGTTTTGCTTGAAAATAGTTTTTATCGTGCAAAAGTTTTGTATAAATCTGGTTCTGTACGAATTCGCTTGATTCGAGAATTGCTTTCAAGAATGAGATATTAGTATTCAACCCAGAAATATTTGTTTGTTTAAGTGTGTTGACCATGCGTGCGATAGCAAGCTCTTTTTTGTTTGCCCAAGTAGTAATCTTTGCGAGCATCGGATCGAAGAACGGGGTAATCTCTTGCCACTCTTCTAAATCGTGATCGATTCGTAAAAATGGACCGTTTGGCAGCGTCAGATTCGTGATCGTTCCGGTCGATGGCGCGAAGTTTTGTGAAGGATTTTCTGCGTAGATACGACATTCGATAGCATAGCCAGATTGGGTAATATCAAGTTGTTTGTATGGGAGTTGTTTATGGGCAGCGAGGTGGATTTGCATGGCAACAAGGTCGATGCCTGTCGTTGCTTCAGTAATAGCGTGTTCAACTTGGAGTCGAGTGTTCATCTCAAGAAAATAAAACTGTTGGTCTGTGGTGACGAGAAATTCAACCGTCCCGATATGGTCGTACGAGATTGCTTGAGCTGCAGCAATAGCAGTATCAAGAAGTTTTGTTTTAGTTTTTGAATCAAGAAATAAGCACGGGGCCGTTTCGATTACTTTTTGGTGATTTCGTTGGATTGAACACTCCCGTTCATAAAGATGGATATAGTTGTCACCGTCGCCGGCGATCTGGACTTCAACATGTCGAGCATGTTCAAGTTGCTTTTCAACAATTATATTGTCTGAACGAAAAAACTTTTGTGATTCGGATACGACTGATTTCCAGCATGCGTCAAATTGATCTGCTTGGCTAACGCTTCGCATTGCTTTACCGCCACCACCGTCAGCAGATTTGAGAATAATCGGGTAGCCAATTATATCAGCTGCGTTTTTTGCTTCGGCAAAACTATCTGACTTACTTGTGTTACACGAGTAGCCTGGGATCGTAGGAATACCTGCAGCAGACATGACTTTTTGAGCTTGTGTTTTGTTGGCAACGGCTTTGATGATAGAGGGGCTTGGGCCGACCCATATAAGCTTTGCATCGATGACCTTTTGTGCGAATTGATCGTTTTCTGCAAGAAATCCGTATCCAGGATGGATGGCATTGGCGCTCGCCCTCTGGGCTATTTCTATAATAGCTTCTTGATCGAGGTAACCAGCCAGCCCGTTTTGAGGCAATTTATATGATTGGTCCGCGTGAAAAACGTACGATAGGGATTGGTCTTCTTGTGTATAAAGCGCGATTGTTTTGATGCCGAGCGCTTGACAAGTTGCATTGATGCGGAGGGCTATCTCTCCTCGATTGGCAATAACGATTGTTTTGATTGTATCCACCTAGCTCTTCTTCCTATTCTTTGGTAAACTTTTGTTTTTCCATTGTATCATATATTGCTGAAGGGTAAATTGATGAATCGAAGAGTATTAACTGCGTTAGCGTTTTCTTTTCTGACCGTTTGGGCGTTGCAGTACTTTACAAAGAAGCCGCAGCCTTCAGGAGTAGTGGGAGCTGGTGACAAGATTCAAGCTGGCCAGGTATATCGAACACCGGTGCAGCAGTGTTGGCATCGAGAGCCAAAGCGAGAAGTTGATTTTATTGATACAAAGGTGAGTCCTGATCAAGAATCGATTGTAGTATTGCAGACACCGCAGGTTAAGGTCGAGTTTTCTAACTTTGGTGGCGTTGTTCGGGCATTATCTTTTAAAAAACACAAGGGCAGGTCTGGCCGACCTATCGAGACAGTTTTGTACGATACGGTTGAGCAGCGCGAAGAGGCTTGTTTCTTGCTTGCGCTTGATGAAAAGACCCCGTTCAATTACAAGTTTGTCTCACAGACCGATCGATCGGTTTCGTATGAGACCAAAGCGGGAGACTGGCGTATTCGTAAGACGTACCTACTCCATGATGATTCATACAAACTTGATCTGACGTTAGACTTTGAGCCTTTGATAGGAAATCCAACCCCCATCAATACGCGACTTTTTTATCCAGCTCCGCATGTTTCTGAGATAGCGGATAATACGATCAACGGACTTGTGACAAGAGATGCGGGAGCAATTAGCAAGATAGCTTCGAGCGAGGAGCTTGTAAGCGTGTGGGGTCTTCCAGAGATTTTTGGAGTAGAGGACAAGTATTTTATTCATACGCTTGCGAAAGACGCATCAAATTTTGCCCTAGGAGGTTACCTTAAGCGAGTAAACAAGCGATTAGTTGCGATTCTCGAGGGGGCCGAGGTAAAGGCAGAGAAGCGTGTCGAACTGTCTTTTTATATGGGACCTAAACTGTTGTCTGATTTGGAGGCTGTTGATGGGCGGCTAGCAGATGTTCTTTCATTTGGATGGCTTTCATGGTTGTGCAAAATTTTGTTACGGCTTTTAGAATTTTTATATAAGCATCTTGGAAATTTTGGGTTAGCCATAGTTGTTCTTACGATTCTTCTCAAGTTGCCGTTTTTGCCGCTTTCGATTGTTTCTCGTCGAAAGATGGAGGAGTATCAAAAATATCAACCAACGATTAACAGAATTCGTTCTAAATTTCGGCATGATTCAAAAAAACAACAAGAAGAAATCTTGCGATTTCATCAAGAACATAAGCTTTCTCCTGCGACACCAATGGTTGGTTGTCTTCCGATGTTTGTTCAACTTCCTATTTTGTTTTCATTGTATCGCGTGTTAAGTAATTACCTTTCGTTGTATCAGGCACCGCTTTTTGGATGGATTAACGATTTGTCTGCCGCAGACCCATACTATGTTCTTCCTGTTTTAATGGGGGCGACGATGTTGTGGCAGCAAACGGTGTCTCCTGTTGCAGATCAAAAGCAGCGAATGATGATGATGTTTATGCCAATTGTTATGACCGCGATATTTGTTAACTTCCCAGCAGGCCTGGTGCTCTATTGGTTGATGAATAATGTTTTGACGGTTGGAGAGGATTTGTTGAGAAAAAGACTGTTTAAATAAGTTTTTATTGTATGATTAAGCATATTCCATCACTAGAAAAGTTAATTCGTCAATTACAGCACGTGCCGTATCTTGCTTCGAAAAATTTGTATAGGGTTGCTTCTCACTTTTTGTCGAGCGATCAAAAATCTATCGATCAGCTTTGTCGAGCGATTATTGAGGCGAAAGAAAAGGTGAAGCCGTGCAAGAATTGTTTCAACTGGACGCAGACAAGCGACTTATGTGCGATTTGCGCGGACTCCAAACGAGATCGTAGTTCGATATGTGTTGTGGAGACTTGGCACGATCTGTTGGCGATCGAGAGGACTCAGGACTATGACGGGCTGTACCATGTTCTTGGAGGGTCGCTTTGTCCGTTGGAGGGTGTAGGACCTGATGATTTGACGGTGGACGCTTTTTTGACTCGTATCGATGATGGGATAAAAGAGGTTATTTTTGCGACAAACCCGACGCCTGAGGGTGAGGCGACCGCGAGTTTCGTTGCGTCAAAATTGGAGGGGGCTTCGCTTTTGGTTTCTCGGCTTGCAAGTGGTATCCCAATCGGCTACAGCCTGGAGCAAATGGATCGGGTGACGATCCACAAAGCGATAGCGGGTAGACGGCCATTTTGATGAGGAAGCCAAGCACGAGCCATCATACGACCACTGGATGGCCAGTAGTTTGGGTTTTTTTTGCTTTTGCGCTCACGTCTATTCCCATTCATCCAGGGGTAAAAACCGCTTTTGATTCGATAAAAGTTCTTACTGTTCGTTCGACACATCAAAAAATAACTGATAAAAATCAGGTGCTTCTTGATGGAGAAGTCGAAATTTTGCTTGACTATAAAGTGCACATTTGGGCAGATCGGGTGGTTTTGGATAAAGAGAGGCAAACCGTTGTTGCGACGTGTGATGAGAATGCGTTTGTCAAGTTTGAAAACCCAGACTTTGTTATGTTAGCCGATTCTCTCGAATTATGTTTGGCAACAAAGACCGGGTGTGCGAAAAATATTAAGATTCATGTCAAAGAAGGTTTTTTATCTTCTGCGAAAGCAGAAAAATTGGATGACCAAACTTGGGAGATGGAGGGGTTAGCCTACACCGCCTGTGACCACTCGACACCACATTGGTCTTTTACCGCGAGCCACGCTGTTTTATATAAAAATTCTGTTCTTAAAGCCTCAGGCTTACTTTTTAAGATTATGCAAATTCCTGTTTTTGTGTTTCCAGTATTAGTTTTTCCGTTGCAAAATCGAGCGGGTTCTGGTTTTTTGATGCCTCGCCTTTCGTTTGATGCAGAGCTTGGGTTTGGCTTTCGCCAAGAATATTACTGGCTGCTTGGTTCTCATTGTGATACGACGTTTGGATTTAACTTGGTTGAAAAGAAGGGATTTATTCTGTCGGACGAATTTCGTTGGGCGAAGAGCAGTGATAATTTTATTGTTATCGATAGTCATTATGCGGAAGAATGGGACGCGTGGTTGGAACGAGATGGTCGCTTGGTTCAAGCAACCGACAAGCGGTACTGGGTCCAGGGGAACTATTTTCAGCCGTTTGCGCTAGGAACTCATAGACTTCAGAGTCTTATACGGTTCGATTTTGGGACTGACAAACGACTTGGATATCAGTTTTTAAATGATGCGCAGTTGGTTGAAGATTCGTTCTATAACTCTGTCATTCAGCGATATCATGATAGAAAGCATTCGATGCAGTTTGTGGCACATTCTGAACGAAGCTTGAGTAATCAGTTTGTAGAAGAAGAGCGTTGCTTGGTGGCAAAGAAAAGGGAGCACGAAGAAAAGGTTTCTATAACATATCTGCCTCACTATGAGTGGGGCACAAGCTATTACAAGCTTCTACCATTTTTGCACTATCGGCATGATATGTTGTTTGACTATGCATTTTTGGAATCTAAAAAAGTCGAAAAGTTTTATGTTGGCGAGTTGGTTGACCGGACTATTACGACAACGCCTTCCATCGATATTGATACAGCGCGGTTTGTTTATAAGGGCCGTGCGCAGTCGTCCTGGACCGTTTGGAACCAGCATATGACAGGCTTCGTTGAGCCGCAACTGCAGCTTCGAAGCAATGTTTGCAAGACAAGTTCCGTGGGTTCTCGTTGCAGATTGTTTGCCCGGTGTGGTTTTGAGTGGGCATTTCCAGAGCAGACGCTTTGCCATGAGGACTATCGATATATGCACCACATGCAGCCGATAATTCGCTGGGGCTATCTGCCAAAGATATACCAGGATCATTGGTATCACATTGATATGTTTGATCGTTTTTATCCGGAAAACAGACTTGTGTTTATCTTGAGAAACAACTGGCGTCTGAACGATTTTTGTTTGGATTTGGTGGTAACGCAGGGATATGATTTTTGCAATCGTTCAGACATCTTCCCGTTACGTAGATCGTATAGCCAGAAGCATCTTGCACCCCTACATATACAAACACAGTGTACATATAAAGACTTTGATCTTTCATTGACGCAGGAGTATGATTGGAAAAATTTTTCTTTGGCTACGTACGAAATAATGATGAGCTTTGCGAGAGATAATTGGAATCTTTTTTTAGGATATATTTATCAAAAAGATGCGGTAAGGCGGGAGAGGGAACTGTTTTCTGATATTTCTACGTTTGTGATGGTTGGCTGCTCGGTTCCGTTGGGCAATTCTGTGAATGTTACCTATAATGGAAAGTTTTATTCAAAACATAAGCATGCGTTGCCGTTATTCAATGCGATGAAACCGATGCTACACCATGTCTGTTTTGACTATAAGGGACATTGTTGGGGAATTTCGATTGGATGGGAGGAGAAGAGGTATCGACAGTATGGCAATTGGAAAAGTGAGCGAGCATTAACACTCTCTCTTCGATTGGAATCGATCGGATCATTTGCGCAAAAGTTCAAGAGGTTGCCGATATATCGGGCGCCAGAAGGCTATGAAAGGTGATTATGTACAAGAAACGAAGAGCGTTGTTACTTGATATGCTTCATGAGATGTATCCAGAGGTAGAACGAGGGGTTGTGGTTTTTTTTGCTGGCTTTGAAGATTCAAGATATATCTTTCGGCAAGAGAGTTCGTTTTATTATTTTACTGGGATTAATGAGCCGGGAGCGGTCACTTGCTTGTATTGGGATGGCCGGGAGGAACTTTTTCTTCCAAAATACAGTCGAGCACGGGAACAATGGGCAACCACGGCATCATTGGGGGGCCATAGCTTTGACATGAAGTCGTTAGGTAAGCCGTGTCAAAGCTATTACATGAAGCCATTTTTTTATGAAGATGAGTATGAAAATGTAATAAAAGATCTGAAAGATTATCTTGGTAAGCAGGGCCTACTATTAACATTACTTGACCAATCAAATGACTCGTACTTTTTCCCTATCCATCGATTTGAAAATTTGTTCTCGTGTATGAGTCTTATTGCGGAGCAGGTTGCAGATATTTCACCGATGGTTGCGTCGCTACGCAGAAAAAAGGACGACCATGAGCTTGAGCTGCTCTCTCAAGCGATTGAGGTGACGAAAAAAGCGCATCTTGCTGTTGCACAGACTATAAAGCCTGACATGTATGAATATGAGTTACAGGCTGAGATAGAGCGTGTTTTTACGAAGCAGCATGCGCAGATAGCTTTCCCCTCGATTGTTGCGGCTGGAAAAAATAGCACAGTACTGCACTACATGGATCGCGACAAAAAGTTGCAAAAAGGCGATCTTGTGGTTGTTGATATTGGTGCACAAGTTGGCCTCTATTGTGCAGACATGACGAGGACCTATCCCGTTTCAGGTTTGTTTACCGATCGCCAGCAAAAAGTTTACGATATTGTTCTAGAACTACAAACATATATCGCATCACGGGCAAAACCGGGGTCCTTCTTGCAGAATTCAGCTGTGCCTGAGCGGTCCTTACATCACATGGCCGAGCAATTTTTGGAAGAACGAGGGCTTAAACAGTATTTTGTCCATGGAATAGGGCACTTCTTGGGTCTTGATGTGCACGATGTTGGTGATTTAGGTATTCCGCTTGGTGTTGGTGATGTTATTACGATAGAGCCTGGATTGTACTTTCCTAAAGAGAACATTGGGGTTCGGATTGAAGATGTCTTTGTGATCACCCACGAAGGGTGCAAAAAACTCTAATTTTTGCACTAAATTTTCATATTTGTGATATTTTGCTACAATCATCTTTTATTGACTTCAAAATAGTTTAGGAACAAATCTATGAATATATATGCTTTGGGAATATTATTTTCAACAAAATTACTTCCTTTATTTTATGCCATTCTCGGTTTTGGTTTGCTTATTACGATTCATGAGTGTGGCCATTTTTTATTTTGCAAGCTTTTCAATATCCACACGCCAACCTTTTCGATAGGTATGGGGCCAAGTATTTTCCAGAAAAAAATTGGTGATACGAATTTTCGCTTAGCTATTATTCCGATCGGTGGATATGTTGAGATTGCTGGCATGGCAGAAGTTGGCCAAGGAGGACAGGCGCATGCATACGATATTAGTCCTCGGTCGTTCCGATCAAAGCCTTATTGGCAAAGAGTTTTAGTTCTAGTTGGGGGTATTTTATTTAACATCTTTTTTGCCTACATGGTGTTTAGTGTTTTGTATATGACTGGCATGCCGGTGCAAAAAGAAGTTGCGCTGTTTGTAAAAAAAGTGAAAAAAGAAGATATGCCTCTTGGAATCCAGCCGGGTGACAGGCTCTTGGCGGTCAATAATCGTCGTCTTCATGCTGATCCCAAAATTTTGTATCCTGCGTTGCGCAAGTTGGCGGAAGAACTTTCCAAGAAAAAAGGGGAAGCTGTAGAGTTACGACTTTTGCGGGGCAAAAAAGAGCTTGTTATTTCAGTTCCTGGTTCTAAGAACGGAAGTAATTTACAGCGCGGGTTGTTGGCTGGAGCTACAGTCTATCCGGAAACCATTCGTGTTGAATATGAAAAGTATTCTGTTTTTCAGGCGATAAAAAAAGGTGTTGCGAAAACGCATGAGTGGGTTGGCAAGTTTTTAGTAAGCATCAAAATGCTTGCCTTCAAGCGCAATATAAAAGATTTTGGTGGCCCGATTATGATTGTTTCGCAGAGCTTTCAGATGGCACAGCAGGGACTGCTTTTGTTGCTAGTTTTTCTAGCAATTATTAGTATAAATCTTGCAATCATCAATCTGTTGCCAATTGGTGCTCTTGATGGGGGCCAGCTTTTGTTTGAAACGATAGAGTTTATTATTCGGCGACCAATCCCCGAGATAATTCGTTTTTCGGTCAATCTTTTGTCATGGGTTTTGATTCTTGGATTGATCCTCTTTCTTTCGTATCAGGATATTTTGGCACTTATTTTGAGGTAAACGCTTCCCACTGATCGGGGTGCTGTATGGAGTGTTCGATTATCTTACGTGTGAAGCTGTGGCCGGTTTTGTGAGCGATGATTGTTCCTGCAAGAGGTTTTCCTAATAATGTTAGGTCGCCAATTAGATCAAGAAGTTTGTGTCGTATGAATTCGTCCTCAAATCGCTGACTATTCAAAACAATTTCCTGGCCAACTACAACGGTGTTCCCGAGGGTTGTACCTTTCGCGAGGCCGTGTTTTCGCAGCAATGGAAGCTGTTCAAGAAAACCGAAGGTCCTGGCTGGTGCGATTTCTCGAGTAAAGTAGGTTGGGGATAGACTCCCGCTCATGCGACTGTCTCGGACTAACGGATGTTCAAAGTTGACTGAGTAGTCAAAATAAAGAGTGTTATCTTTGTTGGCTGGTTGAATTTCGATGTATTTTTTTTGTTCTTCGAATCGAAGCGTCTGTTTTGGGGTTACAAATTGTTTTGGCTCGATTTGTATTTTAAGACCTGTAGCCTGAATTGCTTGGACAAAAGGGAGCGCACTGCCATCAAGAATCGGTAGCTCAAAGCCTTCAATTTCAACAAGTAGGTTGTCAATTTCAAGCCCATGGATAGCGGCCATGAGGTGCTCGACCGTGCTAACAGCCCATGTTTTTGCCTTCAAAACCGTTGCGTGCATAGCTTGTTCAGGCACGACTGTTCCGATCTGGAGAAGATCGTTGGGGAATTTTTTATTTAGAAGCGTTATTCCGGAATTTTCCTGAGCCGGCCTGAGTGTGATGGCCGAGCGCTCACCGCTATGAACACCAACCCCCTCGAGAAAAACCTCATAGTTGATTGTTTTTTGGGGGGTCTGGTTATTTTTCACCTAGGGTTGGCCCGTAGGATTAGGCAGTTTTTTGTTGTTGTGTTGTCGTGACTTGTGCTATGTGAGGGTGTTGGTCGCCTGTGTAGACTTTTAAGCGGTTGATAACTTCGCTACTGAGGCGATTTTTTGGAAGCATTCTTTTGACAGCTAATCGAACGATATCAGTCGGTTTTTTTTCAAGCATTTCTTCAGCGGTGCGAGATTTTAGACCACTTCGCCATCCTGAGAAACGTTTGTAAACTTTTTGGTTCCATTTATCACCGGTAAGCTTGATCTTATCGCAGTTAATAACGATAACGTAGTCGCCACAATTGGTTTGGGGTGCGAACGCTGCTTTGCCTTTGCCTCGTAATAGGTTGGCGATCTGTGTTGCCATTCTACCCAAAACCTGGTCTGATGCATCAATCACGTGCCAATCTGCTTTACAGTCTTCTTTTCGTAAAAAAAACGTTCTATTCATGTTCATGGGAAAAATCCTAAATAATATAAAAAACCAAATAAGAACAACGATATTCTAATATAAAAAGCCCTTCTGGTCAATATCTAGACGATAGCTTCCATGAACGCTTTAAATAGCGGATGTGGCTTGAGCGGTGTCGAAAGGAATTCTGGATGAAACTGGACGCCAACCATGAATTTGTGGGTCGCATTCTCAGATATTTCCACAAGATCTTTGTCTTTATAAATACCTGAGAACACGACCCCTCCTTTTTCAAACTGCTCTTTATAGGCGTTATTGACTTCGTAGCGATGGCGGTGTCGTTCCTGAATGAGACTTTTTCCGTATGCTTTACGTGCAATGGTGTTTGGTTTGAGGGTGCATGGATAGGCTCCGAGTCTCATGGAGCCGCCTTTTTGTGTTATTTTTCGTTGTTCTTCGATGAGGCAGATCACGGGATGCGGCGAGTTTTTGTCAAATTCTGTACTGGAAGCGCCTTTGAGTTTTATTACTGAGCGAGCGTATTCGATGAGCATAACATGCATACCGAGACAGAGCCCCAAAAAAGGGACGTTTTTTTCTCGGGCCCACTTTGTTGCTTTGATTTTGCCTTCGATACCCCGCTTGTCGAAGCCGCCAGGGATTACTATGCCATCAAGAGATTTAAGCTGTTTCCAGCTCTCGCCTGTTGCTCGTTCGGTTTCGAGTTTTTCCGCCTCGATAACGACAATTTCAACATCACGATTGCACGCGTAAGCGGCAGACTTGATTGCTTCGAGTACGCTTATGTATGGATCGCTTCTTCCAACGTATTTTGCGATTAGACCAATTTTGACTTTTTTCTTTTTCTTTTCGATTAACTGTATGAGATTTTTCCAGCGTGAGAGGTCGGTTTCTTTTGGTCGCTTAATACCCATCCAAGCTTGAATCTTTTTGTGTAGATTTTGTTTTGCCAGTTTAATAAAGAGCTTATAGATAGGGCTGCAAGTTGGGACCTGAAAGATCATTTCTTTGTCGACGCCGCACATGATTGCCAGCTTGTCCGTTGCTTGCTTGTCCATGTTATGCATTGTTCGTAGGAATAGGCAGTCTGGATCAAGGCCGGCCCGCTTGAGCGTCATGACACTGTGTTGTGTTGGTTTCGTTTTAATCTCATTTGCCCAGCTGAGATATGGGACCAGGCTTAAGTGACTGTGGAGCATCTGATGGGGGCCAAGTTGCATTTTGAGTTGTCTGACCGACTCAAGAAAGATTTCTCCTTCCATGTCGCCGACCGTTCCACCGATTTCTAGAAGAACAAAATCGGTTTTTTCTTTTTTGGCGAAAGCGATAAGTCGCGCCTTGATCGCGTCAACAACATGCGGAACCAGCTGAATGCACTTACCCAAAAACTCGCCGTTACGTTCTTTGTCGACGATCTCTTTGAAGATTTGGCCTGATGAGACTGACGAGAGGGCACTTAGGTGTGTTTCGAGCACTCGTTCATAGTGGCCAAGATCGAGGTCGGTTTCGGCGCCGTCGTTGGTGACAAACACTTCGCCGTGTTCGAGGGGGGACATTGTTCCAGGGTCTACATTGAGATAGGGGTCCCATTTGACTACGCTGACGGAGTAGCCAGCATTTTTGAGCAGTGTTCCCATCGATGCAACGAGGACGCCTTTGCCTATTGATGAGCAGACGCCGCCTGTAAGAACAATAAACTTTGTATCGAGTTTTTTAGTCATCTGTTTTTCCTGTTGGTTCGGTTTCTGTTGGCTCAGTTCCTGCTGATAGGCTGTATGCGATTTGTTTCAGGAGCGCCGTTTTTTTTGTGTTCGTTCCGAGAAGACCTGTGATTTCTTCGGGGAGTTCATTGTTAAGCGTGCTGGTTTTTTCTTGTACCTGCTTGCTTAGTGGTTCGAGATCTACCAGCAATGTTCTAATTGTTTGTACGATGGTTTTAGATGTTGTGTTCATAGCGGCGGCGATTTGTTCGAGCAGGTCTGTAGTTTCTTTTAGCAGCTTGGTTTTTTCTTGAGAATCAACAGAAGTTGGTTGTTCGGAATGTTGGCGTGACTTTACGCCGCTGATCACGGCCGTAAGTAAGCTTAGAAGCGTTGCTCCACCGAAGATCCACTTGCGCTTTTGAAAACCTGTTCTTTTTTGTTCGATTATTTCTTTGAGAGCTGCTATTTCACTGGGCGTTGTCTCGATGACAGAATTTTCGATCGCGGCCGCTGTTTCAGAAAGTCTTTCTAGTTCGAGAAGAAGATCTTTTTCTTGTTTATAGTAGTAGGCCGTTGCGATGCCGCTAGCGACAGTAAGTACGGTGCTTGCTGGAAAGATGGCTTTGGATGAGATTGTTGGGTGGATGGTTTGTGGAGTGCTAATGAGTAGCGAAAAAAATGCGACAAAGAACATCGATTTTTTCATACGGTCTCCTAATAAGTATAGTTTTTGATAAGCGATAACACGTTATACACAAAATATACCGAAGTTTTTGCGATAGAACAACAATACCGTTGCTAATTATTTCTGTTGAGACGCTCACGGAACAATGCTTCTTCTGAGTTAAGAAAGTGATCGATGCGGGCGTCGAACTTTGCAAAGAGATTTTCGTACCCTGTTTCTGGTTTTATTAGTTGATATAGATTAATTTTCTCTTTGAGATCCTCAAGTCTTTGTTTAAGTTTCTTGTTTTTTTTCCCCAGTCTCTTTTTTCTGTTTTTTATTTTATTTTTATTGGTTTTTATGAATCTGTGACAGCGGTCTTTTTGTTTGACGACGATTTTTTTGTGTAGGAACTGCTTCTCTGGGTGTTTACTTATGTGTTGCAGTTTTTTCATCGAGTGGCGATTTTTCCTGAGCCGGTTACCAAGGATCTCTGGCGTCAGGATGCGTGCTTTAAGCGCTACGATTTCTGTTTTAATGTTTTCACCGAGTGTCATCTTTTTTGTCATGATCGATTCTGTCTCAGCCAAAATCAGAGCATCCTCAATTTCACGCTCTAGGTTCTGGCGTGCTACTTCTTCTTGGTTTATACGCATATTGCAGATGATGGTCGCTATAGTCGAGGCCAGCGCTGCCCCGCAAAGCACCCATTTTGCGGTCGAGAATTGGGATATTTTCTTTTCGAGTATATCGCGATCATCTTTGATAAGAAGCAGGCCTAGTTCTTTGAGCAGCATCCGTTCTTTGTAGTAGCAGTAGAGAGCTGCTGCGCTACTAAGTGTTGCGACGATCGGCCCAGAGGTTGTAACGGCGCTGTCGATAGCTGTCGGTCGAGCTGCGTTTGTGGTAAAAAAGAGAAGAGTTATAAGTAGATATCGCTTTCTCACTACGGACGCCCTTATTTTTTGGTGATGGACATGGTTAAATAATAGCGTATGGTGAGCGTGGTGTCATGTTCAAGAGAACGGTTTTTTGTAGGCTCTAAAAAAAGAACGAAACAAATATTTTTTGCTTGAAAAAATCGTAAAAAAGGGTAGAATTGATATCATCAAATGGCGATTTTTTCCAATAAATTGCGGCAAACTTACGGTTTGCACGGGGCTACGGAGCTTTTCCGCCCCGTTTTGTTTTGTGGTAGGTAATTTGAAAGAATTTTTAGTCGAGGTCTTCCCCTATGCCAACGATAAGTCAATTGGTTCGTTTTAAACGAAGACGAACCGCGAAGAAAACGAAATCTCCTGCGCTTAGCAATTGTCCCCAGAAGCGTGGTGTCTGCGTACGTGTTTACACGGTTACGCCGAAAAAACCAAACTCGGCTCTGCGAAAGGTTACTCGTGTCAAATTGGCGGGTGGCAAAGAGGTTACAGCGTACATTCCCGGCGAAGGGCACAATCTACAGGAGCACTCGATCGTGCTTGTTCGTGGTGGCAGGGTGAAGGATCTTCCAGGTGTAAAGTATCATGTTGTTCGTGGAGCGCTTGATACGGCAGGGGTTGAGGGACGATCTCAATCTCGATCGCTGTATGGCGTGAAGCGAAAGAAGGGGGGTAGCTAATGCCAAGACGCAAATCAGTTAATTTAAGGCGAGATATAGGCGTGGACGTTCGGTTTGGATCTCCACTGGTGCAACGATTGATTAATATGGTCATGGAGCGCGGCAAGAAGCATGTCGCTCAGGCGATCGTGTACGAGGCGCTTGATATCGTTGCTCAAAGAAAGAAGATCAACGATGACCAAGCTTGCACGTTGTTTGAGAGGGCGGTTGAATCGCTCAGGCCAAGTGTTGAGGTCAAGTCCAGACGAGTTGGTGGCGGTGTCTATCAGATTCCGGTTGAGGTTCGTCCTCAGCGGGCACTTGCTCTCTCTCTGCGCTGGCTAATCAAGGCGGCGGCGGCTCGAAACGATAAGACTATGGGAAAGCGGTTGGCAAGCGAGTTGCTCGACGCGGTTGAGGGGCATGGTTCAGCGGCAAAGAAAAAGAGTGATGTACACAGAATGGCAGAAGCGAATCGCGCGTTCTCGCATTATGCGTGGTAGGTTGGAAAAATGAGTAAAGATAAATTAAAATCATACAGAAATATCGGGATTATGGCCCACATCGATGCGGGCAAGACGACGGTGACCGAGCGAGTGCTTTTTTACACTGGCGTGTCGCACAAGATTGGGGAAGTTCATGAGGGCGAGGCTGTCATGGACTGGATGGTTCAGGAGCAGGAGCGTGGCATCACGATCACATCGGCTGCGACCACCTGTTTTTGGAAGGATCATCAGATTAATATCATTGATACCCCGGGGCACGTTGACTTCACGATAGAGGTTGAGCGATCGCTGCGAGTTTTAGACGGCGCGGTCGCTGTTTTTTGTGGTGTTGGCGGTGTCGAGCCGCAGTCAGAGACGGTCTGGAGACAGGCTGACCGATATAAAGTACCGAGAATGGCGTTCGTTAATAAGTTGGACCGGGTTGGGGCTGACTACTTTTCAGTCGTTAAGGAAGTAGAAGAAAAATTGAACGGAAGTCCGCTTGCAATGCAGATACCTGTAGGGCAAGCGGAAAACTTTTTTGGGGTCATCGACGTCTTAACGAAGCGCATGGCTGTTTTTGAAGGCAGTATGGGCGAGAATGTTGAGTGGAAAGAGGTTCCTGCTGAGTATGCCGATCAAGTCGAAGAGCTTTATGAGCTGATCGTTGAACGTGCGTGTGACTTTGATGACGATCTTGCCGAAAAGTATTTGAACGGCGAGGCTCTAGCCATTGATAAGATAAAGTTGGCGTTAAGAAAAGGTGTTGTGGCGCAGTTGGTAACCCCAATGTTCTGCGGGTCGGCGTTTAAGAACAAAGGCGTTCAGTTGATGCTCGATGCCGTTGTTGATTATATGCCATCACCGCTTGAGGTTCCTGCGATCGAGGGAATCAATCCAGACAACGATCAGACTGAAATAAGAGAGTGTGACCCTGCCGGACCTTTTTGTGCATTGGCGTTTAAAATTATGATGGATCCATTTGTTGGGTCTTTAGCATTTGCACGGATCTATTCTGGTAGGATCGATGCTGGTTCGTACGTGTATAACGCATCGAAAGATAAAAAAGAACGAGTCAGTCGTCTGCTCAAGATGCACTCAAACAAGCGGGAAGAGTTAAAGACCGCTCACGCGGGTGACATTGTCGGTATTGTTGGCATGAAGGATGTTGGAACGGGTGATACCTTGTGTATCGCAGATTCTCCGCTCCTGCTCGAGTCAATCGAGTGTCCTGAGCCGGTTATCAAGGTCGCAATCGAGCCAAAAGGCAAGGGTGATTACGAGAGGATGTCCAATGCGTTGCGCAAGCTGATGCAGGAGGATCCATCGTTTCGATTTACGATTGATGAGGAAACTGGCGAGACCGTTATCTCCGGTATGGGCGAGCTCCACCTAGAGATTATCGTTGACCGGTTGTTGCGAGAGCACAAAGTCGAGGCGAATGTCGGCAAACCTCAGGTGGCGTACAAAGAGACGTTCCGCGAGAAGATAGAATCTGAGGGCAAGTTTATTCGGCAGTCCGGTGGACATGGCCAATACGGGCATGTTTGGTTGCGTATGGAGCCGCAAGAGCGAGGCGTCGGATTCGAGTTTGAAAATAAAATTACTGGCGGCACGATTCCTCGGGAGTTCATCCCGGGTATCGAGAAGGGTGTGAAGGAGGCTTTGACGGCAGGAGTTCTGGCCGGCTACCCGGTTGTTGACGTCAAAGTTGCTGTCTATGACGGATCGTTTCACGATGTTGACTCATCAGAGTTGGCATTTAAGATTGCTGCTTCTATGGCGTTTAAGGATGGTATGCGCAGGGCAAGACCTGTGCTGCTTGAGCCGATCATGAAGGTCGAGGCGGTGACGCCTGAAGAGCACATGGGCGACGTGATGGGTGACCTTAGCTCGCGCCGTGGAAGGATTTTAGGGATGAGCGAAAGAAAAGGGGTGCAGGTTATCGAGGCGGAGGTTCCGCTCGGAGAGATGTTTGGGTACGCAACGTCGTTGCGTTCCATGACAAAGGGAAGAGCGAGTTACTCGATGCAGTTTGAGGCGTACCGAGAGGTTCCTGATAACGTGCAAGAGACGATACTGAGTCAACAAAAGTAAGAGGCGTAGCCTCAACGATGATAAGAAAGGTTGTACAATGGCAAAAGGTAAATTTGAAAGAACAAAGCCACACTGTAATGTTGGAACCATTGGACATGTTGACCATGGTAAAACAACACTGACCGCGGCAATAACCAAGGTGCTTTCAGAAAAGGGTGGGGCCGAGTTCAAGGCGTTTGACCAAATTGATAATGCTCCTGAGGAAAGAGAGCGTGGTATTACGATTGCGGCTTCTCATGTTGAATATGAAACCGACAAGCGCCACTATGCGCACGTCGACTGCCCAGGACACGCTGATTATGTTAAAAATATGATCACCGGTGCGGCGCAGATGGACGGAGCGATTCTGGTTGTTTCTGCGGCAGATGGGCCTATGCCTCAAACAAGAGAGCATATCCTCCTCGCTCGCCAGGTTAACGTTCCTGCGATTGTTGTCTACTTAAACAAGGTCGACATGGTTGATGACCCAGACATGATCGAGTTGGTTGAAGAAGAGGTTCGTGAGTTGTTAACCAGTTATGGTTTTCCTGGGGAAGAGATTCCTGTTATTAAGGGTTCCGCACTCAAGGCGTTAGAGGGTGATACTTCTGATATCGGTGCTGGGTCGATCACGAGGTTGATGGAAGCGGTTGATACCTATATTCCAACTCCTAAGCGTGAGACCGACAAGCCTTTCTTGATGCCAGTTGAAGACGTTTTCTCGATCTCTGGTCGTGGAACAGTTGTTACTGGTCGTATTGAGCAAGGTATTGTTAAGGTTGGTGAAGAAGTCGAGGTTGTCGGGTTTAGAGACACGCTTAAGACGACGGTTACTGGCGTTGAAATGTTTAATAAAGAACTTGGTGAAGGACAAGCCGGCGACAACGTTGGACTGCTTTTGCGTGGAATTAAGAAAGAAGACGTTGAGCGAGGACAGGTTCTTACTGCTCCTGGCAAGATAACCCCTCATACAAAATTCAAGTGTCAGGTTGTTGTGTTGAAGAAGGAAGAGGGTGGCCGACATAGCCCGTTTTTTAGTGGCTATCGACCACAGTTCTACTTCAGAACAACCGATGTCACCGGTTCAGTGACGTTGCCAGAGGGGCGCGAGATGGTTATGCCTGGTGATGACAACGTTGAACTTAGTGTTGAGCTTGTTAGCAAGGTTGCCATGGATGTCGGTCTCAAGTTTGCTATTCGCGAAGGTGGCAAGACAATTGGAGCCGGTGTTGTTAAAGAGATTGTTGAGTAATTTATGAAAAGACAAAAGATACGGTTGACCTTAAAGTCTTATGATCACCAGCTGCTTGATAATGCGGTGAAACAGATTGTTTTGACAGCGAGAAGAACAGGTTCCAGTGTATTGGGACCTGTTCCACTCCCAAATAAGAATCGCTGTTTCACGGTGTTGCGCTCTCCGCATGTTGACAAGAAGTCTCGAGAGCAGTTTGAATTGGTGACCCATAAGCGTATTTTAGATATTGTTTCTCCAGCAGAACAGACGATGGATGCGTTGATGCGACTGAATATTTCTGCCGGTGTTGATGTTGAGATTAAGTGAGGACGTCATGGTGAGATCGCTTCTTGGGACAAAGATAGGAATGACGCAGCTTTTTGATGAAAATAGGAAGGTGATTCCTGTGACCGTCATTGATATGAACGGATGGTTTGTGACACAGGTTAAGACCAAAGAGAACGACGGCTATAGTGCCTTGCAGGTGGGATTGCCTCGCAAAAGATACAGAGATAAGCCGTTCTCTTTTGATTGGTTGAAGGACAAGAAAAAGTTTTTTGTCCACATCAACGAAGTTGTACTGGGTGAAGACAGTTCAGCAGCCGCTTCTGGTAAGCAGTTGCGTTTGAAGGACCTTGCGCTGACGGTTGGCGACAATGTTCATGTTGCAGGAAAAAGCCGAGGCCTTGGGTTTCAGGGTGTTATGAAGCGGTGGGGTTTTTCTGGTGGTCCTGGTGCCCATGGTTCGACCTTTCATCGCAAACCTGGTTCGATAGGGAATATGTGCTCGCAAGGTAAGGTTGTTAAGGGTAAAAAACTTCCTGGCCAGCATGGTTACCGTCGAGTGAAGGTAAAGAATTTAGAAGTTGCAAAGATTGATGAGACGCTGAATTGTTTGTTTGTGAAAGGGGCTGTTCCTGGCAAGAAGGACACCTTGCTCTTTATCGAGAGGCAATTATGAGCAAAGTAAAGATGATTAACTCTGCCGGGCAGGAGCAAGAGGCGGTAAGTTTGGGGTTAGAGGTTCCGTCTACGGAACTAAGCCCAAAAACGTATGCGTGTGCGGTTCGGGTTCTGTTGCAGAATTGGCGACAGGGAACGGTTGCGGTAAAGTCACGTGGACAGGTTGCTTTCTCGAACAAAAAACCATGGAGGCAGAAAGGAACCGGGCGTGCTCGTGCTGGTTCGGCTCGATCTCCGTTGTGGCGTAAGGGCGGCGTGGTTTTTGGTCCACAATCACGGGTTCGAGGACTTAAGTTGAATGGTAAGCAACGACGATTGTGTCTGCAGAACCTGTTTCGGCTTGCGTCAGAGAAAAACATGATCTACTGTGTCGATAACGATTTTTCCCTAGGCCAAGTGCCGAAGACGAAAAAGTCGTTTGACCTGATCAAGAGTATGGGACTTGCTGAGAAGAAGGGTATTTTATTTTTGCCTTACGATGATGTTTTTAATTGTGCGTCGTTTAGAAACATTCCACAAGTTGGGCTTATCTCTTTTGATCAGCCAAATGTGTTTGACTTGAGTAGTGCACAGTATTGGATGTTTTTGAAAAAAGATTTACAGCTCTTTAAGGATATGGTGGCAAAATGGATTTAACTATTTATGACGTTATTAAACGCATTTACATGGCCACGAAGAGTCAAGGCTTGCGGGATAAATTTGGCAAGATTACATTTGAGGTGCACAAGAGTGCGAACAAGCCGATGATTAAAGAGGCTGTTGAGAAACTTTGGAATGTCAAAGTTCGCGACGTTCGGACGATGAATCTGAAGGGAAAGAATAAGACTTTTGGACGGCGTCCGTTTCAAACCCCAGACAAGAAAAAGGCGATAATCACCCTCAAAGAAGGGTATAAGATTGATTTGCCTCAGTTTGAGTCTATGGGAGTGCCGACGGCGAAAGAGGAGGCGGTCTCCTCAAAGGGAAAGTGACATTATGGCAATAGTAAAAAGAAAACCGAGAAACTCATCGTTACGAGCGCAGCAGTTTATCTGCTCGAAGGACCTGACAAAAAAGGCTCCGGAGAAATCGCTTACTGCTCCTTTGCCTAAAACGGGGGGACGTAATGCGTATGGACGGATTACCGTTCGACACCGTGGCGGCGGCGCGAAGAGGCTCTATCGATTGGTCGACTTCAAGCGTGTTAACAAAGATGTGGAGGGGACGGTTAGGGCGTTCGAATACGATCCGAATCGAAATGTTTCGATTGCGCTCATTGTTTACAAAAGTGGGGCAAAAAGTTATATGCTTCGGCCCGATAATTTGCGCATTGGTGACACCATTATGGCTAGTGCTAAGGCGGAGGCGAAGGTTGGAAACAGTCTTCCTCTTAAAAGTATTCCGGTAGGCTTCTTTGTGCATAACGTTGAACTTTATCCGGGACAGGGCGGCAAGTTTGCTCGAAGCGCTGGTACTTCGGTGCAGTTGGTTGCGCGTGAAGATGAGCGAGCGATTCTTAAGATGCCTTCAGGGGAGGTGCGAACGATCGGCGTTGAAAATTGGGCGACTGTTGGGACGCTTTCAAATGCTGATTACCGCAATATTTCACTTGGAAAGGCTGGCCGAACCAGGCATCGGGGCTGGAGGCCTTCGGTGAGGGGTATGGCTATGAACCCTGTCGATCACCCCCATGGTGGTGGTGAAGGCCGCTCGAAATCCGGTGCTCATCCGGTAACTCCGTGGGGCAAGTGTTGTAAGGGTGCGAGAACGAGAAAGAGAAAGAATTCTGCGATTTTAAAACGTAGAAAAAAATAAAGAAAATAGAGGATAAGGTGCATGGCAAGATCGTTAAAAAAAGGGCCCTTTGTTGCTCCGTCATTAATGAAAAAGGTGGCGATGGCGCATGAGTCAGGCAAGCGAGAAGTTATAAAGACCTGGAGTCGGTCAAGTGTTGTTACTCCTGAGATGGTTGGTTTGACGATTGCTGTGCATGATGGGAGAAAGTTCGCCTCCATTTTTATCTCTGAAAACATGGTGGGACATGCGTTGGGTGAGTTTGCACCAACGAGAACATTTCGTATGCATAGTGGACAGCGTCAGGCCTCAAAGGGCAGCGCTGGAAAGTAGAAGGTAAAGAACGATGCAAGTTAAAGCTGAAGGTAAATACATTCGAATTTCTCCGTACAAGCTCAGGCCGATAGCGGATGTCATTCGGGGGAAATCTCTTGCCGAGTCGCAGGCTTATTTAAAGGCCCATATGACTAAAAGAGTTAAACCGATACTTAAGGTTCTCGATTCAGCATATGCGAATGCAAAGAATTTGCATAAGGAGGTTGATTCTCCAGAGATGCTTATGATCAAGAAGATTGCAGTTGACCAGGGGCCAGTTTTGAAATATTACAAGCCGGCAGCGATGGGACGAGCCGCTGTGCAGCGAAGGCGGCTGAGTCATGTAACGGTAGTTTTAGAGAAAAAGAGGTGATTTGTGGGACAAAAGGTTCATCCATTTGGATTTAGATTAGGTGTTCACGAGGACTGGCGAGCGCATTGGTTTGCCAAAAATGGTTATGGCAAGGCACTTATGGAAGACTTTGCTATAAGAGGATACCTTGCGAATGCTTTGAGCAGGACGGATACTGCAAGAGTTATTATTGACAAGGCTGGAGAAAACCTTCGGATTGTTATCTTTTCAGCTCGTCCTGGGACGGTGATTGGGAAGAAGGGGCATGGTATCGAAGGACTTAAGAAGTCGCTATACGATCGATTTAAGAAGAACGTAGAGATTTCGGTACAAGAGGTGAAGAACGTTGATCTGGATGCGGCAATTGTTGCACAATCCATTGCCGAGCAGCTTGAGCGTCGAGCAAGTTTTAAGCGAGTTATGAAGAAGGTTGCGCATGCTGCGCTTAAGGCCGGAGCAAAGGGAATTAAAATTTGTTGCGCGGGTCGCTTGGGAGGTGCTGAGATTGCGCGCTCTGAGTGGGTGCGACTAGGTTCGGTTCCTTTGCATACCTTGCGATCCGACGTTTCATACTCGTTGGCTGAAGCCAAAACGACCTACGGAATGATTGGGGTGAAGGTTTGGATTTGCCGGGGTGAGTACTCAAGTTAGTAGATAAGCTTTAGGAATAGACAGATGTTGATGCCGAAAAAAACTAAATATCGGAAAGTACAAAAGGGCCGCGTGAGGGGGCTGGCGAATGGCGCGCGAACGGTTGCATTTGGTGACTATGGTCTTATCGCGACCGAAGGCGGACGAATCACTGCCCGGCAGATAGAGGCGATCCGTATCACCATGGGTCGTAAGATGAAGAAGGTTGGCGAGTTGTTTTTGCGAATCTTTCCTCAGAAGCCTATAACCAAAAAGCCTGCTGAAGTGCGAATGGGAAAGGGTAAAGGAAGTCCTGAGTACTGGGTTGCGGTTGTTAAGCGAGGGCGAGTTTTGTGTGAAGTGAAGGGTGTTGATAGAGAGTATGCAAAGAAGGTTTTGCAGTCAGCTTCTTACAAGTTGCCGTTAAAAACGAAGTTTATTGAGCGAGACTCGTCATGAAAAAAACTGAACTAAAAAAGATGGATGAAAAAAAGTTGCAAGAGAAGATTGTCGAAATGCGCAAAGAGCTTTTTAATCTGCGGTTGAGTGCTGCCTCCACGCACATTAAGGACAACTCTCAGTTCAAAAAGCTGCGCGGGGAAATTGCTCGGGCATTAACGTATATAAGGCAGAAAGAACAAGGGTGATATGGATACAACAAAAAGTAGCGAAACGAAAAGAAAACGGGTTTTAGAGGGCGAAGTTGTATCTGATAAGATGCAAAAGACCGTTGTTGTAAAGGTTACAAGACGATTTAAGCATCCGTTGTTGGGGAAAACGGTGCAGAAGTCGAAAAAGTATAAGGTGCATGATGAGCAGGGGACTGCCCATGTTGGAGATTGGGTTGAGATTGCTGAAAGTCGGCCTTTATCAAAAACAAAGCATATGGTATTGAGTCGGATTATAAGGCAGGCTGACTGAGAATTGAGGATGATGCGATGATTCAAAAAGAGACGATGCTGGACGTTGCCGATAACTCTGGCGCAAAAAAGCTTAAAGTGATTGAGGTTAAGGGTGGAACTCGGAGCCGTTTTGCGCGCATTGGTGATGTCGTTAAGGCGACGGTCAAGCGTGCGATCCCTGCTGGTACTGTGAAAAAAAGCGCAGTTGTAGATGCAGTGATTGTTAGAACACGTAAAGAGTTTCGTAGATCGGATGGAAGTTATGTACGGTTTGATGATAATGCGGCTGTTATTATCGACAAAGACAAGCAGCCTGTTGGGTCGCGTATCTTTGGTCCAGTAGCACGTGAGTTGCGAGGGCGCAAGTACACGAAAATTGTTTCTCTTGCTCCGGAGGTTTTGTGATGGCAGTACGAATAAAGAAAGACGACCTCGTTGTTGTAACCTCTGGTAAAGATAAGGGGAAGCAGGGAAACATTATTATTATTGATAGAAAAAAAGAGCAGGCTATGGTGAAAGGTGTTTGCTTGGTTACTCGCCACATCAAGGCGCGGCGACAGGGTGAAACAAGTCGAATTTCGAAGGAGGAAGGGTTTGTACCATTTTGCAAACTCATGCCGATTTGTCCTTCGTGCAAAAAGGCTTGTCGAATGACGGTTCAAAATAAGCTTCGAGCTTGCCATCGTTGCAAAGAGGCTTTTTAGTTAGGTAAACAGAGGGTGACATGAGTTCTCGATTAGAAACATTATACAAAGAAACATTGCGACCTGCGCTGCAAAAAGAGTTGGGGGTAAAGAATGTTATGCAAATCCCTCGACTGTCAAAAGTTGTGATTAATATGGGCGTTAAGGACGCAGTTGGCGATAGCAAGGTTTTGAATGCTATTAGAGACATCATTAGTGATATCGCCGGACAGAGCGCGGTTCGAACAAAAGCTCGCAACTCGATTGCTGGATTTAAGTTGCGGGAAGGTGCTCCTATTGGCGTTATGGTGACTCTGCGCAAGCAGAGGATGTATGACTTTTTAGACAAGTTGATAAACGTTGCACTTCCTGGGGTGCGAGATTTTCAGGGTGTGACCACAAAGTTTGATGGAAATGGTAATTATAATTTGGGTATGCAAGATTGGTTTGTCTTTCCAGAAGTTGATTACGATTCTATTGATAAGAGTCGTGGCCTGAACATCTCGGTTCACACAACGGCAAAAGACGATAACTCAGCATACGCATTGTTGAAGAGTTTTAATATGCCCTTTAGGAAGTAAAAGATATGGCAAGAAAAGCGTTAATTGAAAAAGCAAATAAGACCCCAAAGTTTTCGACACGACAAAGAAATCGTTGTCGTGACTGTGGAAGGCCGCGTGGTTTTATGCGAATGTTTATGTTGTGTCGAATTTGTTTTAGAAAATATGCGCTGGAAGGCTTGCTTCCCGGCGTAAGAAAGACAAGCTGGTGAGGTATTATTATGTCAGTTGATACAATGGGCGATTTTTTAACAGCGATCCGGAATGCGTTGATGGTTTCTAAGCGTACGGTGATCGTTCCCTTTTCGAACATGAGATTCGGCGTTGCGCAGGTTCTTAAAGAAGAGGGTTATATAAGAGATTTTAAGAAGGCTGTTGGTGAGCGGAATCGAAGCTTCTTAGAGCTTTATCTTAAGTACGTTGGCGGTGAGTCGGTTATTCATGAGATAAAGCGAATTAGTCGACCTGGTCGTAGGCATTATTCAGGTTTAAAGGGAGTGACCCCGGTGATTGGTGGCCTTGGTATATCTATCCTATCGACCAATCAAGGGATAATTGCTGATAAGCAAGCAAGGAAGATGTCTGTTGGCGGCGAAGTTATTTGCCATGTTTGGTAAAAAAGGGTATGCGATATGTCAAAAATAGGAAGAAAGCCAATTCCCTTTTCGTCCGCTAAGGTTGAGGTGAAGGGAAATAACGTTTTAGTGAGTGGTGCCAAGCTTAAGTTTGAGCATGAGTTACCAGTTCAGCTTGTCGCCTCGATAGATGGCAGCACACTGGTTTTAACGCCAACGCAAAACACGCGAGAGGTTCGCGCGCAATGGGGGTTGCATCGGGCGTTGCTTGCGAATAAGATACATGGTATTGAAAAAGGTTTTGAGTTGGCCATGAAGATTGTGGGCCTAGGGTACAAGGCTCAGATTTCAGGCAAAGATATGGTTTTCTCGTTGGGGTATAGTCACAAGGTTGAATATACTTTGCCTGTGGGAGTTACTGTTGATGTTGACAGAACCGGACAACAGTTGTTGTTCAAGTCGCATGATAAAGGTCTTCTGGGAAGTGTTTGCGACAAGGTTCGAAGCTTTCGAACGCCTGAGCCGTACAAAGGAACCGGCGTGATGCGAGCTGATGAAGAAATTATTCGAAAAGCCGGTAAAACGGGCGCATAAAGGATAGACAGGTGGGTGCAGAAAAAAAATTAAAACAACAGCGCAAGCGACGTTCCTTTCGAGTGAGGAACGGGCTTTTGAGCAGGGGGGCTAAGCCTCGCGTAAGTGTGTTTCGAAGTTTGAAACAGATTTATGCACAAGTTATTGACGATGCTACAGGCAAAACGCTTGTTAGTTTTTCCTCGCTCAAGCTGAAAGATGCAAAAGGTGATAAGAGCTCGTTTGCAAAGCAGGTTGGGCTAGAGCTTGGGAAACTTGCAACAGAGAAGGCGATTAAGGAAGTATTCTTTGATCGGGGAGCGTATCGCTATCATGGACGAGTGCGTGCGTTGGCAGAGGGTTTGCGAGAAGGTGGATTAACTTTTTAACCGGGTAGACTATGGCAGAAAAGAAGAAAGAATTTAAAAAAGAAAGTGAGTTCATCGAGACCGTTATAAATGTTCGCCGTGTTGCGAAGGTTATTAAGGGTGGTCGTCGGTTTGCATTTTCGGCACTTGTCGTTGTTGGCGATGGGGCTGGGCGAGCCGGTATTGCCCTAGGGAAGGGGCGCGATGTTGCTTCTGCGATTGCTAAGGCACTTCGCCGAGCGAAAAAGAATATGTTTGTTGTTCCTCTCTATAAAACGACGATTCCTTATACCGTTACGGGCCGATTTGGCGCGAGCAAAGTTTTGATTCGTTCGGCATCGAAGGGTACCGGCGTGATTGCGGGTGGTGCGGTTCGAGCGGTTATGGAGGCACTAGGAATCCGAGATGTTTTGGCGAAGTCGATAGGATCGGTTAATCCGCAAAACGCGGTCAAAGCAACCGTTAACGCGTTGCAGCAGTTACGCTCAGCGGCCGATATTGCCAAGATGCGAGGAAAGAGTTTACAAGAAATAATTGGAAAAGAATTAGTTGGGAATAAAGATGTTACAGCTGCATGAGCTTGAGTCGCTCAAGAAAAAACGAAAACGTGTTGGCCGAGGCGGCAGTAGGGGGGGAACCTCTGGTCGTGGGCATAAGGGGCAGCGGTCTCGATCTGGCGGTCGTTCTGGATTGAAGCCTTTTTTTGAGGGTGGACAGATGCCGTTGAGTAGACGATTGCCTTGTCGCGGTTTTACCAACGTGTTTAAAAAAGAGTACTGTTTGGTTGGTTTGAAAGACTTAGAAGAGCGATTCGATACAGACATGATTGTTGATCGTCAGGCCCTTCGAGAGAAGGGCCTGATTAAGTCCAACAAAGAGCCTTTGGTGAAGATTCTTTCGAATGGAATCATAACAAAAAAACTGACAGTACATGCGGACGCGTTTAGCAAGTCTGCCATCGAGGCTATTAAGAAGGCTGGTGGACAGGCACTGATATTGGCGTTGACGGGAGAGAAAAAAATTGCCCCGGAAGGGCAAGAGTAGGAGTTAACACGTGGTGGTAATAGTTCGTAATTTAAAAAATATTTTTTTAGTCCCTGAGCTACGAAAGAAGCTTCTTTTTACGCTGGGGGTGTTTTTTGTGTATCGCTTTGGCACGCACATTCCGATTCCAGGAGTCAACGTGCATGTTTTCAACCAGTTGATTGGTGGTGGTACCGCTGGTGGCCTGCTTTCTTATTTGGATTTGTTTGCCGGTGGTGCATTGCGTCGATTTGCGATCTTTGCCCTTGGTATGGGACCGTACATCAATGCATCGATTATGATGCAGCTTTTGACAGTGATGCTGCCATCCCTTGAGCAGCTTTCAAAAGAGGGCGAGCATGGACGTCGAATTATTAGCCAGTACACTCGTTATCTCACGTTTGGTTTGAGTATTATGTATGGCCTAAGTACAGCGCTCTTTGTTGAACGATTTCCTGGACTTGTTATTACTCCTGGATGGGGATTTCGTTTAACCACCATGATTATTTTGGCGGTTGGTGCATTGTTTGTCATGTGGCTTGGCGAGCAAATCAACTCGCATGGTATCGGGAACGGTAGTTCGATGATTATTTTTGCCGGTATTTTATCGACCTTTCCGGCTGCAGTATTAAAGATCTTTGAAAAGGTGCGTATTGGCGGAGCCGAAGATATGTTTTGGGCTGGGTTACTAGGTTTTTTTCTGGTTGCGATTATAGCGGTCATTATCTTCTTGGAACGAGGTGAGCGACGGATTCCTGTTCAGTATGCCAAACGGGTTGTTGGCCAAAAGGTGTATGGCGGGCAGAGTTCATATATTCCGCTTAAGCTAAACAGCGCAGGCGTTATTCCTGTGATTTTTGCGAGTGCATTGATGTCGATGCCTATTGCGATTGCATCGCTGATTGCAACAAAGATTCCATTTTTCAAGGTTATTGTGGAGGATTGGTTGCGTTATGGTGGTGTGCTGCACAGTGTCTTAACTGCTGGCTTGATCATGTTTTTCTCGTTCTTTTATACCGCAATAATTTTTAATCCGGTTGAGCTAGCGGATAATATCCGTAAGTCTGGTGGATTTATTCCTGGTATTCGACCCGGGAAAAGAACAGCAGATTTCTTTGACTATATTTTGACCAGGGTTGGTTTTCCTGGATCGCTTTACTTGGCTTCTCTAGCGATTCTACCCGGGGTTGTGTACGGTTTATTGCCACAGCTTCCAACGATGTTTGCCGGAGTGAGCCTTTTGATTGTGATTGGTGTTGCGCTTGATACCTCGTCTCAAATAGAATCGCAGCTTATAGAGCGGCGTTACGAGGGGTTCTTGGCTACGGGGCGACTAAAGGGTCGCCGTGGTTAGTAGATGATTGTTATAAAGAACAAAGCTGCAATTGACAAAATGCATATGGCGGGCCAGTTGCTGGCAGGCATTATGGCCGAAATGTCTGATCGCATCGAGGTTGGTGTTTCAACCCTTGAGCTGGATCGGCTCATTGAAGAGAAAATGAGAAGAGCTGGTCTGTTTCCCGTTTGCAAGGGTTATGGCGGGTATAAATATGCCACTTGTATATCTTTGAATGACGTTGTGATACATGGTGTGCCATCTGACAAAAACATTCTAAAAATCGGAGATTTTGTTAAGATAGACGTTGCAGGTTCTTACAAGCATTATTGTGCTGATATGACGAGATCTTTCTTCGTTGGCAAGGTGGGCACAGTGGTCAAGCGGCTAGCAGCTGCTGCGCAGTGGGCTTTGGATTGTGCAATTAAAGAAATAGCCCCAGGAAAGCATCTTTCTGATATATCTGTTGTTATTCAGAAAGAGGTAGAGCGTGATGGGTTTGGTGTTGTAAGGACATTTGCTGGCCATGGTATTGGCAGGGGGCTTCATGAGGATCCGGAAGTTCCGAATTTTGGCAAGCCAGGAGAGGGGCCTTTGTTGCGTGAAGGGATGACGTTGGCTATCGAGCCGATGATTACTGAGCATGGGCATGAGGTGGTGACGGCACGAGATGGTTGGTCGATCAAGACGGTTGACGGTGGTCTTGCGGCGCATGTTGAGGATACGGTGGTGGTACTACGGGATGGCGCGCAGGTGTTGACCCGCATATAGAAAGTTGTTATGAGAAAAAAGAAAAAAGATGTCATTTCGATTGACGGGGTAGTTGAGAAGGCGTTGCCGAACGCGATGTTCCAGGTGAAGCTTGAAGGTGGACATACGATTTTGGCGCATGTGTCAGGTAAAATGCGAATGCACTATGTAAAACTGCTTCCTGGCGATAAGATTTTAGTTGAGCTCTCTCCTTATGATTTAACGAGAGGGCGAATTGTTTTTAGATATAAAGTTTGATATGGATTCGAACGGCAGATAGCAATGGGTGAACGATTATGAAAGTACGAACATCGGTAAAGAAGATATGTGTTGATTGTAAAATTATACGGCGCAATGGCGTTGTGAGGGTTATCTGTAAAAAGAATCCTCGTCATAAACAACGTCAAGGGTAAGCGTGTTTGTGTTAGCGATTAAGAAGGGATTACATGGCTCGTATTGAGGGTGTCCATCTACCGAATGATAAACGGGTTGAGATGGGATTGACTTACATTTTTGGAATAGGGTTAGCAACGTCGAGAGAGATCTTAAAGAATGCACGAATAAGCCCGGATACTCGAGTGAAGAATTTATCTCATGAAGATGTTGCGGCGATTCAGAAACAGATTCTTGCTCAAAAGCTGCGAGTTGAAGGTGATCTTCGTAAAGAGATAACGTTGAACATTAAACGGCTTCAAGAGATAGGGTCGTATCGAGGGCTGCGGCATAAGCGCTCATTGCCACTCAGAGGTCAGCGAACGAAGACGAATGCTCGTACGCGCAAGGGGCCAAAGAAAGCGGGCAGTATTATTGCCAAGAAGAAGTCTCCAACGAAGAAGTAATTTTTGTGTCTATTTCAGGTAGAGGTTGCTGTGGCATATAAGAAAAAAAGTAAAAAGAAAAGTTTAAGAAGTGTTGAAACTGTTGTTGCCCATGTAAAATCGACATTTAACAACACGCTTGTCTCTGTTTCTACAACGGACGGAGATGTGTTGTTGCGAGGAAGTTCGGGGCAGCTAGGTTTTAAGGGTGCGAGGAAAGGGACCCCATTTGCGGCAACTCAGATTGCAAATCGATTAGCAAAAGAGCTTGCTGGATTGGGTGCTCGTTTGGTCGAAGTAAATATGCAGGGCCCTGGTTCTGGACGAGATTCGGTTGTACGGGCTTTACAATCTTCAGGGTTGACGGTGACGGTGTTGCGCGATGTGACGCCGCTTCCTCATAATGGCTGTCGTCCACCGAAGAAGCGAAGGGTGTAACAGATATGGCTAGTGAATTAGCGGCTTGTAGATTATGCCGCCAGGCAGAAGAAAAACTATTTTTAAAGGGATCACGCTGTCGTACAGCGAAGTGTGCGATGGAAAAGCGGTCGACATTGCCAGGTCAGCATGGTCGTCGTTTTGGTGGCAAGAAGTTGTCAGAATACGGAAAACAACTTCGTGAAAAGCAAAAAATTAAAATAATGTACGGCATGCGTGAGCGCCAGTTCAGACGCTTTTTTGATATTGCTTCGAAGCAAAAAGGTGTTACCGGCGAGCATCTACTCAGTTTGTTGGAGCGTCGATTGGATAACGTGTTATTTCGTCTAAAGATGGCGTTTTCACGCGATCAAGCGAGGCAGATGGTTGTTCATGGGCATGTTACTATCAATGGTAAACGGGTTGATTCCCCTTCCTATATTGTCAAAGAGCAAGATGTTATTGCTCTTACCGCGCAAACATTAGGAAGGAAAGAGTTTTTACAAAACGTTATTGATAAACGGCTTGCTATGGGAATCAAGGTTCCGGAATGGCTTGAGTTGCAAAAAGACGATCGAAAAGGTGTTGTGTTACGGTTACCAATTCGTTCAGACATTGTTGTACCGATTGAGGAACACTTGGTTGTTGAGTTGTATTCTAAGTAATTGAGATAAGGGTGCTCTCTTTGGAGAGCACCCTTTCAATAGTTTTGGGAAAAGGGCAAACGTTAGTTGCATAGGAGGATGGATGCAGGAAAAGAAATATAAATCGCTGACTATTCCAAAGTTGACGTGGGAGAAAGGTAAGTCTTCAAGCACGGTTGGCGAGTTGATTGTTGAGCCGCTGGAACCAGGTTTTGGCATCACGATTGGAAATGCGTTGCGACGTGTGATTTTGTCATCGATTGAGGGATGTGCAGTTACCTCAGTAATTATCAAGGGTGTTAACAATGAGTTTTCTTCTCTCAAGGGTGTTGTTGAGGACATGCTTCATGTTCTATTGAACATTAAAGAGATCATTGTAAAGAACAATTCTGGCGAACCTGGAAAAATGCATGTCGTTGCAAAAGGAAGTGAGAAGTCTGTTGTTACTGTTGCTGACATCACGGCTGATAAACACCTCGAGCTTATCAATAAAGATCTTGTCCTTGCTCACTTGGCTCCTGATGGAGAGTTAGAGGTCGAGTTTTTTGTTGAGATGGGAAGAGGATACGGTCCTGCGCAGTGGCCTCACGGAACGTCATTGCAGTCTGACGAACGCATTTATTTGGATGCTAAATTTTCTCCTATTGAACGAGTTGAGTTTCATGTTGAAAAAACACGTGTTGGTCAGTCCATAGATTATGACAAATTGATTTTTGTGGTATTTACCGACGGTTCGATACATCCACAGGACGCGCTTCATTACGGTACTTCAGTGTTGCGTACCCAGTTAGGAAACTTTTTGACGGCAACGGAGATACCGTTTAACGAGATCTCTAAGCCTGACGAAGAAGAAGCTGAGCATGAAAAGATGTTAGAGGTTGGCGGACCGACCGAAGGACTCCCTGTCGATCTGTTCTTAAAGCCTATCGATGAACTAGAGTTTTCAGTTCGGGCGCACAACTGTCTGATTGGTGCTGGCATCAAGCGAGTGATTGACTTAGTCAATTTGACTGAGGAAGACACGTTGAAGATTAAGAATTTTGGTCGTAAGTCGTTGCGTGAAGTTAAAGAAATTTTAAGTGCGTTCGGATTGCGGCTTGGTATGAATGTTAAAGAGTTGGACCTTAAAAAGGTTCTGAAAGAACAAGAGGATCGATTACAATCATGAAGCATCAAAGCGGAAAGAAAAAGCTGAATCGCAAGTTTGGCAACAGACAGGCGATGATTCGTAACCAGGCGATCCATCTTATTAACAATGGATGCTTGCAAACGACTAAAGCTCGAATAAAAGTTGTTCAGCAGTTTACAGAAAAGCTTGTGACGATTGCTCGTAAGGGCGGTGATTTCAACACAATTCGTCGGGTTAAACAGCTTATTCCTTATGATGATAAAGCTGCCATGACGTTAATCAAAGAGATTGCACCTAAGTATGTTGAGCGACCAGGTGGATACACTCGAGTTATCCCGCTTGGGCGGCGTGCGAGTGATACCGCGACCATTGCCCGTCTCGAATGGGTATAGCGAGCAATAATTTTTGAGCATTAAACACAAAAGGGCTATCAGGAAGACTGATGGCCCTTTTGTGTTTAATCTGTATTAAATAATTCTCAACAACTCATTTTTTTTAAGTTACACTCGTGCTGTGAAGTAGGTGGAGTAGTCTACAAGCACCATAACTGTGGTGGAGCCTATGAAAAAAGAAGCGTGTAGTGAGTCTTCGAAGGTAGCAATTGTCGGGGCGGGCAATGTGGGATGTGCGGCCGCGTACGCAATGATGCTTGATGGGGTTGTTTCTGAACTTTCTATAATCGACATTAATAAAAATAAAGCAGAGGGTGAGGCTCTTGACTTACGTCATGGGATGCAGTTCACCAAATCTGCGAAAATCTGGGCAGGAGACTCGTTTGACCTGGTTGAGGGCGCAAAGATCGTTGTCCTGGCAGCTGGGTTTGCGCAGAAACCTGGTGGTGAGACTCGACTGGATCTGCTGGCAAAAAATGTCGAAGTTTTCAAAGACATTATTCCTAAAATTGTTAAGAAAAATAAAGATTGTATCTTGCTGGTTGTTACCAACCCGCTTGATGTGCTGACCTATGTGACGGGTAAGCTCTCGGGCTTTCCGTCATGTCGCGTTTTTGGAACCGGAACGGTGTTAGATTCGTCTCGGTTGCGCTATTTATTAGGACGCTATTTTACTATAAGTCCAAAAGATATTACGGCGTATATTTTGGGAGAGCACGGCGATTCAGAGTTTGCTTGGTGGAGTGGCGCCAATGTTGCCGGAATGCCGTTAAGAAATTTTGCGCGTTACTCTGATGGTGTTATGGAGAAAATATATCAAGAAGTGAAGGGTGCGGCGTACGAGGTTATAGCCAAGAAGGGAGCAACCTACTACGCAATTGGCTTGGTTGTTTCAAAGATTGTTCGTGCGATTCTGACAGATCAGTTCAGAGTGATGACTGTTTCAAGTTTGTTGCAAAATTACAACGGCATAGATAATGTTTGTTTGAGCGTGCCAACAATCATCAGAAAGAGTGGGATTTGTGATGTGCTTAAGGTTTCACTGGACGATGGAGAGCAGCAACAGCTTGAAAAGTCTGCACAAAAAATAGCACAAGCAAATGAACAAGCTGAGAAGTTATTGTAGTAGTAATGTGGGAAAAAGGTGAGAGTGTTGGGGTGAGCCCCAAGGTGAAAAGGGAGAGTAGTACATTATGAGAAAGAATATTTTTCTAGGCTGCCTTATTGTTTGCATCTCTTTCTTCTTAGGGCAGTTTCTCTTTCCAGCTGATCTAGTACTTGGCGACTGGACGTCTGTTTCCACACAGGAACAAGTAACGTTTGCAGGGAGCGGGAATCAGGTTGTTGGTTTTAAACAGATGAATCATGGTTTTTTATTACAGGACCAAGATGCATCTTGTACGTTTAACGCGATTTTTCCTGTAAGTGGACAGGTTGATCTGAATGGGGGGTCGCTTTATCTGCTTCAGGACCTTTTGTTTGCTAACTCAACAAGTTCGCTCGAAAACAGTTCAAACAGTACAGCTCTGATTTATGGCAACGACCATGTTGTTGAACTTACCGAAGAGATTTCTGAACTGCTTAATTCGTTTACGTTCAATAATGCCCATATTTTTCTTAATAACGACTTAACCATTAAGTCGCCACTGTTTTTTGAGGGCCCTTGTACAATCAATGGTCGAGGAAGCAGGATTTTCGTCCAGGATAATGGTTCAATTAATCTTGACTCAACAGGAGAGCTTTTATTAACAGTTGGTGGAATCCGGCTCGATAAATCAGATATTTTCAGCTTTGATTCTCAAACCTCAAAAATAGTTTTTAAAGATTTTAATATTGACTTGGCCTCTGATGTGTGGTTTCAAGATGGCCATTTCGAATTTGCCGGAAACGTTCTTATGTCTGGGCCGTATACGTTTACCTACGACAGTGTTGAGACATCGACGATCAGAGCACATTCGACTTTTCGTATAAATCACGATTCGACATTGAAAATTGGCAAACAAGCGTCTGCGGGAGCGCAACCACTTGAGTTTGTCGATAACACAGGTCGACTTGTTCTTGATAATGCAGGCTTACATGTGGTCAATGATGGGCTTCAGATAAAGAAGGGTGCGATAAACGTCTATGGACGATCGGTCCTGACCGTCGATTCTGACGATATTGCCAATGGGCTGGTTCTTGGTGACGGCACATACGGTAACGACGCTTTGCTCAAAATCAAAAACGGATCGGAGCTTGAGGTTGCTTCCGGATCGCTTGTCATGAATGAGTACGCTAGAAATAAATTAGAATTTGATGGTGACTCTAGTCAGCTGTATCTGAACGATTCTAGCAAGTTTTATACTCATCGAATATTAGATCTTTCTGGTGGCTCAGTACGTTTATCAACAGATGCAACGATTGATAAAGATTCGAGTGCGTATCTTACTGCCAACAAAACCCGTATTCACGATTTATATCAGGACTTTTATTTAACTGGATCAATAACCGATCAAGATTCTTTTGTTCTCGACCAGAATGACGAACTTATTTTGTGCCATGGAAATCTATCAAAAAATATAACGGTCTCACAAGATAATAACGCGCTTCATGGTGGTGGGGCTATCTCTGGCAATATTGTTCTTGTTGATCAAAACTCAAGTTTAACCTGGGGTATCGATGCAAAGATTGATGAGTACAGTCTTGTATTAAACAACGGTGTTCTTGCGCTTGAAAGAGATCTTGAGTTCTATCAAAAACTACAAGATTTTGAGGTTGGCGGTGATGTGACACTTTCTGGAACGCTTGATCTCAATAATCATGTTATGAGAATAAGTGCGAACGATTCGATATGGACCGGCTCGTTCTATCTGTCTGGCAACGGTTCACGCACGCAATTTAACGCCAAAGTTTCGTTGACAGGAACCTGGACGATTAACGG
>JAHIUU010000017.1 GCA_018817025.1 Candidatus Babelota bacterium | reverse complement strand
TCCATATCAAACTTTCCTCCAAAATTTCATCTCCCGAAGTTTATTTATATCGTTCTTATACATTTCCCGAAGGTCATTTATCTTAAAATATTCCATAATAATTCTGTCAAATCCGGGACCCCACGCAAGAACTGGAACGTGGCGTCCGAAAATTGGAATCGTAACTTCGGGCCGAAACATTCCAGCGCCACCAAGCTCAATCCATTTTTTATGAATCGGATGAAACGCATCAATTTCTAAACTCGGCTCGGTATACGCAAAGTATGCCGGACGAATTCGGATTTTATCATAACCCATTTTACTAAAAAATTCTTTCAAATATCCAAGTAATTGTCTAAAGTTTGCATTTTCATCAACAACAATTCCTTCTGTCTGATTAAATTCAAAACCATGCGACCAGTCAACAGTCTCATTTCTAAAACATCTTCCCAGCGCAAAATATTTCGCAGGAAATTCATCATTTTCCTTAATCTTTTTTAAGGTCTGAGCAGAAATTGACGTCGTATGAGTCCTCAAAAGAACTTTCTTCGCAGTTTCTTCATTCCAATCATATTGCCAGCCAGAACTTCCATTAATTTTTCCTTCATGCGCTTTCTTGATGCCATAAACAATCCAATCTTCTTTCTTTGTCCCAGATTTTTTTAAGTATCCTGAGCGATGAATCGGTTTTTCAGGTAATTTTCCTTTTACATCTTTTATAAAAAAAGTATCTTGCATTTCCCTGACGGGATGGTCTTGAGCAGTGAACAAAGAATCAAAAACCCAGAACGAAGTTTCAGTTAGATTTCCGGTCATTTCTTTAAATCCCATCTCAAGCCAGATATTTTTTGCGTAATCTTTTGCCTGATTCACAAAATGTCTTTTCCCTCCATAAATACGCGGGACCGGGCTGGTTAAATCATAGCGCCGGAATTTTCCCCCCTTCCAAGAGCTCTGTTTAATAATCTTTGGAGTAAGTTGTTCAATTAAATTATCACTCAAATTCATCGAAGAAATTATCACCCCAAGTTTAGTTAACCTAACTGAAATAACTTTTTCTTCTTTCATTTCAATAATCTCTTTCCTTGATTTTAAATTATCTAAAGCAAATTTATCTTCAGGTTCCAAAGAATCTAAATCAAGTGGAAGTTTTTCAAGAAAAAGTTCCTCAGGCATTTTATTGGAAATCTTAGAAGGGTCCGCACACAAAATTAATTTTCCTTCTTTAATCTCAATAAACGCTTTTTTCTTCAAAGTTCCAAGTGCAATTTTTGCCTCGTTATCATTTAACCTGCAAGATGACTTTATCTCGGAAATTGGAACAGATTTTTTCTCAACAATCTTATTCAATAGAACTCTCTCTGGAAGCTCCTTTTTCATATAATTAACTCCTAAAATTCCCAAATCAACAATCTTTTTTATCGTAGATTTCTTCTCGACAAGTTTCTTGGCTTCCAAAAACTGAATTGCTCTAAGTATCGTAGTCTTGTCCCGATTAGTTGTCTTTAAAATCTCCCCGAGAAAAATATATTTCTCAGAAAGACACGGAATTAACTCTTTTTCAATCGGAGACAACGACTCAACAATTATCTTTTCTTCCATATTTTTTAAAAGTTAATTGAGTTTTTAAGGTTTAGTAAAATAAATTATGTATGTCTCGAAGATGCTTTAAATGCTCATTTTTAAGTTTTCGAATAGTTTTTTTATTGGATCTAATAACTCTCGTTAACTCTTCACCGGCCAGAATCTTCGGCGTAATTACATAGTCCGCACCTTTATTATACAATCTTATTGTCTCCGAGATTCGCGAACCGGTTACAATCACTTCTGTTCGAGGATTTATACTTTTTATAACCCGCAAAAGGTGAAGATTTTCCCTAAAGTTTGGAACGGTCGAAACCACCAATTTTAATTTTTTAATATTTACTTTATTCAGAATTTCTGGACTCGTAATATCGCCGTAAATACAAGATACTTTCTTTTTAATCAAGTGACTAATAATTTCAGGATTATAATCAATCACTAAAAGTCGCTCCTTGTGTTTCAACAATTTTTTCATAAGAACTCCACCCATCCTATGAGAACCAATAATTAAAATATCTTCATCGCCGATATTTTTATATTCCAAATTTTCCCTTTGTGGAAAAAATCTAAAAAGTTTTAGTGGATATTTGAAAGCTTTGTAAGAATATTCTTTATAATTTATGAAATATGGCGTCGCCGACATAGAAATTATCGTGGCTAAAATCACTGTTGAAAAAATTGACTGGTCCAAGATTCCTCGTGAAACCCCCAGCATCCCGATAATTAACGAGAATTCGGAAAGTTGCGCCAAAGATGTTGATACATGGAAGCTCGTCTTTTGCTGGTAACCTGTAATTCTTAGTAAAACAAATGTAATAAATGGTTTCAAAATAAATGCCCCCATAAGCAAAGCAATAAATAAAACAATGTGACTTCCAATTCCTACAAAAACTATTTGCATCCCGAGAGCGACGAAGAAAGAATTGCGAAGAAATCTCTTAGAGGAATTATTCGTGATTCTAATTCAATCTTGAAAGGCGAATTAGCTAATGATACTCCTGCAATAAATGCTCCGATAACAATCGAAATTTCTGAAACATAAGCCAAGATTATAAAAAGAAATAAAACCCCCAGCGAAGCCAAAAATAAAAGTTCCGTGGATTTTGCAGCGAATCTAAAAAGTTTATTTAGGACAAAATTTTGTAAGAACATTGCAATTAAAATTAATAAAAATAATTTTCCTATTGAAAACATTATCAATGAAGTTGTAAAACCTCCTGTTGTGAAAATCACAATTGCAATAATTGCGACGAGGTCTTGGAAAAGTAAAATTCCTAAAACAAGCCGACCGTGAAGTGTTACAATTTCTCCGCTATCGGCCAAAAGTTTAATGTCAACCATCGTCGAGCCAAAAGCCATAATAATCCCAATATAAGATGCCTGAAGAACACTAAGTCCTAAAAAATCTCTAAGCAAGAAAACAACACCGACAATAATTAAAACCTGGAAAAACCCAATTAAAACAATCTTCTTTAAATTTGCTTCTTTAATCTTGCTAAATGCAATTTCAAGTCCAGCTGTAAAAAGCAAAAACGCAATTCCAATTTCAGAAAACGCCAGAATCATTTCCATGTTATCTGCAAAACCTAAAACCAACGGCCCGATAATCAAACCAGCAAGAACATAGGCAGGAATCAACGGCTGTCTTAAAACTTTCGCGATAAAAGCAAAAACCGCACAAAGAATCAAAATCAACGCAATATCAAAAATAATCGTCTCAGCGGGAGGCAAGTGAGAAATTTTTCCACCTATATCTGAAACAAAATTCAAGAACAACTGATAAATCGCCACCATCTTCTAAAGTTCCTAAAGAAATCATTTTTTTAAATGTTGGGATTATAGTGAATATTAATAAACTATTCAAACTTATACAATTCTATGAAAGCAGAAATGGCTTTGAAAATTTGTCAAAAATGTAAGGCGGCTTGTTGTAAAATGGGGGGTCCAGATTTTTCTAAATCAGAGATGAAAAAAGTTTTAAAAGCAGGGCATCCAAACTATTTTGTTGAACTAAATCCAAATCATTTTGAATTAAAAGGTAAAAAAGGAAGGTGTCATTATCTTACAAATAGTAATTCTTGTAGAATTCATAATGAAAGACCTTTGATGTGTAAATGTTGGCCGGTTTATGTAAATTATAAAAATAACAAAAAAGAGTTTGTCTTAATCGAATGTCCATTAACTTCCCAGCTTTCAAAAAAAGATATTCAAATAATGAAATATCAAGCAAGCCGTATCCCCAAGGAAATTATTACTAACTCATTCAGCAGTTCAAAGTTTCCAAAATCCGATATAAAAATAGTAGAAATGAGATTTAATAAGTTTAAACAAAAACCCCTAAATTAAAACCTAGGAACCAATAAACAGAGAGGAATATCCCTCATCATTTCTACTCGAAAATTTTTCTTCCCCTTCCTCTTTCCCCTCCATTTCATATACGGCAACTGCTTTAGCAGCTAAAACTCCCAAACCTTGAGAATTTCTTGGAACTGCCTGTTGCATTATTGCATAATTTAACGCATCTTCTAATTTGGTTTTGTTATCTGGACGCCAATCCCGACAAACTTCTCTTGCGACTGGTAGAGCTTTTTTATATTGTGCTAAATCGTCAGGAGTTAGTCTAACTGGCCAAAGTCCTTTCTTGAGATTTTCTCTAACATTAGCTTCATAATTTCCCATATAAAAATCCATAAAACTTCCCTTATAAAACTTTGGTAAACAAAGTATACCGACTAAAATAAACAACAATCTCGCGTCTGTAAACTGCTCGCACCAAGACTAGAAAAAAAAGATTTTCGGCCAATTTCACTAACTAAATCTTTTTCGCTATAACCAAAACTAGCAACCTTAATCGAACAACCAGCTTTCCGGCAAATCTTAATATTTTGAATCACCCGAGAAAGCCGAAGAGCTTTTTCCTTGGGATTCAAACGAGAAATCTCACTAAAATTAACCACAAAAGAAATTCCTTTTGCCTTCGCCAATTTAGCAACAACATGATTAATCCCAGAATCTCTCTGCTTCAAACGATCAAATTTTTTCCCACCTTCAGGAGAAACTAAATAATCAATTTTCAATGTCTCAACAGCTCGCCGATTAAACGCGTCATCAGAACCCTCAAGAGCAACAATCGCCTTCCGTCCCAAACCCTTCAAAGACTCTAATATAGACCGAGCATTTTTTTCATTACTAACAGTATAATATCCATCACAAGAGTCAAGTTTGCCAATATCTTTTTTACTAGAAACCTTCTTTAAATTCAACGAATCTTTCGTTTTAAAAAAATTTATATCTTTCATTTTTTATAACCAAACCTTTTATTATA
>JAHIUU010000011.1 GCA_018817025.1 Candidatus Babelota bacterium | reverse complement strand
TTCCTGGTGCAAGAATATAACAGACAAGGGGCTGGAGTGCTTAGCCAAAGGCTGCCAAAATCTCAAAGAACTGGATCTTTCCTCTTGTCGTAAGATAACAGACAGGGGGCTGGAAATACTAAAAAGTACACTGCCGAATTTAAAAGTAAGCATATAAAAGACGAAATAAAAGACTGCGAAAACTAACAATAAAAGAGGCTATTTTGCCAGCTCTATCCAGTCGCGCGATAGAGGGCTGTTTTTTCGTTTGTGTTCAAACGGTGGACAGAAACGAATCTGTATTGGTGGAAGGGCTTCTGTGGTCGAAAGTTTTAGCAATATCTGCTCAACTTTGTAGTACTGACCCCATTTTTTTTTGCCGATAAGCTTTTGTTGTTTTTCTATTACGAGTGTTAACGGAATTTTATTAGAGTCATTTTCTATGAATGGATTGGCGTGGTATTTGAGCAAAAGTTTTATGAGGTTATAGCGCCCATGTTTTGCTGCGATGTGAAGGAGCGTGTTGTTTTTTTCTAATAGTGTATTGGGATGGAGTCCTTGGTCAAGAAATCGTTTTATTGGGTCGTAATACCCAAGGCGGGCCGATTTGGCGAGAAGGTTTTTTTCGTTATTATTTTCGAAAATAGTAAGGTACTCAATTAGGAGATGAAAGGCATTACCATGAACATCTCTAATTTCAGGGTAGTTCGAGAGACATTCCAGGAAGACGGTTTCAGCTGTAGCTGTGATGTTTTGTTTGCGGAGCAATTTTAGGGTTGATTGTTTTTGGTTGAATAATACGGCGTTCAAAAGAAGATAAAACTGCTGTTCCCGTTTTTCTAGCGTACCCGGAAGACTTTGTAATGTAGACGGTGCTGAGTTGCTTCTCAGTTTTATTTTCTGGTGCCACGGCGAAATTAGACGAGGGAATCCCTCTTCTTCGAGATTCTCATTGAAGAGTTGTTGGAGGTTGTAGCTTTTTGGGGAACGTTTGAGTTTTGGTAAGAGGTCGTTGTAAGATTTGGAGTGCTTGTTCATAGCGTGCAGGCTCATGCCCATAGAAAGTAAAAAAACAAAGACGGAGAAGATAGCAGAGAGAGTTAGAGCATGCTTTCCTGATTTCATAATTTGTCCTTTCTGAAGAAAGCGAGATTGTTCTGCTCTTATTCTATAGCAAAGTTGCTATGTGAAACAATGGTATTGGATTTTTGGTTGGGCCGAGAGTTGTTTTTACAAATAGAAGAGATCTGACATAATGCCCGGCCTCTTCTGTTCTATTAGGGCCGAAAACGGAAAAGGCGAATAGTTTTATCGATATTTCCTCAGATGTTGGAGATTGGCTTTAGGTGTCGGCGGTCGGCGAGAAGATCTTTTTCGGTGAGTCCTGGTTTGATATTTTGATTCGAGGCTCTGGGCCGGGGCTGTCGGGTCAGGGGCTCGTTTATTAAGATAAGATAGTATTTTTTTGGAGCGATTTTTTTCTGATTCCGGCAAATAACCATAACTGTCCGATAGCATTCCTAGAACAATTTTCATGGTGACTTGGGTTCGCGGATGCTTGTGGATTAATTCATTAAGCCCATGATAGAACCAAAAATATTCTACTATTTCGAGGTGGCCGTGTTCTGCAGCAACGTGGAATGCTGTTCGTCCCAGGGTATCTATTTGGTGTTTGTTGGCGCCATGTTTCATCAAAATTTTGATGATTGGTAAGCGGTTATTTTCAGCTGCAACGTGTAGAGGGGATTGTGGAATTTCATCTGTTTCCAGGTTAGGGTCTGCTTTGTATTTAAGAAGAAGTTTGACGAGGTTGGGAAAGTTCTTTCGGATTGCGACATGCAAAAGTCCAGAGCCTGAAGTGGCGGGATTCGGAGAGTTACTGTCGTAGAATAAAACATCGGGGACAATCAATTTTGATTCGAGCATAAAATATAGAACATCATAATATCCGTTAGTTATTACATGGTAAATTAGCTTGATGTAGCTAGCGTCTGATTCTTTAAGCTCATTGTATATGTATTTGATGTTTGTATGTTTATAAAAATCCTCAAGAATACCGGCGATTTCTACCGTTAGGTTGACGGAGCCGTTTTCAAGAGAAGTAATGAATTTTTCATAGTAAGCTTCAATCAAAGCCGAGAAGCCTTTCTGTCGAAAAAATATTTTGACTACTTCTGGATCATTTTTTTTATTTTCTAAAGCATAGTGAAATGCCGTTTTGCCATTATAATCCTGAATCCAGAGATCGAATTTTTTACTATTATTTTGAAAAATTATTTCTAGAGATCGGGGGTCCCCGTTTTCAGCTGCAATGTGAGCGACCGTTTTCCCTGTTTCTCCGTCTTGGTAATTAATGTTAGTACTTGCTTGACGGAGTAGCTTTTCGAAGCGCACTGAGTCTCCTGACCAGGCCGCTTTGAGAAGGTTTTCGTTGGAATCGGTTTTAACGAGTGGTTTTTTCTTTTTCTTTTTTTGGGAGTTTTGTATTGGGGGAAGAGTGTGGGGCTTTGGTATCATTGAAAATATTGTTGGTGAAAATAGCGGAAAGAATAAAAGAACAAGCGACATATTTTTTTTCGATTTTTTCATATTACCTCCTTCGATTTGAGAAATGTGAGAAAAAAGAAATGGTTTCGTTATATTACCCATAAGTCTATACTTATAATTTCAACTTGTCAAGAACGGAAGGGCTGAGATATGCGTGATTACAGGCAGAAAAGTGCGTTTAGGCTTTGGCTGAGGCCGAAAAACATGAATGAAACGATTATTACAAAGACAACAAAAGAAAAGTTGACCCTGAGATATGGTTTTATCTTCCAGCGCGCGTAGGCATGAGTTGACAGTATTGCAAGGCATAGAAGCTGGATGAGGCCAGTGGCCGTAAGCGTTAGGAGTGGGGTGACCTGCTTGTTGGCTATGATGAGCGTGTAGAAAAGAATGAACTCAATTGACTTGATGATAAACAATTTGCTCGCCAATTCTTCAATAATATAAAACTGCTCGTAGACAACGAACAGCTGATGAACCAATGTGATACCGATAAAGATTAAAGCATACAACAAAGCAGCCTTCTGTGTCTGATAAAAACTTTCTAGCGTATTGTAGTTAACCGCTAAAAAAATTATCACAAAAATAATGATGTGATTTAGCTTGCGCGAGAGCGTATAAAAAGCCTGCTTTTTCACCTGTATAGATTTGTTTTTTACGCTTGCCAGAAGGGCTGTTCCTGGAAAGTGGATGGCCGACTTAACCAGTGCTTTTATCGAATGAGCAACAATATTAGCTATCTTAAAAAGTCCTGCCTGTTGCAAGCCAAACGTAGTCGCAAAAAACGGAACGAGAAAATTTCCTGAGATCAAAAATGTTTCGATATTAATGAGATAGTTATAGTAGCGAGTCTTGATTATTCTTTTCCAAAAGTTTTTTGGTAAAACAAAATTGTTTTTCGGAAGCGATCGATAATGCTGCATTATCAGCCCTGTGAAGGTAAGAACTGCGAGTAGCGAGTTGATAAGATAGGGGACGAAGATGAGCTTTATTGTCAGTGGTTGGGAAAAAAAGATGTAAGGGACCCATATTGTCAGGTAGTAGGCAATCGCGAGGAATTGCTCAAGAAGTACCGTTGCTTTATTGAAAAATATATTATGTAAAAAGCGCCTGAGAAAGATGCGAAAGCCTTCTGCCGTAACGAGTATGATGAAAAAGATAGCGGGGAGACGTTGAGCCTGATGAGTGAAGAGTGTTGAGTAGAAGGCAAGAGCTGCTAGAGAACCGAGGGCAAGCAAAAAGAGTTGGGGGAAGAGATATAACCCAAGGACCGTCTGAAACGTTTTTTTGTTTTGAGTTATCATTTGCAAAAAAGGAGCAAGTGAGCTTTCAAAGCCGAGATCTACGATATTGATGACAAGATAGGTGATTGAGAAGAGGCTTCCAAAGAGGCCGTAGGTTGTGGCGCCCAATACCGAGAGAAGAAGAGTATTGTGTAGGATGTAGGACGACTCAAAGATGATGCTTCCTGCAAAGCTCCATCGAAATCCCGTAGAAAACTTGGCTCTTAAGTCTTGAAAAGGACTCTCTTTTTGCATGTTTCTTCTCCGGGACCGGTAAAAACGGGGTAAAAAAAGCGTTCGCGAACAATTTAGTATAGCGATGAACAACCGAGAAGTAAAAAAAGAGAAAGAGCTCCTGTGCTGCTGGTTAACGCGTATTTTAAAGGTTTTTTTTCCCAATCTCGCTAAAGTCTTACTTTTTTTTGATGGATTTGAGTAATCTGTGAGTGAGGGTTTAGGGGGAGAAAAAGCTCAGCGGTAGCGCTGGGCTTTTTTTATTGTTCAAATATGGCGTAAGAACCATGCTTATTTGCCAAAAAGTAGGCTTTGGGATCTCCGGTGTGCTTTTATCTTAGATTATGGTAAAATAGATTTGTTCTAGTATTTTTTGGAGGTGTCTTCTGGTTAACTTGTGTCGTGCACAACCAGCAGAAAGGGGCTATTATGTTTAAAGTTAGTGAAAAAGTTATTTACCCCGGGCATGGTGTAGCAGTAATTGAAGAGAAAGTTGAAAAGGTTATTGCCGGTAACACCATCAATTTTTTTAAGCTTTGTTTTCTATACAAAGACATGACTGTTCTCGTCCCGGTTAACAATGCTGCCCATATGTCCATTCGGTGTCTGAGCAATCAGAAAGAGGTCAAGGCGGCTCTCAACGAACTCTATCAGTCTCCCGAGCGAAAACTAGAAAACTTGGATTTCACACCAAGTGGGTGGAATAAAAGAAATAAAGACTACCAGCTGAAAATCGAAGGCGGAGCGCTTCTCGACCTCGCAAAAATCTATCGAGATCTTATGTTCGTTGCAAAACAAAAAGAACTGTCATTCGGAGAGCGAAACCTGCTTCAGATGACCGAAGACCTGCTTGCCCAAGAGATAGAGATTGTTACGAAAAGCGGTAGGGATGATGTTCTTCGCCAGATAAGAGGCCCTTTTAAAGAGTATGTTACCTTTCCTGCCGATTCATCGGGAAGGCAGACCTCGTCCTCGGCATAATGAATTACATACTTTTTGTTACCGGTCCTACCGCCTCTGGTAAGACCGATTTTTCAATAAAACTTGCAGAAAGACTATCCATGAAGTTTGGCGTTCAGGCAGAGATCATCAATGCCGATACTGGACAATTCTATACCAAGCTTTCCATAGGGACCGCAAAGCCAGACTGGCGGGCCCTCTCTATTAAACACCACTTATTCGATATTGTTGATACCCCAAAAAATTTTAACGTTGTTGCCTACCGAGACTTACTCATGAAAACGGCCCGGTCTATCCAGACTCAAGGGAAGCTTGCGATTGTTGTTGGCGGCTCGCTTTTTTATATACGATCGCTTTTCTGGCCCCCAAAAGAGGAACTCGGCGCCATCACGCGCTCAGACGTCACCGGCAGCTATGAAAGACTGCAGCAGGTTGATCCTGAAAGGGCTAACGCGATCAATCCTGGGGATACATATCGAATTCAGCGAGCCCTGGCAATTTGGGATGCAACAGGAAAAAAACCATCAGAATACGAACCGGAGTTCAAGCCAAATTTTCACTCCAGAATTGTTTTCATTGATTTGCCAAGAGAGCTTATTTATGAGCGAATCAACGAGCGAACCAAACAGATGATTGACCATAAGAATGGGGGGTGGATAGAAGAGGTTGAGAGAATGCAAGGGACTCCTTGGGAAGATTTCTTGAAAGAGAAGAAGCTCATTGGGTACCCAGATATTCTTTCTTGGCTTGAGTCTGGAGGCGATAAAACGGTACTCACGGCCTTAATTCAACAAAAGACCAGAAAATATGCAAAGCGGCAGGTTACATTTTGGAAAAAATTTCGTACTATTTTAGATGTCTGTGCGAAGAAGTCTTCCTACTTATGTCGTACTGGAGCGGTAGATAGAACAGATGATGTGGTCGTAGAGGATATCGTGATGCTTGTTGAGAAAGATTTAGATTTTGTAAGAAAAACAAAGGGAGAAACATGATTTTCTTGTTCAGAAAAGAGATACAGAAGTGGAACAAAATATGGTGGTTTGTTATTGCAAGTTTGGCGCTCGGTAGCGTCTCCTTTTTCTTTATGGGGGGACCAGGTAAAGAGGATATCAAGATTGCGACGGTAAATGATGAGACAATTTCTTTGAAAACATTTCATCAAACCTATGCCGAAACAAAAGCTTCTTTAGATGACCTTGCTATGTATTGGGGTATTCCTGTTGATCGATTGGTTAAGATGATGGGCATGGAAAATATGCCCCAACAGGCATTGTCTCAATGCGTTCAAGGTGTTCTTCTTGATAATCTTACACAAAGTTTTGCCATGCATATCGATTCGAAGTCTTTCCAAGAGGCTTTGTCTGGGGCTATAAGCAAATCGTTTGTTGATCGCTTTGGTAAGATCAATATTCCTGCCTACCAAAATTATCTAAGCAGATTGCAAATGAGTATCTCAGATTATGAGAACAGAAAAGAAAAAGAGTTCTATCGAAACGCTCTGGTTAAGTTTGTAACACAGAGTGCCTATGTTCCCGAATATTCTATTAATGAACTAACCGAACAAGATAACATGAGAAAGAGTTTTTCTGTCATGATATTGCCTATGTCAGGTTTCTTGGGAAAAGTACGGGCTGAAGCAGCTTCGACGGAAGACCTACAAAAGTTTTTTAAAGAGAAACAGGAGCTTTACCGGGTTAACGAGAAGCGAAGAGTAAAATATATCGAGCTCACGCCGGAAGAATACAAACAAAAAGTTGAGGTTGACGACGAAATTATCGAAAAGTTTTATGAGAAAAACAAGTCGGCTCTTTATCGAGTTCCTCCCAAGGTGAAGGTGCAAACGATTGTTTTCCCTTTCGACGAAAGCGCTTCGCCAGACCTGATAGAAAGCGTTCGCAAAAAAGCAGAAGAAACGCTTGAAAAAGTAAAACAAGAACCAAAAGGATTTAAGGGTAAACTGATGGACTTTTTTCAACGAGGGACGCATGATCCTGAATTTGAAAAAGTCGCCTTTCTCGAGCTAAAGAAACCGGGCGATATTTCAGATCTCATTAAAACCAAAAAAGGGTTTGAGATTATCAAGCTTGAAGATCGTATAGCAGCATCAGAAAAGCCCCTCGCAGATGTACGTAAAGATGTTATCGAGACTATTATGAATAGAAAGGCGATGTTTGTGCTGCGAGGCGACCTAGAAGCTGTAATGAGAACGTCGAAGACAGAGAAAGAGATTTTTGAAAAGTTTACAAGTAGCAACAAGATCAAGGTCAACGAAACAGACTGGTTAACCAAGGACGACGCCAAGGGATACGAGCTGCTCGATACGATTGCTCAAAAGATGTTTTCGGAAAGGACCGGGGACCTCTCGTACGGCTATTTCGTTCATCGTGGCAAGCATATTTTGTACAAAGAAGTCGAAAAAAAGAATAGTTTTATCCCATCATATGAAAAGGTTGCTGGGATGGTTGAAGATGATTGGTACGAGGAAAAGGCGAGGGATCTTCAAAAGAAAACAGTCAAGGAGCTGAGGAAGGAGCTTTTCAGCAAGAACGATCCTATCGAATCGGTTGCTGGGGAGCACGGCTTCAAGGTGGTCAAAACAGCGTTGCTTAAGCAGGGTGATGAAGTTGATGCGCTCAGGGAGGCGGGCGATCTCTTGTCTGAGGCGTTTGGACTGACCGATCAATCCCAGGTTCTTGCGCACCAGCACAAGTCAGATAGCTTTTTGGTTAAGCTTTCCGGTCAGGAGAACGTCGGCCAGGAGAAAGAGGTTGCTGCGGCAAAGCGAGAGACCGTTTTTGAGGCACAGGAAAGCGCTGCAAAACAGCGGTATTTAGCTGGTTTTATTGCATCTTTACAAAGAAATGCTACAATAGATGTCCGCGAAGACATCTTGAAGCTATCTTGAACATATGGGAGAGCGAATTGCTATGCAAAATGAAAAAGTTGGCGTAAGCCAAGCCAAGCAAAAAGCTTTGGAAGCTGCGTTTGCACAGATCGATAAGCAATTTGGAAAAGGTTCAGTAATGTTGCTGGGCCAGCGGGGGGGGATAGAAATTGAAACAATCTCGACTGGATCGATTTTGATCGACCAGGCGCTAGGGATCGGGGGACTGCCCCGAGGAAGAGTGATTGAAGTGTATGGACCAGAATCGTCGGGAAAGACGACGCTGACGCTCCATGCGATTGCGATGGCCCAAAGGGCCGGGGGAACCTGCGCGTTCATCGATGCTGAGCACGCGATGGATCCTGAATATGCGTCCAATGTTGGGATCAATATTGATAATTTGATCATATCCCAGCCCGATTACGGTGAGCAGGCGCTAGAGATCGCCGAGATGCTTATCCGCTCTGGTGCAGTTGACATGCTCGTCATTGACTCGGTCGCAGCACTGGTTCCCAAGCATGAGCTTGACGGGGATATGGGCGACCAACATGTTGGGCTACAGGCCCGGTTGATGTCACAGGCATTGCGCAAGTTGACGCCGATTGTCCATAAGTCGAAAACTGTTTTGATTTTTATCAACCAAATTCGACACAAAATTGGTGGGCTACCATTTGCCAGTAAAGAGACAACCACCGGTGGGAACGCCCTCAAGTTTTATGCGTCGGTACGCTTGGATGTGCGTCGCATAGCAACGCTGAAGAAGGGTGACCGGGCGTTCGGAAATCGAATTTCGGTCAAGGTGGTGAAGAATAAAGTTGCTCCACCGTTCAAGCGAGTTGAGGTCGACCTGATTTTTGGTGAGGGGATTAGTCCTGAGCTCGATCTTCTTGATGCTGCACTGCACTACAAGGTTATAAAACAGTCTGGATCGTGGATCTATTTTGGAAAAGACCAGCTTGCTCAAGGCAGAGAGAACTGCCTCCAGGCGATTAAGGCCGATGAATCATTGTTTAAAAAGATAAAGGAAGCTGTGAATAAACAACTCGACATAGAGAAAAAGGGCGAGGAAAAAGGGTGAGTAATAATAGAGATAAAAAAGAGGTAAGCCCACGACATCAGGTTAATGAATTCATCAAAGAGATGCAGATTCGGCTTATCGATGAAACCGGTGAAAATGTCGGTGTGGTATCTCGCCAGGAGGCGCTTGCCATGGCCCATAGTACGGGGCTTGATCTTGTAAAGATAGGCGAGCAAGACCAGACCGCCGTTGCCAAGCTGATGGATTTTGGAAAGCATTTGTATACCAAGAAAAAACAACAGGCAGAAGCAAAAAAGAAGCAAAAGGTTATACAGATTAAAGAGATAAAAATGCGGCCGAACATTGGCGACCAGGACTACCAGACGAAATTTAACAGGGCGGTTGGCTTCTTGAAAGAAGGTAAGCGCGTTAAATTTACGTTGCAGTTTCGAGGCCGCGAGATGATTATGATGAACGAGCTTGGAGTAAGATTCTTTACGCGAATTCATCGAGACTTAGAGGAGCAGGGCCTCGGCCCTCTCGTTGCTGAGAAAGAGCAACGTGGACGGCCGTTTTGGTCTAAAATTTATTACATCAAAGGGGCTTAAACTTATGCCAAAAATGAAAACGCATTCAGCGAGTAAGAAACGATTCAAGAAAAATAGTGCCGGCAAGATTAAGCGGTCAAAAGGATACAAACGTCACCATGCTTGGGCTAAGACAAACAAGCAGGGGCGGAAACTTCGCTCGGCAGCCTATCTTGAAGGCGGCGATGCGAAGAATATTGCAAGACTTTTGCCTTATTAGAATTTGATTAGGACTTAGAATTACGAATCTAGAATGTAGGAACAGACAATGAGTAGAATTAAACGCGGTATTGTTACACGAAAGCGCCACAAAAAGCTTTTGAGGCAGACAAAGGGCTTCTGGGGTCAGCGGAAGAATGTTTTCAGAAGAGCAAAAGAGACGTTGTTACGAGCGCTCGCATACGCCTTTGTCGGAAGAAAATTGCGCAAGCGTGATTTTCGCAAGTTATTTATCTCTCGTATAAACGCAGGGTGCCGCTTGAGTGGTGTTTCATACAGTGTCTTTATTGCTAGACTCAAGAAAGCAAATATTGTGCTCAATCGAAAAATGTTGAGTCAAATGGCGATTTTTGAGCCAAAAGCTTTTGCCCAGCTTGTCAAACAAGCAACACACGGGACAAAAGAAAAAGTTACTTGATTTTTTAACGCTACCACGACTATCATCGTGGTAGCGTTAAAAAATTTTGTATTTAAAAGGGAAATTATATGGAGCAGTTGCGCGAACTTGAAAAAAGAGTGTTAGATGTTATTCAGAAAAACAAAAACCTTCAAGAGGAATTAAGCAAGCTGAAAGCAGAAAACCGAGAACTGCAGGGACAATGTAAGCAATACGAAGCGTCTTTGATGAATCAGAATGAGACCAGTCAGTCTATGGTCAAGGAGAAAGCTTCGATAAAAACAACAATTGAAGAGTTGCTAAAGACCATTAATTCATTAGAAGCGGGTAAAGGCGCAACCTCAGGTGAGTAACATATGATACGCAATAAAAAAGAATTAACCATATCGATTCTTGGAAAAAGCTACTCAATTGTTACAGATGAGGACAGCCAGGTTATAGAAGATGCGGCAAAATACGTTGATTCCCTTTTGAAAAGGATGGTTGGGGTGACCCACTCTCCTGCTGGGGTGATGAAAAAAACAACATTTGTTGCGCTTCAGCTCGCGGTTGATTTGTTAAAAAAGCAACAAGAGCTCGAGAGCATTGGTGCCAAGACAACAACTTTGAACGATTTGTTGAAAGAGTTGCTGGTATAACTGCAGAACACTCTCTCTTTTCATTTTTTCTAACTGCTCATTGAAAAATGTCAGTATAATTCCCCATTTTGTATATGTGATTACCGATTAACTGAAAGTAAAGGCAATGGTAGAATATTTACAGGCAATAGCCATAACATTTGGGGTAGGGCTGGCTGCCGGGATTGCGGCCGTGCTTTTTTACTATAAAGCACAAGGTAAAAGCCTCGCTCAGATGAAGCGAGAACGGATCTTGGCCAAAGAGCAGGGACGAGAAGAACTGGAACGAGAACGTCGCGATGCGATGCTCAAGATCAAGGACGAAATTCATAAGCGTCGAAGTGATTTTGAATTAGAGAGAAAAAAGTCTCGCATTGAGCTTCAAACTCTTCAGCATAAATATCAAAAGAAAGAAGATACGCTTGAACGTCGTGAATCAATGCTCGATGAACTTCGCAATGAGCTGCAGCAAAAAGAGCGTGAGCTCGCCAAGCGGTTTGACCGACTTAGTACCGACGAAGTTCAACTAAAAAGAATTTATGAAGAGCTTGTTCTAAAGCTTGAGCGAGTAAGCGGTATGACACGCGATGAGGCAACGAAGGTGCTTACCGAATCGCTTCAGGAAGAGGTTCGTTTCGATAACCAAAAGTGGATCGCCAAGGTTGAAGAGGAGACCAGGATTCAGTCAAAAGAAAGGGCAACCGACATAATTTGTACCGCTATCCAGCGGTATCTCACTGACCAGGTGACGCTTCATTCATCAAGCGTTATACAACTTCCAAATGAAGAGATGAAAGGCCGGATAATTGGCAAGGAGGGCAGAAATATAAAAGCCCTTGAGATGGCAACTGGCATGGAGTTTGTGATTGGTGAAACGCCAGAAATCATAACCGTTTCAGGATTCAACCCGGTTCGACGAGAGGTGGCCAAGCGTGCACTCCATAAGTTAATGCAAGATGGTCGTATCAATCCAACACGAATCGAAGAGACCGTTGCGCAGTGTGAGGAGGAACTAGATGCGAATATTGAAGAGCATGGCCAACAAGCCGTTCTCGAATTTGGTATTGGCAACATTCATCCCGAGTTAGTTAAGCTACTCGGGACTTTGTATTTTAGGACAAGTTATACGCAAAATAATCTGGTTCACAGTAAAGAGGTCGCTCATTTTTGTCGAATGATTGCCGACGAACTAGGCCTTGATGGTAACATTGCGGCACGAGTCGGCTTACTCCATGATGTTGGCAAGGCGGTTTCTGCCGATGTCGAAGGGCCACATGCGCTGGTTGGTGCAGACTTGCTGAAGAAGTATGGCGAGGCTCAGGTGATTGTTGATGCGGTTGCCTGTCACCACGATGACATTCCTGCAAAGAATATTTATGGTCTTTTTGTCCAGATGGGTGATTCGATATCTGCGTCCCGTCCTGGTGCACGAAAAGAGACCCTATCGACGTATATCAAGAGGCTGGAGCAACTTGAGGATATTTCAAAGGGCTTCGATGGTGTCAAGAAGGCGTATGCGCTCCAGGCTGGACGAGAGATTCGGGTTATTGTTGATGACATTGCGCTTGATGATGAAAAGACAGCGATGCTTGCCCGTGATATAGCCAATCGCATAGAAGAAACAATCAACTTTCCTGGGCAAATTAAAGTTAATGTAATTCGCGAAAAAAGGATTATCGAGTATGCGAAGTAAAACCCTTCGGGTAATGTTTTTGGGAGACCTGGCCGGCCCGCCAGGTCTTGCCATGTTTGAAAGGTGGGCACCACGACTTAAAGAAAAGCATAAGATTGACATGCTTGTTGTCAATGGTGAGAACACCGCGAAGAATGGGCGTGGGATTAGTCCGGAGATCGTTGAGCAACTTCAGGCGGCTGGTGCACATGTTATCACCTCGGGTAATCATGTGTGGGCGAATAAAAAGATTTATTCGTTGATTGATGAGAGCAAAGTTTTGATCCGCCCGGCAAATTATCCCGCCGGCTGCCCAGGTAAAGGGTATTCTATTGTTGAGGCGGGCGTGAGTGGCGTCTCGGTTGCTGTGGTCAATATCCAGGGTCGCGTTTTCATGCACGAAGATCTTGACTGTCCGTTTCGTACGATCGAATCTCTTTTAACTTTTCTCAAATCAAAAACCAAATTGATTTTTGTTGAGTTTCATGCAGAAGCAACTTCAGAGAAACAGGCTATGAGATTTTTTCTCGATGGCAAAGTGACCGGTCTCTATTGTTCGCACACGCATGTTCAAACTGCAGACGAGATGATTTTGCCATCCGGCACAAGCTATATAACAGACCTTGGTTTTTCTGGGGCTCGATACTCTGCTCTAGGCGTGCAGTCAGAAATAATTCTTGAGCGTTTTCTAACACAGATGCCGGTTCTTTTCAAGGTTGAGAAAAAGGGCCCAATGGTTATGAATGGTATTTGGGCAGAGGTTGATGTGGAAACCGGGAAGACGTTACACATAGAGCGAGTTAACGTTATTGATGGAGAGCTTGTGGTTGAGTAGGGGATCACAAAATTGTTGTTTCGCTATTTTCTCAAACGATTCTTTTTCTTATTTGTTTTTACGCTTGCCGGCCTGATTCCATTATTTGCTTCATGCGATGTTGTCGTTCGACTAGCATCTATGCCGTTTTCCTTTCAAATTCTAAAACTTTTTTGGTTCATGCTTCCACTAGTGTGTTTGTTTGCGATTCCAATCGCGAGTTGTTTTGCGGTTGGCATCACCGTTGGCAACCTGTTTTCTCGAAACGAACTTTTGTTATTTCAATTTTTCCCTCAATCTCGCCGGGTGCTTGAGTGCTCGGTTTTTTTATTTTCCATTGTGTTAACAATCCTTTTTACCCCTCTTTTGTTTCGATGGGCGCCGGAGAGTTACTGGCGGGGAAAGCAGCTTTTGATTCATGCGGCTCAGCAGCAGATTGAAAATTTACCGGCACAGCAGTTTCACCAGATTGCTTCAAGAGGCACGATTTTTTTTGAAGACAAAAAACATGACGACTTAGGTAACACTCGATTCATACATGTGTTACTTATGGTTCGAGAGAAGAACGATAAGCAATATTTGGTGACGGCCAAGTCAGGTGTTTTGCGTGATGGCGTTCTAACGCTTTTTGACGGAACCATTTACAATAACTCTCTTAAAACACACTGCGTTGCAACTTGTAAGTCTTTGGATATTGCGTTTGAAAAAATATTTTTTGAGAGTGCTGGCTCTATAAAAAAGCCTCCTAAATTTATGTCGTTACATGAGTTGCGCAATCGATTTTCACATGATAAACATGCATGGAAAGAGTTGCACAAACGCTTGGTCCAGCTGCTTTGGCAGTTTCTCTTGCCAATACTAATATTTTTAGGAATGATGATTTTTGCGAAACAAAAAAGCAATATTTTATTAAGTGTTGTCTTAAGTGGCGCATTCTTTTTGTTTTCTTATATCAGTGTGAACATGGCTTACTTTTTTCTTCAGCAAACATGGTTGTCACTGTCGATTTTTTACGGTACCCCTTTTGTGATCTTGCTGGCGTTTTACTTGTGGTATAGAAGAAAATGGGGGTGATCGAGCGCGTTAGGGCTCACCCGGGTCTGCCAAGTGCGTTAGGGGTCGTCCCCTAACGGCGACTCCAGTCTTGCCATCGCATGAACGACTACAAGTTACTACTGCCCCGCGCCTTTCAGCAACCACCACGCCCCATTTGTCCCAAGCCCGCCTGCCCCGAGTGCTTCACGAAGTGAAGTGTATCGAGGGGTCGAGGGATATCGAACTCTTGCTTTATAGTTTTTTTTCAATCTACAATCAACTAATAACGGAACTATTTTTTCTATAAATTTTATTCGGGAGTCGTCATGAAAGCAGTAAGAAATCTTTTCTTAGTTGGGTTGGTTGTGTGTTTGGGTTTTGGTTTTCTATCCGCTGTAGACAAGCCATGGCACCCAGGCCAAACCTACATAATCCCTGATGACGGCTACACCTATACTCTTGACTGGTCATACTCTTTGACTGACGATCTCTTAATTTCTGGAACCCTAAAAATTTTATCGTTAACAGATCATGTTGTTGCCCTTACTAATGACAGTTACCAAATTACAATCGAGACCGACGGCGTGCTTGCGCTGACAGCTGGCTGGGGGACCGATGGCACTGATGCTTCTGAGGGGAGCAGCAATGGTGCCGATGGGGCCGATGGTAAAAATGTGTGGTTGTTGAATAATGGAACGATTATTGTTGACGGGATTTTGATGGTAATCGGTGGCCAAGGTGGTGATGGCGGGGACGGTTTTGGTTTTATTAGTTCATTAGGTGGGGACGGTGGTTCTGGTGGCTCGGCGATTGTTAGTGGTAGTGGGACTATTACTGTTTCTGATGGAGGAACTCTAAATTTGGATGGTGGTGTTGGTGGCAATGGTGGTAATGGCGTGGGAACCGGTGAATTGGAGAGTAATAATTGTGGTGGAGCTGGTGGA
>JAHIUU010000024.1 GCA_018817025.1 Candidatus Babelota bacterium | reverse complement strand
TTCTATACTCTTCATTGTCTTTTTTGAGATCATATATAAGCAATATCGGGATATGATGTGTATCTTCTTTCAGATACCATCGTTTATTAATGTATTTCAAATTAAGACGTTCTAATTTAACATCAATTCCAATATCTAAATATTTACTAACAACTTGTCTTTGTATTTCTAATTTGTTTTTTAAAGCAATTAGTTTTCTTACTTCATCCATTTTTAAACCTCTTCCTTAACAATAACCATCATTTTAGCCTTCATCAAGAATGATCTTTAGTTCTTTTACTATATCATTATGTATTTCATCATTTGATTGCATACCATCAATATATCTATATTTAGAATTAAGATCCTCTGCAAATAAAAGATTATAATAATCCGAAACAAGTGCAAAGAATTCTTCGTTATTTCCGTTTAACGCTTTTCCTGTTCTAACAATTGACTCTTGAGCAGATATACGAATAAAAAAAATCATATCTGGCTTAATTAAATCAAAACTATTAACAATCATTATTCCATTCTCAAAAGAAAAACTACTATTGTCATTTGCTATAGATGCAAAGTGATGTGCAATTACCGAAAAGTAATACCTTACTAAAATAACATTAATGCCATTCTTAAGTTTTTCACGTATTATCTTTTGTTGACTTATAAGCTCACCAATGTAAAGCAAAAGCTGCTCATGTGATGATAGACCGTCTTGACTGTTATCAAAACTAGCTAGAAATTTACCATATGGCGAATTATTATTCGGATATATTAAAACTTCAGACTTAACACCATAATCAGCATTTATTCTTTCGAATAACATCTTAGCTTGTATTGCCTTTCCTGTCCCATCAAGCCCTTCTATAACAAATAATTTTCCTATTTTTATTGTCATTTTATACCTCCATCATTCTTTTATCGTATTCGTTATACCACGTGTTTTCTCCAAGTTTTTCAAGTTGTTTTGTCTCCTCGTCTTTTATGTGTGTATGATTGTTTGCATTTTCGTCTGGTTCTTCATTCTCAAAACAATACAACCTAACCGATTTTCCATATAATGTTACAGATTTGCTTTGTATTCCAGCCTCTTTTAACCTCAATAATATTGTTCTAATATCAGGAAGTTCTATTTTTGCTCTTGCTGCTTCTTGTTGAGCTATAATCAAGGCTTCTTTTTTGAAGTATATCTTTTTGTTTTTCATATGCTCAAACACAATTTTTGAATATTTGTCCCCTTTGTCCTGATTAACAATCATCTGCATGATGTTTTTAATTGTTTCAGCCACTCCAGTCTCTTTAGTCTCATCATTTTGAAGCTTCATATCTTCTTCCATATATACATATGTAATGCCATATTGGTCTATCAGATCAAGTTTTTCCAGAAACATATTGTACGATTGTTGTATGATTGTGTGATTTTCAATAATTCTGTCTTTATATTTGCTTTTAGCCTCAAGCCTGTTTTGTCTCATGCTCTTTTCTATTTTGTCCAACAATTCGCCAGCTTCCATATTTTCAAAACAAAAGGATATAAAAGAGACAAGATCCTCTATTTTGTTTTTGTATTTGTTTTTGATATCAAATACTTTTTCTATTTTATTTGTATCAATTGTTACACATCGACTTGCAACATCTTCTCCCTTGAACCCGCTTATAAGTTCAGTCCCCATAAAAATGCAAGTTCCATTAATTTCAACTTCATTTATTGCTAGAGTATTATCTTTGTTCGCTCTTAAATATCCTTCTCTGTCAAATATTTTGTTTAATAATCCATTTTGTTTTTTTCCTGCATCATATTCGTTTATCGTGATTGGACAATTATAATGTTGTGCGATTGTTCTCTGGAATGCTTTTGATGTAGAATCGAAATTGAATGGGCTTATGTTGTGTACTCCAAACATTGCTCTTATAATTTGTGCAAGAGTTCCTTTACCTGTTTGGCTACCACCGCAAATAAATAAAAGAGGGAAAAATGAAATCTTTTTGGCAATTTCTTTTGAGAAAAAAGAAGCTACAGCAAAACCAATCATTTTCCAAGCCTGATCCTTATATGTAACATTCATATCTTTTATAAATTCAACAAAGTCTATTTTTTCCTTTTGTTGATTTTGCATTTTTCCTGTTTCGGGCGGGATTAAATCAGATATTGGAAAAGTACCAGCTTTTGTAATCATGCAGTTATTCATAAGGAAAGTTTCATTGTTGATTTTACCAAGATATGCCGTCTTTTTTGCTTTTTCTTTTTTGGATCTGTCTAAAATGTGTTCAGTAAGTTCAGCAAAAAATTCAACATCCTTTACTTTCAAAACGTATGGGCCTTGTAGCCCTAACCATTTCTTAAAATCTGCAAGAATACAAAACTTATCACCGTCTATATTTGCCGTTTTATGTCCTTGTTTCGATTTTATAGAAATATTATATTGTACTTCATTATTATCATTATATATCTGTTTTTCAACGCTACAGGTGAAGTTTGATATTTTCTTTACTATTTCTTCACCTTTTTTATTTGAAACACAAGCATAATAACAAAAATTAGTTTCAGTAAAAATAGTGTCTGTTATTTCGACCGCTTTCTTTTTACACTTTGATAATTCTTTTTTCAGAATATCAGGCACATATTCTTTTGCATAATAATAAGCAGTACCCATTGTCAATTTTTTTGAATCTAACTTTTCATATAGCTCTTGATTTTTGTCATAGTCATAAGCTACATTTCTAAACTCATCATTTGCTTTAGAAAAAGCTTTATCTATTTCTGCATATGTAAAACCTTCAGATTTGAAAGATAAACAGATCTTGATAAAGCTTTCATAATCAAAAGGCAAGTTTTTTGACAAAGAGAAGGTATTAATTAATGCCATATGGAGATCTGATTTTTCGTAGGACTCCTCATGCTCTATATATTCTGATCTGATCTTAGCTTTTGTCTTTTCCTCTTTCCGTGCTTTTTCAATTTTATCAGCCTTGCTTTTGCAAAGTTTGTCATAAGCTTTTTCGGTTTTAGCAAAATTATCTTGTGAATATTTTATGTCATGGTTGTACTTGTAGGTTACTTCTTTTTTTGTGTCCATATCTTTGACGTTCAAAGTGTTCGGATATCTCATTATCCTCGGAATATCCTTAACTGCCTTGTCCGCACGGGTAAGCTCAACCAATGCAACTTGTATTTTTTCCCAACTGTTTTTATTTATGTTTTCGATACAAAAATAATCATGATTTCCATTTCCTGAGAATACTCGAAAGTTAGGGAAAATCTTTAATTTTGTATATAGCTTTATAAGATCCCCATCTTCTGAAATATATTTATCATATTCAGTATCAGGGAAATCTTTAGAGTCGAAGTCTAAATAAAATGCATTGAGGCGTTGTATATCACCCGTTTTTTCGGAGGCTCTTGGCTGTACACCAAAATATATATTATTTTCGGATTTATATCTTTTGATTATTTTTTCTTCGACCTCTTCAGCGTATTTGTCATTATATTGGACAAATCTATTGGTAACCTCCTTTCTATTTTTTCCGTTTATTATGCGGAAGTTTACATATTCACCTTCCTTGTATAATAGGTCTAAAAGCTTTTTCATTGTGTTACCTCTACTTCTTTTAGTATTATTGCTTGCCCTAGCTCCTGTAACATTGCCTCGATATGGTTTATTTTGGGAATGTGTTTTTTCGTTTCCCAGTTACGATAACTTACCAATGAAACACCTATTTTTTGTGCAAACTGTTTTTGGGAGATTTCTCTCTTTCTTCGTTCTTGTTTTATTAGTTTCATGAAATCCATTTGATCCTCCTTAAAAGATACCAGAGTCTATCATGTCATTTTTAGAAAGCAAGATATATTTTCTAAATAAAAAGATATATTTTTTTAGTGACGGAAAATTACAAAAAAAAATGACAAAAGTGACACCTTGCTGTCATCGTTTTTGTCACTTTTTCGGAAGCTGAAACATGCATGGTTATTATGTTTGAGGTTTTTTTTATGCAAAAATGACAAAGTGACAGCAAATATTTTTTAATTACCTTATATAGAGAATATTTTTTTTTACGTTTTTTTAAAAAGTAGTTCTGAGAAAAAAGTGGTTTTTGGGAACTCCTTATTATGTGTAACAAATTTACTGTCATTCTGTCACTTTCTATAATATATATATAAATATCCCTTATTTAGTACAATACAAGCCAAAAAAAAGTGACAAAAACAGTGAC
>JAHIUU010000016.1 GCA_018817025.1 Candidatus Babelota bacterium | reverse complement strand
TATCTTGCGGTGTGGGGGTGTGGTGCGATGCTGTTTATTGTATTTTTGTGCGTATATGGGGGAAGGAAGAAGTGACGAAGCATACGAAAAAGGTATGCGACTGCTGCGGTGAGAGGGAACCGACGCACAGGGACGGGTATTTGAACCTGTGCTGCAAGTGTTTCGGGCTTTGTACCCCTGACGGGCATGATGTCGGGCTTTGGGACATAATAGACGCGCTTACTGTTATCGGAGAGATTGGGGATGACTGTAATTGATCCTTACAAGCCGTGGGGACACACGATACTGTGCGATAATGCCATAAAGCGTGTGCATGAGTACGTGAGTGACGCTGGGGGAACGCATTGTGACTTTGAGGAACTTGTAGCCAGGTGCAGGCGGGCTTATGTGGACGGGGCGCATGTTACGAAAGTGGCTGCAATCGGGACTGATATGATAACACTGGCAAGGAAATCGGACGGGGACGTCGGAGCATACGTAGACAAGGAGTAACATGATAGAAGCATTTTTCTGGCTAGGCGTGTTAATAGGCGCAGGCGTTGCCATACTGATACATAGAATGACGGAGAAGTAAATGCCGGTATACGAATACAGATGCTCAAAATGCGGACATAAGTTTGACTTCTATACCCCTGAACTGTATGTTCCCGACAGACAATGCCCCGACTGCCCCGATTGCGGGTGCCGTAATACGCGAAAGGAAATGTCTACGTTCTCATTTGACATAAAGTTATGAAAAACGAAAGCGGAATGGTAGCACCCATACACATGGGACTAGGCGCAATCATCGGACTTGTTTGCGTCTTTTCACACGCAAATGCGCTTGCGTGCGTATTGGCGATACTGCTTGCGATATACACGCACGCATGGATTGACGCATACAACGGGCATATAGACCACTTTATCGAGGATAATACGCTTACAGACAGGGTAGCGTACTGGTTTATAGTAGCGGTGGGAACAGCATTATGTGTTCTTGTGGTTATCAAGTACACGTATTTCATGGTGATAGCGTGCATGCTGGCGGCTGCGCTGCCCGACGCTGACCATGCACTCAGGTACATACCGAATTACCCGTATCCGTTGCTGCACAACCTGACAACGCACCCTGCGCTGATAGACAACGGAAGCAATGTGGCGCGTGCAATATGCGTTGCACTTGTGTTCGGAACAATACTGCTTTAGAAAGGCATACGCTGACCGGCGGGGGGAGGACGGTTGAGGGAACGGTGGGGACTCCTGTTAAGGGGGTTTGGTACCTCCGCCGGTTAGCACCAGCAAGTTATGGCAATTACTATACTCGATCAGCCAATGACCAAGGAAGCCAAGATAATCGAGTTTGACAGGTGCCGCAAAAGCCCGATGTACTTCATAGACAACTATGCCTACATCAAGGACTTTGCGTCGCAGAAAATAGTCAAGTTCGTCATGTGGGACTTCCAGCGCGAGGTGATAGCCGCGTTCTCGCAGTACCGCGAGGTTATCATACTCAAGGCTAAGCAGCTTGGTATATCGTGGCTCATGGCTGCGTATGACTTGCAGAAGGCGCAGTTCCACCAGGCAACAAGCGTGCTGATGATGTCAAAGGGTGAAACCGAGGCGTGGGAAAAGATGGCAAAGACCAAGTTTATATGGTCGTGCCTGCCTGACTACCTGCAATGCAGTCTTGGGCAAGACCAGGCCGGTTTCATAACATTCCCCGCACTTGACAGCAAGATACGCGCACTGCCTGCTACAAAGACCGCAGGCGTGGGCGAAACAGCGTCGCTTGTAGACAACGATGAGTGGGACTTCCACCCGTATGATTATGACAACTACTCGAACCTGAAACCGACAACGGGCGACTCAAATGCGCAGTATATAGGGTATTCGACTGTTGATAAACTGCGCGTCAACTGCCTGTTCAAACAACTGTATAACGAGGCACTTCATGGAGAAAACAACTTCCACCCGCTATTCCTGCCCTACGATGCGCGCCCTGACCGCAACGAGGAATGGTACGAACGCACAAGGCGTGATTACGTCGGAGAAAAAATCTACCAGATGGAACAGAACTACCCACGTTCCATCGAGGAAGCGCTGTCTGCTCCGTCGTCTATTTCCTTTTTCGACCACATGTGCCTTGACGAGATGATGGAAAGCGCGCATAACGCGAAGCCCGTTACCCATAACGACAGGGATATTGCCGCAGGCATATCAAAGAATACGATAATCTGGAAACGCCCGATAGTGGGGCATCATTATGTAGCAGCCGCAGACACGGGCGAGGGCTGCGGGCTTGACGACTCGGTAATGGGCATTATGGACTGGCGCACAGGCGAACTGGTATGCGCCATATGCAGCAACACCATGACAGAGGACATATTTGCAATGGAGTGCCTTGCGGCATTGAAATACTACAACGACGCGTTTATTGCGCCTGAAGTGATGGTGGGTGAGGGGCAACTGTTCACATATAAACTGCTGGAAAGCGGATATGAGAATATTTACTACCATCAGGAAAAGAGCAAGGAGGGTGTGCAGCCGCTTGCCGAAAAGAAAAAGAAGATAGGCTGGCGCACGACTTCCGCTACACGCCCTGTCATACTCGGACAACTTGCCGAGGACATACGCAACAGGGACATTGTAATACTGTCCGAACCTGCAATACGCGAGATGTATACGTTCATACGCAACGACGGACGCATAGAAGCGCAGGTCGGCGCGCACGACGACTGGGTAATGATGCTCGCCATACTTGTAGAGATGCGCCGCAACGGCTTCAAGCCGCGTGAACGTACCGGAATAAAACCCACAAGCAAGATGAAAAAGTCGCCACGCAGACACGAGAAACGCGGCAGGTGGTAAAACTGCGTTGCTACTAGACATAATGTTAAAAATGTGGTATAATATGGGGTTATGTGGAGGAATAGATGTATAATGATGTGACTGCCGCGCAATCCTCAACCGAGAACTCCGTAGACCTAACCGCATTAGCAGATGAAAAATACGCACTTTTCGAGACTTTGAAGAACCACAAATACGCAGAAATGCACGCAAGGTTTCGCGAGGTGCGCAAGTATTATAACCTTGAGCATCAGGTAGATACCCCCGAAGGGTTCGAGCAGTATATACCCCCGACGCCGCGTAATCTTGTCGAGTCCATATCGTCTGCAATAGCCCCTGAAAGTTATACGATAATCGTAAAACCGCAGACTGATTCAAAAGACAACGTTGCGCAGGCGGACAAGTTGCAGTTCGGTCATACGTTTAACCTCGACATGGTTGAGGCTAAGTACAACTATTCACCGCTTTATGAGTCATTCAAGGCAACAACTCTTTACGGCATGTCTGCGCTGAAAGGTGCGTTCTGGAATCCGCAGGAATGGGGATACAAGGTTCTGCGTGATTTATTCCCTCCCGACGAAATGGGGCAGAAGGTATACGAACGTGCGTTGCGCGACAGGAAGATGCGCAAACTGATGCGTTCGCCGTTTGAGGTTGACGTTGTTGACCCGCTGAACCTGTTTCCCGACCCAATGCTGTTTAACGGCAGGGCTCCGCAGTACGTATTCGAGTCGTACAAAAAGACGCTGCATGACGTAAAGTCAATGTATCCCAAGTTCAGTTACCCAAGCAAAAGCGTGTCTCCGCTGCGTTCGCTGTTCGGCGGCAGGCCGTCTGCAAAACTGATGCAGGACGAGGTTGAGTGGACTGAGTATTGGGACAAGTTCATGCATATATACTGGTGCGACGGGAATGTGGTTGATATAGACCAGAACGCACTGGGATTCCTGCCTTACGAGTTCTGTTTTTCCATGCTTGGCAAGAACTCTCCGTCGTCAAAGCCCGAAGAGCGCGCGGTTGGCGTGCTGTGGCCTATACTTGATACGATAGGCGCGGAAGCGCAGTTTATGACCATGCTGAACGTTGCCGTGCAACTGTATGCCGTACCTGCGTTGCGTGCGTCGAAAAGCGTGGAGAACGAGAACCTGTCGCTTGGCGCAGCCGACGTTAACTACCTTGACGACGACCAACTAGTAACGCAGTTGTTCAATGTTGCGCCGGAAGCGGGGCAGACGCTGTTCGCCGCGATAGACAGCACGAAGGGAATGATAGAAAGCTCGGCATACGGTGAGGCTTTAAGCGGCAAGAAACTACCTGGCGTTCAGTCGGGCATATACGAGCAGTTGATACTGTCTCAGGCCAAGAAACGCTTCTCCAAGATGATACAATCGCTTGAAACGGCATGGGCAGGCGTGCTTTCAAAGGCAATGGACGTAATGGACAACCTCATTGAGGAGACTCCGTTCGAGAATGAAAAGTTCAAGCGTTCCGATATCAACGGATATTATTTATGTAAAGTAAACTTTAAGACGGCAGATGACTTTGAGAAGAAGTCCAACATAGACAACTGGAACGCATTACGTGCAGAGATATCGCTTGAGACGCGTCAGGCGCTTTATCCGATAGGCACGCTGCCTAAAGATGAAAGCATGCGCAAGCTCAAGGAAGATATCATGCACAGCGAGACGATGAAGCAGGGAATAGCGGGATTGATACTGCAAAAGATGCAGGGCAACGCACAGCAGGGCAATCAGACCGGCGCGCGTTACGCGTTCAAAACTCCTCCGAAGCCCCTGCAGGCACCTACGCCCCCAAGCGTAAATCAGGCCGCGCCGGTGGTATAGCATGGAATACATTGACGTAAACGAGATTATTCCTGAGATAATGGCTGAAATAGATGCCATGGCGCAGCAGATAGCGGACGAACTGATGCCACGGCCTGAAAGTAAGTATCCCAACTCCAAACTTTTGAAGTTAAAGGATAGATTGAATGGCAATAAAGACAAATATCGCACCGGCGTTCAAAACGAAGAAATTAGGACTGGAAACGAAGCAGTTTCAGACGTTGGGAGCGGAACAGCCATATAGCGAACCCATAGGCAGTCCGGCGTTCAATGCCAAACAGGGATACGACGCGCTTACCGGAATACCCGCGCAGGGCTATAACGAACAGAACATCAAGCGTCCCGCTGCGACTACAGGAACAGCCACGCCAACGCAAGTTGAAGAAACGCCTGCTACGCTTCCGCAGTATACGCAAGACCTCATAACAACCATATCAGGCATTACAGATCAGCAGATTGATATGGTCAAAACTCTTGATACCACGCGGGATACCATACTTACCGATTTACAGACTACATACGACGATGCTATACGTTCGATTGATTCAGAGGTTATCAAGACGAACAACCTGTACGGTTCGGTTATATACGACGACTACCGCGCAGAGATTGCGCAATGGGCTGAAACAGAGAGGCAACGCATCGAGGCCGAGTACGCGTCAACTGTTGCAGAGGTAAATCAGGCGCATGATGACGACATGGCAACGATGTCGGCAGAGGTCGAGGCAGCAAAACGGTCGTTTCAGTATTTGCTTGACATAGACAGGGGCATGGACTCATTTGTGTCTACCAACATACATGATACCGCAACCACAAATGTAACCATAAGCACACTAATGAGTAATACACAGTCGTTTCTTGAACTTATGGCCGCCAATCCGCCAAGACAACCAGACCTTAAAACAGCAACCGAAGAAGAAAAAGCGCAATATGGCATAAACCTAAAAATATACAATAACGTAATTTACATGGCACATCAACTGAACCGCGCATTGCTTGACGGCAGATATGATGACGCTCGACAGATATATTTTGAACACCTGTCCCCATTGCCAGAAGATGGCACAGACATACAATTTACCAATGAGACTACTGGGGAACTAGATATTTACCACATAAATCACGATTTTAGTGTGTGGTATGAAGGACAACCGATAGCACGCTATAATCCGGTTACTACAAGATTTGACGAACTTACCGAGTCTGATGCTTCGCAGTTACGTTTGCGTGATGCGTTGCTGCGGTATGGGTATGAGGTTCCTGCGTGGTCTGACTCACACCTTGATATGCAGGAGGTGAAGAAGATATATAGTTATGTACCTGACTGGTGGTTGCAGGATAGGGCGCAGACAGATTCGGAACTATTGGCGTTTATAAACTTCAGCGTGCAGGGTTCGGCATGGAACCCGCGCAAACAGGGATATGACAATCCTGCGTATGCGGATAGTTTGCACGAAATGGCAGCCAACATGCCCATAGAACTGTGGCGCGCATTAGGAAGTCCGCAGAATCCGCTTGATATAGATTATGACTCTCTCACGCCACAAGAGGTTAATGACATAAAAAACCTTTCGGATGCAAACAGGTTTGCAAGACAGACGGAACGGTTTGGGTTGGTGGAAAAGGTATGGACAGCAGGAATAGGTGACATATTCGCACCGGCTGGTCGTGCGTTGCAGACAAGTAAACTGCGATGGCTTGGTGCAGATGGTTTAGGATCGCAACTTGCCACTCAGGGACATCTAATGCAGAGCATCATGCCGCCTGACACGCTTGGCCCATTCACATGGAAGCATCTGTATAATCCCGAATGGTGGATAACACGCATAGTTCGCCAGGTTCCGATGCAACTTGCGCTATTGCCGATAGGCATGATTGGTGCATACGCTGGTTCTGCACTAAGCGGTGCGCTACTAGGTGGTAAAATTGCTACTGCTACAGGATGGGCGTTGAAGGGGTGGAAATTCGGCAAGCAGGCTATTGAATCAATGGGGTACGCTATATTCAACCGTCCGTTTGAGTCATTATTGGAGGCTGGCAGCACATTTGACGAAGTATTCGCAAAGACTGGTTCGTATGAAGAGGCAGATAAGGCAGCGTCGTATACGTTCAATAATAACATGAAATTAATCGGCATGGATGCGCTTGAGTTTTTTGTTGGTTTTAATCCAATTCATGCCGCAAAATACTCGAACTTAGTTGCACGTGCTATCGCCAAGACGGCTGAAATAGGCGGGAAGTTAGTAATAACCGGCCTTACCGAAGCCGGAGAGGAATACTACCAGCAAATAATCCAGATGCAGGCAGCGGGTATCCCTATAAGTATGTGGGACATCGGCAACTTGAGTATACCAGAATTGCAGGAAGTCGCGGCGATAGGCGGATTAATGGGTATTGGCCTTGGTTCTGGCGGGCAGATGGTTCGCGCATTACAAGAACGCACCATAGCCAAGATGAAAGCCAACCTAGAACAACACGGAGAATTACAGAATAAGATAGATGAATTTGTAGCGCAGGGTTTGACGTTTGATGGCGCACAACTCATGGCCATTGACTACATGATGGAAAAGTACGGCAAGAAAGCTGCCCAAATTGTAAAAGAGGCAACGCTTGAAATACGTGCAGAAATATATGCCGAAATGCTCGGCAAGGAGATGAAGGACTTTGTTCCTCCTCCGGTAAGTCAGTTCACCACACAACAGCAAAGCGTGTTGCATCAGGAAGCGGAACGTGCGATAACGCAACAAACATCTGATGTATTTCAAAAACTGGAGCAACTTGGCATTGAATTTAATAGACCGATTACAAGTCAAGAGTTAGACCAACAGGTACGTGACGTACTTGAGGGCAACTCTGATTATGTCATCGTTGATCCCTCCCAGTTTACCTCATTGGCAGACTTCAATGATGCGATGGAAACCATACGGGAAGAAACTGATTCGGTTGTTAAAAAACATGGCGACGTATATATAATAGCCG
>JAHIUU010000010.1 GCA_018817025.1 Candidatus Babelota bacterium | reverse complement strand
CGGATGCAGAAAAGGCCCTTATCGCCAAGTCGAAAGAGTTGGAGCAGAAGGGTAACGAGCTGATCAAGAAAGGTGAAGCTCTTGTTGCTCAGGGTGAGGCGAAGGCCGAGGAGGTGATAGCTCAGGGTGAGGCGTTAGTCAAGCAGGCTGAGGAGATGGTGGTCGATCTTGAGAAGAAGACTGAGGAGGAGTTGAAGCGTCTTGAGGCGGCGGCGGATGTGTTGTTGTTGGCGGTGGAGCAAAAAGTTGATTCTGTTCTCAAGGGGTTAGAGCAGAAGGTTGAGCAGGTTGTCTCTGATGCAGAAAAACAGCTTGAGCAGAAGGCTCGTGAGTTGGAGCAGAAGGGTAACGAGTTGATCAAGAAAGGTGAAGCTCTTGTTGAGAAAGGGATCGCCAAGGGCGAAGAGATGATTGCTGAGGGTGAGCGAATGATTAAGGAGGCTGAGTTTGCGATTGATGCCATTGAGAAAAAGGTTGATGAGGAGATTAAGAAGTTCGAGCAGAATGTTGATAGTTTGCTTAAGGCTGTTGACGATGAGTTGGTGTTAGCGGCGGGGTTGTTGGGGGAGGCGATTGCTAAGTTTGAAAAGTTTGTAGCGGAGCCATTTGAAAAGTTATATGGCTTGCGAAAAGACGCTGCTTTTGTTTCTAGGTTATCGAAGATTAAATCTGGTTTCATTTCGGTCATGCAGGATGGTGCGAAGCAATCTATGTTGAATGAAATGTATGGTGAGCTTGTGGGGCCGGTTGCTGGTCGTGGAGAAAAGAGTCTATCGCTTTATCAGTACATCAATCTATTGTTTTGGCGTTTTACTAATAAAATTTTGCATAGAAAGTTTGAGCCTGACGAAGGGTATTTCTATGATGATTCGGCGTTGCCGCTTTACGAAGGGGTTGAGTTAGGGACGGCGATTTTGGTTCGTGGTCTTATGGATTTAAAGAAGGCGGGCGTTCTTTATCGACAGACTTCTGAGGGTGGTTCTACATATGGTGAGGATGTTGGGGAAACGGCTTCGGGGGTAAAGGCTGCTCGGGAGACCATGATGAAAGCCTGGAACGCTTACAAGATAGGGCTTAGTGAGGAGACGCTCGATGATTTCCAGGCGGCTCGAGATGCATATAATGATTTTACTGACAAGTTTTCGCTTGATAAAGATTTGTTTAATAAGCGTGTTGTGACGTTTAAGTTTGAGCGTGTGGTTGGTCACCAGAAGGAGAGTGTTGAGGATTTTTTTGATCGTGAGGGGTGGCGGTTAGTGAATAGGATTGGAGCGTTTCAGCAGGTTCGGCCGATTATGGTTGCGTTGATGCAGCCGTTTATTGTTGCGACAGGTATGTCGCCTATTGCGATGTTGGATTTGTTTGCTCGGCGTCCTGATGAGGCGCTTTTGCGGTTGATGTATGTTCCGGTATCGTATGTTCCTGAGTTTGAAAAAACGCTTGAGGGATATGTTAAGGCTGCTGATGATGCGGTTACAGGATTGGTGGTTGGGGCTCTTGAGGAAGCTCAGCGTTTTGAGGCGGCGGTTGAGAAGGCGACTTTTGGTGTGGTGACGAAGATTACGTCTGATATGCAAAAGCGATTAGATTTGGTTGAGGCGGGTCTCCGTAATCGCTATACTGATTCGCTTAACAAGTTGAATGATCTTGAGCGGAGGGTTTCGGCGGCGGTCGGTGCAGAGCGGGCTGCGTTGGAGGTTGAGTTGCGTGGTGCTCGAGATGAATATGCTCGTTTACAGGAAGAGCTTCGTTCGGCAACGGTTGATATTGGGAGATAATTTATGCAAAAACCGTTAGGCATTGTAAGTTTGTGTTTGTGTTTGACTGTGGCTTCGAGTTGTTGTATCTGGTCGACGAAAATGGTGAGCAAAGAGAGGTATGCAAAGATGGTTAGAGGTTCGTTTCATTCGCTTGCTGATGTTTTAGCATTGTTTCCAACGAGTGTTGTTGATGTTGAGAATCGGGTTACTTTGGCGTTGGATGAAGCAAAGAAAGATATAGCGTCTATCATCGGTCTTACACCGGTCGATCGAACTTTTGATAATACGGCTCGAGCGCTTGACGAGGCTCAGGCTCGTTTTGGTGTTACGCAGAATGTCCTTTGGGCGATTAAGAGTGTTCATCCTGACGAGTCGCTTCGTGATGCTTGTCAGGCATCGATGTTGCGGTTGCAGAATTTTGCGATAGATTCTTTTTTGCATGTTGATTTGTATCATGTGTTTAAGTCGTATGTTGATGGTAATGCGAAGTCTGAGATTTTGAATTCTGAGCAGCAATATTTTTTGCAAGAATCTATGAAAGATTTCAGGCGTGCTGGTTTGCATGTATCGCCTGACGAGCTTGTTCTGGTAAAAAAGCTTCAAAAAGAGTTGGCAGAGTTGGGGTTACGTTTTTCTACGAACGTTGCGGTGGACAAGAGTTCGATATCTGTTTCTCGAGATGAACTTTCGGGGGTATCTGATCATTTTATCAAAACGCTTAATCTTGATTCTTCTGGCAAGCATGTTGTTCGGTGTGATTATCCGTCGGTTGCCGAGGTTGGCAAGCATTGTTCGGTTGAGTCGACTCGTCGGTTATTGAGTCGTGCGTTTGGCAATCGGGCGTATCCGGCTAACAAGTCTATTTTGGAGTCGATTATTTCGAAGCGACATGAGTTAGCGAATTTGCTTGGTTTTGAGACGTATGCGCATTTTGATTTGGATAATCAGATGGCTAAGAATCCGTCAGTTGGAAAAAAGTTTATCGAAGATCTTGCGCGTCGTGTTGAGCAAAAAGAGTTATCTGAGTTTGCGTTGCTGTCTGATGAGTTGCCGATTGGTGTTTCGTTGGTTGATGGTAAGTTTAAGTCGTGGGATTTTGGGTATGTTAATCAGCAGTATAAGAAGAAACATTTTGCGGTTGATGATCGTGAGATTGCTGAATATTTTACGATGGAGAAGACGATTGCTGGTATTTTCGACATCTATCAAAAGTTTTTGGGGTTAGATTTCGTTTTGGTTGAGGGGCCTGAGGGGATTTGGCATGATGATGCATCGGTAATTGAGGTTCGCAAGTCTGGGTCTGATTCTATAGTTGGTTATATATTTTTAGATCTCTATCCACGAGATAACAAATATGCGCATGCATGTTGTGGTTCGATTATGTCTCCCTTAAAAGCTCGTGACGGCTTGGGAGAGGTTCCGTCGGTGGCGGTGGTTATCGCCAACTTTCCCAAGTCGACGCCTGATCGGCCGTCATTGTTGAAGCATAGCGATGTAACGACCTTTTTCCATGAGTTTGGTCATGCGATGCATAATTTGCTTGGGCGTGTTGAGATGCCGTCTTTTGCTGGTTATAATACAAAAACAGACTTTGTTGAGGTCCCGTCACAGATGTTTGAGGAGTGGATGTGGGACAAGGGGGTTTTACGGGCGATTAGTGCTCACTATAAGACAGGGGAGCCTCTTTCTGACGAGTTGATTGACAAGATGTTGGCGTTAAAGAAGTTTGATTCTGGTTATTTTGTTCAGCGGCAGTGTTTTTACGCGTTGCTTTCGTTTGCTTATTTTAGTGGGCCTTCTGGTGATCTTGATTATATAAATAGGTCTTTATACGAACATGTTATAAAGCATATTGCGTTTGATGACCAGATGCACGGTTATGCGTCGTTTGGCCACTTAACAGGCTATGGTGCTAAGTATTATAGTTACTTATGGTCGAAGGTTTTTGCGCTAGACTTGTTTGACACGATTCGGACGCACGGCTTGTTGAACGAAGAGATTGGCCATACGTTAATTCGTACGGTGTTGGGTCGTGGAGGCAGTGTTGAGCCGGATATTTTGTTACATGATTTTTTAGGTCGCGAGTCGAACCAGGATGCGTTTTTGCGTGATCTTGGGCTTGATTCTTAGGTGAAATATACTATTTTTCTATTAAGTTTTCTAGCTGAAGGAATGGTTATGGCAGATCAGACAACGAAGGTATTATCATTTTTTGGGCCGCCTGGTACGGGTAAGGGCACGGTAGCGCAGCGGTGTGTTCGTGAGTTTGGCTACAAAATGTTGTCGACTGGCGATTTAATTCGCAAGCACATGCAGGCTCAGTCCAATTTGGGCAAGCAGTTAGCGGAATATGTTAATCGGGGGCAGTTGGTTCCGGATGACTTGGTGACGCAGATGGTTTTTGAGTGGGCTAAGGACCAGGTTAAGCCTGGAGCAACGGTGATTCTTGATGGGTTTCCTCGGACACGGGTTCAGGCGGAGTTGTTTTTGCAGGCGCTTTCGGAGGACCCAGATCTATCTCGCGTCTCATTTAAGGTAATTAACTTTGAGCTTTCGGAGGAGGAGATTATCAAACGAATCTCGTCACGTCTCATTTGTTCAAATAAAGAGTGCCAGTCGGTTTATTCGACAATCGCTAAGATGCCGAAGCAGGCTGGAGTCTGTGATCTTTGTGATTCGCCGTTGGTTCGTCGTTCAGATGATGAGGCGGAGGTGGTTCGCGAGCGTCTCAATGTTTTTTCGAAAACAAAAAATGAGCTTCTTTCGTTTTACAAGGAGTCTGATCAGAGTGTGATTGACTTTGTGGTTCCTCATGGCTTGCCGGACGTTGTGTTTGACGCGTTTATTAAGGCTGTGTAGAAGAGAGAATAGCCCCGCAAATTGCGGGGCTATTCTCTCTTCTATTTTAGCTTTTTAGTTTTCTTGTGCGTCGGTGTCGATGGTGTCTGAGCTGCTGGTTTGAGCCTGCGGCTCTTCTTGCTGCTTTTGTTTTTCTTTTTCGGCATTTGCTTTGTAGAGAATTTCTGCGATTCCGTGTGACGCTTGTATGAGGTCGTTGTGAGCTTTATCGAGAGCTTCTCCGTCATTTTCTTTTTCTTTGAGGTCTATTTTTGCGAATTCGAGAGCTTTCTCAACTTTTTCAACTTCAGTAATTGGTAATTTCTCTTTATTTTCGTTTACCATCTTTTCGACTTGAAGAATCATGCTATCGAGTTTGTTTCGCTTTTCGATGACTTCTTTTTTTTGTTTGTCTTCAGCTTCGTGTTGTTTTGCTTCTTTGACTTTTGCATCGATTTCTTCTTTTGAGAGTCCCGAGGCGTCAGAGATGGTTATTTTTTGTTCTTTTCCGGTGCCCTTATCTTTGGCGGAAACGTGTACAATTCCGTTGGCGTCTATGTCGAAGCAGACTTCGATTTGTGGAACGCCTCGTGGTGCAGGTGGGATTCCGTCGAGTCTGAATTGTCCGAGTGTTTTGTTGTCTTTTGCGAATTCACGTTCACCTTGCACAACATGGATGTCCACGGCGGTTTGGTTACTTTCTGCGGTTGAGAAAACTTGTGATTTTTTGCTTGGTATGGTGGTATTTCGTTCGATTAGTTTGGTTGCAACGCCTCCTAGCGTTTCGATACCAAGGGACAATGGGGTTACGTCAAGAAGAAGAACATCTGTGACGTCTCCTGCGAGCACACCGCCTTGAATTGCGGCGCCGATGGAAACTACCTCATCAGGGTTAACGGATCTATTTGGTTCTTTTCCAAAAAACTTTTTTACAATTTCTTGGACTTTAGGAATTCGTGTTGAACCCCCAACAAGGATTACTTCGTTGATATCGCTTGGTTTGAGTCCGGCTGCCTCGAGAGCGGACTTACACGGCTTAAGTAGTCGTTTAAACACCGGTTCGCAAAGTGCTTCCAGCTTAGCTCGAGAGAGTTTTGTTACGAGGTGTTTTGGTCCAGTGGCATCGGCAGTTACATACGGAAGATTAATCTCTGTTTCGGTAGTTGCCGAGAGTTCGATTTTTGCTTTTTCAGCCGCCTCTTTGAGTCGCTGTAGAGCCATCTTGTCTTTGCTTAAATCAACACCATTATCTTTCTTGAACTCATCTGCTAGATAAGAGATGATTGTGTTGTCGATGTCATCTCCACCGAGCTCTGTGTCGCCATCGGTTGATTTTACTTCGGTAACGTTGTCACCAACCTCTAGGACCGAGATGTCGAACGTTCCGCCACCAAAATCGAACACTGCGATAGTTTCATTATTCTTCTTATCCATGCCATATGCGAGTGCTGCTGCGGTTGGCTCGTTAATAATTCTCTTTACGGTTAATCCGGCGATTGTTCCGGCATCTTTGGTTGCTTGTCGTTGGGCGTCATTGAAATACGCGGGTACGGTGATAACAGCTTCGGTGACCTTTTGTCCGAGGTGATCTTCGGCCGCAGCCTTAAGTTTTTGCAGAATCGCTGCGGAAATCTCCTGCGGAGTATATTGTTTCTGGTTTACGCTGATGACGACGTCTCCATTCTTTCCTGTCTCGAGCTTGTACGGTACATGCTTTTTATCTGAATCGCTTAGGCTCGCACCCTTTCGACCGATATATCGCTTTGCCGAGAATATTGTCCCCTCCGGGTTGGTTACGGCTTGACGCTTGGCTACCGCCCCGACTAGGCGCTCATTGTCTTTGGTGAACGCCACGACGGAAGGACTGGTTGCGCCACCTTCTTGGTTTGGGATAACCCTCGCAGACCCGCCCTCCATGACCGACACGACTGAGTTTGTGGTCCCGAGATCGATTCCTATAATTTTTGCCATATCTTACTCCTTCACTAAAAATGTTTTCTGATAAACTTATTTTTCTTTTTAGACCTATAATTTCTTACTGCAACTATTTTGGTTGTCTGGGACAGGATTCGTTCTCATCCATCCACACGGCCCTCTCAGGGCCCCATAGTTGTTTGTATAGTTTATTTTCTCTCTAAGAATATGTCAAGCAAGAACTTAGAAAACCTTAGTCTGGTACGCTAAGATTTTCTGACGACGAAAGCGTATTGCGCTTCTGAGCCTACGGCGCCGCCTGAGGTTCTGCGGCGGGCGGCTAGAGAGGAACTGGCCAACCGACTATATCTGGTTTGAGTCCGATAATGCAAGTCTCTCTCTAACATCCCAATTCTCTTCTTTTACAACCTCAGGCTGAATCTGCCCATTTTGCACTCCGTCCGCCACCGCCGCTCCCCCTTTCGCTCTGTTGGCTTGGGGGTACGAGGTCTGGGGCGTTTGGGCTTTGTGGGCTCGAGGGTTCGAGGGTTCGTGGGTATGGTTCGTGGGTTTGAGCCCTGGGGGGGTTGTCGAGGGCTTGCGGGTACGAGACCTGGGGTTCGAGGGTTCGAGACTGTGGGTTTGGTTATGATATGGGGGTATTATTTAATAAGATGGGGGGGAGGGGGTGTTGACTTCGTGCGAATACCCGTGAGGATATGCGAACGCCCGGGGGTTTGGCCGTGGGGCCAAAAAGGGGCTGTGGCCTGGGGAAAAGGGCTTACGCCCACGCCCATGCCCATGCCCATGCCCAGACTCACACTTATAGATATCATTCTATCTATAATTATATCTATATCTATATCTATACCCACACTAAAACCCACACTCACACGTATCCATAACCAATCGCACGCGAGATGACAATAGGCCCACGCGCGATAACCAATCCACGTCGTCTTTTTCGCCCTCTTTCGTTTGCTTTTCTCCAGCCTCTCAACTCTTTCTATATTCCCATTTTTTTAATGTTGGGAAAGTCGAAATGACTGAATAGGATAAAGCTTCAAGTTTCCTAAAAAGGGAAAAAGGGGCGGGGCGGGCTTTGGACGGGGTTTTTTTGGGGATAGGATGTGGCTCGAATTCAATTTCCAAGTGCGCCTAGGAATAAACTGACGGATTAGTCTGTTGGTGTTTTCGTTTGTTCCTCGCTCCTACGAATAATATGGGTGTGCAAAGTAAGCGTCGGTATTCAATGCCTCTGATGCTATTTCGTGAAAAGCAAACTCTGAGCTATTATCAAATGTAATCGAATGGACAAATTCTCTGATTGGATCTAGCAATCCGATTATAGCATTGGCTACCACTCTTGCTTTTTTGCATGGTAAAAGCTTTTCTAGAGTGTACCTAGAGCGACGTTCTACAATGGTTAGCAACACGCCTTTGTGGTTTTTGCTACAATAGAAACCGAATACCCTGCTGTCAAAAACGCTTTGATTTGGTATTTTTGTTCTAGAGTCAGTTGGTTATAACGCATAAGTGCTCCTTTTTCTTAGCAGAAGGACGGGCACCCCAGCATAACCGCCGACCCGTTTCGATTGTTAGAAAATGTGTCAAACTTATTCGTTTAATTCTCCCGTTACCTCACCGAGTGTCGTTATTCAAGGAAAAAGTCACAATTTTTGAGTGTTTTTTACACGAGGAGCTTTTTTGTGTACAATTAGAAAATATTGTCAAGATAATGGTTTAAGATTTTATATTGCTGTAGGGGGTTCTGGTGTGGGAAGATAACAGACAAGGGTGGGCTGGAAATACTAAAAAGCACACTGCCGAATTTGAAAGTAAGCATATAAAAGACGAAATAAAAGACTGCGAAAACTAACAATAAAAGAGGTTATTATGAATAAGAAAAATAAAAGATCGATTTACCTGGTGTCGTTATTATGTGTTTTTTCGTTGGGACAGGCATGGGGGATGGAGCCAGG
>JAHIUU010000012.1 GCA_018817025.1 Candidatus Babelota bacterium | reverse complement strand
TCCTTTATCTTGGCTATCTCGATTTCTATGGCGGTTATCTTTTCATCCTGTTTTTCGTCCTTCTCCATCTTACGCCTCCAGTACTCATCATTATCGGGTGTTGATATTTGTGCCTCATTATTTATATATGAGTTTTCGGGAGGTCCCCCTTTTTCAGTTCGGTTCTGCTCATCATTATCACCTGTATTGTTTTTAGAGACGGGCAGAAGGAGCGAACTACCCGCCTCATGGCGTTTCCGCCCGAACGGACATCATGGAGGATTCAGCGAGATAATTCGGAGAGGATACGTTTGCGTATCGTGGCCTTTTTCCGGCAACCGCTGAGGGAAATACCCTGCTCCTTTGCGAAATCCCTCATGGCCTTGACCACTCGTATAATCTCAAATTCTGCTATCAGCTTCTTTTTTTCGCTCTCAGTGATTATCTCTTCCTCAATCTGCTCCTCGACTTCTATCGGCAATACGTCCCGCCTCAGTATCGGAGGGGGGGGTGGTTTCGGTACTGCCGGCATTGATTGTTTCGGCGTTTCCGGTATCGGATTGGCCGGGATGAATGGTATTATTTTTGGCGTGTCCTTTTCGGGGACCTCGGTTTCGAATGTCATATAAAGGGCACGTCCAACATGTTCGGGAATATCTATGATGCTCCCTTCCCGATACGTGATTCTCGTTATTCTATCGAAAAAGCTTTGTCCGGGTTTGATCCTGAATCTCATTTCATTTCCTCCATGAAATAAAATAAAATGGGGGATAAAAAATAATCCCCCATTCTCGAAACGTCCTCAGACACCTGCCGCCGTTACGATGGCGAGAGGTCTGCGGATTATGGGTTTCACGGTCAGGAACGCGACGAACCCGGTTGCGCCGGGCGGGATCTCGTAATCCATTGTCGTGAGGTCCACGCCGAACTTCAGCTCGAAATCCTTGAGACCGGGGGCACGGGAGAGCATACAGGAACCAGCAGCCATCGCACTCGATTCGACTACCTTTCCGCCACTCAGCATATCCATGATCTGGTCCATCTCCTTCGGTCCACCATTGGGCAGCGTCGAGGATTTCAGTTCGATGAGTTCCTGTGGGTTGAGGGTCAGGTTGAATCCCACGCCCTGGGAAAAAGTCCCGACGCCTGCAAGGCTCTGGAGCATGGCCCTCACCGTTATTACGGCGTTTCCAGGCACGTTGAAGTTGGCTCCGACCACTGCCGGGGCGGTAGCGGAATTGAACAGACCGTTATGGCCCACGATTCCGACCACTTCCAGGGTTTCCTCAAGGTTTCCTATGACGATTCCTGCTTCGATGGCATTGGTTACGTCCACCGATTCCATTCCCGTCTGGTTGTTGGATGCCAGGTCCCGCATCTCGACACGGAATCCCTGGAACAGGAACGGGATTGCTCCGGTCTGGCGGGTCCTGTTGGTGCTGTCGAATTTCTCCTCCAGTATCATCGAGGAATGCGCTGCCGCCATGCCGGTGATCGTGTCCCAATCGAATCTCTGTGTTCCGAGTCCTTCTGCCGGGCCGATATCATAGAGCATCCTGCCGTTGTTCACCTGTCGTGCTGGCTTCGTCAGTTCTTCCGAGAGCTTCCTGTACTGTTCGGGGGACAGGAGGGCGTTTCGGTGCATCATCATGTTCGGGAGCATCTTGTTATTGACGTGCTCATTGTCCTCGAACTTCAGCATGTCGTACATGTTGAAACGCTGGATTGCGCATCGGGTCTTGTTGTACGACACCTCGTGGTTGTTCACTTTTATTGTTCCTTCTCTTTCATCCATCACAATCACCTCAGTGTACATACCTCGCTGCCACAATCTGGATAGAAGCAGAGTTGTTGGCATCCTGTTCGAGTATGGCGCAGTACGTCATTGCTCCGACCTGGCGTTTCACGGTCCCGTTTGCTGCTGGAACGAGCTTGTGAAACATTGGAAGGAATCCCTGATTTGCTGCCAGGTGTGCTCTCCACTTTATGGGGCCGCTGAGGATGTTCACCTCTGCTCCGGCTGCCCACGCTGTGGCGATGTTGGCAGGAACCCCGACGGCTCCCGCTTCATGGAAGGGTATGATTCCGCCATCCCTTCCTTCGTCCTCGCACGGCTCAAAATGAGTCGGCCCTCCCACCGAGCCTCGCATCACCAGCCGTCCGGGGATGGCATTGGCGATGTTGTGAGTATCGGCGATGAGGTTGTGTTCAAGGGGCTTGCCCTCGATTATTACCGCGTTGTTCGGTATCGCTGTGGTCATTTTTCATCACGTCCTCTTTTTTTATTCGAAATTTATCACTCCGGGTGATAAACCTCGTCGGGTAACCCCGAATTTTTGACATTGATCTTGGGTGTTGCCTCATCGAGTGCAACCATCGAGACGGTTGTCTGGCTGTTGAGCGCAAGGAGTAGGGTATCGAGCTGGTCATCCGTCATGGATTCGACCGAGTTCTTTATCAACTTCTCGTTGAGCTTCAATGCCTCGTTTATCTTGGCTCGTCTCTCTTCGGCCTTCAGGTTCCGCCACGCTTCCGCATCCGGTTTCAGCCGCTTTATCTCTGCGTCCCTCTCCGCTATGATGGCGATATGCTCGCAATCTGATGCAGGGAGTGTATCTTCTGGTTCGTCCTCGGGTTCCGGGGATTCCTCAACGGGTTCAGTTTCGGGAAGTTCCGCCTCCGATTCCTCGGATTCCTCTTCCTCAACCTCTTCCTCGTCAGTCTCCTCGACAACCTCTTGTTCTTCATTTTTCATAGTATCACCGGTGATCTCTATATATTCGATATGTTTCTTGACTTGTAACGATTTACCCGCACTATGATTTACCTCACTATCGACAGCCCCCATAATGTCGTCGCCTTTATTTTGTGGACAACCACACGATTTTGTTTTTAAACCCTCTTCGGAATTATAACCGCATCCTTGATCGGGACCGCAGGCCGGTTCTCCGATAACTATCCGGGCATCATGTACGAGAGTGATATTCCGTTCTATCCAGAAATATTTCCGGCCCTCGTACTCACCGGCGGATTCTTCCGTATCCGCATAGAACCCGATAGAGTTTCCCATCCCCATCTTTGCGGCATCGAACGCTTCAGGTTGTGTTTTCGGGATTGCCTCCGTGCCCCGGGTCCGGGGTTTGGTCTGGCCGTTGAATGTTATCTCCTCGTTACGGATATTGAAAATAAATCCATCCGATAACGTCAGGTCCCCCTCGCCGTTATTCTCATCAGGATGATTATTGAATACTGGCAGAACTTCATGGAATCGTTCTGGCAGATTATCAGGAATGGCCCGAATCTCTTCGGGAGGTTTGAATGCCCCGTTCATCACGCCAACGGTTGTGAGGGTTTTATCCAAATACCAGAAATATTCATCTTCCCCAGTGAGTTTCAGATCTACCTCGTCATTGAGTTTTATGAATCCTATTTTTTTACCTTCAATATTCACGGTTATACTCGTTTTTACGTCCCCAGTTGTTTTCTTTACCCATTCGCCCGATACCCGTTTCCATGTTTTCTTTGCGTTGGCCCACGCTGCAAATATCGCCTGTACATCACCCACCGTTTCATAGGCGGCATTGAATGTTTTAACCAGAACTTTGATAAGTTCTTTCGGCAGATTTGCCCACATTGCAGGGGGTTTGCTTTCTGTATATGGCATTATAGTTCACCTTGAGGATGCCTAAATTCCAAATCTTTAAAAAAAGTAATAGTTGTTTCTGATGTTTCCCTAATCATCGTGCACATCGGGCCGATTTTAACTTCGTCCCCCTCTGTATGTATTTCAATGTATGGACATTTTGACCCAACATTTATGTATGCGCTAACATTCTTAACATCAGGCCAAATAATTTCTTGAAATCCTTCTTTCTTTAATGATGGGAGAATCATATCTCTCCATTCTTTAAATGGATAATATATCACTCCATTTTTTGTTTTCATTATATCGACTCCGTTGGTTCCCGTACTCGTCTCAGTATGCTTACCGGGGAAATGGTACAACGGCAGGCCCAATCACTTTCGTGCTCTCTCGCTAATGACATCGTTATCGGTGATGCCCCCTCAAGTGCCTGATGTTCGGGTCGTACCTTGTCATCTCCTGCCGTTATCCAGAGTACCTGATCCTGTCCATCGGCCTCCAGCTCATCCATTCTGGCATGCTGGAAAGCCTCATGTACGACCTTCTGGACAGTTTTCGGTATGCCTTCTTTGTTGTATTTACTGAATGTCTCTGTTACCCGGTCGTTTATATCGCTGTAAGATTCCCCTGCCCTGATTCCGGCGGTTATATCCCGCAGTGCCCGTTTGTTCAGGTCGTTGGAAATATCCCTCGTAAGTGGATAGGATACCTGTGTGATATAATCCTCAACAATAGCGGTAGGCGGTACACGTATCGGTCGGCCATACGCCTTCAGGGTCTCGGTAAATCCCTCATTATACGATTTTTCTACATATTGATCGAGAGTGGTCTGTATGGCCTTGATATCTCCCTCATAGTCTGTCGTAACCTCTATTATTTCGGTGTACTCATCATTCATTATGACGATACTGTTGGATTTCTGCAATATCCTGATTCCGTTCCGTCCGGCTATCGGACCGATGCGTTCTTCCCATTCCGTCTTGAACCACTCGTTGAAATCATTCTGATAAGACACGATGGCGGTTTGGAGATCGTTACTGAAGTTCGGCTCTATTCTCTGCGGTTTATATGCCCATATCGCTCGGATCTTCATTCGTTCTTCCGGCGTGAGCTTCATGGCATCAAGGAATCGGAATTTGTTGGATGAAAGTTCGGCGATATCCACGGCGGTAAACCCTTCCATCAATATCCCGATATCTTCCCCTTCCTTGTATGCTATCGCCTCATTTCCACGTGAGGTTATGGAGTACCCCGCCGTTATTAGAGAGTTGAGAGAATTGGATTTCATCAGCATCGAGGATGAGCGGGACAAGGAGAAGGAGCACGAGTTCTGTTACAAGGGTGGCATCGAGAGCTTCGTTGAATTTTTGAACAAGGGTAAAGATGCGATTCATAAGAAACCTATCTATTTCGAAGCCGAGAAGAATGATATGATTTTTGAAATAGCGATGCAGTGGAACGATGGATACAAAGAGAATGTCTTCTCATTTGCTAACAACATAAACACATGCGACGGCGGAACGCATCTCTCCGGTTTTAAATCTGCTCTGACGCGCGCGATCAATCAATACGGTCAGCAAAAGGGCGTATTCAAGAAGATGAACAAGCTTCCCGACGGAGAGGATGTGCGCGAGGGTTTAACCGCTGTGGTTTCCGTGAAGCTCTCCCATCCACAATTTGAAGGTCAGACGAAGGGAAAGCTTGGAAATAGCGATGTCGAGGGCATCATAAAGCAGGTCGTTTATGAACAGCTCAACGATTATTTTGAAAAACATGGCGATGTCGCAAGAAAGGTCATCTCAAAAGTTTTGGATGCGGCAAGGGCAAGGGAGGCCGCAAGGCAGGCGAGAAACTTAGTCCGCAGAAAATCAGCATTGGAGGTAGGTTCCCTTCCCGGCAAACTTGCCGACTGTCAGGAACGCGACCCCAAGATGTGTGAGCTCTATATAGTGGAAGGCGATTCGGCCGGGGGAAGCGCAAAACAGGGGCGCAACAGGCGTTTCCAGGCGATCCTTCCCATCAAGGGTAAAATTTTGAATGTTGAGAAGGCGCGTTTCGATAAGATGCTCGCATCCGATGAGATCAGGACTATCATCACGGCGCTTGGCACAGGTATCGGTGAGAAGGATTTTAATATTGAAAAGCTGAGATATCATCAAATCATATTGCTGGCCGACGCGGATGTCGACGGCTCACATATCAGAACGCTTCTCCTGACATTTTTTTTCCGTCAGATGCCGGAGTTAATCGAAAGAGGATATCTCTACATCGGGCAGCCCCCACTCTATCGCGTGAAGAAGGGAAAGGCCGAGCAATACCTGAAGGATGATGTTGCGCTCAACGATTATCTCATCGGCGTAGGCGTAGAGGGGATGAAGGTGACGACAAAAGGTAAAAATGCAAAAGAGTTCACAGGAAAGAAACTGACAGCGATCACAAAGCAGCTGATCAACTATTCCTCTCTTTTGGACCTCATCGCAAAGAG
>JAHIUU010000025.1 GCA_018817025.1 Candidatus Babelota bacterium | reverse complement strand
GCCCTGGGCGCTGAGTCCCCGGGAGGCCTCCCGGCTTCACGTGGACGGGTGCGGCCGGGTGAAGGGAATCCCTTACAAGCTGGATGCCGAAAGATGAGACCGCGAGAAATTAAGTCTGAAAAAAAGCGGAAGAAAAAATCGAAGCGGCCGCCGCGAAAGTACAATATCGAACATCGGCGCGGCCGGAAGGGCGAAGGTTTTTATCTTGACTTCCAGGCTCGCGGCCGGAGAGTCCGGATCTTCGGAGGAAAGACGCTCCGGGCGGCCAAGCTCGAGCTCGGCCGACTCCGGGCCGTGAAGATGACGGAGGAGCCGGAGCTGGCCGGGGGGGCGACCTTTGAAAAATTCGCGGGCGAGTTTCTGGAGACCTACTCGAAAGTCAACAAGCGATCGTGGCGGCGGGACGTCTGCTCCGTGGTCTCGCTGTCTTCATCCTTCGGCCGGGTCCTGCTCCGGGAGCTCACGGCTCAAGAGGTCGAGCGCTTCAAGGCTCAGCGGTCCGCCGAAGTCAGCCCGGCGAGTGTCAATCGGGAGCTCGCTTGCTTGAAGACTCTTTTGACAAAGGCCGTGGAGTGGGGGAAGCTCGAGTCGAATCCGGCCGCCCAAGTGAAGAAACTCCGGGAGGCTCCGCCGCGAGAACGAATCCTCGCCGAGTCGGAGTCGAAGCGGCTAATCAATGCCGCTGCTCCTCACTTGCGGCGAATCCTGATTGTCCTCCTCAATACGGGATTGAGGCGCGGCGAGCTCCTGAGCCTCCGCTGGTCAGACGTTGACTTCGGCCAGGGCTTCATCCATGTCGGCGACTCGAAAAACGGAAAGAGCCGGAACGTCCCGATTAACGCGGCCGCCGCCGAAGTGCTCCGCGAGCTCAGCGAGAAAAACGGGCCCGTATACGTCCGGGACATGGCGGGCGATAACGGCGAGAGTGAGTCCGTCTTCGGCGGCGTCAAGGACGTCAAGCGCTCGTTTCACTCGGCCTGTCGGCGGGCCGGAGTGAACGGACTCCGGCTTCATGATCTTCGCCATACGTTCGCGTCCCGGCTGGTAGAGCTCGGAGTGGACCTGGTCACCGTCTCGAAACTGCTCGGACACTCCTCAATTACCATGACGATGAGATACGCTCACCCGACGCCGGAAAATATGCGGCGGGCTGTCGACGGGCTCTCAGCCGCTCCGAGTCGACAAGTCGAGTCGACAAGTCAAATTTTGCCCTCTCCAAGCCCCAGCAAATACGCGAGTTAGCAGACCGCGCGGGTGGACTTCGAATCCAAAGGTCGGGGGTTCAAATCCCTCCGGGCGCGCTCCCCATATCCTCGAGAAATCCCGAGAAATCCAGGGGAGAATCAGCTCCCCCGAGACGCCCGAGCTGTATCCTATTTTGGTCTATTTTGGCCTCTTTTTCAAACCAAGTCGACAAGTTGTCGACCTTCCCGACTATCCCGATAGGAAAAATAATTTTCGAGAATGATCGAAAGATCTCTTGACAAATCACCCCAGCGCGACTATTTTTGATTCGACTATATTTCGTCGGAATATCCGAGCGGAATAAAAGTCACAGGTGCCCTTCCGGGCTGTCCAGAAGGAAAAGAAAGGCCGTTGCCGACGCGGCAAGGCCTCCTGAAAAATTGATACGGGAGGTCTTTCATGTCGGAAAAAATCAATCAAACCGCGAGACGGCCGCGCCGTCCGCACAAACCGAGGTTGCAGTCTCCGCCGTTCACCAGGCGCTGGTTGACGGTCACCGAAACGGCGGATATCATCGGTCTCGCTCCTGTCACCGTTCGCCGGATGGTCAACAAGGGACTGATTCCGAAGGCCTCGAATCTCGGCCGGATCGTCCGGGTCGACGGCTTGAGGCTCCAAGCTCAGCTCGAAGCGGATCAGAAATAGCAATCATGGAGCGGGGGGGGGCTGGTCCTCCGACTCGGAGCGCGTCTCGTCGATTCCTCCAGGACGAGCTCCGGCCTTCCGCCGCTCCTCATCCCATGCCAAAAGATAAGCTGAGTGAATTAGGCGGCGGGGGCGGCTCGAGAGTGGCCCTCCGGGTGACATGCTCCCGTCCGCCTTTTTTCGAGGGCCACCATGCGACAAAGAAAACCTAAGGACAGCCCGCACGTCAGGATATATCGGAGCATGATCAAAAGTCCGGCCTTCAAGGTTCTCTCCGGGAATGCCGTCAAGGTGTTCATCCTCGGAAAGGACCGCTGGGGCGGCCAACCGGAAAATCGCTTCCAGCTCCCATACACGAAGACGGGCCTTTCCCCGAAAGCCTCCTCCCGCTGTTTTTCCGAGCTGACGGCTTTCGGCTTCCTTGACGTCACCGAGCGGGGCGGCCTCTACCATAAAGCCAATATCTACACGTGGTCCGAGCGCTGGAAGTCAATCACCGCCGAAGACGTTAAGCGAATATTGGCCGAATCGAAGAGCGGAAAAATCAAGAGCGGGATACCTGGTAATTATAATGGACTATCGAAAGTGAAGCTATTGGAGCGGCGAAAGTGGCCCGTATAACTTCACAAAGTGAAGCTGACGCTATCGAAAGTGAAGCTGTCTCGCTATCGAAAGTGAAGCGATTAACTATCGAAAGTGAAGCTGTCTCTGACTTCTGGAGGAGCCGAAGCCGTGATTGATCCGCGCTGGGGAGTGCTCAAAGATTGCCGGGGCTGCGGCGGCCTGGATAGGGAGATGGCGGACGGAGAGATCGCCTCTCCTGGGGCCGCTGGTGAGGGAATTCCGGGCGGCCCGGGAGAGGACCCGGGGGAGACGTCGGGATGAATAGGGCGAAGAGGAAAAACAGGACGACGAAGCGCCGACGAAAGCGCGATCGAAAGGAGAGAAGGAAGCATGAGCAAGGGGCCGGGCAAGCTGCAGAGATTAATTCTGGCGGTCTTAACGGAGCATGAGGCCTTCTACCTTCGGGACTTATTAGGGTGGACCTATACGAAGGCGCAATATAATGCGCTGCTGCGGGCGGCGAATCAATTGGAGCGGGCCGGAAAGATAGGGGCCTCGCTCTTTGCCTTCGGAGAGAAAAGGTATGTCGTGCATCGAATCGGGACTATCTTCACGGGGAAGGACCGCCAGAAGGTTGAGGGAATGAGTAAGTGTGGGGAAGCTTCCGTGAGGGAAGCTGGCAAACACTTATAAAAAGGAGAGAAGGAAAAATGAGCGAAGATAACAAGGCTCCGATGATCAAGCTGGCCGGACTGTGGAAAGGTGAAGGCAAGGACGGCGCGCCTTTTTATTCCGGCAAGCTAGGCTACGGCACCCGCTTGATGCTATTCCGAAATAAATTTAAGAAGGGCGACAGGGACCCCGACCTGGTCTTGTACCTTGCCAAATCGGAAGAGCGGACGGGCGGACAGAGTGCGGACGTTTCGGAGACGCCGGAGGATTCTGAAATTCCTTTTTGAATCGCGCCGGGTGAGCTATGGAGACGAAGCAAAGATTGATCATGCTCCCAGCACTCCGTCATGGAAAAAAGCCGTGATCGATCCTCGCTGGGGATCGCTCAAAGATTGCCGGGGCTGCGGCGCCCCCTTCCTCACAAAGGACCCGGATCAGAGCCTGTGTCCAGGATGTCGGCCCGATGATACGGGAGAACGTGCCTTCGCGAAGCTCAGAGAAAAAGTCAGAGAAAAAAGAGGAGCCCATGGCCGGAGCCTTAGAGGATGAAGAAGAAACGATGAAACGGCGGCGAATCACTTCCCAAATTTCGCCCCCATGGTCTAAGTGCGGACCCGGGGAGGACCTGGGGCTGGCCTGGAGGGCCTGGCCGTCCGCGTCGACGCCATGGCGGCGATCCTGGCGCGATTCTCGAGGTCTCCTGGCCGCTGGCCTCTCGGTCCTGGCGGAGGTCCTGGGGGGTGACCTCGGCGCCCGGGATCGCTCCGGGCTCTCCCCTGGGGACAGGGGGGAAGTTGACAAATAATTACGGAATAGTAGTTATGCGACACGGTTGTATGTACATGATAACACAGCAGATACAGCGACAAATTATGGCTTTGAAAACGGGACGGGGTATTTTTGTTTTTGTCCCGTTTGCTCCCCTGTTTTGCCTCAAAAAGATGGTCCGCATCCCGTTTCCCCCCTTTTTTGAGGCCCTCTGTCCCGTTTTCTATTCAAGCAGGGACAGGCGATAACGTCAAAATTGGAGAAAAAACATGCCTGAAATTAAGCAAAGGCCTCAGCCGAAGGATAAGAAAACGGGACAGTTTCTATCGATGAAGAAGGGGACGCGGCTCGGAATCAAACACGGGGCGGAATTTTATTTGAGGAGCGGGCGGCTCCCTTCGGTCAGGGGGCGAAAGATAATAGCACGCTGTTTGCGCGAGTTTGAGCGGGACTTGCGGGGGGCCCTGGGGGAGGAGCTGACGCCTCAGATGGAGGCCATGGTCCGCCAGGTTCTCCGTTGCGAGAACGTGCTCCGGCTGATCGAGCTTTATCTGATCCGGGCCTCACCGATGAAGGTGAAGGAATTCGAGCGGGGGAGTCTCGAGCTCCAGCCGTGCTTGTCTAACAGTTATGGTCACTTCATGAACGTACAGCGCCTGGCGCTGCTGGCGCTGGGGCTGGACAGGCGATCGGATATCCTGGCCCTGCCCTGGGAGGACGTGGAGGATGAAGGGGTGGAGAAAGCGAAGGGGGCGAAGCCGTGAAAAATATCATCAAAGCGATGGAGGATCCTCAGCTGCTGAGGCCCGCGTTCAAGGACTTGAGGACTTGGCGGCCATGGATGACGTACTTGAAGGCGCTGTTCGGGCTGGGCCTCGAGGGGGAGGAGATCGAGCTTTTCCGGGAGAGCACGGGGCTGGGGGAGGCGTCGGCCGGGCCTGTTCGGGAGAGTTTCGCGATTGTCGGGAGGCGCGGGGGGAAGTCATACATCTCGGCCGTGATCGCCTGTTATCTTGCGGGCTCGAGGGACTGGCGCAAAGTGCTGGGGAGGGGGGAGAAGGCGAGGCTGTTTATAATTGCCGTGGACCGGGCCCAGGCGAAGATTATCAGGGACTATTGCGCGTCGATTCTGGAGGCGAGTCCGAGATACAGGCGGTTGATCGAGGACATGGTCCGGGACGAAATCAGGCTCAAGAACGGGGCGATTATCACGATCAAGACGGCCTCTTTTCGGAGTGTTCGCGGCTATTCTGTCGCTCTAGTTATCGCTGAGGAGCTGGCCTTTTGGCGTTCGGAGGACTCGGCGAATCCTGATATTGAGCTGCTGCGGGCGGTCCGTCCGAGTCTCGAGACGATACCGGGCTCTCTTCTGCTGGGGATATCGACGCCCTACGCGAAGAGCGGGGCATTATACCAGGCGTTCAAGGACAATTTCGGGAAGCCTGGGGGTCCCTTGATATGGAAAGCGAGTTCGCTGACGATGAACAGCACGCTTCGGCCGCGGTCGATTGAGCGGGCGCTCGAGGATGATCCTGAGGGGGCCCGGGCGGAGTGGCTGGCTGAGTTTCGTCAGGACATCTCGGGTTTTATTCCGGCGGAGCTGATCGAGTCTTTGATAATTCCGGGGAGGCTCGAGCTCCCGGCTGAGCGCGGGATCAAATACCAGGCGTTCGCCGATCCGAGCGGCGGGAGCTCTGACAGTTTTGCGCTGGCGATCGCTCACCGAAGCGCCGAAGGGGGGCTGATCCTGGACTGTCTCCGGGAGAAACGGGTGCCGTTCAGCGCTCAGGAGACGGTCCGGGAGTTCGCGGAGACGCTGCGGGCCTACAATTTGAGCTCCGTTCGCGGCGATAGATATGCCGGGGAGTGGCCGCGTCAGGCCTTCGGCGCTCACGGGATAGAGTATCAAGTCTCGGAGAAGGTGAGCTCGGAGCTTTTCGGGGAGGCGCTTCCGCTTTTCACGTCCAGCCAGGTGGAGCTGCTGGATCAAAAACGGCTCCGGGCCCAACTCTCGAATCTTGAGAGGCGCGTTCGCCCGGGCGGCCGGGACGCTATCGGGCACGGGCCCGGGGCTCATGATGACCTGGCGGTCTGTACGGCCGGCGCCGTCCTCATGGCGGCCAGGTCGGGCGCCAGCCGGGGCCGGGTCTATGTCGCCGGAGTGAGGGTCAGCGGTCCTCCGGTTGAGGTGACGGGTCCGGCGAAGCGCCGCGTATTTTTTTCCAAGAGGCCGGAAAAAATTTTCGACGCGATGGAGATCATAAGAAACAGCCTGGCGAGAGGGCGAAAGCCGCCTCCCGATGATGATTGAAAAAAAATCATCGCTGGGGAGGGGTAAAAGTTGACACTCCTGACGACTATATGGTAGAATAGGTTGACATGACGAAAGAAGAAATCAGGGTGATTGTCCAGGGGCGTCTGGAATCGGAGGTGACGGCCGAGCTCCGTCAGGCCGTGGTCAAGTTGCTGTCGGCCTATGTCGGGCCGGGTCTGCTCAGCCCGGAGATGGCCGGGCCGCTCCTCGATCCCCCCCGGAGTTATCGGTCCCTTTACCGCTGGTTGTCGGCCTCATGGGATCGCAGGGTCCTGCCTCAGTTCTCGGAACTCCCGGCAATTCTCGACTTCATCGATCGCGTGGAGAGGCTCCGGGCGGCCTGGAAAGATATCCTGGCGGGCTGGCGCACGGATCAGAACGCGGACGTGAAGCGGGTTTTTTTCAATCCTCAATTCATGGCCGTGCTCGAATCGGACATGCCGATCGAGGATAAGCTGGATAAGCTGGTGAAGAAAACCGTGAGCCTGATCAGCCGGGAGCTCGAAGCGGGGGGGAAATGACGCCTGGAAGGGGTCGGGATCGCGTCAGAATCGCGCTGGCGGGGTTTTTATGGCCGCGTGTCCTGTTATTCGGAAAAGCCCTTCAAAGGCCCGTCCTACGCGGGGTTGATATAGCCTTGTCACTTGATAGGAGTTAAGTCAAATGGGATATCTTGAAGCATTTTCCGAAGCGACGAAGCGGAAGAGCCGGAAAATTATCGAGCTCGAGATCGACGAAATAAGCCTTGTCGACCGCGCGGCGACCGGGGAGCGATTCGCCGTTATCAAACAAACCGCCCCGGAAGCGATCCTCGATTTTTTGGGTGAAGAGAACCTGGTGGAGATCGAGGCGGACCTGGCCAAAGCTCAAGAGGCGGTCCTCGCGGCTTTCAAATATCTCGCCGTGTACAAGGCGGACCTTCCAACCGATATCCTCGCGGCCGTCCAGGTCCTCGGAAAATACGCGGCGGCGGTCTTCGCTGAGGTCGCTGAGCCGATTGCTGAAAAAAAATCCATGAAAAAAAAAGGGATCGTGAAAGTCCGCCCTACATTGTGGCCCAGCTTGGGCGTGTCGATTCTCCAAGCCGTAGACGATGGCTCCGCCGACACGGACGTGGCCGATGACAAGCCCCGGCGTGGATTATCCAAAGGTCTGAAAGGCCAAGGTGATGAAGGCAACGATGGCAAGAGCGAGAATCTCTGGCCCTCTTTATGTGGGTGAAGGGTTTTTCTTGTGTTCCTCTTTTTTCAGTTCTCGTGTTTTTCTAGCCTGGGGGGGGCGGCGACTTCCCCTCCGCCGCCCCCGCCCAAATTTTTGACGTGAGGTGACGATGACCAAAGACGAGAAGGTGAAATTCTCGGCCGAAGTGAGCCGGATCGAAGCGGGCTTCAGCGGCGCCCAGATTTTTCGCGACGGCCCGGCGAAGGCCCAGGCGCTGACGGCCATGGCGTCGAACCAGCTGCTCGCGCTCGTGGCCAGAATTCTCCTCGCCAAGGATTAGGCTATTTATCACGGGGGCTGACGCGTGTCCCGTGATTTTCCACACGTAGGCCGGCCGGGAGGCTAACGTCCTCTCGGCCTTTTTTTTCTACAGGGGAGAGGGGGTCCCTGGGGTGACAAGGGGGGAGCCGAGATCGCCCGTCCTGGGCGATTCTGATGCGAAATAATTCAGCTCCGGCGCCGTGAGGGCTTTTTTTCGGGCTTTTCAGGCCGGATCAGCCGCTCTTCGAGGAAAGCGTCAATATCACTCTGTCTGATCAGGATTTTTCTGCCGACTCGGACAAAGGGGAGTCCTGTCTTCATCAAATTGGCCATGGTCTGATGACTTATGCGGAGATACGCCATGGCCTCCCGGCGCGTCAATAGTCTTTCCATCCTTCAATTTTACCAGGCTCCGGCCCGATTACAATAGGCGAAAAAAAGACTTGACACGGCCAAAGTGTATAAAATAGAATAATTAAGAAGGGAGAAGGAGATGCCGGAACGAATCAGATCAGCGCGGAAATAGAGGAGGGTATCATGACGTTTGAAGTGACGTTCTTTTCATCGAAGCAGACGGGAGCCGTGGGCCGGAGATTTTTTCTTTCGCCGGTTGAGGCCCGGGCCTGGGTCAGGAAAGCCCTGGAAATCGGGAGCCCGATTTATAACTGCGTGATCTACGCCGAAAAATCCCTGTTCGAACAATGGTATTGGAACGGTCGACAATGCGTCCGGCTGCTCGAGCCCTGGGCGCTGAGTCCCCGGGAGGCCTCCCGGCTTCACGTGGACGGGTGCGGCCGGGTGAAGGGAATCCCTTACAAGCTGGATGCCGAAAGATGAGACCGCGAGAAATTAAGTCTGAAAAAAAGCGGAAGAAAAAATCG
>JAHIUU010000009.1 GCA_018817025.1 Candidatus Babelota bacterium | reverse complement strand
TACTATCAATAGTGCGTTTAGAAGCATAAAACGCAAGCACTTTGGTCTCCTTCTGTCTGGTGTTTAACTTACATTAAAACCTTAACAGTTGGAGACCTCTTTTTTTAAGAGTTTTGTCTCACATGTTTCTGGACCAGGACAAATTGCTAAAAAAGCGCCAAAACAACCTCGAGAGCAATAAGAATAATTATAACCAGTGTCAGCATGTCTTCATGAATCGTGTCGAGATGCGACTGATGGACCCGCTGGAGATCACTAATAATATCGAGTTTTCGGTTCAACGAATCGCGCCACTCCCGCAAAGAAAGCTTGTCAACAAGCATATAATAAAGCTTTGAATAATATGCGTCACCGGTCATTTTAATACTATGCTCAAGTCGCTCGGTTATCACCGAAATGTCAACTCGTAAGCGTGCCAGTCTGGTCGCCGGAAGCTCAACCCGTCTTCCAACAAGTGGAATATAGGCACTCAGTGGAATTTTGTGCGGCGCTTGCTGGTAAAAATAGTTCAATTTCTTATCGAGCATTCGATCGAAATACTGTAACTCAAGCTGCTGCACGTTAGCCGATTCAAAAAACTCCATCGCCTCAAAATATTCATCGTCATAGATAAAAGCCGCTTCAGCATCGATAATTATAAAATCTTGACCATAGTACCCAGTCACCGCAGAAAGAATATCGTCCTGTTGATACTCAGAAAGCGAGAGGAGCTCTAGCCGCAAAAGCGAGGCTATTTTGCCTCCGTACAGCTCACGGAATTCATCTGCCGACAGTTTCCCCTCAATCGGGTTTACATGAATCGCAAAGTAATCGTTTTTCAGATTGTAGAAGTGTGGCCTTGTTACCGCAGGGTTAATCTGCTTAAGAATAGACCTTGCATCAACATCACTCTGCTTATCATAACGCTCCTTAACCTCAATTACCTTCTGTTTCAACTGATCAAGCGATGCATCGAATGGAATTTTGTAACAAAAAGAAACAACACCAAAATGGTGCATCTTGTTTAGAACAGCGTCGGTTCGCTCAAGCGTTTCCCCTCCCTTTTTTTCTAGAAGACGAAATGCAAGCGGCACATGATAATCTTTAAAATAAAGTGATTGAGAAACATCATGAACAGGAACCAATCCCTTGTCCCGTACTTCATGGAGCCTAATTTCATCACCAATATCATGGGCATAAAACAATAAAATATTACCCGTAACTTTTTGCGTCTGCTTCATAGATTCTCCAACACTTTCGTTATATAAAAGCTCTTACATCCAGCCGTCACTCCCGCTCGAACATCACTTTCTCTGTCTCCAAACATAAGCGATCTCGTCAAATCAAGATTGTGTTCCCGTGAAGCCTGAGCCAACATACCAGGAGACGGCTTGCGACATAAACAGTTTTGTGATGGATGATGTGGACAGTAGTAGAACTGGGTAAATACAACACCATTATCTGCAAATAGCCGTCCTAAATACTGGTGCGTTTTTTCTACAAAATCATGATCTAATAAACCCCTACCAATCCCCGACTGATTAGTCACAACAAACAACAAATAGTTCTCTGCCTGCAATCGCAAGCATAAGTCAATAGCACCGGGCAACAACTCAACATCGCTGATACAAGATAAATACGAAACGTCTTTGATCAGTGTGCCATCGCGATCGAAAAAAGCGGCTTTCTTCAACTCAAAACCTTCCGATAAAGACTAAAAAACTTATTCGCTATCTGCAGCGCCGGCCTGGACGATCCAGCATTCTCCACCAACACAACCATCGCCAACGGCTTTGCGTTTTTATATGAAAAGTAGGAGGCAAACCATGCATGCTCAAGCTGCTTCTTTGATCCCTTTTTTTGCTTTTGCAAACTTACAATCTGTGCGGTCCCAGTTTTTGCACAGATGGAAAAATCTGAAAAACTTCTCAGCCTTCTTCCGGTCCCTCGCAAAACCACCTCCTTCATCACCTCACGCAGAAAGTTTAACGTCTCATCTGAAACATACAACGGATACCGCTCAACCTCTTCATTTTCAAGAATCCTTGGCTTCACCAAAAAACCATTGCTAATACTCGCAACCATCCGAACAACCTGCAACGGAGAGACAAGTAAAAAGCTTTGGCCAATACCAACCGAAAGAGTCTCCCCCTTCCACCAACGCTCTCCTTTATGCGCCTGCTTCCAATAGCTAGTTGGTACAAGCCCGCTCTTGTCATGAAACAAAAAACCGGTCGTTTGCCCAAGACCAAACCGCATTGCATAGGCTGCAAGCTGATCAATTGTTATCTTTTTTGCAATCTCATAACACGGAATATTACACGAAACACCCAACGCCTTCTTCGCCGACTGCACCCCATGACCCCATCGCCTCTGACAATTATACTTTCTTCCGCCAAATACCGTATACCCCTCACAAGTAAATTCCGTATCAGTCGTGATAACCCCCTCTTCAAGACCGGCAACAAACGTTACTAACTTAAAAATAGATGCCGGTGGATAAAGCGCATTGATAGCGCGGTTCAACAGCGGACTATTCATCATAAGCCTCTCACTCCACTCATCCTCCGAAATTGGACTCAAAAATAAGTTTGGGTCAAAACTCGGCCACGACACCATAGCACGAATCGCCCCATCCTCTGGGTCCATAACGACGAACGCCCCGGCTTGCCCTTCAACAAACAAATTCTCAGCAATACGCTGCATCATGGTATCAAGTGTAAGCGTCACATCTGCGCCATCAACCGCCTCACGAAGATCAATCTGAGCAAGTCTTCGCCCCATCGCGTTAGTCATATGCTGAACATAACCGGCCTCTCCCTGCAAATCTTTTTGAAATAAACCCTCGAGACCAGACAGTCCAGTAAAACTACCCCTATCCTGTGCTTTGCGTAAATAACCAAGCACATGACTTGCGAACTTTTTATATGGATACACACGCTTAAAATGGCGATCTATGACTAAGTTTGGCACCCCCGAGCACTGCTCGCTAATCTGACACAACTCGTCTTTTGTAAGATCTTTTTTAAGCAACACATGACGGGAGAAACGTTCAGCCCTCGCTAGTTTTTTATAAACAACACAATCAGCCCCCAAAATAGCCATCAACTTATCTATAGATTTTTTTTGCGCACGAGACAAGCTGTGCGCCCCAGTACCATGCCAGTACAGGTCGAAAACGGGACTGTTTGTCGCAAGAAGATTCCCATGACAATCACGAACACTCCCTCTCCGAGACGGAATGCGCTCGGTACGTAAAAAATTACGTTTTCCAAGTCTGGCAAATCGACTGTTGTCATGCACCTGTAAATAAAACAGCCTCAAGATAATAACCATTACAAAAAACAAAATAACAACAAGAAACCTAAAAATCTTCCCGTTGCGCACCTCTAAAACAATTTCATGAAACGTTTTTTTTTTATTCATCAAAAACCAGATGACCCATCGAATTCAATGGATGTTTTTCGTCACACATTTTTGCGAGTTCAGCCGAAGAAACCTGGGTATAAATCTGTGTCGTCGCAAGTGTTTTATGGCCGAGAAGCTCCTGGATTACCCGCAAATCAACCCCTTGATTCAATAAGTGCGTAGCAAACGAGTGCCGAAGCTTGTGCGGGGTAAGTTTTCGCTCAACTTTTAAAAACTTCTTGAACATCGAACAAACACGCTGCACCGACCGGGTCGTTAATGGCCCACCGGAATAATTTAAAAATAAAAAGTCACTCTCTTCTAATCCAGACGGCCTTCTACTTCCAGTAAGAAACACTCGCTCTTCTTTTAGATAAGACTCTAAAACACTCTTCGCTTTTTGACCAAACAATACAAGACGAGATTTTCTCCCCTTTCCAGAAACAACAATACTTTTCCCTTTAAAATCGATATTTTGCAGTTGAATTTTCACAAGCTCAGAGCACCGAACACCGGTTGCATACAAAAGCTCGAAAATTGCTCTATCCCGAAACGGAAACCGTGTTGGCAGGTCAGACGTTTTAACTCCATCAAGCAAATAGAATATTTCATCGACCGTCAGTATCGATGGAAGTTTTCGTGGGATTCTTGGGTTCTTCACAGAGATAGAGAGCATAATTCCTTCGCCCTTGAGATAGGCAACCAACGAACGAATGCAGGAAAGCTTGCGAGCTAACGACGATTTCGCAATTTTTTTGAAGTAAAGCGAGCGAATAAATCGACGGACTACTTGGGTTACATCAGTTGCGATCTCAGGATCACTTTTTCCGCTTCTTTCCCAAAACTCTTTCAGCTGTTGGAGATCACTACGGTATGCCCGCAACGTATGAGACGACAGATTTTTTTCAACCTCCAAATACGTCAAAAACTGGTCGACATTTTGAGTAAACCCCCGTAAATCCATGACACCTATCCCTCACGTTTTAGCTGCTAACAAAGAAAACCAAAGCTTAGTATACTATCCACATGCAAACAACGAAACAACAAATCAAAACAGTCATAGCCACACTTCGTCACGAAACCAAACAATATCCACCACCACTTATCGATATCATCATCCAAGAATATGGAAAAATGCCATTTTTGATTCTGATAAGCTGTCTTCTTAGCCTACGGGCAAAAGATGTTGTTACCATTCACGTATGTCGTACCCTATTCAAAAAGGCACAGACTCCGCAAGAACTTTTAGCAATTCCCCGGGCTAAACTCGAGAAGATTATCTTTAAATCCGGCTTTTATAAAAACAAATCAAAAGTGTTACATGAAGTTAGCACTACTATTCACGAAAAATATGGGGACACCGTTCCACGTTCACTCGATAGACTATTGAAAATTAGAGGGGTCGGCCGCAAAACCGCGAATTTAGTACTTGGACTTGCTTATAATATCCCAGCAATCTGCGTCGACACTCATGTCCATCGCATCTCAAATCGGCTAGGGCTCGTGGCAACAAGAACCCCAGAAGCAACCGAGCGGGCACTTGAAAAAATTTTACCTAAAAAGCACTGGATCGAATGGAACACATTACTTGTTATATGGGGCCAAAATAAATGCACACCACGCGCACCAAAGTGCGCGTGGTGTGCTGTTCATCGTTTTTGTGAATATGGCAGAGCTCGGCAACCCTAGGCCAGGTGTCTGGCCACCAAGCAAAAAGCAACCACCAGCAATACCGCTAACTTGAGGTATACAAACCTCATAATCAGTTCCGTCATCGCCTCCATGACACATCCTCCCATCTCGATGCTAGAGCAAAAAAAAAGCCACTGGCGAAACCGTCAGTGGCTTTTTTACAAACAAATCTTTTTATGCTCCTCATAATGACCTCCTAAAAACCTAAGTGATACCCTAGCAGAATGGCCGGCACCGAGCAAGAAAAATATTAGTGATAAGGCGACCGGAAAACTTTTTTCTCTTCCCACTCATCGCTCTCAGGACCCAGCACTTCAGTACACAATTTTTTTGCCGTACTGAAAACGTCTTTTTCCCGAGCAAAGGGCACCTTTTTTTGGCAACCTTTCTTGTGATTCTTCCGATCACTCTCCTGACACTCTTTACAACAATAAAAAGCTTTTTTGCAGCTTCCACACATATTCTTTCCATTTTTCCCGCAAACATTACAACAACCAATGACAAAATTCACAAAACTTTTTACATCGTACGGTGCAATTCTTTTTTCGCTCACAGGCTTATTAGAGTCATCATAATGAAGATACTTACTAACATAGCCTGTCTTCTCAAGCATCTCTGCAACCTGCTCAGCCGTATCAACATTACAAACAATAATTGTCTTTATCGCCCCGCTGCAACGCCTATTCTGCGAATTCATCACTTTTGTAAAATAACGCGCACCCCAATAGAAATCCGTGATACTGTCAACCAAATTCGCAATCTTGCGCTTACCACAAGAACAATTCTTCTTATGATTCTTGCATACTTTCTGCTCTATCTTATTTAAAGCGAGAACCAAGGTCTTTTCCTGTGGAAACGTTTCGCCAATAAACGTAAATAGGCGTCTGATCGTTTTCAGCTCCTTCAAGTAATCATTTAAAAAGCATGCTTTTTCTCCATCAAGATTTGCTATCTCACAAATTAGAACATTCTTAAACCCTTTTTCTGCGAAGCTAAAAATCTTTTCATAATAACCAGCCGTACGACCACTAATTTTTTGCTTCTTGGACTCTCCGATGGCGCGCAGCAAATATTCGACATCCTTCTTCCAAATATTGCGACATAAAAACGCTTGGTTCTTATTATTGTTTTTCGTGTAATATGAACCAAGATTTCGTGGAAACAGCGGCGTTTTCCCTTTTCTATTTCGAGCCTCCAGGAGAAATTCAACGCTTATGTTCTCATAATTATGAAAACTCATCTGTTGACAAAAAACCTCACGCAGAGCCTCTTTGTAGTCAGAATCATCCTTGAGACCATCTTCTTTCAAATAAGTGTGCGCAACTCTTTCACCATCGGAAGTCAAGTACCAATCTTCGGTTGTAATCCCAATAATTCCAACGCCATTACCATTTCGTTCGAGATAATTCAATAAAGTTGGAGCAGGTACAAGCAATCTTGTTGCCATAAGAATACAACCAAAAATAAAACTCTTTCGCGTAATCATAATAAAAACTTTCTTTTTTAGATCATATAAACAACAAAAACAAGTCTTCTTGTCAAATTCAATCTGACAAGAAGACCCTCAGCAGAAAAACAACAGTTATTATTTGTTTAGTTCTTTCGCTCTTGCAAGCAAATCTTCAACGGTAAGGCCAAATTCCTGCTTACCGTCAACATGACGAAGCGTAACGGTTCCCTGCGCCTCTTCTTTCTTACCAATAACCACCATCCATGGAATTTTATCAAGCTGAGCGTGTCTGATCTGCGCCGAAATCTGGTCGCCAGACTCATCAAGCTCCACTCGTATTCCATGACTTTTAAGCCTGGCAAGAACCGTTCCTGCATACTCCATTTGCTTGTCCGTAATGGTTAAGACACACGCCTGCACCGGCGCCAACCAAAACGGAAAATGTCCTCTATAGTGCTCGGTCAAAATACCGATAAACCGCTCTAGCGACCCATAAATCGCTCGATGGATCATAACTGGTCGCTTTCGACTCTGGTCTGAATCGATATATTCAATATCAAAATTTTGCGGCAAGAAGAAGTCAACCTGCACGGTCCCACACTGCCACTCACGCCCCATTGCATCTTTGATATGAATCTCGATCTTCGGCCCGTAAAACGCGCCTTCTCCCTCATTGATTTCATACTTAAACCCAGAGGTTTCAAGCCCAACTTTGAGTGCATCGATACCTGTCTGCCAAAGTTCATCCGAACCTATCGACTTCTCAGGTCTGGTCGCAAGCGCCATCTTGAGATTTTCGAATCCAAATTTTTTGTACACCTGCGTCGTCAGCTTCAGAACACCGGCAACCTCATCAGCCACCTGATCTGGGGTACAGTAAATATGAGCGTCGTCCATTGTAAAGCCTCGAACTCGAAACATTCCGTGAAGAACCCCAGAAAGCTCGCATCTATGAACAACTCCAAACTCTGCAACCCGCAACGGAAGCTCTCTATACGAATGCGGCCGCTCTTTGTACAAAAGCACCCCACCAGGGCAATTCATAGGACGCACACAGTGAGTCGCTTTTTCAATATTTGTAAAAAACATGTTCTCTTTATAATTTTCATAATGACCAGACGTCTTCCAAAGCGATTCGTGTAACACAAGTGGAGTCCTCACTTCCTGATACCCCGCATCGTCTTGCAGCTTACGCAAGTAAGCAACCAGGTTGTTAAAAATTTTCATGCCTTTGGCGTGAAAAAAAACAATCCCCGGCGCTTCCTCGTGAAACGAAAAAAGGTCAAGCTGTTTACCCAACCGACGATGGTCGTACAACTTGGCCTCTTCTACCCGTTTAACATACTGCTCAAAATCATCTTTCGATTCAAATACTACCCCAGAAATTCGCTGGAGGGGGATACCCTCTCGATCCGCACGCCAATAAGAACCAGAGACGCCTAGCAATTTAAAATGACCAAGCTCACCGGTTGACGCAACATGCCCACCTTTACAGAGGTCTATAAAATTGCCTTGAGAGTAGATAGTAATTGGTTCGCTTGAATCGAGACCTTCGATAATCTCGATTTTGAATTCGTTGTCCTTGAAAAGTTCTTTTGCCTCCTGATGCGATACTTGCTTCCCTTTAATCGCAAAATCCTGCTTTGCAAGCTGGCGCATCTTTTCTTCTATTTTCGGCAAATCGTCTTCTTTAAAGTTTTCTGGCGGTAAAAAGTCATAGAAAAAACCGGTCTTAGTAACAGGGCCTATTGTGATTTTCGTCCCAGGAAAAAGCTCTAGAACAGCCTGTGCTAATAGATGCGCCGCAGAATGCCGCAAATTATGTAATCGCTCTTCGTTTTTCATATGGTTGACCTTTTTTCTCTAAAGACAAATTTTACCTAGTCCATCATACCAACTCTATGTTTTTTCGCAAAAACTCTAGAACGAATTCTGCAAGCAGGGCTCACCAGGCCTTAAACAGCCCTCGCTTCTTACTGCCATTTGGCCATCAATTCAATCCAGACCCTTGCTCTTGAACTTTAGGTAGTGATACTATTGACAAAAAAAGGAGTCCCCTTATGCCTGTTTCCAAATCATCAAAAGCAAGCAACCCTTTACGAAAAAAGCGTGTTTTCGTACTCGACACAAACGTATTGCTTCACGACAGCAACTCACTTTTTTCATTCAAAGGGGTTGTCATAGGAATCCCGTTTGCCGTCCTGGAAGAACTAGACGAATTTAAAAAAGAACAAAACGAATTGGGTATGAACGCCCGTCATGTAATCAGAATCCTTGATGAACTCAGAGTCAAAGGAGACCTTATCAAAGGGGTAACACTGGAAAACGAACCCCCTTCAATACTCAGAGTACTCCCAATCCCAAAAGCCCTTACTATCAAAGTCTGCTCGAAAACAATCGACAACATTATCATACAAAACACCATCGACCTCGTAAAAGCCGGCTACGAAGTCACCTTCATTACCAAAGATATTAACCTACGGGTCAAAGCAGACGCCCTAGGGATAGAAGCAGAAGATTACACAAAAGGAACCGTCACTCACGAAGACTTCTATAAAGGCTGGCAATCAATCTCAACCTCAAGTATCGAACTTAAAAAGATGACCGAAAAGAAACTTCCTGATTTTCTAGGAGAGCACACACTCTTTGCTAACGAATTTGTCATCCTGCAAAGCGAAAAAAACGAGTGGAACAACCGCCTATTTCGATACATGGGTGGAAACAACTTTAAAGAAATCTTTAACCAAAAATTCTGGCGCGATTTCGGCCCTAGAAACATTCAACAGGCGATGGCCCTCGACCTCCTGCTTGACGACTCTGTCAAACTCGTTTTCCTTTCGGGACCAGCCGGCACCGGCAAAACATTCTTGGTTCTATTGGCAGGCCTGTTCAAAGTAATAAAAGAACACCTCTACCGAAGATTTCTCATCTCCCGCCCTATCGTCGCACTTGGCGCCGACATCGGCTTCTTACCAGGAGATGTCCAGGAAAAACTGTTCCACTGGATGCAGCCGGTATACGACAATCTAGAAATTATATTGAGCGAGCTAGACAGCGCTACCCTTGGTGAAAGAGCAAAAGAACGAAGACATAGAAGGCGATCTTCCGAACGACCCGACGACCGAAGGAGAGGTCAACGACCACAAGATATCGCTGGAGAGATTGACCGTCTCAAGCAAAGGGGCATTTTGAGCTTAGAGGCAATCACATACATGCGAGGGCGGTCAATATCAAACCAGTATGTTTTCATTGACGAGGCGCAAAATTTGACCCCTCACGTGATAAAAACAATTGTTAGCAGAGCTAGCGAGGGAACAAAAATGATCGTCGCCGGTGACCCGTTTCAAATCGATTCCCCCTACCTAGACTTCACCAGCAACGGCCTGATCGTTTCCGCAGAAAAGCTCAAGCAGGAGTCGATTTGCGGCACCGTATTCCTAGAAACAAGCGAACGAAGCGACCTGGCAAAGATGGCGGCTGATTTATTGTAGCCGAGCACAAATTGGCGTTAGGGCTCGCCTAACGGCGACTCCAGATTTGCCATCGAAAGAGCGACTACAAACTAACTACCGATAGCCCGCAGAAACCGATTGACCGTTTCTTGCAACGTCAGCTCCGAGTTATCAATAATCGTCGCATCTTCGGGGATCGTCAGCGGCGCAACCGACCGTTCTCGATCCCTTTTATCTCGTTGTTCAAGTTCAGCTTCAACTTTTTCAATATCTTTCTGTAATGGGCCACGTTTTTCATCAAGCATCAATCGTTGTGCCCGCACCTCGGGACTTGCCGTCAGATAAAATTTATGCTCTGCCTGAGGAAAGATAACCGTCCCACAATCTCTTCCATCAGCAACAATATCGTATCGCTTTGCAACGTCCCGCTGAAGATCGAGGAGTGCATCTCGAACATGCTTGTTGGCACTTACTATCGATGCAGGCTGGTCGAGCTCTGAACTATACAAATCATGTGTTATTTCTTCTCCCAGATAAAAAAGATACGGTCGATCGCCATCGTCATCTTTTCCATAGTCATAACAAAGGTCACTCACAAACTCGAGTTGATCAGGCCCAAGCTCCTCGACATACTCCTGAAACTCTGGAAGAAATGGCCTTCTTGTTTTTTCTTTTTTTAATCGATCGAGCAAAACATGCGCGACCGCCCGATACAACAAACCAGTATAGAGATAGTAACTCTTAAGTTCTCTCGCTAACGCTCTTGCTACGGAACTTTTGCCACTCGCTACCGGCCCATCTATCGTAATAATCATAAAACACTCCTTTTAATTTTGTGACTCAAAACACAGAGATTATAAAAGAAAAAAAGATTATTGACTTCAAAAAATTAAATCACCTACGCTTTGATATTGTAGAGGCGCTAAACAACTCTTATTCAAAAAGGAAATCCCATGAAAAAACTACTCTATCTTCTCTTATTTTCCACCATCGTCGTTACCCCAGGCTGGCTACCAAAACCATTGACAAAAAAATCAGAGATTAAATTTGTAAAAAAAGAGAGGCCGTTAAAAACAATCACGGCAGAACAACTCAAAGACAGAATGGTTAAAGAGAAGGAGTTGGTAGTCATCAATGTTCTATCCAAGGAGTCTTTCGAAAACTGTCGCATTAAAGGATCGATCAATGTCCCCCTCAGCAAGCTGCAAGAAAAAGCAAAGTGGAACAAAGATAAAAAATTGGTCTTGTACTGCGCAAGCTACGAGTGCTCGGCTAGCGAAGAAGCCTATAAAGTCTTAGAAGGGCTAGGCTTTAACAATATCGCTGCCTACGAAGGTGGGATAAAAGAGTGGAAAGAAAAGAAGTTTGAGACCGAGGGCTCCTGTAAGTAAGTTTAACTTATATTTCTTCCTCCTCAGGCGGCGAGACTTTTTGGTAATCTATCTGTTCACTAAAATAAATAGTCTCGCCTTCGATTTCCATCCCTGCATATTTAACGGGTAGTTGTTCGAATATATCTACTTCGCCATTGCCATCACCTATTTCTTTGTGGGCTCTCCTGCACCATGGACACGGAACACAGTCATATATAAAACAACCCCCAACATTTATTCCTGTTTTAATAATTCTATTGTAGCAAGTCTGGCATAAAGGATGACCGCAGCATGGAAAGAAAAAATCTTTATCATTTCCACAACAAAGCTCGCATATCTTGCCTTCGTTTTTTGATTCTGGATCCGCCACAGATTCTGATTCTTGCCCTTTCCTAAAGAAGTCATAGCCTGCTCGTCCCGCATCATACAAACCAGGTACAATTGACGACACGGCCTCAATTTTCCCAATAACACTTGGTGATATAAAACTATGCTTCCTACAGACAAATCTGAGCAAACTATCGCAAAGCGACTGCCCAATCATCATAAGGTTTCGTTGCTTTGGCGTTCCTGCCCGACAAGTAATACCAGCCGACAGGCCAAGTTCTGCTACACGCAATAACGGCTTCATAATCTTTTTAAGAGTCAGCTCCTCACCTGCATCAAAGTCAAATCCGTCAAATTCTTCGTCAAATTCTTCAAAACCGTTATAGTATTTTTTGAGTTCAGAAACAGAAACCCCATCTTCATACTCCTTATCCAACCGAGTCAGCACACGAAGCTCTTCAATGTCTTTGATCCCCTCCCAGACCGATGCATTTAGATGAGAGCCAAGAGATACTGTATCTCGTATGCCATCTCTATAATCAAATCCTTTTGACGCACCATTAAGCACACGAGCAAACAACCGTAACTTTGCAGCCAGCTTGGCCATAGAAACACTCTCAGGATTGACCGTGTCGACATATAAAAGAATAGCGGTTTTCAGAGCGGACACGCCCAAGTGTGCTTTCTGATTAATGCTTAGGTCGGCTCTGCACACAGGCAAACAAAACATGGCGCTAAGCGCAAAAACAAAAACTTTTTTCATGATGTAACCCCTACGATACTTTTTGTAGAAAACTCCTACTACTTATCACAAACTCCCCCCAGAACAATAAGTAATTATAGGAAAAAGAACGATACTCCACAAACGCCCAAGACTCTAGGCTTTTTCTGCCCTAGCAAAGTTCGTAATAAGCCCCATCATACCCCATAAACAGAGCAACGCCGTTCCGCCATAACTGACAAATGGTAAACCTAGCCCCTTGGTGGGAAGCAATCCGGTTGTCACCATAAGATTGACTACAGCCTGCAGGCTGATCAAAACAACAAAGCCTAACGTCGTAAACATGGCAAACATACTCTTCATCTGCATAGCAATGCGAATCCCAAAATAGCAAAATAAAAAGTAAAGAATCAGCATAATACAGGAACCTACAAATCCTGTCTCTTCCGCAAGAATTGGAAATATAAAGTCAGTATGCTGCATAGGAAGATAAAAGAACTTTTGTTTCGAATTGGAAATCCCAACACCCCATACTTTACCTGAGCCTATCGCAATCAGTGATTGAATAATCTGGAACCCTCGCCCCTGGGGATCCGACCAAGGGTTTAAGAAAATCAAAATTCGATTGAGCCTATATGTTTTAGAAAAAATAAGCGCTATACCAATTGGAACAGCGCTCACCATCGTAACAAGAAGATAAACCATCTTAAAATCAGCAACGAACAGTAAAATAAACGCTGTCATCAAAAGCGTCACAACAGAGCCAAAGTCTGGTTGCTTAAGCAACACAAAAAACGTTGAACCTAAGACTATTAAAAAGGGGACGTAACTATGGGCAAGTGACGTCACATACTCTCGTTTCCGTTCAATAAAGAATCCCATGTAGATCACAAGAAAAAACTTTAAAATCTCACTTGGCTGCACACTTATCCCAGCAAAACGTAACCACCGATAAGAACCATGCACCTTAAAGCCAAACGCCGGAATAAGCGTCATCACCGTTAAAAGCAACGATCCTAAAAACAAAACGGGCGCATATCGCTTGAAAAAACGAATTGGCGCAAGAGCAAAGAAAAGAAAACTCAAGAACGCAGGAATAAGATATAGAGCCTGTCTTTTTAGAAAAAAGTGCGCTGAACCAAACTTCTCTAGAGCATACACAGAACTTGAGGAATAAATAAAAACAAGACCTAGAAGGGTCAAAACTGAAGCAATCGCCAATAAAATTCTTGTATCACGTCGTACATCCATTCCGTCTCCCATTACCCCCATTTTTCCACAGCATCTTTAAACAAATTACCACGATCCTCAAAGCTTTTGAAAAGATCAAAGCTTGCTCCACTAGGCGAAAACAACACCTGATCGCCCGGCAACGCAGTCTGCATAATAGCACGCACCAAATCATCAAGTGAAGTATACGACTCATAACAACCGAACTCTTGGCAACCAGCCCCAAGATAAAAAACTTTCTTTACGAGACTCTCTTGCTCTAGAAACCGAACAAGTCCTGTGCGATCCACGCCCTTCCCAAGACCGCCTACGATAACAATCATTGAGCGGCCGTTTGCCACAAGACGACTAACCGCCGCCTCGGTCGCCTGCAACACTGTCGCTTTCGAATCATTGTAAAAATCGATCCCATTAATCGTCGTAAAAAGCTCGAGCCTATGGTTAACAACCCCACACACCCCTAGCCCCCTAGGAAATCCAGCACCAAGCAGATCAAGGGCCCCAACTACGAATAACCAGTTTTGAGCAAAGCCATTTTTTATATGACGACTCAAATCACATAGCTCAATTTTGTTCACAAGCTGAGCGTTTATGACCTGTGCTTTACAACAAACTCCACAAGCCCATTGGTCAAAAAAATAGATCGTTTTGTCTTGAAGAAACCTATTTTGCAAAAGACTTTCTGGTACTGGATCATTACAAACAACAGAATAATCGCCTCGATAGCAAGATAAGTTATCCTGAAAGAGTTCGCGCTGCTCAGAAAAAAATAAACCTGAAGAAAATAGAGCCTTTTGCCCGTCCGTTTGGTTAGCGAACAATCGCCACTTTGCATCAAAATACGCTTCGACAGTCAAATGCCGATCGAGATGGTTGGGATAAAAATTTGTCAATATCGCCACGTCCGGCGCAAAGATTTTACTGTGATCAGTTTGAAAACTTGATAATTCGAGAATCGCAACATCAAGCGCATCTTGCTTGGCAATCAGATCAAGCATGGGATGGCCAACATTGCCAGCAATCGCAGTTCTTCCGGGCAATACGTCGTTAAGCATATGGGTGATCGTTGTCTTTCCTAAAGTTCCCGTAATTGCGACCGTTTTTTTTAGAAAATTTTCAGAGAAAAGATCCAGTTCACAAACAATTTTTTCATGAAACTTTGTGTATGGCCGAAGATCGATTCCCGGACTTGGGATCACCATGTCATTATCAGAAAAAAGCTGCTCTAAATCACCGCTCACAAAATAAGCGCCTGCTTGATCAAAAAGCGCCTGCTCCTCAGGATTTAGCTCTCGCCAATCCCAAACCGACAAAATAGTATTCGATATAGCATTCGATTGATTAAGAAAAAATCTCAAAACAGATTTTCCCACAATACCAAAACCTGCTATTCCGACTCGCTTTTGCATAATAAAAATCAAACTATTTATTAACAACCTAAATGAACATAATTTTTTACTTAAGACCCATAAAGAATAGCCCGTTTAAAAAAGAAACTCCAGACAAAACCTGTTTCGCACAGAGCCGTTTATGGCGAGCCCTGCTACAATAAGCTTTGGTCGCTACCTCGACATAAACGCAAAGGTATGAACCATGCCATCAACAAAAAGTATCTGATCGTCTAAGCCTATTGCGTCTTCCCCAATCAGCTTTAATGAAGCAACCGTACGCTTTAAAAATGAGGGCTGACTATTCTTCACAATAAACTTCCCTTGCAACTGTTCTAGAATCCCAGCAACCAACTTTTCTTTCGACTTCTTTAGCCCTGCCTGCTCTTCCTGAGAAAGTAAAGCGTTACAACTCTTGAGAACAACAAGATCTGACTGCAAATATGATAGCTGCGATGCCACACCACCAAAGTAGCGCATTCGTTTTCTTCGATGCAGCATCTTAAAAATAGACACCACCGACGCAATCACAAGCACCGTTGTTGCGAAGGTTAAAAAAATCTCGATAAAAAAGAGTACTCTTTGAGCATAGGCTAAGAACTCTTTTGCTGAAGCACCCTTTGCCCCCAATACCCCCAAAACGGGAATTTGCACCAAGCTCCCAAGAGGAATCCCCGCGTAGATAGTGCTACAACCTAAAGCTGCAAAAACAGTACTTATCGCTGAAACTTTACCAATCGTATCTTTCATATCTATCCCCCTCGCATGGTTCGCACGCTTCCGTGCTCGAATAAAAACTGCTTAATTCCATTACAAATCCCCTGAGAAAGCCATCCCCTGTACACCGGTTGCGTTAATCGCTTTGCCTCTTTTTTGTTCGTTAAAAAACCAACCTCGACGAGGGATGCCGGTGCTTCATTACGCAACAAAACACCAAAATTCGCTTTTTTCACCCCACGATTAACAACCTCGATCTTTTTATTTGTTAGATGATCAAGAACACCCTGGTGAATAAACGACGAAAGCTTCCTTGAATCAGTAAGTTTCTTATGCAAAATTTTGTCTGCAACACGAGCCAAACACTTATCGTACGCATCGTGAACAAACATAAACACTTTTTGCTTTCGCTGCTCATTAAAATAGGGCGCCCCATCAAAGAAATAGGTCTCAACACCTGAAACATCCTTTAAACTGGCGACTGCGTTAACATGTACGGAGACAAACAAATCAGCCTTAAGCTGCCGCGCCAGCTGCACCCTATCATCAACAGAAAGATAGTTGTCGGCATTACGCGTTAAAAAAACTCGATATCCCTCTTTTCTCAAAGAAGCACATACTCGTCGCGCAATATCCAACGTAAAATTTTTTTCTTGTAACCCGAACGAACTGGCACCACTGTCAAGCCCCCCATGACCGGCATCAATCACAATATGTGCCTTACGAGGAGAAGGCGATTTTTTTTTTTTAGCTGCATGCAACCCAGGCAGAACCTTGTCGTTACACGCATAGAGCGTCGTGGTAACCTTCTTGCGAATCGACTCGAGAACCTTTTTATCAAAAATATCGATTATTAACAGCTTTGGCTCATCCATTTTAGTCAAACGTAATAGAACAGAGTCTTTTGCAAAATCGATCGTTACCGCAACCCGATTAATAGGAGTCCGCTCATAGGTTATCGACACATTTTTTACAATCGAAAGACGCCTTATCTGCCCCATTACCCCTAACTTATTAAATGTGTCGATCTTGACCCCAGGAAAATATAACGTGATCTGTTCCCCAGGGCTCCTCTCCTTTTTCTCATAGTACAGCGAATGATCAAACCGAAACACAACCTGCGACGTATGCTCCCCACCCATGACCTCAACACTAACAAGCTCATTAATTGCTCTGGAAGCCGCCGCGCTAGCACCAGCGGTAACAGGCTGAACAAAAACCGACACCTGACCGATTAATAAAAAAATTACAACTAGAATTTTTCCCATGGCAATCTCCCCCCGGAAACTGAATCTTTATGCGAAATCGCTTTCCATCCTCTTCATAACCAACCTAGCAACTTCTTTTTCCAATTGTCAATTAATATGAATATAAATAATTTACATATTGAATTATAGTGCCGGCAGAATACTCTCGGCACTCTAACCTCGACAATTCCCAATCTCAAGCTCCAAAAATCGCCTAGGGCTTCCCTTCGTGGGCTTTAAGCGGGTCGCCCTAGGGGGCTCCTACCAAGCCATTTCTTCCGTACCCCCGGATGGCGCCGTTATGTGGCAATTGGGACTATCAATTAAAGAAAAACTTTATCCAAAACTCGCGTTATACTATGCTCTTATCGTTTTCCTGAAAACAAACCCCTTGGCGAAATAGGAGCACAGTGGAGATACAGAAAAACGTTTCGTTACGAGATAAAAATTGGTTTCAAACCGGTGGGTGCGCCAAACATTTCTGCCAACCAGAAACACAGACTGACTTTAATCAAGCGCTGGAACATGCAAAAGAAAGCAGTCTCTCCGTAACCCTTCTCGGTGAAGGCGCCAACGCTTTAATCAACGATGACGGGGTTGATGGGCTTGTGATTAAGCCAACCATAACCTCGATCAGCCAGGCGCAAGCCGAAAATCTTGTCACCGTCGGAGCGGGAACCAGTATTCAGGCGTGTATAGACTGGTGCCTCAATCATAATCTCACAGGCCTCGAAGAGTTCAGTGGCATACCGGGAACAATCGGCGGCGCCCTATACATCAACGTGCACTACTTCAAATTCTTTATCAGCCAATTCTTATCGCTTGCGCAAGTAATCAACAAGCACACAGGAGAAACCAAAACGGTCGATCGGTCTTGGTTCCAATTTGATTACGATCAATCAATCTTGCAAAAAAAAGAGTGGTTCTTGCTCTACGCAACGTTTGAGTTAACAAAAGCAAACGACATCGAAACCGCCTATGCTCTAGGCCGTCGAGATGAAATCATAAGACAAAGAAATAGTCGATATCCAACGTCACACACCTGTGGCAGTTTTTTTAGAAATTTTCATACGCATGAATTAGCCAGCACAACAGAAAGAACAGGCTCAAAAAAACTTCCGTTTGCAGGATATTATTTAGATAAGCTTGGAATCAAAGGCGAACTCTCTCATGGGGGAGCAACCGTTTCTCATCAGCATGCAAACATGATCGTCACCAAAGACAACGCAAATTCAAGCGACGTCATCGCACTCGCACGTAAAATGCAAGAGCTTGTTTTCGACAACTTTGGATTGATCCTGCAAGCTGAATGTCAGTTTCTTGGATTCGAAGCCTACCCGCTATACCAGCAAACACAGCCAGAAACCCAAATCAAACCAGGTCTAGCAAAATTTGCTCCCGATACCCCTCCATCAATTGAACCATAAACGCAACATTATGAATCGTTGCAAGAATAGCCCAGGTTGTCTCTTTTGCTTTAAAAAGATGGTGTAAATACGACACAGTGTAGTGCCGACAGGTTGGGCACGGACAATCGTCCTCGATTGGCTGCAACAAATTCGCGTTTCCGCCTTGCGCAATTCTCACCGTCCCCGTTTTCGTAAACAGCAAGCCGTGACGAGCACACTTGGTTGGATGAGAACTATCAAACGTATCAACGCCATGTGGAATCGCCCCAGCAATAGATGGTAGATCCCCGATGCCTAACAGATGGTTCGGCTTATCGTCCGGCAACCACGGCATAACGTCAGTAACCAACCCCAACATCTCTTGTCGATCTTTACCAACACTCCCCCCAATCGCATACCCATCAAATGGCAACGAGGATAGATACTCGCAACTTTTTTTGCGCAGATTGCGATCGAGCCCCCCGTGAACCACGGCGTACAAAGCCTGGCCATTTTTGTTGGCAACATGCGCATCAAGCGAGCGTTTCTCCCAGCGATGCGTACGTTCAAGTGATGCTTTAAGTTTTTCTGAAGAAATGTGGTATGGCGGCAATTCATCAAACGCCACGATAATATCAGCACCAAAATCTTTTTGTGCTTGAATCGAACTTTCTGGGGTCAACAAGATCTTGTCGCCATTTCGATACGATCGGAACAAAGCCCCCTCTTCGTTAATCTTGAGCACCGTCCCATCATGTTTTTTTTTGCCCTTACTCTTAAGCTCCGAATACACGCCACCGTATGCCAAACTAAAAACCTGAAAACCACCAGAATCTGTAATTATAGGTTGTGTTCGATTCATAAACGAGTGTAGACCTCCGGCATTTTTAACGACCCCAGGGCCTGGTTGCAGCAGCAGGTGATACGTATTGCAAAACATGAGTTGCAGGCCAAGTTCATCAACCGCTTTGCTATCGAGCGCCTTAAGCGTTCCATTCGTCCCTACCGCCACAAAGCTTGGCGTATCGATCACACCATGAGGTGTATAGATTCGCCCAACACGGGCACGAGACTTTTTTGATTTATGAATAACTTCAAACTTAAATTCCATTTCAAACTCCATAAAAATCTCTCTTAACTAGTTTTTTTGCCAATAAAACCCAGGGCACCGCGCAAAAAATCACAACTACTTTTATCGTAAAGCTAACAACAAAAACATCGGTCACGGCGTGCACCACGCCGTACAACCCAACAAAGCCAAAGATCACCGTGTCAACTAACTGCTCAGTAACAGTCACGACAAGATTACGGGCAAGAAAGTACCGATCTTCACAAACTCTCTTAAGAACCCCATAAAAAAATAATCGTACATACTGCGCGCCAACATGGGCGACAAGCGATGCACAAACAATTCTGGGAAGCAACCCCATTATGGTCACAAAAGAGTCTTGGGTGGTGTCGTACATGTTTGGAAGATAACTTAGATGTATCTGAGACAATACAAGTACCACTAACGATATAAAAAAGCTTATCCAGATAGCTTTTCGCGCAATCTCTCTTCCAAAATACTCTTGGAGCAGGTTAAACCCCAATACCGCCCCAATAATATACACATCAGCACTCGTGACATAAAACCCAAATAGCATTATTTGCTTCGTAACAAAAAGGTTCGCTAGGACGAATAATAGCGATATACAGGCAACAAGAGCCTCCTCTCCCAATACTAGGGCTCCTAGCACAATTCCTGCAACAAGTATGGCCTGTAAAAAAAACAATAATTCGTTCATTATAATTGCTGATTATACCATAAATAAAGCATTTTTTAAGAAACTTGCCGTCATCATAGGCTTTTGACATAGCCCCATTCCTAAGGTAATCTTTTTGGAGCTGTTTAGCACGCATAAAAGAGGGCAAAACAACCTAAAATAATTTCGTAGGAGCACATCGTGAAAATAGTAAAAATTGGTACATTTCTCATAGTTGCAGTTTTATCTTGGGGAACCGTCTCAGCCAAAACATATCAAATCACCACCAACAACGACGAAATCACCGGCACAATCAGAACCTGCTCGAGTAGAGAAATGCGAAAAATTATCGGATGCGATCACTCATACGCCCAAATAACAGACGATGGCGCTGTAGATTATTTAAAATTGGCTAACAAGAGCTATATGCTCGTAAAAATAACAATCGAAAACAATTCCGACCAACCCATTTACCTTCCAATAGACTCATACCTATCTAACACAAAAAAACTCTTAGTCACAAAAGACGCTTTTCTCTTTCTCTATCCAAACGCTTTTTCAAAAAAAATTACTTCAACAATAATATCAGCCATATTAGCAGGCTTAACAATCTTCCATCTTGTTGCTAGTGACGAAATCACGCCACAAAACAATTCAGAGAAAGCTCTCATAAGATGGCTCTTCCCCGCAATGGCCGGCCCACTTGGAATCTTTGTAGCCTACCAAGCCATTCAGGCCCACAAACTAGACGTGAAAAGATCTGCCCTTGAAAAAAGCGCTTACTGCTACAAAAAAACCAAAAACAAAGAAAACAAAAAACACTACGCCACCGAAGTCATCGACGACTACAAAGTACCGGCTGGCCACGTGTTTCAAGATACTTTTTTCGTTAATCTGAAACAGTTTGACCGAACAGTTTTCGACGAGATAACTCCGGAGCTTGTGCTAATAACCAAACCGTAAGTTAAGAATTATGCAAACAGTCACCGCACAAGCCCCTGCAAACATCGCCCTAATCAAGTACTGGGGCAAACGAGATGAAGCACTCATGCTTCCAACAAAAAGCAGCCTATCGATAACGCTTCCGGGGCTAACAACGACAACTACCGTCTCTAAATCAAGCACACAAGAAGACACAATCTCTATCGACAACAAAAAACTCTCAGGAAAAGACAAACAAAAAATCGTAAGTTTTCTAAACATCTTCAGAAGCACATATAACATACACGACCACTTTCTCATCGACTCCAAAAACTCGTTTCCAACAGCTGCAGGATTGGCAAGCAGCGCAAGCGGGTTTGCCGCACTCGCCAAGGGATTAAACACACTTTACAATCTTGAACTATCACCAGAAGAACTGTCCCAACTTGCCCGTAGAGGCTCAGGCTCAGCCTGTCGATCAATATATAAAGGGTTTGCGCTGTGGGAAGACTACGAAGCAAGACAACTGTTTACGCCTGACCACTGGCCAGAGTTACGCGTTATTGCTGTCATCGTAAATAATCAAGAAAAAAAAGTCAGCTCACGTGTAGCCATGCAACAAACAATCAAAACCTCCCCCCTCTATAGCCAATGGGTTACTCGATCAGAACAACGAATACCTCAAATAATTAACGCAATCAAAAATAAAGATTTACACATGATGGGCTCTCTTGCTGAGCAAGACTGTATCGAAATGCACGCATGCATCCAAACAACTAAGCCAGCAATAGATTACTGGATACCAGAGACTAGAGTTCTCATGCAGCAAGTACAAAAACTTCGCCACCAAAAAATCCCCTGCTACTTCACAATCGACGCCGGACCAAACGTCAAAATCATCACACTCGACCAGCATGTCAATCAAATCACCCAGGTCGCCCTAGGGGAGTTTTTTTGCTACACTCTGGCTTTGTGATAAGCAAAAAATAAATTTATACAAAAAGAGGATCGGGACTATGGCAAACGTTACGCTTGAAAAAATTGTTGCCCTTTGTAAACGCCGAGGCTTTGTCTACCAGTCTGCAGAGATTTACTCTGGCCTAAACGGCGTATACGACTTCGGGCCATTAGGCGCTGAACTCAAGCGAAACATCAGAAAACTCTGGATCGAAAGCGTCACCTCAACACCAGAAGAAGTTCTTCTCATCGAAGGCTCAATTCTCGGGTCTCACCAGGTCTGGGAGGCCTCGGGCCACCTAAAAAATTTCAGCGACCCAATGATCGATTGCTTAAACTGCAAAAAACGATTTCGTGCTGATGAGCTCAATCTCGAAAAAGCATGCCCATCCTGTGGCGTAAAAAACTGGACCGATGTGCGTCAGTTCCAACTAATGTTCGAAACAAATCTTGGCGCTCTCTCCGACCAAGCAACAAAGGCGTATTTAAGACCAGAAACAGCCCAGTCTATCTTCATAAACTTCAAAAATGTTCTTTCTACCTATCGCGTCAAAATTCCGTTTGGCATCGCACAAATTGGTAAAGCGTTTCGAAACGAAATAACACCAAAACAATTCTTATTTAGAATGAGAGAGTTTGAGCAGATGGAGCTCGAGTTTTTCTGCAAGCCAGAATCTTCAGACAAATATTTTGACACCTGGATCGAGCATCGCATGAAATTTTACGAAAAGATTGGTCTAAATCAATCAAAATTACGACTGCGCAAGCATGAACAAGACGAGCTTGCGCACTACTCAAAACAGTGCACCGACGTCGAATACGAGTTCCCATTTGGTTGGAAAGAACTTGAGGGCATCGCCCATCGCTCGGACTACGACCTTCGACAACACAGCGCCCACTCCGGAAAAGATTTATCTGTTTTTGATGAACAAACAAAAGAATCTTACATGCCCCATGTCGTTGAAAGTTCGGTCGGCGTCGATCGCCTCTTCTTAACCCTTCTCTTTGACTCGTATCACGAAGACAATATTGAAGGAGATACGCGAACCGTCTTGCGATTCAATCCTGCAATCGCCCCGATCACCGCAGCAATTTTGCCTCTAAGCAAAAAGCTTTCAGAGAATGCAAAGCCTATCTATGAAAATTTAAAAAAGCAGAGCTTCAGGGTGCAATTTGACGAATCAGGCTCGATCGGCAAACGGTACCGACGTCAGGACGAGATTGGAACCCCAGTCTGCTTCACGTTTGATTTCGACTCACTTGAGGACAATAACGTAACCGCTCGAAACCGTGACACACTCAAGCAAGAACGGGTTTCGATCGACCGGCTAGAAATGTACTTGCGAAAACTATAATCGTGAACGTATTAAAAAATATTTATAACTGGATGGGCCGCAAAGTCCATTCCTCTTACGCTGACGTATGGCTTTCTGCTCTTTTTTTTATCGAGGCTGTCTTCTTCATACCAGTCGATCCACTGCTCATTCTGTTCTGCATCCAGAACAGAAAAAAATCACTCTACTACGCCACTATCGCAACCATATCGTCAGTAACGGGAGGCGTCTTTGGTTATTTCATTGGTGCAGCACTCTGGAGCAGTGTTGGCGTTACATTGATAAGTTGGGCGATTTCAGAAAGTGCGTTCGCCAGCGCAGTCGAAACTTATAGACAATATCAAAACTGGGCGGTCCTGATCGCAGGCTTTACCCCGCTTCCCTATAAAGCAATAACTCTCTCGGCAGGTTTTTGCAACTTACCAATCGTTCCATTTATCGCCTGCTCACTCCTATCCCGTGGGGCCCGATTCTTTTTAGTTGCCGGTCTATTGCGCATCTGGGGAGAACAAGTCAAGGATTTTATTGACCGCTACTTTAACCAGTTGGTACTCTTGTTTGTAGCTTTGCTTATCATCAGCCTTCGGTTCCTACGATAATAGGATTGAGTAGTATGAGAAAAGTCGCCGCACAATTCTCTCCCGGTCGAATTATTGTCCTCTCATTTTTGTTTATCATCGCAACCGGAGCCTTCCTGCTCTCTCTTCCAATCGCCCGCACGGTAAGCATCCCATTCATCGATATTCTCTTTATGGCCGCAACTTCAACTTGTGTTGCCGGTCTAAGCACCATCCCAATGACCTCTTTTACACCATTCGGTCACGTCATCATCACGTGCCTCATTCAGCTTGGCGGCCTTGGCTTGATGACGTTCTCATTTTTTTTCATATCGCTTTTTTTCGACTTAGGCATGACAACACAAATTTTGGCCGGAAAAATACTCGATTTAAGATCATGGGCACGCGTCAAACGGTTTTTAGTAATTATTTTCACAACAACATTTTTAATCGAACTAGCCGGTGCATTATTACTCTACATGCCATTACGCCAACGCTTCCCGGCAGGCAAAGCGGCTTTCTATGCACTATTTCATTCGGTTTCGGCGTTCTGCAACGCCGGCCTCGACCTGTTGGGTGACGGAGTCACCTCGTTTCAAACGCGTCCGCTCGTCTTGCTCATATTTGCTGCGCTTATTTTTTCTGGGGGTATAGGTTTTTTCTTCTGGTTTGAACTAGCAAATAAAATAAAAAATCGAATCATAACTGGAGCTAAATCTCGCTTTTCGCTGCACGCTAAAATCACTCTCTCAACAACAACATCTCTTATTCTTGTATGTGGCATTGCAACCTGGCTGCTTGAACGAAACGGCAGTCTTGGTCACTTGAGCAACACTCACAGTTTTTTCGTCTCAATCTTTCACGCCGTATCAATACGAAGCGCCGGATTCCAGTTCTTCGACTTGAGCCAAGCAACATTTGCACTGTTACTGCTCTTTGTCATGCTCATGTATATCGGCGCAAACTCGGGATCGACCGGAGGTGGTATTAAAACAACAACGTTTGCCGTATTTGTTGCAACCATCGGCGCAATAGTCAGAAACCGAGACGACGTCGAATTTTTTGGACGCAGCATCCCCATCGGTCAGGTGTACAACGCGATCGCAATTGTCGTATTAAGCAGCATGTGGATTGTTTTTGCAACATTCCTGTTGCTTATAACCGAACAATCCCTCAGCTTCATACAAATTTTATTCGAAACGGTCTCTGCATTTGGAACATGCGGGCTCTCAACAGGAATTACAGCACAGCTCTCGTACCTTGGCAAAGTTATTATTATTACAACTATGTTCGTTGGAAGAATTGGCTCTCTCACCATGGTGCTTGCGCTAAGTAAAACACGCAAAAAAGCTCTCTACAAGTATCCCGAAGAAAGAATAGCAATCGGTTAAAATAGCTATTGGAAAAAATATGGCAGAAAAAAGACTCCAAATCTCTCCAGGACGCGTCCTCCTCTTTTCATATCTCTTTATCATAGCAGCGGGAACATTCTTACTATCCCTCCCCCAATCACGACTCATCTCCATACCACTAATCGACCTAATCTTTACCTCTGCCTCATGCACCTGCGTAACCGGTATAAAAGTCGTACCCCTTCCGTACTTCACAATCTTTGGACAGTCAATTATCTTATGCCTGATCCAACTCGGAGGCATAGGCCTTATGACCCTATCACTCTTCTTCGTCTCCCTTTTTCTCAACCTTGGCATGGCAACACAGATTATGGCTGGAGAAATGTTTGAGTTCAGGTGGTCTCGCATCAAAACATTTGTCGCCATGATTGTCAGCACAACATTTATCATAGAGCTGCTTGCCACAATCTATCTCTACTTCCCGTTCAGGGAGATGTTCTCCCCCAAGACAGCCCTCTTTTACGCATTCTTTCACGCAGTCTCAGCGTTTTGCAACGCCGGCCTAAGTCCTCTTGAGGGAGGGCTACAACCGTTCGCAAATAACACCCCATTCATGCTCGTCATCGCCCTACTCGTTTTTATTGGCTCCATAGGGTTTGTTGTTTGGCTTGAGGTTGGCAACAAAATAAAACGTTTCTTCTTGAAAGCCAAACATCAGTCGTTTTCGCTGCACACAAAAATTGTTCTTATGACAACAGGTATAATTCTTGCCGCCGGCACAACCTTAACCTGGCTTCTCGAACAAAACAATTCACTGAAAGATGTCTCTCTTTTCAAAGCTCTTTTCATATCGTTTTTCAACACCATTTCGCTGAGAAGCGCGGGGTTTGAACTGTTTGATATCGCAACGCTTATGCCGGCAACCATACTCTTGTTCCTCATTCTCATGTACATCGGCGGAAGCCCTGGCTCAATGAGCGGTGGTATAAAAACAACGACCCTTGCGCTCTTTGTTACAACAATGGCGACCATCGTTAGAAATCGAGATGAAGTCGAGCTCTTTGGAAGACGCATTCCCAAAGACCAAATCTATAGGGCGATATCAATCATCGTCTTGAGTGTCGGCTGGATCTTTTTAGCAACGTTCGCTCTTCTTGTTGTCGAACACGATTTTAATTTTATACAGGTCTTTTTCGAAGTTGTCTCAGCACTCTCGTTGTGCGGTCTCCCAACAAAAATTAGCACGTCATTTTCATTTTTTGGTAAAGTCGTTATTATTATCACCATGCTTCTAGGGCGGGTGGGGTCGTTAACACTTGTTTTTGCCTTTTGGGCTCGCAAGAAGAAACATTTGTATCACTATCCGGAAGAACGGGTAGTTATTGGGTAGGAGAAAAAATCATGAAGTTCGGCGTCATAGGACTAGGTCGTTTTGGTTACCAGCTAGCAGAAGGCTTAGTAAAGCATGGCATGGAGGTTCTCGCAATTGATAAAGACGAAGCGATCGTCGCCTCAATAAAAGATAAAGTTACCCAGGCGGTCTGCCTGAACGTTACAGACGAGGAGGCGCTCAAGTCCGTTGGTATCGAAGAGATGGACACCGTCATCGTCGCGATGGGAGAAAGTTTTGAGCAGTCAGTTCTGATCACCGCAATCCTCAAAAAGCGCCTACATATTCCATACGTCATTGCGCGCTCAACAAATGCGATTCATGACGACATCTTACGACTGGTCGGCGCCGACAAAGTTGTCCTGCCTGAGCGATATGTTGGCAAAAGGCTAGCGATTAACCTAAGCCTGCCCTTCGTCGATCTCATACACATTACTGACAGCTTCTCGGTCACCCATATGAAAGCACCAAAAGATTTTATTGGGAAAACAATTACTGAACTCAACTTACGAAAAACACGTCATATCGCCTGTATCGCCATTAAGAAGGGACCAGACATTGTTCTTGTCGAGCCCGATTATATTATTATGGAAAATGACGAGCTGTTGCTCGCCGGAGAGAATAAACATCTCGCAGCAATGGTACACATATAAAAAGCAAAAAAAGACCGGGCGTTAAAAAACCCGGTCTAAAAAATTTCTAAAAATTTTATTGCTTAAATGCTCTCGATTCTGATAACCGTTATTGGTTGTCTGTGCCCCTTTTTGACTCGAGACTTTTTACGTCTTTTTCTTCGAAAGACAATAATCTTTGGTCCCTTGATCTGTTTGACAACACTGGCTTTTAGTTTTGCGCCTTCGATGTACGGCGCACCAAACTCGAATGACTCTTCACCATTCTTGCGAAACAATACCTCTGAAAATTCTACGGTATCACCTGCGTTCGCTTCCAACTTTTCAATTGCAACGGTCTTTCCTGGAATCGCTTGATACTGCTTGCCGCCGGTTTGAAAAATAGCGTATTTATCAATATTTGGAATGATCGGCTTTTCCTGTTCCATCGCTTTTCAACCTTATAAATTTGGGGGAAAAATTACAAAAACAACGTTTCTAGTTTACCAAAACTAGCCCTGTTGTCAATTTTGCCGATCTAGAAGGGCAAATCGTCCTCAAATGGCTTCTGGTCATTGAAATCAACCTCACCAGCTGGGGCAGCCTTCTTCTCAGCAGTTTCTTTTTGCCCTTGAAACACCTGGGCTGATGGTTGTTGGTCAACCATCGGTTCAGATTGCGACTCAAAGCCCTCTTGCGCCGCTGCCGTAGGCATAAACGTCACACGATCAGCAACAACCGAATGCTTGCTTCGTCTTTGCCCGTCATTATCAACCCATGTATCGAGCTTCAAGCGACCTTCGACCAAAACCGCTCGACCTTTCTGCAAATACTGGCTGCAACTATCTGCTTGTGGTCCCCAAACGTCAATGTCGACAAAGCAAACCTCTTGGACCATCGCACCGGTTTGTCTGTTTTTAAACTGACGGTTGGATGCGAGACCAAGGCGACACACCGCTTGACCAGACGCCAGTTGCTTATGCTCAGGATCTCGTGTTAAATTACCCATGATAATAACACGGTTGTAGCTTGCCATTGCTGAACCTTTCAAAGTTATGAACTTATGAACTAGTAATTTAGTGATCGTGATTTAATAATTTAAAGTGTAGTGTATCAAGAAAACCAGGAGATAGCTCGTGAAAAAAACAATTTACTATGCGACAACGAACGCCGGAAAATTTGACGAATTAAAGCGATATATCAAATCCAATGAACCATCAATAGAGCTCAAACAATTCGACAAAGACCTGCCAGAAATTCAAACAATTGACCAAAAAGCGATCGCCCTCGACAAAGCCCAACAGGCATGGAACCACCTGCATCAACCGGTGCTCATCGACGACTCAGGAATCTACTTCGACCACTATAACAATTTCCCAGGAACACTCACCAAATTCATCTATCACGGCATCGGCTTCGAAGGACTCTTGAAGCTCACCGAAGATGACAATCGTGCAACCAAGCGACTCTACATGGTGTTTAAAGACAGCGACGAAGAACAGCATATCTTTGAAGGGATATGCCCAGGCACCATCGTTCGGCCAGAGTCATTTGATTCCCACCCTAGCCTACCCTACGACGCAATTTTTAAACCAAACGGCGCGGATAAAACAATGGCACTTATGCGTGGTACGGACGAAGAAAAAAAATACTCGTATCGATTACAAGCACTACGAAAATTTTTGGATTGGTATAAAACCCACACCGTTCATCACAGCCAGTAGTCCCCATTCGTCCAAACCCGAGAGATCAACACACCCCCCGTTCGTCCCGAGTGGTTTTCGAAGTCCGTTAGGACGAGAAAATTGTATCGAGGGATTCGAAACCATATTCATATAATTTCAGCTAGGGTTACGCCAACGAGGACGCAGGGTCTACGGCCTTGGCTATCCCTAGCCTAAGAGCAAGACATCGCGCCAAAGGAGCTTCGTCTCGCAGATGCCGCACGAATTGGCATTAATAAAACGTGTTGTAGCCGTTCAATCGATTGTAAACTGGAGTCCCCGTTAGGGGGCGACTGCTAAACCTGAAAGCGTGATCTGCCCGCCGAAGCCTCTGGCGAAGGCTGGGCCGAGGAGCCCTAACGCGTAAACTAACCAATATAAAAAACCGCATAAAAATATAGTAGTGCCCCCGAACCGAGGACACTACTATATTTTTGATCAGATCTTTGTTTTATTAGTCTTGTTTTACTCGCAAATTCCCGAAACATAGTCGACAACTGAAATTCCAGATTTTATCGCCTCATTTTTATACAATTTCAACGTATCCTCATCTGGCTTTTTGCCTAAAATCGCTTCTATCAGCCCTCTTTCTTCTTGCGTAACCTGCGCACGCCGCGGGGCTGTCATTCGTCGTTGCTGACTATTTCTTCCTGTTGCCTTTAAACCAGCCGCTTTGTCGAAGGCATCTCCAGCTCCGTTCAAAATCTTTGATACACAAACTGGATCGATGTATAAACCTTTGAGATTTAGATCGTCAACAAAATCATCGATACTACTAAGGGTTTCTTCCTTGTGTTTCGATCCAATCTTACCAACAAATAAATTAACAGCAGCCTTTGCCAAACCACTCTCGTCTTCCGACCACGAATCGTCAAGAAGAGAAGAGAGAAGAAAGCCTGGAATCGTTTTAAGATTTTCCCAGACACCATTCGAAAGCAAATTTCTTACAATAGGCTCTACCTCAACATACCCACTTTTCTGCGAACTAACGGCCTCGTCTTTAAGCAGCAATATGGGAAGAATCGCAAGCCCCCTCGACAAAATGTCGTTGGTTAGTTTAGAGGTCAAAGAAGTCTTCTCCTGGTTGTCTTGTTGACCATTGCCAAGAACTTTGACCCAACCTGTACCAACAATAAACTCTAGCCCTGCCGTACTCGTTGGTCGATTTGTCGAAACAAACTCAACTCTACGGCCATCAGGAAGTGTCATTTTATCACCAGACTGAAACTGCATGGCCATAACTGAGCCACCCAGCATCCCAATAAGAACAATACTGTAGATAATTTTCTTCATAAGAATTCCTCCATCTGCTTTGATAACCTATATATCCATTTCCCCAGTACTTTTCAGAACATTACAAACAGTAGCAAAAAGATCTTGGAGTTGCAAAGGCCCTAGAAAAAAGGCTTTTTAGTGCTTTTCTTTGAGTTTCCAGACCAGGTCGAGCGCCAGCCTAGGGGAAAGATCATCGAGTGAAACTGACTCAAGATCTCGTAAAAGTTTGTTTTTGTGGGCCAGCTCATGCTCAAGACGGGCGATCTGAGCCAGATATTCGCTTGAATCAGGCTGGGTTCCCTCGATGGGGCGTGGTGAACGGTCTGCTACAAGCTCCTGCAAAATCTCACGGGCCCGAGCCACCACCCCGTCAGGAAGATTGGCAAGCTTAGCAACCTCAAGACCAAAACTCCCTTCAGCCACCCCCTTACTGATTTTATATAAAAACAACATGCCGGACACCCCACGCCTGCAGGCCATGTGATAGTTTTCGATTCCAGCAAATTTTTCTTTCATATGAGTTAGTTCATGATAGTGGGTTGCAAATAAACAACGAGCCTGTACCTTCTGTGCGATATGCTCGATAATCGCCTGCGCAATCGCCATACCATCAAACGTACTGGTCCCACGCCCAACCTCATCTAAAATCACCAAACTGTTTCTTGTTGCCTGGTTACAAATGACAGCCGTTTCTTCCATCTCAACCAAAAACGTACTTTTGCCTTCAGCCAAATTATCGCCGGAACCGATTCGTGTGAACACTCGATCTAAGATTGGTAGCGCCGCTGATTGAGCAGGAATCAGGCTCCCGGCCTGCGCCATAACACACAATAGCGCAACCTGACGGAGATAGGTCGACTTACCGCCCATATTTGGTCCGGTAACAATCCAGATAGATTCGCTATCAACCAAACTCGTGTCGTTTGGTATAAACTGCCCTTGACCGCAGGCCTCAACCATCGGATGACGGCCCTGTTTGATAACAACATCTCGACCATCAACAAAATCAGGCGCTGTATAGCCGTTGTCGTATGCAACACGAGCAAACCCGAGAAGCCCATCGAGATAAGCGATTGCCTGGGCAATCTTTCGCAACACATGCAACTCCATCTCAACCTCTCGTTTCACTCGCTCAAAGGCCGCCTGCTCAACCGTATCGATCTCATTTTGTGCCTTAACGATATCTCGCTCCAAATCTTTTAACGCTTGCGTCACATAACGACTACGGTTGACCAGCGTCTGCTGATGAATATAGTTTTCAGGAACAAGTTTTATGTTGGGCTTGGTCACCTCAATGTAATAACCGGAAATATTATTATAGCGAATTTTTAGGCTGTTAATGCCGGTCTGTGCAATCTCCTGTTGCTCAAGCTTAAGCACCTCTTTTTGGCTACCAGAGACGAGTTCCCTTAAGCGATCCAGCTCTTGATCAAACCCCGTCTTTATCGTCCATGATTCATTTACATCATCGTTTAACGCACAATCGAGAAGTTCGACAAGAGCCGAACAGTCGACCAGCTTTGCTTGCACAATATCAGTTAAATAAAACAGTAGATACTGCTGAACCACACATTTAACTTCAGGAATAAGTGTTAGTGAGTTTTTAAGCGCAAGATAGTCATTGAGTTGCGCACGGGCAAGCGCAATACGGCCAACGATTCGTTCAAGATCAGCAATCTGTCCAAAAAGCTCTTCAAATTTTTGCATGGCATCAATATTTTTTGCAAGCGCAGCAACGACCTCCTGTCGCTGCAGAATCACAGGTTTTTGTACCAATGGTCTAAGCAACCATTTTTTAATCATTCGCGACCCCATCGACGTCACCGCACGATCCATCACCGAGAATAACGAGTTCTTCTTCCCAACAATCTCAAGATTGTTTTGCGTTGCCGCATCAAGCACTAAATAATCATCTGGCTGATAAAACTGAATCGAGCGAAGCTGCCCCAGCGCTCGCTCCTGATTTTTTTTCAAATACCAGTAGAGCTGATGCAGCGAACTCGTAACGTGTGTGTTTTGCGATAGCTGCTGCAACACCTGACCACTAAACTGAGACTCAACCCACAAATCCGGCGGACCGCTCACCCCAATCTCACTTACCACATACCCCAGTTTTCGAAAGTAATTCCCGAACTTTGGGCCATTATTTTCTGGAATAATAATCTCGTCTGGAAAAAATCGAACCAACTCAGACTCAACCATTCTATACGAGTCGATAGGAACCGACGTTGCAAACATTTGCGCGGTCAGAAGCTCGGTAAACAAAACCCCCCACCACTCTCGACCAGGATAGAAAGAAAGAAGATAAGAAGAGCGTTTATTATCGAGCATTTGCTCATCAGTTAGAGTGCCCGGCGTAAATACCTGCGTCACCGCACGGTCAACAACCTTCCCAGGCTGCGGCTTGCTCATCTGCTCGCAAATAGCAACCTTAAACCCGCCCCGCACTAATTTTAAAAGATAGTGATTTAATGCATGAATGGGAACGCCGCACAAAGGGATATCCTGCCCCTGATGCTTACCCCTCTTGGTCAACGCAATCGCAAGAAACGCCGACACTCGTTTGGCATCCTCAAAAAATAGTTCGTAAAAGTCCCCAACCTGAAAAAGCAGCACCGTATCTGGATGCTGCTCTTTTATTTCGAAATACTGTTTCATGAGTGGAGTTAGTTTTTTCGTTGCCATAGCAACAAAGATACTGATTGTTGCGATTTTTGTAAAATAACGCCTATAACAAACTCATGGGCCGCAGGGCTCATCGCCTTCGGCTCTTCGGCCACGCTCTCAGGTTAAGCGGTCGGCCCCTGAAGGGGACTCCAGTTTTTCCATTGCATGAACAACTACAAATTACTAACACCTCGTCCCTCGCGTTCATCCCAAGCCCACCTGCCCTGAGTGTCCACAAAAGCCTTGGCGAAGGGGAATATATCGGGTACCTAATAGACATATTCAGGAACGGAGAAATTGAGATTGGGGTGAGGCTAGAGATTGAATTTACAAATTCATGTATTTTTTCCTGATCTGTTTTTTCCATTCGTTTTTCTTTTTGATTGAAGCATTATAAACCACATCCTTTGGGGGTGGATTTGAAAATTTTTACTTATTTTGTTTGTAGGTGATTTTAGCAGTATATCTTGTATCCCAAGTTATGAAAAAGACCACCGCAATTAAGCGGTGGCTTTAACTTTATCACCAGTAAAATGTTTACATAAAACTGGCGTGGCTGACGAAACTCGAACGCACAAACCGAACACAACAAACAATTCGAAACCATATTCGTATTATTTCAGCAGGGGCTACTAAGAGCAAGACATCGCGCCAAAGGCGCTTCGTCTCGCAGGATGCCGCACGAATTGGCATCTACCCACCACCATTCAAATAATACAATTATAGCCCACCCGACCAGTGTCCTGGTCCAGAAACATGTGAGACAAAACTCTTAAAAAAAGAGGTCTCCAACTGTTAAGGTTTTAATGTAAGTTAAACACCAGACAGAAGGAGACCAAAGTGCTTGCGTTTTATGCTTCTAAACGCACTATTGATAG
>JAHIUU010000013.1 GCA_018817025.1 Candidatus Babelota bacterium | reverse complement strand
GGAGCCGGAGGAGCCGGAGCTGGAGGCACAGGAGGAGGGCTTGGTGGAGCGGGTGGATTTGGTTCTAGAGGCCTTGGTGGCTTTGTGGGGGCCGGTTTTGCCCAAGCCGATCGAGGGGGATGTGATCAAGGTTGGGGAACAGTGGTATGATGTGGTTTGGGTGAGGCCTGGGCAGTGGTCTTCGGGTCAGAGCCCAATGACAAACCGGATTGTTTTGCAGCATAACAGCGAATATGCCGCTGATAGGAGGATAGCATGAGAGAAGACTTAAGGGCGAGGATGAACAATGCTTCTCGGAGGCTGGGCGAGGCGCGAGCGAGATATGAGACTCCGGCGGAGTGGGATGTTCTGGTGAAGACGTGCCAGGAGATTGGTGAGGCGATGTTGGCACTTCAGGAGAAGTGTCAGGATGCTTCGTCTGTGAATGCTCGGGTGTTTGCCGAGGCTGAGGATCAAGAGACGATGGAGAATCGCCTGGATCAGGATGCTCCATTGAGCCCAGGGTTGGATATGATTTTGCAGTTTTGCCGGGTGGCTCAGGATTATTTCAAGGGCGTGAGGGAGAATTTGGACGGGGAGGATTTGATGGATTGGGTCAAGAGTGCCAAATCCGTGTTGAAGAGATAACATGGCTGATACTGGACACAGAACAGGGATCGTCACTATTCAAGACTATGATAAGGGAATCATGGGCTTGATGAAGGCGATTCTTGCTCGGGGGCCTAACGGGCGGATGGCTTATTGGGTGGAGGTGGAGGGGGTGCAATATGAGCCTGGGGTGAGTGGGAAAATTCGGTCTTGGGTACTTCCTCCAGAGTCAGTGATCCGAAGATACATTCTTCCTTCTGTGTTGGCGAGGAGGGGGGGATTGGATTTTGAGGGGGCAAGAAATCGATGGCAGTCTGTGGCGGCGACTGAATATCGAATTCCAGCGGCTGGGGCAAGGCACTTAGGGGGAGATTATTATGATCGTTACGAGGAGAAGCCTCAGGCGGATCCAGTGAATATTTCTTATGATCTCCAGGTTCACGCCAGGAGCACGGAGGATGGATTAGCCATTTGGCAACATCTAATGAGGGTGTTTCGGGCTGAGGCGCATTGTGTGAGCCAGGTTCAGGTGCCGGTGGTGGATTCAGTGGGGGATACTAGACATTATGTTGGTGATGTGACTTCGGTTGAGCTGACGGGGGAGGTTCAGGCGGTGATGAAGCGTAAAGCTCTTCATATCATCAGTATAAACGTGCTTGGCGAGTTGGATTTTGCGGATCCAAGGGTTCAGAAGGTGGCGTCTGGTGGCGTTACTTTCAATTTGGGAGGCTTGTGAGGTGGAATCTCATATTTTGAGAGAGTTGGGATTGTGTTTTGTGTGTGCTCATTGTGAGCATGCATGGGAGGGATTTCAGCAACGCCTCGGGCAGTGTGTTATAAGATATAGAGGGATGAAATGTGATGGGCCGGGGGGGAATGACAGTTTCCCGCATTACAAGGGGCCGTTGGGGGGGGACATTGTGAGTTTTTGCTTTGTGTGTGGCGGGGACACGGATTTTTTGGTGGATGCGCCGGGGCGCAAACTGGCTCTATGCCGAAAACACTATAATAATCCCGTGTGGAAGGGAGTGAGAGATGGACAGAAGAGAGAGAATGCAACAGGCCTTGGCCAGGCTTGAGCAGCCGGTGAAGCGGGTGCAGGTATTGGATGAGGAAGTGACACTGGCGGTCAAGAGTTGGGGCCAGGAGGGCGAGAGCCAGGTTTTGGAGGCCTTTCAGGCGGGGATGGGGGGAGAGGCTTTAGTGGAGGCTTTGGCTTTTGAGGTGAGGCGCAGGGGCGCAGGGGCGGCGAAGGTGTTGGGTGAGGGCTTGAAGCGGCTGACTCAGGCGGGGATCAAGCAGCAGGAATTGGAGGGGGTATTGGTGTCGATGGGTCGAGCTTTGATGGAGATGGCATATTCTTTTGGGTTATTGATGCCCAAAAAAGAAGAAGATTTAGGTGGTGGTAGCGATCAGTGATCGCGTGGAGGGCGAGATGTTAAATTTTGCGAGGTTGAGCAGGTTATTGGAGGGGGTGGAGAGAGCCTTGGAGGGGGTGAAGCTTCAGGAGCGTGGTTTTGATAATTGGTTGACGGATAATCCGACTGTTTCGAGCCAATTGGAGGATGTGATTGATGCTTTTGAAGCGGCTTTGAGGGCGAATGGGTTTGTAAAGACGGGCGAGTTTGATATTAAGCAGCGCTGGGAGTGGAGCGAGGCACAGCAGGCTGGTTTATCTTCCAAGGATTTTTATGTGTTGTTGAGTTGGAATGAGGACGGGGTTGAGGTGAAGTGGGAAGGTGATCGGGATTTTGTGAGAGCAGGGAGAGAGCGAGAGGTTCGGCCGTTGGTGATTGGTATTGTGAGGGATTATCAGGCTTGGTTGGCTGATGAGTTGGATTAGTATTGATGTTTAAATTCAAGCAGTACGGCAAGGGGTGGAAAGTGACGGCCAAGGCCATTCAAGCTCGGATGGAGAGGGCCCAGAAGGCTTTTTTGCATAGGGCGGCCGAGGAGGCGAAGGCCAAATTGCTTGAGTTGATCCCGGATAAGGAAGCTTACAAGGCTTATCGTGATTCGATCGAGGTGTTCCAGGTGGGTGACGGGGAAGGCTATGTGATAATGGCGAACACGAGTTCGCCTGATGTCATCCTTCAAGCATATCGCTTGGAGTGGGGGTTGGACGGGGAGCCTTTCCTTCGACCTTGGCGGGCGATGGGGGAATACCTGAGGGCTCAGACCAGAAGATTAGTAAAAGATGGGAGCGTGAGGCAGGCGGTGGAGGGTGGGGGGACTGTGCCTGAGGAGCAGAAGATCTCTGAGGGCGACTTGAAGGAGATTGAGCGATGGCAGGAGAAAACAAAATAACGTTTGTCCTCACCAAGGATGTGAGGGCGCCTTTGGTTTTGGATATTGGCGGCGGTGTGACGTTCAAGCCTCATGTGCCCAAAGAGTTGACGGAGCAGGAGGCGAGGCATCCGGCCGTGTTGCGGGCTATCAGTAAGGGCCAGATAAGGAGGGTGAAGTAATGAATTTTGCTGCACCAGGGATCTATTTGATCGATATGCCCTCGGGGCCGGTGGCTTTCGCGGGGGTGAGCACGTCAAGGTATTCGGAGGTCGGCTTTAACGAGCGGGGGCCGGTGAATGATCCTCGGTTATATGCGACTTGGCTCAGGTTTGTGGAGAAGACGTGTCCTAAGCACAATGGGTTTTTCCCGGGGAGTTTTGCGACTTATTGTGCTTTTGGTTTTTACGCCAATGACGGCGGGACCATGGTGTTCAATCGGGTTGTGCCTGATGATGCGGTGAAGGCGTCAGTGGAGATTGATTCTCCTGCGACGGCGGCGGAGTTTATTGGGCGGCCTGTGGCGGATCCGGTCAATCTGACGGATGAGACTTGGGTGGCCGTCAAGATTGATGCGGCGGCTGTGGTGGCGGTGGATGTGACGGATGGCGGGGGTGCCGGGGCTTATGCTTTGGCGGATTTGGTGGATGTGATTAACACGGCTCTGGGGGCGGAGCGTGTGAGCTTGGTCAATGATGTGACTGGGTACAAGCGTTTCAAGATTGTGAGCCCTACTACAGGGGCAACATCGCTGGTTCAGATTGAGGCGCCTGTGATTCCGGATCCTCCTGGCGGGGTGGATGGCACTTCGGCTTTGTTTGGGCTTCAGGTTTTGCCCAAGAGTTTCGCTGGGTTGGCCGAGGAGGATTTGTGGGATGTGACGGCTTACAGTGAGGGTGTGTGGGCTGGTAGTGCGGGAGGCGATGGGGTCAGGCTGACGCTTCAGGGCAATGATGATTATGGCAATGATCTGAGCGGCTGGACTCGGTTTGATACCTATATTTGGGAGCTGGGGGTTGATGGGGTGACTTGGGAGGTTGTGGGATCTTATGAGGCGGTGGAGCTTCAGGATCCTACTTCAGCGAATTATTTCCCGGATGTGATCAACGCCGATTCTGAGATCGTGGCGGTGGATGAGGGAACTGACAAGGTGCTCGACAATGCGGCGGCGCCTTATACCAAGGGTATACCTCGTGGTTTGGTGCCTGGCGTGGTTTATTCTGGGGTGTACGAGAATCAGCTTGAGGCGGTGCAGAAGGCGGCCGGCTCTGAGGTGTTGGCTTTCAGTTTTATTTTGCCTCAGGTGCCTCTGGCCAGGGGTGGAGTGACCATTTCTTGGACGGGGCCGGCTGATGAAGCCCTCACCATGACCGATGACAAATATGGGGCTTTTAACAATGGGGAATCCGTGGGGACGGTGGATTATACCTCGGGGTTGGTGACCTTGACTTTTGCTTTGGCGGAGCGGCCCAAGGCGGTGACGGCCGTTAGGGCGCGGTACGTCAAGACGGCTTATAGTTCTCCCAATTATGATTTGGCGGGCGGCTCTGACGGGACGGAGACGATTGCTCAAAAGCATACGACTTCGCCGGCTTTGATGGCCACCAACAAGGGGATTTATGCCTTCAATAAGTTCCCGGATCCTATGCAGGTTGCTGTGCCGGATCTGTCTGGAGTGAGCACGGTTCACAATGATCTGATCTCTTGGGCCAAGGTTCAGCAGAACAGGTATGTCATTTTGGCTTTTGCTCAGGGGACTGAGTTTCAGGAGATGTTGGATTTTGTGAGGGCTCAGACTTATGATTGCAAGGAAGCTGCCATTTATGGACCTTGGATCAAGATCGCGGATCCCAACAAGGACAACAGGATCTCGTTGATTCCTCCTCAGGGGCATGTGGCGGGAGTCTATGCCAGGACTGATCAGAAGAGGAATGTGGGCAAGGCGCCGGCGGGGATGGAGACGGGTTACCTGAATTGGTGCGAGGGGTTCGAGTATGATCTTATTTATTTGACCTTCCAGGGAGAGGGGGAGGTGGGGGCTCTGAATAAGGCGAGGATTAATTGCCTGATTCAGCAGGAGGACCTTGGCAAGGTGGTAATGGGTGCTCGGACTTTGAGTCTGGATCCCAATTGGAGGTATATTAACGGGGTTCGTCTTCAGATGTTTGTGAAGATTAGCATCTATCGGGGAACTCAGTGGGTTGCTTTCCAGAATAACGGCCCTCGGCTGTGGACTAGGGTTTCTGCCCAGGTTACCAGTTTCTTGCAGGGGCTGTTCAGGCAGGATTACATGGCGGGG
>JAHIUU010000008.1 GCA_018817025.1 Candidatus Babelota bacterium | reverse complement strand
GCAGGCTCTAGTTCTGGAGCAGGCTCTGGTTCTGGAGCAGGTTCTGGTTCTGGAGCAGGTTCTGGTTCTGGGGCAGGCTCTGGTTCTGGAGCAGGCTCTGGTTCTGGAGCAGGCTCTGGTTCTGGAGCAGGCTCTAGTTCTGGAGCAGGCTCTGGTTCTGGAGCAGGTTCTGGTTCTGGAGCAGGCTCTAGTTCTGGGGCAGGCTCTGGTTCGTCATCAAGAACCCCCTCAAGAAATTCATCTCCTGGGAAGTTTTCTTCCATAGAGTATATGTTTTGGAACGAGTAGAATGGGCTTATTGAGCAGATAAAAAACAAGATTGCAAGATAGTTCATAGTTCTCCCTTTTTGAAAAACTTTTTTTACCCAAAGCTGGGTTCTTCTTTGCTATCGTATCAGGAGAACCAGGAAAAAATCAATGAGAATAAAGATGCGATGCCTTCCCATATCAGGCCATACCAAGTTTCGCTTTCACTGCGTTGTTTTTTAGCTTTTTTCTTTGTTTCTTTTTTCTTAGATTCTCGTTTTTGTTTGAGGAGTTTTTCGTCTTCTATTTTTTGTTCTTCTAGTCGTAACGCTCTGTTTTTGATAATGATATTTTGTTGTTCCAAGTTGTCGATTCCTACCGTAACAATTTTGATTTGATTTTGTAGTGTTGTGATGACGGCGTCAAAGTCCTGAACCAAGTCTTGTTGTATATATTGTTGTAGTGCTTTGACATTTTCGTGGATACTACTGAGCTCATAAAATATTTTTTTTGCTTTGTTATCATCGATGACGTGCCAGATTTTTTGGCTTAGCTCCCCTGCTTTATTAACGTTTGATTGTATTGCTCTGATTTGGTCTTCAGCTGTTTTTAATCTGGTTCGTAGCGATTTGTCGAGTTCGACAACCGAGGTTATGTCCAGTCTGAACTGTTCGAGGCTGTTTTTGTGTTGTTTGAATTTTTCTTCGATGCTATAGATGTCTGCGTATTGTTTTTTTATTTTGATTGCCTCGTCTTTGGTTTCTTCGCTGAGTTCGGAAAGTGTTTTTGTAAAAAGGTTTTGATGGTTTGTTTTTGTTAGTTCAATTTCTTGAGCGATTTCTTGAATGAGCGACTCGAGCTCTCCGGTATTGAATCCTGCTTCACGATAGAATGTATCGAGCATGCTATCGATTGGTTTGAATTTGTCATAGAAAATTTTCTTGAACTTTTGGACATCGATGACCATCGTCTGAATAGCATCGTTTTTAGCGATTGCCTGTTTGAGCCAGTCTTTCTTTTTTCTCCAGTTTCCTTGGACTCCGATCTCTTCCTGGGTGTATTGGACCGTTTCAGCACCGATCGATTTGTTTTGGTTTTGGGGCAGCATAGGGATTGAGTAGAACATGAGACACGAGAAGAGAGCGAAGATTTTCTTCATGATACAAGCCTTTTTGTTAGTTAATCGAAAACTGGGATTATTGTAACAAAGTCTCATTTCTCAGTACAGAAAATTGCTTATAGCGACTTGGAAAGGCCCCTCAGTTCCGCAAAGAGCGCCTGAACGAGTTCTTCTGCTTCGGCAGAGGTGAAACTCCAGGTGACTCCACTTTCGACTCTCGTTAGGATTGATCGGTCGCATTTGATATCGATGATGTCAATTCGAACGATGTTCATAAGAGGGTGTACTTCTGATGGAGCTCTGACGACTCCGGCTCTTCCGAGGATGCTGTATGCAAGATTATTTTCGCCAAGGAAACAGATCATAACTTTTTTTTGCCACACCATGTTGTGATAGCCGGCGTGTTCTTTATGGATCGAGATGAGAAGGCTTTCATCGCCCTTGGGATAGAAACATTGAATTGGAGTGGTATGAGGGAGACCCCGCTCAGAGAATGTTGCCAAAATACCAACAACTTTTTCGTTTTTAAGAAGGCCAATAAGTTCTTCGGGTAATTTAACCCCGACATGTTTTGCCATAGTGCTCCTACGTTAGCATTTTTTACGTACAGTTGGATTTTGTTGGGGACTATACTTTATGGGAGTAGCCTCACGATAACCTCGTTTTCAAGTACCCTCCCCCTTGTCGTCAGCGAAATCCGTCCATTCTTTTCTTCGATCAAGTTTTCTTTTTTCAATTGAGCTACGTTTTCTTCGAACAACAGAACGCTTTGTTTTGGCATTCTAAACTGTTCCTCACTTAACAAGTATATCATACGCCGCAAGCCCACCCCCTGTTTTTGCCTCAATCCAAGCATCAGTTCTTCTAAGGCGATGTTTTGGGGGGTGAGAATTTCAACGGTTTTAGCTCTGTGTCCGCAATTGAGATATTCTATCAGATTATTCGAATTTACCAACCGTTTTCTCCCGTCAAATGAGGCTGCGCTCAAGCCAAAGCCCTGATAGGGCTTTCTGTCCCAATACGCTTTGTTATGAAGCGACAAAAAACCTGGTTTTGCAAAGTTGGAAATTTCATATTGTAAGAAGTCTTTTTGCTTAAGATAGTCGATTGTTTGATTATATGTTTCGATGAGCCAACTTTCTTCCGGGAGAGAGATGGTTTTGTTTTCGATTTTGAAGTAGAGAGGTGTTTTTTCGTAGATAGTAAGAAAATATATTGAAATATGTGTGATAGGTTGGCTTGCCACGTAATCGAGAGTTTTGAACCAAAGTTCTGTGGTGGTTTTTGGAAGACCAAGCATAAGGTCGACAGAGATGTTGTTGAAATACTTTGGGGCTATTTCTAAAAGCTGTATGACATCTTGGTTTGTTTGCTCCCGGTTAACGCTTCGCAGGATTTTATCATCGAGAACTTGCACGCCTATACTAAGTCGATTGATCCCTAGAGATTTGTAGGTCGCTAGATGTTTTTCTGTAATGTCACCAGGATTGACCTCGATGGTTGCTTCGACAAGATTTTTAAGAGAAAAGTTTTTATGAATGGTTTTGAAGAGATTTTTAAAAAGTTCGAGTGGATAGAGGCTTGGAGTGCCGCCGCCGAAAAAGATCGTTTTAATATCATGGGGATTTTTGTTATTTTGTGCAAACGTTTTTATTTCGTTAGATAGTGCTTCGTGATATTTATTTACAAACGCTTCATGTTTTGGAAATGATATGAAGTCGCAGTAGGAGCACTTTTTCTTGCAGAACGGGTAATGGATGTAGAGGTGCTGTGGGTTCATGTTAGTTTGTTTTGATTGTTATATTCTCGTTTTCACTTGCCATTAATTTGAGTTCCTCCAATAAAGCCTGAAAGAAATATTGGTTGTTATGAAAGCTAATGCAATTTGCTCCACAGAAACATGCGGAGACCGCGAGTTCAATAAGAAAAAAAGAAGTTGCTACTATTGCGATAAATTGAATTGTTTTATTATCATAAAATAGTTCCGTATATCCCAACGCTATATTATTTATTGTTGGTGCGAGTATAAGTGCTGCTAAAACTAATAGAAAAACACCAGCAGGAATTGCTCCAGATAGCAAAATGTTTTTGCAAAAAGATTTTCGCTGTTTTTCTCTAGCAGTTGTTTGTAGGAAGGGAAATTCGTCTGTAAGTTTTTCGAGAGCTTTCTTGCTCGTGATTATGATCTCAACCGTTTGCTTTTTAGTTAACAGGCAGCAGGTGCTCTTAGAAGATAGTTTTGGAAATCTAAGGACAAGTTTCCCCGACCCGGTTGTATCTTTTTGATCGAAAAAACGGGCTTTGGTTTTCAGAAAAGTTATAAGGTCGTCGAGTCTTTGAGGATTACGAAGTAGTTTATTGGGGATTTCAATGACTATTTGATTGTTTTGTTCAAAAAAATTGGAAAATAAATGAAAGTATTTTTGATATTTGTTTCTGGTGTAATTTTTTGTTAGCTCACAAAAACGCTTTTTGACCAGTGCCATTGAATTGTGAATATCATTTAATTCTAGAAAAGGGAGTATGTGATCGATGAAAAGCTCATCTGGGATATTTTCGAGTGTGAACAGCTCTTGATTATTGGCGAAATTAATTTCTATAACAGTATCGTTATTTTTTGGAAGAATTTTATTTTTTTTCATGCCAATAAGAAGAGGCGAATAAAAAAGAGAAACGCAAGTGAGCAAAGCAGCTATTTTTTTTGTTGTTAAATGGTTCATAATTTTTTCCTCCAAATAAAATAATAGAAAAATTTCTAGCTAAAAAACGATCGAAATTGGGATAAACTTATTATGGCAGAAAAATCCTAAAAGTAAAAAAAAGCTATAGAAAGGGGTGTTTTGAGGTGCTTTTTGACTCAAAGTAGCAATCGACATTGGTGTTGAGGATCAGCCCAGCGTGATTTTTTTTGTTGATCCAGGAGGCATCGTCGAATAGAGTTAGGGGAAGTTTGTTTATGATAAACGACAATTCTTTTTGGTTGAACATTTCTGTTCTTATGAATGGTGGTGTTTTATTTTCGAATAATAAGTTTACGGTTGTTTTTTTGATGAAGACAAGTTCAACATGTGTTACGGGCATTCCGTTTTTTGAGTCGAATCGAGGGAGGACTTGTTTTGTAAGATAAATTTTTAATTTTTTTAATTTTGATTTTTGTTCCAATATTTCGCTTTTTACGAAAAAGCAGATACTGCTTCCTTCGTCGATTATACTATCAAAAAGTTTATTGGTTATCTCGGTTGTTGCAGGACGATATGTTTTTTCTTGAGCGATGTTTGCAGAACTGTTGCTTACAACGATTGTTGGGTTACTATTGCTTGAGTTAAATGGAACGACATATGTTTTTCTCTTATCGCCAAAGCAACATTTTAAGCAGCACAAGCAGGACCTCATGGAGAAAAGATTTGGGGTGGCTGCAACAAAGAATAGTAGGCTTGACACGAAGAGGCGAGATAATGGGTTCCTCATGGGAGCGTTTTCTTTCTATTTGAGACTCGTGGTTTTTGGCTAGAGACCTTTTGACGGAGCTGTTTGTTTTACCAGAGAAATGACAGTTTTGAGGTCGCTTTGTGCTTGTTCACGTAGCGCCTGGGCGTTTGCGTATTTTATGAGCAGCGAGCCGTTCAGGACAATTTTTAGTTTTTGGATCTGTTTAGTATCCAAATTTTTACTTTGCAAGTAATCTATCAGCTCGTCGTCGGTTTTATCGATGACATCGAATGAGAACTGTTTTTCAAAATATTTTTTTATAATTCGTGTAATCGTAAAATAAAACTTTTTAAACTCTTCTTTTGTTTCGTACGTATGGGGCGTCAGTGCGCGCAGCTCCCTTAGGGCCGATTCCCATGGTGTGATCGTAGGTTTAATTTGGTTTTTGTTTTTTACGTGCCTGATCCAGAAAAATATCCCAATAAGACAAGCAATCGCTAGTATGCTTGCAAGCAAAACAAGAAAGTGTTTTGTTTGCCAGAAGGGGGTGTAGATGTAGTCGTAAATATCATAAAATGTTGTTTCTTTGTTCATCGAATTTGCTTTCGTGTTCGATGGTGAAAGAATTGGATGAGCGGGGTGACAAATGGTTTTCCAACGCTGAGGTCAAGCAGATCGATTTTTTGTTTTTTGAACAAACGGTTTTGTTCGAGTTGTCGAGCGCGCAAAAATGTGTCGGTGTCTTTACGAGTATCGATGGTGACGGATTCGCCGGTTTCTGGGTCCTCAAGGTCGATTAAGCCGTACAATGGAAGCTTTTGTTCACATGCGTCTAAAAAACGTATGCCAATAAAATCAAATTTATATCGAGCGATTTTTAACAGTTTTACATACGATTCTGAGTCATCAATCCAGTCAGAAAGCATGAATAGGATAGAATTTCGTTGTTTAAGAGAGAGTAGAAAGTTGAGAGCGCTTTTTATACAAGTCGATTTCTGTTTAGGTTTGATTGAGAAAATTGATTCAAGAATTTTTGCGTAGTGACCTTTGCCTCGACTTGGTGGGATCCATTTTTCGATCTCGCTAGAGAAAAAAAGCGCACCAACTTTGTCTTTATTGGTTGTGGCGATAAAAGCTAGTGAGGCTGCAACTTGGGCGATTGTTTGCGAACGAAGTTCGTGATCTGATGAATAATCTGATGATGCTGAAATGTCTATTGCCAGAATGATCGTTCGGTCGCGTTCCTCTATAAACTGTTTCACCATGAGTTTGTTGCTTTTTGCAGAACTGTTCCAGTCGATAAACCGAATATCATCACCCATTTGATACTCTCGCAACTGATCGAAATCAAGACCGCTTCCCTTAAATGCAGAAAGATAATCTCCTACAAGGGTGCTTTGCATAATTCGTTTTGTGTGGATGGTGATTTTTTTTATTTGGTTTCGAATATCGTTATTCATGATTCACAGAATTTTTACCATAAATTTGCGACTGCTTGCTCGAGCACCGATGGCAGCTTAATTGTGCTGTCATCCTGCTGGTATTGTTCCATAACCGCGACCATGAGGCGTGGTAGGGCGAGCGATGAGCCATTAAGCGTGTGAACTAACGTTGGTTTATCTTCAGAATTACCCCTTGTTCTGATTTTTGCTCGTCGTGCTTGAAAGTCTGTACAATTACTACATGAAGAGACCTCATAGAATTTTTGCTGGCCAGGAAGCCAGACCTCTATGTCGTACGTTTTTGCAGAGCTGAATGAGCAGTCTTGCGCCGCAAGTAAGCTAACCTGATAATGTAGGCCAAGCTGTTGGAGTAGGTCCTGTGAGCAGGATAGCATGCGCTCAAGTTCTTTATCCGATTCTTGGGGGTCGCACAGTGTGTATAGCTCTACTTTTTCAAACTGATGGATTCGAATAAGTCCTCGTTCGTCTGAGCCGTAGCCGCCGGCTTCGCGTCGAAAACAGCTTGTCCATGAGGTGTATCGTTTGGGAAGATTTTTTTTATCTAGAACTTGATTTGCATGAATATTGGTGAGACTGACTTCGGCCGTAGGGATGAGAGATAGGCCGTCTTCAGGAATCGAGTAGAAGTCGCCTTGAAATTTCGGGAGGTTTCCAGAATTGATAAGCGCTTGTTCGGTAACCAGATATGGTGGTAATACTGGCTCGAAGCCATATTTAACGTTGTTTTTAAGCATGAGATGCGTTAGGGCATACAGGATCTTGATCCCTGGTGATTTATATAAAACAAAGTTGGCGCCAGACATTTTTGTTGTTGTCTGCATATCGAACCAGTTGTTTTGTTCGTTTAGTTCGAGATGATTTTTGGGAGAAAAAGAAAATTTTTGTTTTTGCCCAACCGTTTGAACGACCTTGTTTTGTGTTTTGTCGCCCTCTGGAACGTCGTCCTGTGGAATGTTTGGGCATGAAAGTGCCAGGTTTTTGAACTCTTGAGAGAGTGATTCTAGTTCTTTTTCTTTTATTTTTAGTTGCTTGCTAAGTTCGATTGACTTTTGTTTCAGCTCATCGGTAACCCCCTCGACCCCTCCTTTTTTTGATAGTTCGTTTCGTTTTTTACGAAGTGATTCAACGTTGATCGTCATCTGTCGAACGAGTTCATCGAGTTCAAGTAGCCTGTCGATTTGAAAGGTAGGTTCTTTTTTTAGAATTTTTTTCTTTATTGGTTCAGGGGTTTTTCGTAAGAGATGAAGGTCGATCATTTTTTATCCCAGAATAATTGGTTAATTATTTTCTTCTCACTAGTATAACGTGAGTTTTTTTGATCGCAAAACCCCCATCTTCGCCCAGGGCTTCTACACCCGTTTGTGCGTCACATCAAAAGGGTTAAGTTAATCCCGTTTGCCACAAGCCCGTTCGTCCCTAGTGATTTCCCTAGGAAATCGCATCGAGGGATTCGAATGACCAGCCGACACAAAAAGTAAAGCCCAACATGCCCAACAATTCGTAGCTCTAGCTGGAATAACACAAATATAGTTTGAATTGTTGTAAAAAGCCCCCTCGACGAACAATGTGTCAAGGGGGCTTGCGATTTTTGATTGCTTTTAGTGACTAGGTAGTTTCTGGGCTCCCTGCCTCTGATTCTCCTTTTCCAGAGAATGATACAAAAAATTTGTCAAGAAATTCAGAGAACTTAGCTTGACCCGGTTTTAGGAGTTTCGTTTCGAAAGTCGACCAGACAAACGCTGTTGCCATGGTCGTTGTTGTTCCAGCAATAATCCATGGAACGATCTCTTGCATGTCAAAGTCTTTAAAGTATTTTTCGAATTTTCTAAACAGTTTTGCACGGACGCTTTCGCCAGGCTGGAACGGGGAGCTTGCTTCAAATCTCATGGTAATCTCGTCCATAGCGAGTTGGTTTTTTGTGAAGAACTCTGTTGTTTTTGTGTCTTCGTAATTTACGACCTCGAAAAGAGAATTAAGTTTGGCGGTATCTTCGAGAGTAAGAGATTCAAGGTAAGGGTCGTCTTTTAAGTTAAGAAGCAGTACCGGTTTGCGGTCGAATGATCGTTTGCCTCTTTTTGCGAGGCTGTCAAAGAGGTAGTCAACAAAGTTGGAGACTTCGGCTCTGTTCTTGAGTATGACGTTCCAAAGGGGATAGTGTTTGTATTCGTCGAGAAGTATTGTTCCTTTGTAGTGTTTCGTAAGTCCTAATAATTTTTCTAGAGCAATGCCTACGAGTTTTGTTCTGCAGCCGCAATACTTGTCATCGAATTTCAGGCCTGAGCTGTAGAGGCGTTTGGTTGAACGTAGTACGTTAATATTTTTCCAGGTGCCGTTCTCTTCGTCTTTAGCAAGCTTATATGTCATGATTTCAGCAAAATCTGGATTGAATAGTTTAATGTGTGTTGCGTCCGGATCACTTACTGCATTAACGACTACAATGTGGCTTCTGCAGAATGTTCCTGGTCTGGAATCCATGAGAGACTCGAAGCAAGCTTCTTGGATAGCAGGTTCGATAGTGTCTTCGACAGCTTCTTCAAGAGCAACCTCTTCTTCAAGAACCACTGCTTCTTCAGGAGCAATCTCTCCTTCTGCAAGTACCAGAGCTGGTGACGTGAGCATGCTTGCAACCAACGCAAGAGCCAAAAGATTCTTTGCCGACATGTAATCCCCTTCGTTTTGGATTTTGTGAAATTAGAAAAACTAATTTTACAGCGATATTTTGTAATGATCAAGGCCTTTTCAGGGGATATTTTTGTAGGCTCCAAGGGCGACAAGAGATAAGATGACATATGGGATTATTGCAAGCGCGCCATAATGTATTGTTTGCATGAGGGAGTCTGTGGCGGTGAAGATGAGGACGGCAAGGGGGTAGGGAGTCATAATTAGGGTCCAACGGGTGTATCGGTGGTGCGGAAAGAGAAAGAACAGCATAAATGTTAGAAGAGGATATAAGAGCAAGAGAAGGTGAATGAGTATCCTGTTAAGAAAGAGGTAGAGAAGCTGGTGATACACATAGTCAGGAAGCACTTTTTTGCTAAATAAAAGAAGACGGACAATCTGTGTAATTGGGGGTGTTTTGTCCTGGATCGTAAGCTGGGTAAAAAAACTTGGAAGCACGAGTTGTTTTGTTTCTGGAGACAGGATTTTTCTGGAGCTTGTTTCTAGGGTAGTACTATTCGAAAGCGTTATTTTTTTTGTGGGCGGATCAATAGAAAACGTTTTGGCACAGGTTGTTTTCTGTAGAGAGAACTGATCTGAGATTTCAAAGAGTGTGAACCTTAGGCCCCTTTTTGTTGTTAGGTCAAGATAGTCAAAGTGACAGAAATTTTTTTTGTTATTTGATTTGGTAAGAACAAGCCAGCGGTTGAATAGTTTTGTGTGGTGATTTTGTTTGAACTGTTCTTGTTTGAATTGTTCTGCTGTTTGAGCGAATCTATATGACAGAAACTCTTTGCCTAGAAAGCTGCATGCCATAAGCACAAGTCCTGCAATGGCGATAAGCGAAAAAACTTTCTTGAGTGGGACGTTAAGAAGGGAGAGCGTTTCCCATTCGTTTTGTTGATACATCTCTTTAATGGTCATGCATGAGGCTAACCAACTTGCGACGGGAAGATTTTCGAAGAACGAGGGGATTAAGTTAAGGGCAATAAATACAAAGATAGCTTCTGTCGATGTTTGTTTTACTCGTACCATTTTTTCAAAAAATTCAACCAAATTAAATAAGACGGTCAAACTTATATTTATAAAAAATAGGTTGGTAAAAAAACGTTGTAAAATATATCGTGCGAGTACCATTGGCTAATTTATAATTTTTCAATCGATGCAGGCGTAATTAAACCGCATGATACGACCGATTTGATTGCTTCATCGAATGTAAGGTTGGTGTATATGATCTCGTTTTCAGGGAGGATTAAGAAGTAGCCGCTGGTAGGGTTCGGTGAGTTTGGCAAAAAGACTTTATAGTAGGTTTTTTTGTTATCGAGCTTGTCTGCGGGAATAATCTTTTGAAAATTGTCGGTTGCTGGTTCAAGCAGAAAGGCGATGTTGAAAAAACCTTTGCGTGGGAATTCGATTAGGATGACTTTTCGTTTTTTGCTGACTGCTGGAGAGACGTTAAAAAAATTAACGAGTGTCTTTGATGATGAATAGACCGATCGAATAAGTGGTATTTTTACGATAAGATTTTCAAACCAGTGAACGATTGGTGTGATGAAAACAAGTTTTAAAAGAAATCCGATAAGCAAGATTGCTACAGTTACCAGTATAAACTCTGAACCAGGAATACGTTGAAAATAGAGAGGGATAATTTTTCGTAATGGGGTGAGCCATTTTGCAATAAATGCATAGGTGAATGAGATACTGACCATGGTGAGAACAATAGGTAAGATCATAAAAAGACCGCTTAAGAAAAGCTTTTTGATGTATGAAAGAGACGAATAGATAGGCTTTGTTAGTTTCACGAGAGCTCCTTTTGTAATTGTTGGCTTAGGTGTTTGGCAATTATTTGTGTGGAATCCTGTGTTTGATCTTCGACCATGACGCGTAACACATTTTCTGTTCCTGAATAACGGACAACGATACGTCCATCAATAAGTTTTGCTTTGTGATTGTTAATAATTGTTGTATAGGGAGGGTGATCGAGATTTTTTTTCTGGGCAATTGGAACGTTGATGAGAAGTTGTGGCGTCTTAGGGAACGTTTTCATTTCCCAGTTATTATTAATAATTATCGACTCAAGAACTTTAAGTGCGACAAATGCCCCGTCACCGGTATTGAGATAGTTTTTTATGATTATATGTCCCGACGCCTCGCCGCCAAGCAGTATGTTTTCTTGTTCCATCTTTGCTGCGACATACTTATCCCCTACGTTGGTTCGAATAAGTTTTTTATGGTTTTGCTTGAGATGTGTTTCGAATCCATGGTTGCTCATGACGGTTCCAACCACGGTTGTTTCGTTTTGAAATTCTGGATGCTGCAGCAGAAGTGCAAGGAGATCGTCACCATCCTTAATTTGGCCGAACTTGTTGACCGCAATAACGCGGTCTCCGTCACCATCAAAAGCAAACCCAAGAAGAGCTTTATGTTTGATCACTAGTTTTTGTAAGTTTTCAGGAGCTGTTGCGCCGCAGTTATCATTGATGTTTTTACCGTCTGGTTCCACCTCTTCCATACACAAACAGACCCCTTCAGTAAGCCGTAAAAAAGCGGCAGCCGCGGTGTCCACCGTTGCGCCATTTGCGCAGTCAAGGACGATCGATTTTGAAGCGTAAGGATCGGCTTTTAGGAGCGGTTTTGATGGGAAGTGTGTGAGGAGGTTTTCAACGTAGCCAACGTGCGCATGGGGCCATTGTATAACCGTGCCCTGCGGAAACGATGGTTGTGTTGTGGTGTCTGGATGATTTTTGTAAAAATACTTTATGATGCTGGTCTCGTCTTTATGGTTAAGTTTTCCGGTTTTTGCATCAAAAAGTTTTATCCCATTGTCGGTGTAGGGGTTATGTGATGCGGAGATGACAATGCCAAAGTCGAACGATTTGTCTACTTCTGGAGGGGTGTTTTTTTGTATGAGCTGTAAGATTGCGGGAGTTGGCAGAGTGCCTGCATCGATTATGGAGACAGGGTATGAGCAGAGACCTTTCTCGAGGTACTTTTTGATTCGCTTGCATGACATTCTTGTGTCATGGCCAAGCAGGATGCATGGTTTTTCTTTATAATATCGGGTGAAGCTCCATTGAGCGATTGCCTTGCCCAGAGCGACCAGAGCGTCATTTGTGAAAGGGAACTGGTCGGCCTTTCCGCGAACACCGTCGGTGCCAAATTCTAATTTTTTATTCACGGGTAGCTTTCCTTCCCCAGAGATTGTTTTTATGCCACTTACTTTAGTAATTGTACCCAAATGTGATAAAATAATACAGTCCTATAGCTTTGCATAGGTTCATATTTCGAAACGAGAGGATAAGAGGGTTATGGAAATCCCATTTTTAATTAAGTGTTATCTTATTGGTATTTTGGCTGCTTCAGGATTGGGGCCTATCTTTGTTCTAACATTTAATCGGTCAGCCTTGTGTGGCTTCTGGAAGGGGTTTGCAACAGCGCTTGGTGCCTGTCTCGCGGACAGCTTGTATTTTTTGCTTGGCCTGTTTGGTGCTTTGGCGGTTATCAGTGAGTTGCGGTACTTTATGATCGTTTTGGATTTTATTGGTGGGGTTTTGTTAATTGCGTTAGGAATGCATTCGTTAAGGAAGGTTCGACAGGTTGTTTGTGTCACGGTAGAGTGTTCCAATAACATTTTTTTTGCTATGAGCAAGTCTTTTACGCTGACGATTGTGAATCCATTGGTTATTTTGTTTTTTATGGCGGTTAGTATTCAGGTGTTGCCTGACGACGTTAGCTCACTACCACTTAGTGTCATGTTGCTGAGCAGCTTGTTTGTGCTGGCAGGCTCGCTAACGGTGTTAAGTGTAGTAGGTTTAATCGCAAACTTTGTTGGTTTGTGTATTACTGCAAAGCGACTACGTTTCATTTCTTGGGTGACCGGTATGGCCTTTATTCTTTTTGGGCTATATTTATTTGGTGATTTTGCAATTCAAGGAGCAAAACTTCTAAAACCTTCTTTTTTTTCTTCTGTTTGAGCTAGGCTGAAATGAACGTATATTGGCGATAGAAAAGGGGGGGGTATGAATAAGATAGAAAAGATGTTTTCTGTACTTGATCGTAAGGTTGATCAGAATCTTGGTTTTCTCAAGGGTTTTTTCAAAAAATATTTTGCCGTTATGAGCACAATTCTGATGGGAGCTTTTGTTTTAGTATTTGTGCTTCGTGTTGTTTATTCGCGACCGCACCTTATTGCAACTATTATAGAAGACGATATTAAGATGATTGTTCTTGCTTTGGAGAAAATTGATGCAAGATGTAGTATCTTGAGCATCGATGATGAGAAAAATGGGGTTGATTTTCTTAATATAAAATCTTTTGCAGGATCTATGGTTGGTCCGCTTAATCTTGCCTATCCCAATAAGTGGGAGGGTCCGTATCTTAGCGTGAATCCAACGATTCAAGAAAAACATTATGAGATTGTTAAAGCTGGAGATGGCATTTTTGTTGTTCCAGGGACTGGTGTGCAATTGCCAAACGGCAAGATTGTTGGTAGAGATTTCAAAATAGATCGAACGATAATAGTTGCGCGGTTGCTCGAAGAAGGAGGCGTGCTCGCTTATGGTGATAGTCGTTTTGCATCAAGATTAACGTTCAAGATTGGCGACTGGGAGCCTTGGCACTTTAAGCAAGAGACGGTGAAAAGTCTCGATCGTATGCTACGGGAGTTTCAGGAGGCGATGCCGTATACGATGCTTGATGCGGCTGAACAAGAAAATGTTACTGGTATCCAGTCGTAATTTGTTGTTCAACCCTTAACGCACTGGTAGCCGTTGCCTATTGTCATGGGGCTAGGAGTTTGCCCATAAACAACGTCAGACCAGTATTTTTGTCTTTAATCAGGAAGATAAACGGGTGATCTGCGTTAAAAATAGTTGCCTGTGGAAGTCTGCAGAAACCTCTGCCCATAATGACTGCGGTTGCAGCTGAAGCTTCGGTTCCCTCTTCTTCGACTTCAATAGATGCTTTATGAATGACTTTCGATATAGAGAGATTGTTTTTCGTGATACCGGTGAAGTTTGCGCAACTGAACGCACTTGGCATGCCCATAGAGGCAAGCGTTTCGGTTAGCATGTATTCGGCTTCAAGTTTGAACTTAGGGAGTTTAATGGTGACATCTTGTTGTTTGAGTTGAGTTGTCCATGATGCCAGTTTTGCTTGTGTGAATTGGTTTTCGATTTTCGAAAGCCCATCAAGCTCTTTTGGAAGAATGACGTACATCGAAAGTGGGCTATCTTGATATGGAAGTTCGATCATTTGAAGAAGGCCGTTTTCCATGTAATTACATTTGTTTGATTGGAGCATCATGTCCACATCGGTGCACGAGTTTTTATCCAAACAAAACGGCGCTTTTTGTGTGTAGATTTTTTCGAATGGTTTTTCCCACTTGCCCTTAAAATAGATTGCGTTGACCAGTACCACGGCTGTTGCTGGTGTCAGGTGGCTAGGGACGATAATTTTTTTGATATTGTTTTGTGTTTCTTGTGAGACCCAGTGATTGATGAGATTTGCGGTTATGTCTTGCTGGCTGAAATCGACGCTTTCAGAGCCTGAATTGTATTGTGAGGTCATTATATTGGCGAATTTTGGCAAGATAGGGAAATCTTGTTGAATAAAAATTTTATTGGCAATAGAAAGATTGTTTTGTGAGAGAGCCTTTGTAAGCTTGGCGTTTGCATGATGGAACTGATTTTGTGAGAGCGTTATATGGAGAACATTGGACATCTCTTTTTCAGTGTCGCCTTGTGCACCAGCATATGGCATGGCGAGGGCTGTGTAGATACTGTAGGGAGAGAAAAGGGCATTGCCTGGTTCTTTACAAAGCTGTGCGTAGAGATTAGAGCCGAATCTATTGTTGCTATGGGCTACTAGAGACTCATGGACTTGCCGGATGACTGGTTCTGGATTAGCTGAGAAGGTCGAGAGTATGAGAGCTGGAACGATCAACCCCTTGAGATTTTGCTTTCTTATCATGATCTTACCCCTTCGATTTTTCAAACTCGATTTTTTAAACCGGACCCCAATGTCGATTTTGTAATCATAAAATAAGTATAGTTTATATAGTAGGATTGGGCAAGATTGAATCAAACGGCGAATTTCTGGCTGTAAATTAATCGATTAAACGCGACTGACAAAGCTCGATAGAAGCTTTTTTTCACCAACTCTGAAGAGAACGGTTAGGTGGAATTCGTCTTTTGATGTTTTTTCAACTTTTTTAATTACGCCGGCGCCAAATTTTTTGTGGATGACCGGCTGATTTTTTTTCCATGGACCGGTCAGGCTGACAGCTTTTTTTTGGGGCTTAGGGCTGAATCCAAACGTTGTAACGGTTGATTCGATTTTTGAACCGAGCCAGTCTGCGATCAAAGATTTTGTTTTGGCTGGGTGTACGTTTGTGAGGTCGAGGTGATGAAAGAACTTTTCTGGGACTTCGGTGAGAAAGCGCGAGATTACCTGGTCGCTGACCTGTCCGTAACTATTTCGATAGGTTGCCCTCAGTAAGACCAGTCGCTCCATTGCCCGAGTCATTCCTACGTAAAACAGTCGACGTTCTTCTTCGAGGGCTTCATCGGAAGAGAGAGACCGAGCGGATGGTAGAAGTCCTTCTTCGAGTCCGGCGATCATAACGGTGTTAAACTCGAGGCCCTTTGCAGCGTGAAGTGTCATCATTTGGACATGATCGGTTTTGTCTTTGTCTATCTCCAATTTTTCTTGCAGGAGTGCGATTTCGTGCAAAAAATCTTCAAGGGTTGATTCTTTCTTTTCGAATGTTTCTAGTGATTGCGCAAGCTCTTGAATATTTTCGATTTTAGTTTCTGCTTCGTTTAGGTCATATGCATGTCGAAGATATGAAAGATACTCTGATCGTTCGAGGACTTCGCTCAAGATAGCGCTTGGTTTCTTTTCTTTTTCGAGCCCGTCGAAAATTTTTAAAAATTTCTTAACTGACAGAGCTTTTGTCCCTTTAGTACTCTGTTCTGGGTTGTCGAGCAAGAACTGTAAAATTTGGTGGAAGTTAAGCATTGGGTTGTTGTTCCACTCGGTGTACAGCTGCTCTTCAAATTTTGCGCCGAGACCTCGGGCCGGTCTATTGATTATGCGAAACAGGCTGGTTCTGTCAAAAGGGTTTACCAGCAATCGTAAGTAGGCGAGCAGGTCTTTAATTTCTTTGCGCTCATAAAACCGTATGCCACCAACAATAATATAGGGGATGGAGTTTCTGATGAGCGATTCTTCGATGCTTCTCGATTGAAAGTGGGTCCTATACAGTATGGCGACTTCACGAAGCTTTTGTTGTTTCGGGAGCGTCTTGAGATACGATGTCATCGCGTCTGCTTCTTGATAGCCAGACTGACACGAGACGAGCAGGATTCTATTTTTTGCTTTTTTATCAGACCATAACTGTTTTGGATGGCGTTGTCGGTTGTGTTCTATGACGCTGTTTGCGGCCTGTAAGATTGGCTGCACTGATCTATAATTTTGTTCGATTTTAATTACTTTGACTGGAGCGAAGTCCTGTTGAAACGACAGCATATTGGTGACGCGCGCGCCACGCCAAGAGTAGATCGATTGGTCTTCGTCGCCAACGGCGCAAAGTGAATCAAGAACAAATTCTTTTGATGCGAGAGCCATTTCACGGAGCAGTTCGTGTTGGACGCCGTTTGTGTCTTGGTACTCATCGATAAGTATGTGTTTTACTCTACTTTGAAAGCTTTTTTTGAAAGAACTGTTTTTTTGAAAGATTTTCAGAACGGTCAGAAGAAGATCATCAAAGTCAAGGCAGTGCGAGCTTGCTTTTTCGGTTTCGTATGCAAGAAACAGTTCTTTGAAGTACGGGTTACAGTGTAATTCTTCGTCAGGCTCAAGTTTGTTTTTTGCTTTAGATATTTGGTATTTGAGTTGTGTTATAGAAACTTGTTTCTCAAGATTGTTTTTTTTCAAGATTTTTTTGAGGAGTGTTTTTTGGTCGTCTTCATCAATAATAGAAAAATCTGTAAATGGCAGGAGCGTTGGGTTGGATCGTAGGATGAGTAGACAGTATGCGTGAAACGTTCCGACGAACGGTAGCTTCGTGGTTGGCCCGAGAAAGCTAGCGAGTCTGTGCTTCATCTCGCCTGCTGCTTTGTTGGTAAACGTGAGTGCCAGTATTGTAGATGGGCTTGCTTGATGGTTAAGAATGAGATTGGCCATTCGGGCCGTTATAACTCGGGTTTTTCCTGAGCCGGCGCCGGCGACGACGAGTTGAGCGCCATCTTGCTGAGTTACCGCTTTGCGTTGTGGTGTATTGAGTTCTTTTTTTAAGAACTTATTAAAAGTTTCCATGGTGAACAGTATAGTCGAGCTGTTTTATTTTACCAGTTTCGTACATGCGAAACGGTTTTTTTAAGCTCCTCTAGCGAGACTATTGGTGGCTCAATAATAATGGGAAGGGTTTTTAGTTTTGGGCTGTTGATTATGTTTTGCAAAACGGTCTCGCCTATGAGACCTTGATCGGGAAGTTCGTGTTGATCGATTTTGCTTCCAGATGGTTTTGCCGAGTTGTTCAGATGTATGAGTTTTATATGTTCAAGCCCCATCGTTTGCTCGAGTAATTTTAGAAACAGGTCAGTTGTTTTTAGATCGTAACCGTACGAGTAGGCGTGTGCGGTGTCGAGGCAAAATTTAACATTGGTGGTTGTTAGTAAGCTTTGTAGTGCGACGAAGTCTTCGAGGTTGGAGCAGACGGTTTTTCCTGCGTGAGCCGTGTTTTCTATGAGTATAGTTATCTCTTTCTCGTCTTGTAGTACTGTATTGAGGAGCGTGGCGACCGCTTGAATGCCCGCTTCTTTCTCATGGCCTTTCGCCGATCCTGCGTGCATGACTATATGGTTAATATCAAGTTTTTTTGCAATCTCGATTTCCTGTTTGAGCATACGGTGTGAAGCGCGTGCGCTGGCCGGGTTTCCTGATGCAGGGTTAATCCAGTAGGAGCTGTGTGCGAAGACTGTTGTTTTGTGTTTATGTTTTAGCGCAAGAAAAGCTTCTTGGTCTTTATCTGTTAGTTTTAGATATTTATTTGTGTCTTGTGGCATGAAAAAAAATTGACAGGCGTTTGCACCAAACTGTATCGTTTGCTCGAGCATTTCGGTGTAGCTATTTTCGATTCTTAGGTGAATTCCAACCGCTCTTTTATTCTTCAAAATAGATTCTTAACTGTTGTTTCGAGAAGTATGGTTCGAGTGCTTTTTCGAAAATTGTTCGTATTGCTATCAGTTCGTCAGTTGTGTCGGCCTCGAATCGCAAACATATAACTGGTTGTGTGTTTGAGGCACGAATAAGGCCCCAACCATGGGGCATCTGTGCTCGGACGCCGTCGATAGTAATAAGATTGGCTTGTTTATATTGAGTAAACGTTTTTTTTACATGTGAAACGATATTTTTTTTATCTTCTTCGGCGCAAGCGATTCGATATTCAGGCGAGCTGATTTTTTGGGGCAGAGTGTTGAGCATCTCATCAAGAGAGAGCCTGCTTTCTTGGAGTAGCTCGAAAAGTCTTAGCGCTGCGTAGATACCGTCGTCGTAGCCAAAGTAGCGGTCGTTAAAGAAAAAGTGACAGCTGAGCTCTCCGGCGAGCTTGGCGTTTTTTAGACGCATATGTTCTTTGATTATTGAGTGTCCTGATGGTGCGATACAGGGTACAGCCCCATATGACTCGAGTGCTTGTGTGAGCGCTTGAGAAGACTTTATATCAAATACGATCGGGGCTTTGGGGAATTCTTTTGTGATTTTTTTCGCGTAGAGCGCGAGCAGTTGGTCGCCCGGGACTAGGTACCCTGACTTGGTCATGGGGTTCATTCGGTCGCAATCGCCATCTAGTCCCAAGCCTACGGTATAGGCGTCATCTTTGGTGAGAAGTTTTCTCACGTCGAGCATGTTTTTAATCGTTGTTGGATCGGCTTCATGATTGGGGAACGTTCCGTCGATATCTTCGTAAAGCAGCTTGACGTTCTTCCAGCCCATTGTTTTAACGAGATCTGGCATGACAGCTCCGGCAGCTCCATTGCCGCAGTCGATGACTGCGTTAATAGAGAGGTTTTTAAGATGGGCGAAGTGATTTGAGAGCCACTGGATATAGTGGCTGTTCGAGTTGTAATTACTGATAGATCCATTTTTACGATTTTTGTTTTTATAAAAACTTTTTTTCTCATAAATATTTTTAATTTCTTGTATTTGCTTGCCCCAGACAGATTTTTTATTGAGACAAATCTTTATGCCATTATATTGTCCTGGGTTATGCGAGGCGGTAATCATGAGACCACTCGATATTCCTGTATTAAAAAGTGAGAAGTAGAAGACCGGCGTTGGACAAAGACCGATGTCGACAACGTCAAGACCAAGATCTGTTGCTGTTGTAATAATATTTTTTTTAATAACTGGGGAGTGTGTTCGGCCGTCAGCGCCTATAATTATTTTATTGAGGGTTGGATTTTGTTGTAAAAAGTAGGTGAGAATCGCAGTTGTGAGACCTGCTGTTTCGGTGACTGGTATTTCTGTTTCGACGACGCCACGGATGTCGTATTCACGGAAGATGTTTGGAGAACAGTTTCTCTTTATGGTCTTTCGAGGCTCTAACGTGATCATGGTTAGTCTCCCTTTTTGTGTGGTTTTCGCATGATTGTACAAACTATATCATATTTTGTTGGAATATGAAGTAGGGCTGGCTCAGAGGGGCGAACTTGCCCGAACAAAAAAACATTCAGGGTTTGCAAATGAAGGGGGAATATGATACATTTTGCTCATGTGAAATTGCCCTGCCGAGGTGGCGAAATTGGTAGACGCACTGCTTTAAGGGGGCAGCGGGAGAAATCCCATAGGGGTTCGAGTCCCCTCCTCGGCACCAAAGAAATAGAGTGATTTTTAGGGACCGGGGCTTTACGCCCCGCGAAGAGGAGCAGATCGATGAGTTCAAGACTTAAACGCATACTTTTTTCTCAGTTTATATTCTGGGTGATCGCTGCTGCGTTCATCAAGTACTTCTTATTCTCCTTTAATATGGACGTATTCAAAGCTGAAGCGCCAGATCAGACGCTTGTCCAAAAGCTCTTTCGAGCGGTTAAAATTCCAAAGATAAAATTAGGCATCGACCTGCAGGGCGGTGCCCATTTAGTTGTTAGCGTTGACGTTGATAAAGCGATTGACAATCGATTGGTTTCTGAAAGCAAGATGATCGAACAGTTATTTGAAGAGAAGAAACTTCAGGCTTTTCCGGAGAGAAAAGAGGTGAAAGACCAGCTGCTCAAGATGACGTTTGACACTGAAGATCAGGCGAGTGCTGCATACCGGATGGTTAGGAAAGAGATGCCTCATCTTGAGGTTAAGCGTCGAGGGACTGTCGTCGATGTCAATTTGCCTGCGCAGGAAGCGCAACGCATTCGAGTGCAATCGGTTGAACAGGCGACAAGTATTCTCAAGAGAAGGTTGGATACTGCCGGAGTGCAGGGGCTTGTTGTCCAGCAGCATGGTGAGCGTCAGATTGTGATCCAGCTTCCTGGGGAAGAAGATGTTGATGAAAAGAAAGAGCTTATTTCAAAAACAGCCCATCTAGAATTTAAGATTATAGAGAAAGAGGGGGCTACTCGCGAGTCTCTGCTTGACGAGTACGACGGCGAGCTTCCTGGTGACAAAGTGATTGTTCCTGGTAAAGAGGGTGGGGTTAAGCGATTCTATCTGGTCTCTGTGTTTCCTGATTTAACCGGTGATCACATCACATTTGCAAAAGAAGATTTTGACGAGTATGGTCGTTTGATAGTTCGATTCAGGCTTGATAGTTCTGGGACGAAAAATTTCGCCGATCTCACCACAAATAATATTGGAAAAAGTCTTGGTATTGTTATCGATGGCGTGATGTATTCATCGCCACGAATTCAAGGCGCGATTCCTAGGGGTGAGGGAATTATTTCTGGGACGTATACCAGTGAGTCTGCTCGTGCGTTGGCGATCGTCCTGAATTCAGGTTCGCTTCAAGCCCCAATAAAATTTGAATACGAAACTCGTGTTGGCGCGTCGCTTGGTTGGGACTCAATCAAAAAAGGTGTTGTGTCCTGCTTGGTCGGGCTGGCGTTGTTGCTCCTGTTTGCTTTGTTGTATTACAGACTGGCAGGACTTTTTGCTTTCTTTGCCCTACTCTTTAATTTGTTGTTAGTTTTATTTTTCTTGTCATGGTTCAAGTTTGCATTAACGTTACCGGGTATTGCCGGCATGGTGTTAACCATTGGTATGGCGATTGATGCTTCGATTCTGATATATGAACGGATTCGTGAGGAGCTGGCGAATGGGGTTCCATTACGTAAAGCGGTCCAAGATGGATTTAGTGGTGCTACGGTAGTCATTCTCGACTCAAACATAACGACGTTCTTGACAGGTCTTGTTCTATTTAAGTTTGGTGGCCCATCGATTCGTGGATTTGCAGTGACGTTGATGGCCGGAATTGTTGCAACGATTATAGCAAGCGTGTTTTTCTTGCGGTCACTCTTTTTGTTCATGCTTGATACGTTTAATCTCAAGCGTTTTGGCATTTAATTCTATGGCGGCGTAGCTCAGGTGGTTAGAGCGGCGGAATCATAATCCGTAGGTCCGGGGTTCGAGTCCCTGCGCCGCTACCAGGTATATGAAACAAACAGTTTTGGTGTTATCTCTTATTGTATCGTATCTTGTTGGCTCTATCCCGTCCGGGTATTGTTTTGCCCGTTATTTTTTTGGTATCGATGTGACTAAGTATGGCTCGGGGAATATTGGTGCAACTAATGTCGCCAGGGTCCTGGGGAACAAGCGATATTTCTTTTATATTTTTTTATTCGACTTTTTTAAAGCGTTTATGACAGTTTTTCTCTGTGAAAAGCTGTTTTTTTTGTCAGGCAAATTTTTATTTCTGGTTGCGGGATTCTTGCTTATTGGGAACGGGTATTCCATTTTTTTGCGCTTTCGTGGTGGCAAAGGGGTTGCGACCGTTTTGGGAATTTTAGCGTTTTTGTTTCCACTTTTGCTTGTTTGCTTCGTGCTGGTTTGGATCGTGCTTTTGCTGGTAAGTAAACAGGTGTTTATAGCGTCCCTAGGGGGCACGGTTTCTCTTTTGCCGGCTTATTATGTTTTAATGACGGTCGATTTTTGGAGTGTTTTGTTTTTAGTTTTTATTGTGAGTTTAGTGTTTTTTAGACACAAGAATAACCTGAAGGGGCTGATGTCATGAGAAAACAATTATTTTTGCTTCTAGTATTTACTTCTTTTTTCTTTTCGATTCACTCGATGGTTATTAATAGCAATACTATTGCTGAAGTGATAACGCACGTTGAAGAAAATACTCTGGTCATTTTTGATATTGATGGGGTGATTATGGAGCCCGTCCAGATGCTTGGTTCGGATCCATGGGCGTATTATGAGGGCGACAAATATATTGCCATACATGGGGGCAATGTTGCGAAAGGGCTTGAAGCGTTTGCTCCTGTCTGGATTAAAGTTCAGGAAAAAGTTTCAGTTAGGACCGTAGATAAGAAGCTTGCTTTGGTACTAAAAATGTTGAAAGATTTTGGCAATAGTGTGATTGGTTTCACGGCACGAGGAATTGCGCTTGCAAAGCGCACAAAAGAGCAATTGCAATCGATTGATATAGATCTATCAAATAACAGCTTTTTTTCTGAAAATCTTGTTTGCCCATCATATCTCTTTGACAATGGGATCTTGTTCACCAAGGTTGGTTATAACAAAGGCGAATGTCTAAAGTGTTTTTTTAAAAAAATCAAAAAGAGGCCCCCAAAGATCGTTTTTATTGACGACCACGAAAAGAATATTGAAAGCATGAAAAAGATGTGTAGCGAAGAAAAAATTTCGTATGTAGGTATTTTGTACAAGGGGGCTTCTTATACCAAGGAAACCTTTGATCCAAAAGTAAGTGACATGCAATTAGAATATCTAGATTCTTTTGCCCCTATCTTGACAGACAAAGAAGCACGAGAATTACTTGGTATCAAGGGTGAAATAGAAAAAACTTTTGCTTCGCTCTGAAAAAATATAAGGGAAAGTAGCGTGAAATTTAGTGTTGTATCGCAAGTTTTTAATGAGATTGAGCAAGAGAACTCTCGTCTTAAGATAACCAAGCTGTTATCAGACTTATTTGCCAAGGCAACGCCCCATGAGGCGTCCATAATCGCCTACCTTTCGCTTGGCGACCTCAATCCAGTATACGTTGGGACAAAGTTTAATTTTGCTGAAAAAAGCATGTTTAAGGTTGTTGCCTCGTTACTTGATATATCTGTTCAGACTGTTGCAGGCAAAAGAAAATCGCTGGGTGATATTGGGCTTGTGATTGAGCAGTCTGAATGGGAATCTGATGGTGAAACAACTTTTTCAGTAGCGCAAGTTAATCAAGAATTACAACGCTTTCTTGAGATTGCTGGCACCGGTTCGCAAGAGGTGAAAGAAAAAAAACTGCTCGAGCTTCTCTTGCGTCTAGACAAGTTATCAGCAAAGTATGTTGTTCGAGCTGTATTGGGCAAGTTGCGATTAGGCTTTTCTGATATGACATTATTGGACGCTTTTTCCTGGATGAAGACCGGCGACAAGTCGCTGAGAAAAACTCTTGAGAATGCATATAATATCTCTGCGGATATCGGTCTTATAGTCGAGAAACTTAAATCACATGGAATCGAAGAAATCGAGCATATGCAAGTAATCCCTGGTGTGCCTATTCGTCCTGCAGCAGCGGAGCGGCTTTCAAGTGCGTCGGCTGTTGTCAAAAAAATTGGAGCTTGTGTAGCACAGCCAAAGCTTGATGGGTTTCGTCTTCAGGTCCATGTATTCAAAGATGGCAAGAAGAAAGAAGTTCGATTTTTTTCTCGTAATCTTCAAGATATGTCAGAGATGTTTCCTGAGATCAAGCGAGAGGTGCTTTGCCTGAAGGCAAAAGAGTTTGTTGCTGAAGGAGAAGCGATTGCGTACGATGCCGAAACGGGAACTTTTTTGCCGTTCCAAGAGACGGTGAAGCGTCGGCGTAAATATGGTATCGAGGCAATGGCACAGGATGTCCCCCTAAAACTTTATTTTTTTGATCTGTTGTATTTGGACGGCAAATCGCTTTTGGAAAAGACACATGCTCAGCGCCGCAAATTATTACTCTCTCTTTTTTCAAAGCAAAAAGAAAGTATTGTTGCGCCGCTCGAAGAGGTTGCTATTGAGACGGCAAAAGAGCTGGAAGAATATTTTACGCAAAATATTGCCTTAGGACTTGAAGGTTTGGTGATCAAGAAGCCCAATTCAGTCTATCAGCCAGGTAAGCGAAATTTTAACTGGATTAAGCTTAAGCGTCAGGAGACTGGACATCTCGACGATACGATCGATTGTGTTATTTTGGGCTACTACGCTGGTCATGGCAAGCGGGCAAATTTTGGTATCGGGGCGTTGTTGGTTGGGGTTTACAACAAAAAAGAAGATCGATTTGAAACGATTGCAAAAATTGGGACAGGACTAACCGACAAAGGGTGGCGGACTCAGAAGAAGATGTGTGATGAGATTTCGGTCGAGAATAAACCAAAGAACGTTATCTGTGCGAAAGAATTGGTTCCGGATGTATGGGTAGCGCCTAAACTTGTCTGCTTAATTCGTGCTGATGAGATCACCGTTTCACCTTCACACAGTGCAGGATTTGCTTGCCGTTTTCCTAGGATTATGGGATATCGTGAGGACAAGTCTGCTCGAGAGGCGACGACGGTTAAAGAGATCAAACAGTTATACAAGATTCAGTTTGATGGAAAGACGCGCAAACAGCGAAAAAAGAAGGCCAAGAACGTTGCAGGTCAAAAAGCTATTTTTTGATTACCCAAACCGTTTTTCGACGACGCTCCAATTAATATTTTTCATGAAGGCATCGATGTATGCTGCTCTGCCACCTGCCCGATGGTCGACCATATAGGCGTGCTCCCAAACATCCATAACCAATATAGGCTTAAAGCCTGCGATATGACCGTTCTGATGTTCAGTGACAAAGTGGTTTGATAACTGTTTGTTTTCAGGGTTGCAATATAGTATCGCCCATCCTATACCTCTAGATTTTCCCGTTTCTACGAACGCTTTTTGCCATTGCTCATATGAGCCCCAGGTTTGCTCGATTGCTTTTTTGAGATTGCTTTTTGATAGGGGAGCTCCTCCGGCTGTTAGATTTTCAAAGTAGTATTCGTGTAGGACCATCCCATTATATTCGAAGCCATATCGTCGAATATCAGGAGTTTCCTGTAATACATTTACCTGCTTGACGTACCCCTTATATAGATCCCAGTGGTCATTGATCTGTTCGCCTGAAATATTTATAAGACCTAATGGTCTCAGTTGTTCTTTAACGGCGTACATGTTAGGTTCTCGGGGTTAGTTTTTCTTTAAAATAGTGAGCCTCTGCTGCTGGGTCGTCTGCTTTGGTTATCGCTTCTCCAATTACCATACCTTGGGGTTTTAGTGCTTTAATGCCTAGAATTTGTTTTTTCGTGATTCGTCCTGAAACAAAGATAGGGAGATCTGTGTTTCCACGAACGATTTCCCATTGGTCGATGTTGCTATAAAATTCTGAAGTTTCGTGAGGATAGTGGAAGAGTATGGAGTCGACGTCAAGAGATTCTGCGTCTCGAGCCGCTTGGCCCATAGTTTCCGCGTCGATCAGATCAAGAATAACTTTCATATCGTGTTTGTGGGCAATGGACGCGGCCTTTTGAATAACGCTATTGCTTGTTCCATACAGAATTGTTACCGCCGAAGCGCCTGCTTTTGCAAGCATCGGTATCACATCACTAACACGATCGACAATTTTTGTATCGGCGATGATTGGTTTGTCGGGAAAGGTGTTTTTGAATGATTCGATTGCGCGAATTCCTTCGGCGATAAGGAGTGGCGTGCCAACTTCTAGAATGTCGGCAAACAAGGCCGTTTTTTTTGCTATTTCAAGTGCTTGTGATAAGTTTGTAAAATCGTATGATATTTGTAGCTTCATAAGGAAAAACTCCCCGTTAAAATATATTATTTGTACGTCAACTACCATACTTTACCAGTGTCAAATAAGTCAAGGAGATTAAGATGAAACAGTTGGTTCAATCATTAAAGCAAGCTGGTCCAAAGGATGTTGTTATTATTGGCGATTTGATGCTTGATGAGTATTTGATTGGTAGTGTAAGTCGAGTTTCTCCGGAGGCTCCGGTTCCTGTGCTTAAGGAGAGAGAAACAGCATATAGTTTTGGTGGGGCAACGAATGTTGCGGTTAACTGTCGGCGTGTCGGTTGCAATGTGTCGGTCATAGGTCTTCTTGGGGCTGATGACAAAGCGGGAAACCAGCTTTATTCTATGCTTGTTGAAAAAAAAATTTGCGTTGAGGGGATTGTAAAAAGTGCTGATCGCGCGACGACGTGCAAGAAGAGAATCGTTGCTCAACGACAGCAGCTGTTGAGAATCGACACTGAAGAGACGCATGCGCTGTCTGAGTTTGAACGGGACAATTTGATTTGTAGTATTCACACTGTTATCAGACCAGGTTCTCTGGTTGTTATTTCTGATTATGCAAAGGGATCCATTGATCGTTCTATTATTGAAGAGGTTTTTGTTCGGGCCAAACTGTGCGGCTCTCTTGTTATTGCTGATCCAAAAGGGCCCGATTTTTCCAAGTATAAAGGGGTTGATTATCTGAAGCCAAACTTGAAAGAGTTTAGCCAATTGGTTGATTTTTTCGGGCTATCTCAAGACGATTCTGTGATTGAAAATGGTCGAGATATCTGTGAAAAGCTTTCGCTTCAGGGGCTGATTGTTACGATGGGGGAAAAAGGGCTACAGCTTATCACCAAAGAAAAAGAAATATTCTATCAAGCGAGTAAGCGCGAAGTGTACGATATTACTGGCGCTGGAGATACTGTTCTGGCTTTTCTAGCGGTTGGTTTGGCAAATCGGTTTTCACTTGATCAGAGCTTAAAGCTTGCAACGACGGCGGCCTCTATCGCGGTGTCTCATCACAAAACGTATGCCGTCGGTTTAGATGACCTTGTTGATGTTTGTGTTTCGACCGAAGAAAAAATATGCTCGGATTGGAGTGGGTTACGAGATACAATTGGTTGGCTGCGTAAGACAGAGAACAAAACGGTTGTCTTTACGAATGGGTGTTTTGACCTGTTGCATTCTGGGCACATTTATCTTTTGAGAGAGGCCAAGAAGCGGGGTGACTTGCTGGTTGTTGCGCTTAACACAGACGATTCGATCTCACGACTCAAGGGGCCTGCTCGGCCGATAAAAACCCTGGAGGAGCGGGCTTCAATTCTTGCGGCGATCGACGTTGTTGATTATGTTGTTTCGTTCGACCAGGATACGCCGTACAAGCTTATTGACTATCTTAAGCCCGATGTGTTGATCAAAGGGGGAGATTATCAGGTTGAGCGAATTGTTGGCTATGACGTTGTAACATCGTATGGCGGTGTCGTTGAAACGGTCAAACACAAAGACGGTCTTTCGACGACCATCCTGGTGGAGAACGTTAAGCTTTGCGGTTAACGTGTTGGTGATTAGCCCTAACGAGCGGGGGCTAGAATTTGGGGTTGGTTTAAACTTTTGAGCGTTTCCAGTCCCATATTTATTGTTCGTGCAAATGGGGAATACAGGGTTGCTGAATGTTCTTGAGCGAGTGTGATGAGCAGTTCAAAAGTGAACCAGGTGAAGTCGACTTTTTCTTTATTTTTATGAAGTTCTTCTGGAGCAATATAATCGATTTTTACCAGGTACATACGATAACTGTCTGAATAATTGGTGATGGAGAGGGTTTGTGGGGCGATTTGAACTCCGGAAATTTGTGCGCCTGTTTCTTCGATAAATTCTCTTTGAGCCGTTTGTATTGGCGTTTCTCCATTTTCGATTGTTCCACCGAAGTCGGTCCATTGGCCCGGCCTTGATTTGTCCTGTCCGAGCAGGAAGTGGACGTTATTATCTCGTAAGGTGTATGGCAGGATGCCGGCGTTTCTGACGAGGGCGACTATGGGAACCGATAGGCAGGAGAGTGTGAGTAGGATTAGGAGAGCTCTCGTCTTCATAATTGTTCCTAGTTATTGGTAATTACGCTCTGTTTTATTTTTTCGGTTGCTATTTTTTCTTCTCGTTCGATTTGTTCGAAGTATCTTCTGATGTCGAGAAAGTTGAGTAAGTTTGCCTCGTTTGCACTGTTTCCTACTGCGTAGACATGTGGGAGTATCAGGTTTAGTTGTTTTGTTGCCATGAAATCACCAGTCGGCACAACGATATTTTCTGGCTTTGTGAGCAGGACGATTGAGAGTGGGCTGATCACGTTGTTTTCCGGACGGTCTTGCTCGGTAACTTGCCAGAAAGGGATTTTTTTACGGTCGACTTTCTGTTGAAATAGATATCGTTTGATTGGTTTTCCCGGGATAATATTTTTGTGCGAGAACGTTTGCCCATGAATAGGCGTGAGGGTAATTTCAGGAGTTATAACGAGATAGATTTTTTTTGTTTTGTGTAAAAGCGGAAACGTTATGTTTCCGTCAGGATCTGAGTAATCGACATATCCACCGTACAGGGCTATGAAGCCTGCGGGTGTTGGAAAAAATTGTTGGAAGCCATTCTTAAGTATTTTTTTCCCAATTTTGGAAGCGCTTTTTGTGTTGAGCAGTTTTGTTTTTTCCAGCTCCTGATTGACCTCTTTTTGTATGGCTGATGGTGCTGGCTTCAAGAAAAGATTAATTGAGCTGCCAGAGGCCTGATTGGGTTTGGCAAACATCAAAAGTACAAGAACCGTCAAAAACCGATATACTATATCCATAAATGTTCCCCCTCACCTACTATAGTAGCAAATACCAAAGAGCAATATCTATATATTAAAGGAAAAACGTGAGAAAGAAATTAAGACAGAGGCCGGCTGAGAAGATATGGGCTGGTTTTCAAGAGCGGGAGAAGTTGAGCGATGGTCAACTTCTTAAGTTTCAGCAGTACGAGGCGCTTTTGGCCGAATGGAATCGATCGATGAACTTAACGGCGATTACCGGAGCATCCGAGACTGTTGACCGGCACTTCTCTGATTCTCTTGTTCTCCGCCAGTTTTTGGATATTTCAAAAATAAATCTTATGGCAGATGTTGGCTCTGGTGCTGGCTTTCCTGGTGTTCCCCTTAAAATTATGTTTCCTCACTTGGGTGTTATTTTGCTTGAGGTAACTCGAAAAAAGCAAAAGTTTTTGCGAGCATTAATCGATCAGCTCGAACTGAAGGACATTCAGGTATGCGATATGGACTGGCGAACTTTTTTGCGCACGACTGAGAGTGGGGTTGAATGTTTTCTCGCCCGTGCTTCTATTGATCCAGAGGAGCTTTGTCGTATGTTTAAGCCTGGTTGTGTTTACAATCAGGCAAAGTTGGTTTATTGGGCCTCTGAGACCTGGGAGCCGCAAGTTGGTACTGAGCCGTTCATCAAAAAAGAGTTTCCCTATACGATTAAACGAAAAAAACGAAAACTTGTTTTACTTTCAGCGTTATAGGAGTTTTTACTATGAGTATTCAACCTGATAATTGGATTCGTCGTATGGCGAAAGAACATGGTATGATTGAGCCGTTTGAAGAGGACCAGGTTCGTTATACGCGAGAAGGCAACCAACGGTTAGTGAGCTATGGTCTTTCGAGCTATGGTTATGACATTAGGGTTGCAAATGAATTCAAAGTGTTTACAAATGTTTTGAACTCGGTTGTAGACCCTAAGAAATTCGACGAAAATTCGTTTGTTGATATCAAAACAGATACTATTTGCATTGTGCCCCCAAATTCATTTGCGCTTGCGCGTAGCATCGAATATTTTCGGATACCAAGAGATGTGCTTACCATCTGTCTTGGAAAATCAACATATGCCCGATGTGGCATTATCGTTAACGTAACCCCTTTCGAGCCAGAGTGGGAAGGTCAAGTAACACTTGAGATTTCGAACACAACTCCCTTGCCGGCAAAGATTTATGCGAACGAGGGTATTGCCCAGGTGATTTTCTTTAAATCTGAAAATTGTTGTGATACTTCGTATGCTGATCGTAAGGGTAAGTATATGAAACAGAAGGGGATTACTATTCCTCGCATGTAAAACGAGAGCATGTAAATTTTAGGAGAGAGTATGACAAAGTACCCATATGGCGAACAAGATCCGTATTCTCGGGTCGATTTGATTGCGAGTACACAGGTTCATAGCGACCAATATACGGTTGATCAGATGCCGGTATTGTCTGCACGGGTGTCGCATGCGCAGAGCGGAAAGACGGGCGAGGATCCTAAAGCCGACAAGCGTCTTATGGACTACTTGGCTGAGCATCTTCACATGACGCCGTTCGAACATCAGAGTGTGTCATTCAAGGTTGTACTTCCGTTATTTGTTGCACGCGAGTGGATGCGACATCGTACGCAGGCGTACAATGAGGTGTCAATGCGTTATTCTTCCGATCCGGTTGGTAAGTTTTATTATCCTGCGGTTTGGCGGAAACAGGCGGCAAGAAATAAGCAATCGAGTGCGGGGGAGGTTGACGATCAGGCTGGGTGCACAAAAATTTTACAGGATGCGTATGAGCATGCACTGAGCGCGTATCACAAGCTTTTGGAGAAGGGGGTTTGTCGGGAACAGGCCCGCTCGATTATTCCGGTCGGAAATTATACTGAATTTTATGCGACGGCAAATTTACGCAATTGGTTCGGGTTTTACAAGTTACGTATTGCGCCTGATGCGCAATGGGAGATTCGGCAGTATGCCCGCTGCATCGACGAGATTTTAGAAGAGCTATGGCCAGAGTCCTGGGATTCGTTAAAAGTTTGATTGTTTTGTGTCTTTCTATCGTTCAGCGAGGGCGTCAACAGGGTTGAGCATAGATGCTTTGTAGGCTGGGTAATAACCAAAGAATATGCCAATAAAAATTGACGATATAAGCGATATTGCAACAGCAAGCTTTGAGACGAAAAATGGCCACGAGAACGCTTTACAGATAAGCGCTGAGACACCGGTTCCGGTAGCTAGACCAATGAGTCCTCCCAGGAGACATATTATTATTGCTTCGATCAAGAACTGGTTAAGGATGTGGTGCTGTTTGGCCCCTAGGGCCATGCGTATGCCTATCTCACGTGTTCTTTCGGTGACCGAGACAAGCATGATGTTCATGATTCCGATACCACCAACGATAAGTGCGATCGATGCGATGGCCAGGAGTAGCAGGTTAAGTATGGCGAAAGTAGCATCAGTTGCTTGGGTGATATCGTCTTGGGTAAAGACGGTGAAGTCGTCTTCGTCTCCAGGCTTGAGCCTGTGTTGTTGACGGATCACTGAGCTTATCTGAAGGGCGGTCTTCGTTATTTCGTTTTTGTCTTTAGCAGAAAAAAGAATCGCCTGAAATTTATTGATGACCCCTGCGATTTTTCGCTGGAATGTGGTGATAGGCATAAAGATCGTGTCGTCCTGGTCCTGTCCCCCAGGGTTGGTTCCCTTTTCGCCTAAAACCCCGATTACTTTGAATGGTATGTTTTTGATCCGTATTGTTTTCCCTATAACGTCGCCGTTTCCAAAAAGCTCTCGTTTTACGGTCAACCCTATTAGAGCGACTTTTTTTGCTGACTTTATGTCCCCATGGTTCAAATAGTCGCCTTCGAGAATTGGCCATTCGGTGATGTTGAAGTACTCTGGTTCAACGCCGGCAGCGTTGGTTCGATGACTGGTCCCATCGTGTGTGACAACAATATTTTGGATCATTGCTGGAGAGGCTTGATTGACCCCCTCGCATTCTTCTAAAATTGCATCGAGTGTTCGTTGCTGGAACAACTTTTTCCCGAGCATCATCTTTTGTTTTGCAGGTTTTGATAGTGCAATGATGAAATTTGAGCCAAGTCGTTCAATTTCTCGTTTAACTTTATTCTTTGCGCCTTCGCCAAGAGACATAACGGTAATAATTGCCGTCACCCCGATTATAATACCTAACGTTGTCAAGACAGACCTGGTTTTATGCTTATTTAAGGTTCGAATGGCAACTCGCAGTAGCAAGATTATATTCATGAGACGATCCTTCCATCACGAAGGGTGATTGTTCGTTGTGCATGCTTGGCAACTTCTGGTTCATGCGTGACCATAATGATCGTTACGTTTTGCTTCTCGTTTAGCCCTTTGAAAAGCTGAATAATAGTTTTTCCTGTTTCAGAATCCAGATTACCAGTAGGTTCGTCTGCAAGAAGAATGCTTGGCTTGTTGATTAATGCTCGCGCGATAGCTACTCGTTGTTGCTGCCCGCCTGAGAGTTGATAGGGGAAGTGGTGTATTCGATCGCTTAGTTCGACCATGGTAAGCATTTCTTTTGCCCGCATTTGTGCTGCAGCCTCGTTTGTGCCGGCATAGAGCGCAGGGAGTGCAACGTTGTCGAGTGCCGTTAGATCTGGAAGCAGGTGAAACTTTTGAAATACGAATCCAATTTTTTTATTTCGAATGGTTGCAAGCTCGTCGTTTCTCATATGTGCGACGTTCTCACCATCGATAAAATACGCTCCACTGGTTGGGATGTCGAGGCAGCCGAGTAGGTTCATGAGCGTCGATTTACCAGATCCAGACTGTCCGGTTATTGCGACAAACTCACCAGCCTTAACCGATACATTAATTTTCTTAAGTGCTGTTACGGTTGTTTCGCCCATAGTGTACGTTTTTACGAGGTCTTTTACTTCTAGAGTGTTCACGAGCTATACCTTCATTTTGCCCATGCTAAACACGGGATTTTCTCTTTCTGGATCAAGCGCTTCGACGATAATTACCGTGTCAGGGGTTACTCCAGAGATTATTTGTCGGTACTTTCCGCTGGCAACGCCAAGAATTACATGTACTTGTTTGATTGCTTTTTTGTCCTCAATTATCCAGAGCGAGTCTTTCGACTTTGTTTCGAACGTTTCTGGTAGCGCTTGGATTGTTAAGTTTTCTTTTTTGGCAATTCGATTCAGTATTGTTTTGTTTATTCGAAGTGCTTTATTTGGAATACAAAGCGCATTTTCTGCTTGAGCGACTTTAATATCGACGTTGGTGGTCATACCTGGACGCAACGTCAGTTTTGGATTGTCAACATCGAGAATGATTGCGTACGTAACAACGTTTTCTATGACACGATAGTCGTAGTTAATCTGCTTGATTTTTGATGAGAATGGTTTTTGAGGAAATGCATCGACTGTAAAGACCGCATCTTGACCAATTTTAACGAGCCCAATGTCTGATTCGTCAATGTCGATTTCGGCTTCCATATTTTGTAAATTTTTTGCTATAACGAACAGCGCGGTTGCTTCAAATTGTGCCGTGACCATTTGTCCTAGATCTACTTTTTTTGAGATGATTATGCCGTCTTCGGGTGCTTTGATAAATAGATTGTTGTAGTTTTTCTGAGCAATTTCGAGACTTCCTTCGGAAAGAAGCACTTGAGCTTGAGCTGTTTCGTAGTCTTTTGTGTAGCCCTCGAATGTATCTTTTGCGAGCTGGCCTGATTCGTGAAGAGTTTTTTGTCGCTTATAGAACGATTCGATGTAGGTTAGATTTGCAGATGCTTGGGCAAGTGACGCCTTTGCTTTTTTTACCGCGCTGTAGCCAATGCCGTCGTCCAGTTCTGCAAGTACCTGTCCTTTTTTAACAAAGTCGTTATCGTCGACATGAAGTTTGATGATTCTTCCTGCAACCAAACTTCCGACTGTTATCTGGTCCTGTGCCTGCAGGCGTCCTGCGGCGGTAATGTACTGAGTTAGGTCTTTACGATTAGGCTTTGCGGTTGTATACCATTGTAGTTTTTTTGCGGTTCGTTTTTTAAAGATTATGTATGATCCAACTGGAATGACGAAAGACGCGACGATTGTCACAAGTAGTTTGGTGTGTTTCATAGATTATTCCTATAATTAAGTTTTTTCTTATTATAACAGTAATCCTATTGCTCTGCTAGAGCGTCGACGGGGTTGAGCGTTGAAGCTTTATATGCAGGATAGAAGCCGAAAAATATGCCAACAATAGAGGTGGTCAGAAAAGCAACGAGAATTGAGCTTAGGGTGGTAATAGGAGTCCATTTGGTGAGGTGGGCGATTGCATAGGGAATGGCAATCCCTATTGTAATGCCGATGACTCCTCCGACGAAGCATAGTGTCAGTGCTTCAACGAGAAACTGTTTGAGAATTACCCTGCTGTTAGCACCGAGAGCCATGCGTATGCCTATTTCACGTGTTCGCTCTGTAACCGAGACGAGCATGATATTCATGATGCCGATTCCGCCAACAAGAAGCGAAATCGAGGCAATAATGAGCAGAAGTAATCGAATTGTTGCGGCGGCTCCCTGAGCAGCCTTCATGATTGAGGCCTGGTCAATAATGGTAAAGTTGTCCGGTTCCCCTTCTTTGATTTTTCGATGAAACCGCATGACTTTCCTGACCTGATGGACGAGAAATGGGATGTCGTTTTTGGTTGGAGCGCTCATGACGACGATGTTGAGCCACTGTCTACTTGTTTTGACAATGTCTCGTCGCATTGTTCGGAGAGGGATGATCACATCGAAGTTTGGGTCGTGTACGCCACGATAGTTCTCCATTTTTTTCGTGACGCCAATTACTGTGAACGGTACATTTTTAATGCGAATAGTTTTTCCTATAGGGTCGAGCGTTTTAAACAATTCATATGCGGATTTTGAGCCAATAACGGCGACGCGTGTGCCTTGAGTGACATGGCTTTTATTGAAAAACATGCCCCTCTTGATTGTTCTACCAAGTATTTTAAGAAATTGCTCATTTCCTCCCTTGATCGAGACAAGTAGGCTGCTCTCTCGATAGCCAATCACCTCTTGCCTTCCAATCATTGGGGAAATATGTTTTAGATTTGGAACAAGTCGTTTGAGCACGGTGATATCCCGGTCTCGAAGTGAGGGACTTCCCCTTCGTTTTTTTGCAACCTTGCCCTCTTGAAACCAGTTGCCAGCAAAGAGTTCGATGTAGTTTGTCCCCATTGCCAGAAACTGTTTTCGAGTTTTTTCTTCGGCCCCTTTTCCGATAGCGAGTGTCGCGATTATTGCGCTGATCCCGATGATGATACCGAGCATGGTAAGAAAAGATCGTCCTTTGTGTTGTTTGAGCGATCGTAGGGATATGCTTAGTAAGAGCGGTGTATTCATGAAACTCTTAAAATTTGTTGCCAAATATTTTTTTATAAATTTCTTCGAGATAGCCAGATTCTTCAATATCAATAATGACCTCGTCCTCTTGAGAAAGTCCTGAGGTGACTTCAAAATAGATGTCATCAGTGATATTGGTGGTAACAATTTTTTCTACAAAAGCATTTACTGAGCCGTTTCTTTGGACTATCCATACTGTTTGTACCGGTTGGCTTGTTTCTTTTTTTATTTTCTTGAATGATTGTTTATCAATAGGGTTAAAAGAGTATCCAAAATCTTTAGCGATCTCCCGGAGTACCCTTGAGCTGATCATGAAAGCGTGAGATGTGAGAGCGAGAGCCTTTTGGGCCTTTGCGACATAAATGTTTGCGTCGATTGATAGACCTGGTCGCAAAAGCTTTTCAGAATTGTCGACGGTTGCGGTTGCCTTATAGAAAAAAAGCCCGTTTTTTCGCTTTGGTGAGTAGCTGACCTGTTTAACTTCGGTTTTAAATTTTTTATGAGGGAATGAATCAATTGTGAACTTTATCGGCTGGCCGACTTTGACGTGCCCAATATTACTTTCATCTATTTCAAGCTTTGCTTCCATCTTGGTGACATCTTTTGCGATCTCAAATAAGACGGTCGCGTCTAGATCGGTCGTTACTCGTTCGCCACGTGAGACTCCAACTTTTATAACGATCCCATCTTGTTTGGCAAAGATTTTTGTATTTTCGTATTCCTGTTTTGCTTTATCAAGTTGAGCGCGTGCGATTTTTAGATTTGCTTTGCTCGTCAGGTAGTCTCGTTCAATTTGCTCAAACTCGTCTTGTGCGAGTTGGTTGGCTTGATAAAGTTTTTTTTGACGTGCAAAATATGCTTTTTGATACATGTATTGAGCAACAGCTCGATCAAGAAGCCCCTGGTTGCTTCGAACTTCGGTATCGTCTTTGCCTGTGTCGATTTCTGCAAGAAGTTGACCTTTCTTGACGTAGTCATTTTCTTCGACGTACAGACCTTTGATAATACCGGTTACTAAACTTCCAATTTTGACTTTTTCGGCCACGCCAAGTCTTCCTGTTGTATCAATTATTTTTTTGATCGTTCGCCGTTCCGGCTTTTGTATGGTATACGGGAGCTTCTTTTGTTTATGAAAGACTTTTTTGTATGCCATGAACATGGCGCCTGAGATGCCCACGATCGTGAGAAGAAGAACAATCAGGCTTTTTAGCTTCATGGAACTAGTCTCCGTATCCGCATGCGTTCAGCAGTACCTGTTTTTTCAGGGCTGTTAATGCGACCTGGCTGAGCCAGGTGAATCGGGCCGTTTCATAGATCGATTTTGCGGTTTGGAAGTCGACCCCTGAGATTAGCCCGGCGTCAAACTGTTGCTTGTTGAGGGTAAACTCGTTGTCTGATTGAGTGAACGAGACATTTTGTGAAGCAATGGCCGAGATCTCTTTTTGTAGCGCCGTGTAGGCTGACTGTACTTCGAGTTTTACTTGCGCAACAAGATCGTTTTTTTCAAGAATAGCTTTCATTTTGCGTGCATCGGCAGCGGTTTTATTAAAATAGTTTGATAGACCGTCAAAAATGTTCCAGCTGATCGATATGCTTGCCGACTTGCTCCAAGATGAGTTTCCGGTTCGCGAGGTGTTTTTTGCTGCGCATGCACTTATGCCAACGGTTGGGAGGTACTGTTTTACATAGAATTGGCTTGTGTGGCTTTCTGCATCGATCGTATCCTGTTTGATTTTAATTTCTTTTCGATGTTCAAGCGCTTTTTTGTAATAGTATGAAAGTTTTTCGACGGCTATTTTTTGTTGGGCGCTCCAGTCCAGTTTTGTGAGAGGTGCTGATTTTATTTTTGATGGCGCTATTAGGAGTTTGTTTCCTGTATAGTACTCGATTGTTTGCTCCGCTTCGGCAACTTCGTCTCGATACGAATCGATTATAGCGAGATTTTGGGAGTAGGCAGCTTGAGCTTTGAGCCAGTCGTTTTTGTTGAGCAGGTTAAGCTTGTGTTGATTCTTGGCTTTCTCGAACTGTTCTTTTGATGAGTTGTACAGCAGTACGATTGATTCGATTTTTTGTTGGAGAACCCAGCCGTTTAGAAACGCGGCTTCGGTTGCCAGTCGAATCGTGTCTTTGTGAGACTCTTTTTGATGACGAGCTGACGAGACTGAGGCGCTGCTTGCTTTATAGCTGTCGTATGTTGCTAGGTTGATGACCGTCTGCCTGGCCTGAATGCCAAATGAGTCTTTTATGTTTAAACTGTTTTTTGCATCATAAAAAGTCTCGTTGAGTGAAATTTGGGGTAGGTAGGCCGATAGGGTTGTTTTTCGTTGTCGTTCGGCGCTTTTTATTCCGTAGGCAAATGCATGAACACTTGGCTTTCTGACAAGAGCGTCTTGGACTGCTTTTGTTATGGTAAGGGCCGGAAGACTTGCGTCCCCGTGGCACTGCAGACAGTACAGGAATCCTGTAGTGATGAGAAGAATGAGCTTTTTCATGACATGTACTCCTGATAACGTTCTTTTCGGACGAGATTCTAGAAAAATCATATTGTAGCAGAACTGTCTCTTTGAATACAGGAAAACAGTTCTTCTGCCGTGAGATTGCTCATGCAGTCGAATGTTCCGTGACTTTTTTTGTATCGATGAGGGCAGGATATTTGCTTTGTGTTTGTAATATTTTTTTTTGTCAAAAAGGGTCCGTGTCGTGATGCGAGTGTGGGGCCAAAGAGACCGATTGCTTTAGTTCCCAAGAAGTCAGCAAGGTGAAGAATGCCGGTGTCTGGTGCCACCAGCAGCGTTGTTTTTTTGAGCAGATAGGTCGTTGTCGGGAGGTCCCATTTGGGCGCGATGTGGATAGGTAAATTTTGTTGGGAAATCCTGTTGGCGAGCTGTGATGCAGCTTCACCATACTCTTTACCTAGCAGTATTGTTGTGATATTTGCTTTGCTAAGTAGTTGAACAAGCTCTTGCCAGTGCTCAAGCGGCCAGTGTTTTGATTGCCAGGTTGTGTTTGGGGCTAGGGTGATGAAGCGTGTTAGCTTATTCTTGTTGAGCCAGGATTCGACGGTCTTTTGTTTCTCGCTAGGAACAAAAAGATCGAGTGATTGTTTAAGTTTGTCGATTGTTGGACAGGTATTTGTTTGTATCAGGTGTGAGAGAGCTTCTGACGCGAGGGCGAGATTTTTCTGGATTATATTTGTATAGTTTGGCGTTACGTGGTGATCGGTAAAGTAGCTGCTCAATGCTTCTCGACAGTTCGTTCGATCGAATCCAAATTTGGGACCCCGTAGCCACCAGAGCAGAAAGCTTGTTTTACTTAGCCCTTGAAAATCAATGATGGCGTCCCAACGTTGCTTTCGTAGTTCCAGAATGATTCTTTTTGTCCGGCCCCAGTTTTTGATTTGTAAAAACTTGTCTGGTAAGACGTAACGTGTTTCTATGAACGGTTGATGCTCGAGTATGCCTGCCGCTTTTTCTTGTACCACCCAGCTGATTTTTGCGTTAGGCATACTGTTTTTTAGGTAGAAAAGCGCTGGTAAATTGTGGATAACGTCCCCAATTGCCGAGACTCGGATTATTAAAATTTTCATAGTATCTAAATAATATCAAAAAACCTACTGGTACGCGAGATCACTTTGATATACTCATAAACATGGCTATAGACATGGCTGATTGAACGTGGTATTGTTTTGGCGAATTTTGCCTTGGTTAAAAGAGATAAAGAGGGTGTAATGAAAAAATTTCGATTCATGAAATGGTATTCGTTGCTTGGCATTGGGGTTTTGGTAAGCATCGTCATTTTAAGCATTAGCATTTTAGCGGTTTTTGAGCGAAAGGCAGCAGTGGAACGACCTCGGGTTACGTTTAAGACACCAAAAAATAGTATTAAAAAAGTTGTTTTGGACAACGGTATGACGGTGTTGGTGCATCGAACAACGCAGGTACCAAAGGTGCTTGTTCAGATCGCGTATGATGTTGGTTCTGGGGTTGAGGAGTCTGGTGAGCGAGGGCTTGCTCATTTAATAGAGCATATGATTTTCAAAGGGACACAAAAGCTTTCTGAAGGTGATATCGATGCGATTGCTCGAAAGTATGGTGCAGATTTTAATGCGTTTACCTCAAAGGACGTCACAAGCTACTACTTTGAGGTAAATAAAAACAACTGGAAGCCGTTTGTTGAATTGCTTGCTGATTGTATGAGTAATGCTCGGTTTGAGGAGGAACATCTCGCGTCCGAGATGAAAACGGTTATTCAAGAATTACGGATGCTCGAGGATAATTATTGGCGATGGATGATAAACAAAGCGTGTGAGCTTGTGTATCCATCGAATCATCCATATCACCATCCAACGATTGGCTACAAAGAAGATTTACTTGCGCTTTCTGCAGGAAAACTGCGCGACTTCTATGAAAAGTACTATCATCCCCACAAGGCAACGTTGTTTATTGTTGGTGATGTTGATATTAACGAGGCAATTGAGGTTGCGCGCACGCATTTTGACTTTGTGCCAGACGGCGAGAGAGAAACAATAAAGCCGGTTCCATCTGAGTCGGTTGATCTTGCAAGTCAGGTGAATCGTGTTTACAAAGACATTAAGAAAGAGTTGCAGGGATTTTATTGGAAGATACCTGGTTTAAAGAGCGGAAACCAGGTTTTGGCTTCGGTGGTCGAGGGGATTTTGGGCCAGGGCGAGGGAAGCGTCCTATATCGACGTTTAGTTGATGAAGAAAAGATTGCAACGTCTGTACAAGTTGGGTCGATCCAGTTAAAAGAATCTGGAATTCTATTTGTTCTTGTTGAGCCTAAGGAGGGTTGCTCGTTTAAGTGTAAGGTAACGGTGACAGCTGAGTTAGTTGAGTTGATCAAGCGGGGTGTCGATTCGTTTGCGTTGGCAAAAGTTATTCGGCGTAAGGAGCGAGAGTTTTTCTCGATGTTAGAAACCTCGAGAGCGCTGACCTATGAGTGGATTCAGTCATTTTTTTCAACGGGTGACGAATTTGAGTTATTTAAGCGGGTTGAGCAGTTCTATCAGATCGATGAAGCGATGGTGAAAACGTTTATACAAACTTATCTGGACCCATTTCTTATTAATGAATTAAAGGTGTTGCCGTTGCCCGCGGAGAAGAGAGAGCAATGGCTTGAAAATAAAAACCGGTCAGAAAAAGAGGATGCAGCTATTTTGCAAAATTTTGTACGAACTGAGCCGGTAGAAGAGCCTCTATTTGCGACCTTTATGCCGGAGCCAAAGCCGCTCAAGTTTTCGTTTCCGCAACCTGACCGCGTTGTAGTATTAGAAAATGGATTAAAAGTGATTCTTCGTACGTCTGGGTCGCTTCCGCTTATTTATACTGCCTGTCGATTTAACCAGGCAAGTTATTTCTCGATGGCAAAAGAGGGCATCGTGATGGACGTGATGATGAACATGCTTATGGAGAAGAGCGTTGGGTTTAGCAAAACGGAAAACGTTGACTGTTTTGAATTGCACGGCGCTGGATATTCATTCGATTCGAGTGGAGCTCGATTGATGACGACAAATGTTGGGTATCTGCCTGTACTCAAATGTTTGTTTCATGTTTTAACAATGCCGGAGTTTGAGCAGGGGTTGTTAGAAAAAGTAAAAGAAATTTTCGTTGATTCGTATAAGCGAAGCAAGGATTCTCCTCAGTCAGTTGCCATTCGTCTCTTGAAGTCGATGGTTTACAAATCTCATCCGTATGGGTGGGACTTTGATGATGCGATTGAGCTTATAGAAGGTCTGACTGTTGCGGATTTGCAACGATTGCATAGTACCTATGTATCTCCGGCAAACATGACGATTGTTGTTTCAGGTGACTTCAATCTGGATCAGGTGGAGGCAACGATTAAAGAGGTTTTTGGGCGGTGGCAGCATCATGGTAAGCCGGTTGAGAAGAAAGACCCTGGCAAGGGGGCGTTTGAGCCTGGTGGTCGAAGAGATTATCCGATGCTTCGCGACCAGGTGGTTTTACTGCTTGGCCAGTCGTCGCCGATTAACATCTACCATCCAGACAGAATACCCCTTAAGCTTGTGAACTTTATTTGCTTCCATTCTTTGGGTTCACATCTATTTAAGTTGCGAGAGCAAACCGGGCTGTTTTATGTTGCGAGTGGCGGCTGGGGTGAAAGTGCGACCGGCGTCCATGGTTTTGATTACCTGTACGCGCTTTTAAATCCAGATAACGTTGATAAAACAGAAGGAGCGCTCAAAAAACTTGTTGATCGAATTGGTCGTGACGGGGTGACACTCGACGAGCTTGACGATGCTCGTCAGTGGACGCTGAAGGGATTAATCGATTTGGTTTCAAGTAATGGTGCGGTAGCAGGGACTCTTGGTACACTTGAAGAGTTTGGCTTAGGGTTCGACTATTATGATAAAGCCCTTGCTCGGGTTCAGTCGATCACGGCCGACGAACTGCGTAAAATTTGTAAAAAACATTTTAATTCCAAACGGTTGGCACGGGTTCGTGTCGGGAGGATTTCGTGAAGCAAAAACTAAATGGTATGATTGGATTTTTTGCGTGCTTGTGTTTTATAACGAGTGTCGATGCTATGAACGATCGGGGAAGAAGTGACGCGGTTGTGCTGGATTCGTTGGATAAACAGATAGAGCTTTTTCTCGTTGGAACGTTAGACGACATTGACAGGTGCTATCGTGCTATGGGATTGGTAATCGCGAGAAGTGTAGCAGAAATAGAAGATTCAGCAGGAGTTTGGTCTACGCTCGCACCTGGTTTTGTTAGAAAATCTCTGAACTTGTCTGATAGAAATACGGAAAGTACACAGTTGTTTTTTGATAAAATGAAGAGTTTTCATGATAAAAAAGAGATGGCGGATATTGCGAAACAACTTTATTTGCTTCTCGAGAACAAAACAAAAACAAAATCAAAAGATAATCTGGTTATAAGAGGGCTCGTAAACTTTTTTTTAAAAAATATTTTGCTTTTGATAAGAAAAGATTTTATTGAACAAGAAGTTATGTTTTCGACTCATGTAAAAGGGGAAAGTTGCTTTTCACGTGATTGCCATGCCTGCCTACTGACAAAACCAGAGCACAAGACTGTGTATGGAAAAGAGATGGAGCTTATTAGCTTGTCATGTGGGCATAAAATTTGCTTCGCCTGTATCGAGAAAGATATTTGCGACGGGAAAATTACGTGCCCTGAGTGTTACAAAACAGTTACCGTAGAGCTTTTGGAGCTTCCAAAGAGTTCTCCTGTTGACGACAATGTTCCTAGCGGTTGTAATGTCTGCGTAGTCTTATAGTTTTTTATGGCGAACTTTCCAATAAATTGCAGTAAGAGGGTTGCAAGAAATCAGTCGCAGGAAGATTAATGGCAGAGCCAGGTATATTGGTTTTTCTTGTAAGTTGGCCCGGACGTATTTTCTGCAGGTATATGGGTGATAGATGCACACTCCTCGTGGCCCAAGAAATGGCCGGATACTATCCATAAACGCAATGATGAGCTTAACGAGAATGTTGCGTAGGCTCATAATTTTTCTACCATGAGCTTCTTAATCTGGTCAAATGAAAAGTCTATTGCTTCTTTGTAAACAAGTAAAATAGAGATAATTGGTTTTTGGTAAAGTTTTTCTTCGTAGAAGATCGCTTTTGCTCGTCTTCTAAAACGGTTTCGCTTGACCGCAGAACCGCTTTTTCTTGGTATAACAATTAAAAGTTTTCCATGGGGTATTGCTTCTTCGAGAGGGGCTTGCAGGATGGTTAGGCCAAGAATCTTTGCACGAAAAGCAGCGCGCTTGAAAGCGCGCTGGACCTCGTTCTGCTTAAATGAGAAAAGGGCTTTATACAGCAAGCCGTTTACGCCCCTTTTTTCGTCGATTATTGATGATTTTTCGCCCATCTTTAGTTCGCATTCGTTTGCGAAAGCCGTGTTTTCTCTTGCGTTTTAATCTGCTTGGCTTAAACGTCGTGGACATCGTTATCCCTTATATTCTGCAATGTATAGATAGTTATTTTTCAAACGAGTACCCATTCTATCGTATAATGCTGAAATACGCAACTACAAGCCCCGTTTTGGCAGCAATCAGCGGGTTAGCGTATAGATGATGTGATTGAGCGTTTTTTCTCGCAGAACAGCTTGTCTAAGGGCGCTTTCTGGGAAAGGGGTGTCGCTCTCTTCGATGGGTTCAAAGGCCGGCTTGAAATAGACGAATTCTCGCAGCCTGCTGTTGTTGAATAGTGTGAGGTAGTGTCGAATGTCTTTAGAGCTCGCTTTAATGCCCTCTTTGTGGGCGATTTGGTCGATGAGGACCTCTTCCTTGAGAAGTTTTTCCGCGAGGGTTGCGACTTTCTCATGAAAATCTTTTTGAGATTTATAGACCTGATAATCGGGTTGTTTTCTGAGCATATCAAGAAGCGATTCTTGTTTGCGTATGGTGAGGTGTTTGGGGATCTCAAAGCGATGTTTTGAGAAGAATAGGTGGAACACCTCTTCGACGATCGATCTTCGTTGTGATATGTCATTTCGATAGGAGAATACCTCTATTAATTTGTTGTGGGTTTCAGCTTTGTTCTTTAGTTTAAAGATTGTCCTGAACGCTTCAACCGAGAGGTGCGAACCTTTCGCGAGAGACTTGATTGTGATGAGGAAGCAGCACCTTGCGGTCAGAGTATCGTAGAATTCTTCATCTGTAGGGATCTCAGAAGTAGTAAACGAGTCGCCTGCTTTTTTGCCGATAAAATTCATGTGAAAAGGCTTTTCGAGATGACTGACATTGATTTTTATCCAAAAGTTTGCCCGATGGATGCAGTTCTGGGGAGACGTCGAGTCCCCATGGTGAGGAAGAATTGGTTTTTTGCAATCGTCTGTGATCGTTGCCTCGAAGTTTACCCAATCGTTATTTTCGACTACCTCTTGATCCTGCTTTTTAAATTTGTCGTGTTCTCGTTTGATAAAGAGGTCGACCTGTTTATCAAGATCTTTGTAGCGTTTTCTCTTTGGCGATTTGAAGGTAAAGAGTTTCCATTCTTTGAGAGGGATTGGCGAGGCGACCGAGAGCTCGAAAGTATACAGGCCCCCGACATTTGGTGAGCAGGTCATGTTGATTAGTCTAGGATGATTGGCTACGGAGATTTTTTTATTGGAAATTTGGTTGAGAAGATAGTCAATAACAATATGTTTTAGCGCGAAGTTTTTGACGTTACAGCTGATTCGGTCTGCTAGTTCTTTCTCAATAAAGTCGAGGGGCAGCGTGATGTTTTTTAGTCCTTGCGGCTGGGCGCTTTTTGCGTAGAGATAAGCCGCCTGTTTATAGATAGCCTGGATTGTTTTGGCAGAAAGTACGACGGTTGCTTCGACCAGATGGGAAGATATTGATTTTGTAGATAGCATTATGGCGAAATGGCCCTGAGGCCTTGCTTCACTACTGAACATTTTTCGTCCCCTTTTTAAAAACGTTTAAAATGCTCGATTATGGTGCAAGAGGGGGGACTCGAACCCCCACCTTCTTTCGAAGACTGGCTCCTAAGGCCAGCGCGTCTACCAATTTCGCCACTCTTGCAAGAAGTATTTGCGTGGTGTTTTATGGTGGGTCGCCGGGGACTCGAACCCCGAACCTGCAGATTAAGAGTCTGTTGCTCTACCAATTGAGCTAGCAACCCATAAGAATATAACCAGTCATAATTCTAAATTGTTTGATTCTTTTTGGCAAGACATGATACTGAATTTGTGGTAGCTTGTCTCTACTATGGAAGAGCTATTGACGTTGCAGGAGACCGTTGAAGACAAATCGTTTACATATCAGCCGACCTGCTTTGATGAGTATCTTGGACAATCGGAGGTTAAGACGAAGCTACAGGTGTATGTGCAAGCGAGCACTTTGCGCCAGGAGCCGCTAGACCATCTTCTACTTTTTGGGCCGCCTGGTTTAGGGAAAACGACGCTGGCCAAGGTGATGGCCAAGGAGCTCAATGTCAACCTGAAGATAACCAGTGCGCCAATACTTGAGCGGAGTGGGGATTTGGTTGCGATCTTGACGAGCATTGCCCCTCGAGAAATTCTTTTTATAGATGAGATTCATCGTCTTCCCAAACCTGTTGAAGAGATTTTATATAGTGCCATGGAAAACTTTTGTGTTGATGTTATTGTTGGCCAGGGCGCAGGAGCAAAGTCGATTCGCCTCCCCCTTAACCCTTTCACTTTAATTGGCGCAACAACGAAGACAGCGCTTCTTTCTGGACCCCTCCAGACCCGTTTTGGCATTGTTGAACGACTTGAGTTTTATGAGCCGGAAGATTTGGCAGAGATCGTGAGACAAAACGCAGATTTTTTCAAAATTCCAATTTTACCTGAAGCAGCTTTAGCTATCGGGAAGAGAGCCCGCGGTACTCCCAGAATTGTCAAGCGATTGCTGCGTCGAGTTCGCGATTTTGCTCAGGTGTATAAACATGCGTGTATCGATATTGAGGTAGTCAATCATGCCATGAAGTTTCTCAACATCGACGAAGATGGCTTGACTAAGCTCGATCGTCAGGTTTTGACTCATATCATCAAAGACTTTGACGGCGGACCGGTGGGTATTGAGACGTTGGCTGCCATGACAGGAGAAGACCGGGATACGCTTGAAGATTTTTGCGAGCCGTTTCTGATTCGTCAGGGGCTGATCCAGAAGACCTCTAGGGGGCGTCAGGTTCCCCATAAGAAGATTTTGTATTTACGGAGACGGTTGCTTGGGGAGAATCCAGAGATTCAGGATTCGATGTTTTGACGGTCTTCTGATCGGTCGACAAGTAGAGATAAAACGATTATTCTTGGAGGGTGTTAAGCCTTAAACAAGTGAGGAGGACGCCAATGTCTGGACATTCAAAGTGGGCCACAATTAAGCATAAAAAGGCCAAAGAAGATGCAAAGCGGGGGAAGGTTTTTACCAAATTAATCAAAGAGATAACAGTTGCCGCCCGTGATGGTGGTGGCGATCCTACCGCAAACGCGCGTTTGCGTATGGTCGTTGAAAAAGCAAAGACGGCCAACATGCCACAGGAAAATATCGTTCGAGCGATTAAAAAAGGGACCGGCGAGCTTGAGGGTGTTTCGTATGAGGCGGCGACTTATGAGGGGTATGGTCCCCATGGAGTTGCGGTGATTGTTGAAACGTTAAGTGACAATAAAAAAAGAACGGTTTCTGAAGTGCGACATCTTTTCTCGAAAATGGGGGGCAATCTTGGTGAGGCTGGTTCTGTTGCCTGGATGTTCGAGCACAAAGGCGTGGTTCGTTTGCCGGCCGCCAATATTTCTGAAGATGAACTTCTTGAAAAGTTGCTAGATTACGATGTTGAAGACGTTGTTATCATCGATAACGTTGCGTCGATTGTTTGCGACATGAAAGATTTAGAGTTGATCAAGAAAGGTGCCGAGCAAGAAGGGTTGTCTGTTGAGGATGCTGATATCGAATGGGTGCCAAAGAATAAGATTTCTCTTGAGAGCCAAGATCAAGAAAGCAAAGTGTACAAGTTTTTAGATGCGATCGAAGAGCTTGACGATGTTCAAAATGTGTATGCAAATCTAGTATAGCTTTTGCAATTATTTCTGTATTCCTGTTGAGAGTAGGAGATTTGGATGATATTAAGTATGACCGGCTTTGCCTCAAAGACAACCGTGTTGCCTGTCAAGAAGGGTGAAGAGGCTGTTTTAACTGTTGAGATTAAGTCATTGAACACTCGGTTTTTTGAGGTGAGTTGTAAGTTGCCAAGTAGCTTGAGTTCTCTCGAGATTCCTATTATTAATCGCCTCAAGGAAAAGCTTTTGCGGGGACGCGTTTTTATTTCGGTAAAGCTTTCTGGAGAAGGGGGCGTGTTTGAGTCTGTTGTTCCGGTTGCCAAGGTTGTTAGCGATTATCTTTCGGCCGCAGAAACAATAAAAGGGCGGTTTCATGTGAAGGGCGATTTAACGCTTGCTGATGTTGTTTTGCTTCCGAGTGTTTTTACGTTCGAACGGGAAGAGGTTGGCAAAGGTACCGAGCAGGCGCTGTTGAAAGTTATAGCAGAAATTACCGACCAACTCATCAAATCAAGAAAAGCTGAAGGTGCTCGTTTACAGAAAGATCTTGAAAAGCGATTTAGTGGTTGTCAAAAACATATTGAAAAGATAAAAAAGTTGTTTGATGTTTTTATGAAAAAGAAAAAAGCAGAAATAAAAGAAATAATCGTTCGGTCGAAGGGTGGCGACCAGGAAGCAGAAAAACAGCTAGGCGAAAGTTACGAGTTTCTTAACAAGATTGACATTCACGAAGAAATTGTTCGCTTTACAAGTCATTTGGACAGTGTGAACAAGCTTTTTGTCAGCAAGCAGGCTGAGAAGGGAAAGCGGTTTGAATTTATTTTGCAAGAGCTTGGTCGCGAGGTTAACACGATTGCTGCAAAATGTTCAAATTTCGACATAAGTTCTGTTGCGGTCGAGCTTAAGGTAGAGTTAGAGAAAGTACGTGAACAAGTTCAAAACATAGTGTGATTCCTGTGCCAGGATTGCAGATGGAACTGCAAATGGCTCTAAAAAACAGCTTTTGACTTTAGCCTGCCCACTGGTATACTTTACCCTGTATTTAACGTCTGTTTTAGTGACTTACAATAGGAAGGAAACGTTATGAAAATAGCAAATATATTTAAGATTCTTAGTGTTGTATTTTTGCTCGGTCTTGGTAGTATCACTTTCTGTGCTGCGTGTGAAGATGGTTGTTGTCATTGGGATGAGATTAAAGCCCCCACAAAAGAAGTTGTCGCTTCAAACGTAGAGGCTCCTGCTGATGCTGCGGTTGAAAAAGCTGAAGAACCAGTGGCGGTCGCAGACAACTCAAAAGATCCCCAGGATTCTGATGAAGAAGAAGAGTTTGATCCTGAAGCGTTTGCCAAGTTTGCGCAGCGCCTCAAAGATGGGGATAAAGATGAGCTTGTTGATACAGCCGTTCGGGTTGTTGACGAAAAAACGGTATAAAAAACAGCTCCCCAATCATAATTTTTTAGAGAGTATGTACTATGAGCCACCAGTTGTCTCTTTCGTTGGAACTTATTTTGCTACTTGATTGGTTTTTGAAACACGGAAAAAAACAGTTGCGCTCTCTTGTGAAAGAGGCGGCAAAGAAAAATCTGGCTAACGAATTGGAAGATATAAGCGATCGAGATTATGTGAGAATGCTCGATGGCTTGCAAAATACCGTGGCTGATTTTGTTGTCTTTCTCGAGGACTCTCTCCTTGACAGTCTTGATGAGGTTGACGCGGATGTTTGTGCTTGGTGTGCGCAGGATGCCATGGAGCCGATTATAAAAGTGCTTGATAACAACGTATTAGATCCAAAGACTTTGTGGCTGAGCATACAGCAGACAAGAAAGAATCGGACGCTTCATGAACATGAGGTCAAACGAGAGTTCTTTAGGCAAATTCTTAAAAATTGGAAACCCCCTTCAAGTGAGTCGGTCAACTAGTTTGTTCGAAAAAGCCTATTGCGTGTAGCGCCGTTCGCAATTCAAATAGCGGCAGCCCAAAGATTGCGGTAAATGATCCGTGTGCATCTTTCAAAAAGTTCAATCCAAAATCTTCGATAATTCCGGCGCCACATGCGTTCATTGCATGTGGCATTTCTTCAAAGTATCTATCAACCATATCTGTTGCGACGCAGAACGAGAGCGTCGCTGGGGTGGTCCAGTGATTTGTTTTGCTTGTTACCCATTTTGTATCAATATAATTTTTTTGATCGAGGCAGCAGCCAGTGACCAGCTCCGCTCTTTCTAGGCAGAGTAGTGCGAGCATCTGCTTGGCGTGATTTTTATCGGTTGGTTTTCCTAGGATTTGTTTGGTTTTTTCTGTGCGCATAAGCGTGTCTGCTGTAAGTACAAAAATGGTTTTGCTTTGAGTTGTTTCAGGTGATGGGAGCGTGATCGATTTCATTTTGTGGCGAGCGATCGCAAGAACGTATTCGTTGAATGAACCGGTGGTGTCGATGCCACACTCATCGCTTGAGTGTTCAATTATTTGATAGCTAATTTTTGCGAGATCGAGCAGTTTTTGTCGGGCCTTTGATTGAGAACCAAGATAAAGAATGTTTTTTGTCATAACTTTCCTTTCGTATTTACATGTACCCTCTCCCATAGGCCAGCATAATTTTGTTTGATAATCCCTTCCAGTTGGAGCTGGAATAGTTGATCTTGCAGTTCGAGAAGTGACATGTTTGTTTTAACACTTAGTTCGTCAATCGCGCATGGTGCTGTGATATGTTTAAGAAGAGGATGTTTGTTGACGTTCTCTTCTTTTTTTACCGTAATTTTTATAGGAACGGTTTTTTCATGAATAGTGGTGGTTTTGGCTGGAGGTTGAGTTGAGTTTGTAATCTCGAACTCTTCAAGAATATCCTCGACATTCGTAATTAACTTTGCACCTTGTTGAATTAGCTTGTGACAGCCGGCACTTAATTGATTGGTTACTTTTCCTGGAAGAGCAAAAACCTGGCGACCCTGGTTGAGTGCAAAATGTGCGGTGATTAGGGCACCACTTTTTTCTGCGGCCTGGATGACGATGCAGCCCTGACTAAGACCAGATATGATTCTATTGCGTGCAGGAAAGTTGCCTTTGTTTGGGGTTGTTCTTAGTGAGAACGGCGAAACTAGTGTTCCGTTGTTTTTTACGATCGATCTAAAAAGTTCTTTATTACTTGCCGGGTATGGTTCCATCAAGCCTGATCCGAAGACGGCGATTGTTTTGCCGCCGGCGGTAACCGTTTCATGATGTGCCATGCTGTCGACCCCTGCGGCGCCGCCGCTGACAATTTCCCAACCATGAAAGACGAGCATTGGTACAAGCGTTTCGATACAGGATTTTGCGTATCTGTCTGCTTTGCGAGAACCAACGATTGCTATTCGTTTTGTGTTTTTATTGTGGTCATTAGAGATCGAGACCCCCTTACTGTAGATGATCAGTGGTGGGTGATGGATCTCCTTAAGCGAATTGGGATAGGTGTCGTCCAAAAAATTTAACGTAGTGATGTTGTATTTTTCGATCAGGTGTAATTCTTGATCGAGTTCCTTTTTGTTTGAGAGGCCGTTGACCAGTATGGTTGCAATACGTGAAGAGACCCCAAACTTATTGATAAAATCTGTGGTTTTGTAGTGATATAGTTGTTGTAAGTCAAATGTTGGTTTAGAGAGATGGGGATGGGCGTGCGTTTCAAAAAAATCTTTGTAAAACCCTCTTATAAGTTTCAAGACAGACGCAGGGCCGATGTTTGGCATTAATGAAAGGTGAAGAAGGGTTGTGGTGTTATTTGTTTTTTGCATGAATTATTTTAGCATGGTTTTTTGCTTAAAAACAACCCATAATGCCGCCGTTGTGGGGATAAGTTCGCTCTTAAAAAAGAGTTCGTTGGACGGTGTCTTTTGGCTCAAGCTCTTCGGGATCGATATCGAAAGCCTCTTCGAGCGTTTCTTCTGCTCTTATCTGGTTGTTTTCGGTAGAAATTTTTACAGCCGCCTGCATCATCATTTCTTCTTCGACTTCTTTTATCTCTTCGTCTTCCTCGACCTCTTCGGGCTCTTCAATTTTTTCGGTCTCACCGGCTGCTCGTTGGTTTTTACTTACTGTCTGAGCAGGCTTTGCAGAAGTCAGGTTTTCTCTTGGTTCTTTTCCGCCGGAAGGCCCCGGTTCATTTCCATCATCGTTCTCTTCTTCTTCGAAAGCAACGACCGTTGCGAGCGTTTGAGACTTATCCAGTTTGATGAGTCGAACTCCTTTAGCATGACGTCTCATCGTTCTAATTTCTTGTGGCGAAAGCCTGATGATTTTGCCGTTGGTGTCGATGAGTAGAATGTTCGATTCTTGAGAAACAAGAACCAAGCCAATCACTTCGCCATTTCGGTTGTCGACAGGGATGGTCCTTACGCCAAGGCCTCCACGATGAGCAATTCGGAAATCTTCGATTCGAACCCGCTTTCCGTAGCCTCGTGAGGTTGCAAAGAGCAGGTCTTTTTCGTCTCCGGCAATAATTTCCATGCCAACAACAAAGTCTTTAGCGCGTAATTTGATGCCTCGGACACCTGCCGCTTGTCGGCCCATTGCGCGAACCTCTTCCTCGTTAAACCGTATTCCTTGACCCAAGCTGGTTGCGATAACAATCGTGTTGTTTCCATGACTGACATCACAAAAAGCGAGTTCATCATCATCTTTTAGGCCGACGGCCCGGATGCCGGTGCTTCGTATTTTTGCAAATGAGGACATATCTGTTTTCTTAATAATCCCATGCTTAGTGATCATGACCAAGAATTTATTTTCCATTTCACGTAGGCACAGTAGTTTTACAACTTTTTCGTTTTCGGCAAGTGGTAGCAGGTTGATAATAGCACGTCCCTTAGAGGTTCGTGATCCCTCTGGCACCTGGAAGACGTCAAGATTGTACACACGTCCAAGGTTGGTGAAGAACAGTAGCTCGTCATGAGTTTTCGCAACAAACACATCCTGCATAATATCTTCTGAGCCAGCGAGATCTGCCATGCCCTTTTTACCACGTCCACCACGATGTTGTACGGTATATGTGTCTAGTGGTACTCGTTTGATGTATCCCTTACGCGTGAGTGTAACAACAGCTTCTTCATCAGGAATGAGATCTTTGTCCTCAAAACTGTCGATTGCGCCTTCGATGCGACTTTTACGTTTGTCACCATACGAGCTTTGTATTTCTTCAAACTCTTTAATAATTTCTTTATTCAAAATACTTGGATTATCTAAGATCAGTTTGAGCTGCGTAATGAATTCCTGATGCATTTTGAGCTCATCGCGAAGCTTGGTTTGCTCAAGGCCGGTCAGTCGTTGCAGCTTCATTTCAAGTATTGCTTTGCTTTGCAGTTCGCTTAACTTGAAAATAACTTGAAGTTCTTCGATGGCGGTCACAGCAGAATCAGATTTTTTAACAAGCTCAACAACACGGTCGATGTTTTCTAGAGCGATGAGTAAACCATGACAGATGTGGGCTCGAGCTTCGTGTTTTGCAAGATCAAACTCGGTTCGTCTTGTGACGATCTCTTTTCGGTGAACGATAAAATGATCCAGCACTTCTCGCAGTGTGAAGATCATCGGGCGATTTTGATAGAGCGCAAGCAGCAAGATGGACATCTTTGATTGGAGTGGCGTGTGTTTATACAGTTGGTTTAGCACAACGCTTGGAATCTCGCCCCGCTTGAGATCGATGACGACACGAATGCCTTTTTTGTTCGATTCATCTCGAATGTTCGAGATGCCATCAATCACTTTGTTTTTAACTAGATTTGCAATTTTTGTAATCAAGTCAGCCTTATTAACCTGATACGGAATCTCGCAGATAATCAGTCGATTTTGTTTCTTATTTTCATCAATGTCGACGACGCCGCGTAGCGTTACCGACCCATGTCCAGTTCGATATGCTTTAAGAATTCCAGATCGACCACAGATGATGCCGCCGGTTGGGAAGTCTGGCGCTGGAATTAGGTTGAAAATTTCTTCATCAGTTATTTTTGGATTGGTAATCATTTTGATACAAGCGGTAACAACTTCTGAAAGATTGTGTGGGGGAACAGAGGTTGCCATGCCGACTGCAATGCCGGTTGAACCATTGACAAGAAAATTTGGAATTCTGGATGGGAGTAGGGTTGGTTCTTTCGTGGATTCATCAAAGTTTGGAACGAACTGGACGGTCTGCTTCTCGATGTCGGCAAGAATGTCCTTTGCAATCTTTGCCATGCGACACTCTGTGTACCTCATGGCCGCAGCGTTATCTCCATCAATCGACCCCCAGTTTCCCTGGCCGTCTAAGAGTGGGTATCGCTTTGAGAACTCTTGTACGAGTCCGACCATCGACTGATAGATGGGCGAGTCGCCATGTGGATGATAGTGTCCAATGACCTCACCAACAACCGTAGCTGATTTTCGATACGATCGATCATGATAGTAGCCAAGCTTGTGCATCGCATAGAGAATTCTTCTATGAACAGGTTTTAATCCATCACGCACGTCGGGCAGTGCCCGGCTGACGATGACCGACATGGCATAATCGAGAAACGATGTTTTGAGTTCTTTTTCTATAGACAGAGGCTTGACTGATGGTTCGAATGAACTGTTTTGATCCGGCATAACAACTCCCCCTCGCGGGTCATAAAATTATTATTCTTATTAGTAAAAACGTACAATTTATGATACTAAAATTTGCCTGTAAAAGCAAACTTGATGGTCCTATCGCGTACGTTTTTATGGGCGTCTCTCAAAATACAAAACGCTTACGGCTGATCGTAGTCAATTGTGTTTTTATTTGTAAACGAACAAGTTTTTTTAACGGGCCATATTGCGTAGGCGTTTAATGCGTTTTTCCATAGGGGGATGAGTTGAGAATAAGTTGAATAAGCCTTTTCCAAAAAATGGGTAGACAATAAACAGGCTCGCTGTACTTGTTTGTGCTTGAGATTTAGGTTTGAGTTTTTGCATCTGAGCACCATACTGTAGTTTTTCAAGTGCACTTGCGAGTGCTAGCGGGTCATGAGAAATCGTCGCGCCAGACTCGTCAGCCAAATATTCGCGTGAGCGTGAGATCGCTAGTTGGATCAGCATTGCTGCGAATGGCATCAATATTGCGACAAGCAGAGCGCTCGCGGTTCCCCCTTGCTCTCGATCGCGCCGTCCGCCGAAGATGGTTGACCAGTATAACATGTCGGCAAGATATCCTATGGTCATGGCGAGCGTTGCTGCGATTGTTGCGACCAAAATGTCACGATTTTTGACGTGTGATAGCTCGTGAGCAATCACACCGCGGAGCTCATGATTATCAAGCAGGTCGATGATCCCTTGCGTGACCGCGATAGATGCATTTTTGGGATTTCTTCCCGTTGCAAATGCGTTGGCCATCGAGGTTGGAATGTACCATATTTTTGGCATGGGCATATTTGCGTTGGAACAAAGCTCCTCAACCATATCGTGTACATGAGAGAATCGTTCTTGATCAAGTGGTTGTGCTTTGTACATTCTGAGTACCAGTTTGTCTGAATAAAAATACATGAAAAAATTCATGACGATTGCGATTGTAAGAGCAATCGTTAGGCCTGCTTGCCCACCAAATAAATGGCCGAGTAGCAAAAGGAGGCCACTGAGTGAGCCTAACAAGAACGCTGTTTTGAGTTGGTTTAAAAACATCGGTAACTCCTATTCGTTTTCTTCTTCGTAGTCAACTTTCCAGTCGTCGACGATTTCGACGTCGACGGGGTCTATCGGAAGCGTTGTTTGTGCTTCTGCGTCACCCCTCTGGAGACTCTTTTTTTTGATTTCGACTAGTCGCTTAGCCTGTTTTTTTGCCGTTTCTTTAAATGTTTCGCCTTCTTCTTTCAGTTGGTCTTGTGCTTGAGCGAACAGCTTATTGATCTCGTTTTGTAGTTTATTGATTTTTTTTTGTAGTCCCATAATAACTTCGACACCGGCGAGATTAACACCAAGCTTGTGTGTTAGATAGATGATCTCTTCCAGGCGGTCGACGTCCTCTTCTGAAAAGAGACGGGTGTTGCCGGCAGAGCGTTTAGGAGAAATGAGGCCCTCTTTTTCGTACAAACGTACTGTTTGTTGATGAACGGAGAACATTTTTGCAACGACAGATATAGAATAAAATCCTTCTCGTCTTTTTTTCATAGATTTTCCTACTAAGCTAATCTGTTTTGAGTATTGTCAAAAACGCTTCTTGTGGTAGCTCAACGTTGCCGACCTGTTTCATCTTTTTCTTACCAGCTTTTTGTTTTTCAAGCAACTTGCGCTTACGGGTGATGTCGCCGCCGTAGCATTTTGCGGTGACATCTTTTCTTATTGCTGAGACCGATTCTCGGGCAATAATCTTTGCTCCGATTGCCGCTTGAATCGCAACCTCAAACATTTGCCTGTGAATTACTTTGCGTAATTTTTTGGTGAGCTCTCGCCCGAGATAATACGCTTTATCTTTATGAACGATTACAGAAAGTGCGTCGACAGGCTTACCGTTAAGCAAAATATTCATACGGACAAGATCAGCCGGGGCGTATTCTGTTTCTTCGTAATCAAAACTTGCGTATCCCGCGCTGCTCGATTTAAGTTTGTCGTAAAAATCGATCACCGTTTCGTTTAGTGGCATTCGATAGGTCAGTATAATTCTGCTTTCGTCAAGGTAACTCATGTCCTGTTGCTCGCCGCGTCGATCTTGGCAAAGCTTCAAAATGGCTCCAAGATACTCTTTTGGCGTGATGATCGTTGCGTTAATTATCGGCTCGAGTATTGTTTGTATTTTGACGACATCGGGAAATTTTGATGGGTTCTCGACGGAGACCTCTTTGCCGTTGGTCAAAACGACTTTGTACAAAACCGTAGGGGCTGTCGTTATAATAGTAAGATCGTATTCTTGTTCAAGTCGTTGTTTGAACACATCCATGTGAAGGAGACCAAGAAAGCCACATCGAAATCCAAAGCCAAGTGCCGTAGAACTTTCTTTTTCGACGTGAACACTCGGGTCGTTAAGGGTTAATTTTTCAATGGCGTCTTTCAAATTTTCGTAGTTTGATGATTCAACTGGATAGACGCCAGCGAAGACCATAGATTTTGCTGGCTTGAACCCGGGGAGTGGTTTCACGGGATATTTGGCGTGATAGAGCGTATCGCCAACGCGGGCCTCTTTTACCGTCTTCATGCCTGCAATAATATAGCCAACTTGTCCGGTGTATAAAACGTCGGTTGGGGTTGGTTCTGGGTACATGAGCCCGATGTCGAGGACCTCATAACCACGACCAGTATGCGCAGCCACAATTTTGTCACCCTTCTCGACGGTACCGTCAATAATTTCAAGTAAACAAATAACGCCGCGATATTCATCAAACCATGAATCGAAGAGGAGTGCTTTGAACGGCTTTTTTTTGCTGCCTGTTGGTGGCTGAGTTCGTTCAATGATTGCCGCAAGCGTATTTTCGATGTTCAGACCTGTTTTTGCGGAAATTAACAGGACATCTTTTTTCTTTATGTCGAACGCGTGTTCCATTTCACCCATGATTCTTTCAGGATCAGCATTGATCATGTCTATTTTGTTGATGACTGGAATGATTGTAATATTTTGTTCGAAGGCGAGATAGAAGTTTGCCATTGTTTGCGCCTGAATACCCTGAGCTGCGTCGACGAGCAGAAGGGCTCCTTGGCAGGCGTATAGTGAACGGGAGACTTCATAGCTAAAGTCGACGTGACCTGGCGTGTCGATCAAATTTAACAGATAGGTGACACCCTTGTGCTCATAAAAAAGTGATGCGGTTTGTGCCTTGACGGTTATGCCACGCTCTTTTTCAACCTGTAGCTTATCGAGAAACTGCTCGTTTTTTGCTCGCTTCGAGATTGTGCCGGTTGTTTCAAGCAGCCGGTCCGCGAGTGTTGACTTACCATGGTCGATGTGAGCGATGATCGAAAAATTTCTAATTCGATCAGGGGTAAATTCTTCTAAGTTAACGTTCTTTATATCCATGATCCAACCTACATTCGTTTCGGTTTGCTTAGTCCTAACAGGTCGAGACATAGGTCAAGAGTTTGTTGGACAAGTTTTGTTAGGAGTAAGCGGCTTTTCGATGTTTCTATGTCGTCTGGATTAATAATTTTATTTCCGGCGTAATAGGCGTGAAACATACGCGCGAGCTCAAGTGTATAATAGGAGAGTAGATGCGTTTGATAGGTTGAGGCTACTGTTGAAAGAACTGTTTCAAGAGAAGATATCTTTTTGATAAGGGCTATTGCGGCTTGATCGACATGACTTGCTGCTTCTTTGATACGTTCTTTTTTTGTGTCGCCTGTTTGTAACGCTTCGACAAATAGTCGTAGCGCATCTATTTTTCCAGCTTTCTCAAACAGACTGTTTGTTCGAACATAGCTGTACTGAATGTAGTAGGCCGGGTTTTCTTCAGTTTTTTTGAGTGCGGTGTCGAGATCGAAGTCGAGGTGTGCATTCGCTTTTCGGTTAAGATAGAAAAAACGGGCGACGTCGGTGCCAACTTTTTCGATGACGTCTTCAAGCTTTTCAAATGTTCCGGCTCGCTTCGACATTTTCACCTGCTCGCCGCAAGACTTGATGCTAACAAGTTGATAGAGGATGACGTCGAGACAATCCTTTTTTTCTATGACCGATTCGAGCGTAGCCTTGAGCCTGGTAACGTAGCCGTGGTGATCTTGTCCAAGAATATCGATCAGCTTGTCATACCCGCGGTCAAATTTATCTTTGTGGTAAGCGATGTCTGCGGCTATGTACGTAAGTGTCCCGTCGCTTTTTTTTACGACCCGGTCTTTGTCGTCACCAAACTTTGTTGACTGAAACCAGGTTGCGTCATCTTTTTTGTATACTAGTCCTTTATCTCGCAATAATTGTATTACTTGCTCAACGGCGCCACTTTTGTGAAGTTGCCGTTCAGAGAACCAGCGATCGAATTGTATGCCGTACCGGTCTAGTGTTTGCTTGATTTGTTCTAGTAATTGTTCTTTTGCGTATTCCTGAAAAAAGTAATCTTCTTTTTCGAGCAGGCTGTTTCCGTGTTTCTCTAGACACTCTTTTGCAAGTTCGATGAGATATTCGCCTGCATAGCCGTCATCAGGGAACTCGATCGGTTGTTCTAGTTCTTGGTAACAACGAGCTTTAAATGATCGCCCGAGTTTTTCGATTTGAGCGCCGGCGTCATTAATGTAAAACTCCCGGTGTGCTTCGTGGCCTAGGAACCCGAGTACATTGGCGAGGACATCGCCGATGATGCCGCCGCGACCGTGGCCGAGATGAAGAGGACCTGTCGGATTGGCGCTAACGAACTCTAAGAGATATTTTTTGCGTGGTTTTGCCTGTTCAGATTGTTCGGGTTGAAATAATTCATTGTGGTGAGTAAATAGCTCATGGGCGATTGTCTGCCAGGTGTTTTCGTGAAAAAAAATATTGATGAATCCTGGGCCGGCTATATCTATAGATGCGATATATTGTGACAGCTTTTGTTCGGCCTCGATTTTCTCTTTAATTTGTTGCGCGACCGCTCGAGGGTTTAATTTTAGTTCTTTTGCGAGTACCAGCGCAGCGTTGCAAGTAACATCACCAAAATCTTTCGAGTCACTCGTGTTTAATTCTATCTGTATAGACAATGCTTGTTTTTCTGAAAGCTGGTATTCCTGTTTCAGGAGCTCAAAAAGCAATTTTTTTATCAGTCTAATGACGCTCATACGGCTACTTTCGTGTTTTTTAATAGAAAACGAGGAACGAGGGCATAGTATAGCATGTTTTCCTAAAAATCCCACGTGATAGCGAGGCTTGTGGTTCCACTCCACATATCTGTATGCCACGTATGTTTTGCGAGTAATGGAAGATGGTATTCGGCGCGAATGGTTGGCAGAATAGTTATGTCTTTATAGGTGCTGAAATCATATTGTATGTAGCCATGAAGAACGTGCTGGTACCATTGTTTGAGCAGTTTGTTCGTATTTGCAATTTCATTGACGTTAAGAAATTCGGCTTGTTCTTTGGCTGTCTTTAGGAAGTGTGGATTTTTGACGGTTAGCGTTGTATCTTCTTGCTGCGTATATGAGTAACCGATGAGCATCGATAGGCCGCCGAAGACTCTTTCTGTTTTTGCGTATGTGGTTATGTCCCAGATGGTGCCGAGATCGGTGCTAGCCCGACCTTTTTCTAGTAAGACCCACCCATTCTGTTCTGCTGCCGTTGTGAGTCGTTGTGCATACGATTGTTTCAAGAATACGGTTGCGCCTAGATTTGCTCCAACAACAAATTTGTCCCAAAGTGTGACGTGAATATTGCCCCGGCCATTAAAGCCCCAGTGCTTGTTGTAGCCTAATGGTAGTGAGAACACCCGGTTGATTTTTCGTCGGCTTCCGGTCGGGATGATTACTCCTGCTTGCAGGTAGCCACGCAGTGCCGTGATAGAACTGCCTGATACTTCGCAGTGGCCGTGCCAGCCGATACTGACAAGTGGGTCAGAGAGTTCTGTTGAACAAAATGGTGTTTTGAGAGGGTCGATACAGTTCTCTTCAAGAATCGCGTCAAGTTCGTTTTCGACGAACGCGGCGAGCAGGCTGTGTTCTACGTCGGTTGTTGCTGATTGGACATAGTCTATGCAGTCGATTTTTAATTTTTTTATAGGAAGATACGCTTGGAGATAGAGCCCGTACAGAATGTTTTGCTGGAACGTTATGTCGTACTCTTTCATGTGGAAATTGCCACCAAAAGCCAGCTTTCCATTATATAGCCCTGGGATTGGGCCATCGGCGTAGGCTTTTGTGAGGGGCTTTTGGTCAAGGCATTCAAGATTTTCGGCGAGTTTTCTCATGTCAAATGGACTGTGACTGTTGAAGAGGCAGGTTTTGACCTCGTATGTGTTCCACGATTCTTTGGTTGAGCCGTCTGCGTATCGAAATTCCAGACTACTTACCCCGTCGGATGTGTTTCGCTTTGCTTCCCCTTGAAAGAACGTTGTTCGATAGAAATGAGGTAGGTCGACGGTGTGTAGTGAGCTGCTTGCGACCGTGAGAATGCTTAGGAACGATATCATTATAACGCGAAAAGACATAGTGATTCTCCTTTTTGGTTTGTTGTGATAATCTTAGTACCAATTTTCAGGGTACTCAAGATTTTGTGCAAATCAATGAAGTCAAAGAATGGATTGCTGGAGGGCGTGACCTGTAATGGTAAGAGAAATTTCCAAAATGTATGGCAATATTGTTCGGGAAGGGCGCTGGCTTACCATTTCAAATGCCCTGACGTTTTTACGAATTCTTTTGGTTCCGATTATTGTGCTAGGAATAGCAAATCACCTTTGGACTGTAGTCTTTTTTTTGCTTTTGTTTGCTGGTTTGACAGACGTTCTTGATGGATATCTTGCGAGACGACTTAACGAGCAAACGGTGCTGGGGGCGTGTCTTGATCCGATTGCTGATAAATTTCTTCTTATAGCAAGCTTCGCGGCTCTTTCATTTGTTGACTCTCCCTCTTTTTCGATTCCATCATGGTTTGTGTTTTTAGTTTGCGTTCGAGAAGTGACCATTCTTGGTGGTTCTTTTTTACTCATGTTGCGAGGGATTCAGCTTAAGATTGCGCCAAGTATTTGGGGCAAGATGACAACCTTCTTTCAACTCCTGTTTATTTTATGGATTTTCATTTGTTATTTTGCCGGTTGGAGCCCGGTTAAAACATACTCGATTTTGATTGTTCTATTGGCACTGTTTTCGCTTATCTCTTTAGCACAGTATACGATGGTGGGAATGCTTTATCTTAGGGGCAAACTGGGGCGATAGATCAATTTGTTTTTTCTCGTTGTTCCGGTTGCACTTATGCGTGGTTGTGTTATAGTCGATTGGAAACGCGGCAGAGAGGCGGCTCCTTGACAGATTGAAAAGATGGAGATAGTCGTTTGTGATGCCAGATTCTTTTTAACATAATACGGTTACTATAAGATTTGATCCTTGAAACATGACATCGACACCATCCATAAGGGATGGCGTGTCATTGATCACTATTTTTTCTTTGAAATGGGTGTGTAGAATTTGTAGGCTAATCACCTAATTTGCAGAGGAGGGCGTGGATGAGACAATAAGGGGAAGAGTTTTGGTGATACGATTGTTTTTTGAAATTAAAAAAAATTTTTAAGCCTATTTAGGTACCGGGACTGCGTGGGTCTCGAGACGGGTTTATATGTGTTTAATTATATATGGTAAGGAGTTTATTATGAATAAGAAGCTTTTAGGGTTATTTTTTGCGGTAGCACTTACACCAGCAGTGCATGCGATGACAACCGATGCTGCGCCAGAAACTAAAAAAGCAGCTAGTTTTATCACCAAGTCTTTGGATAGTCTCAAGGATGCCGGTGTCTTGGTCAACGATCTTCTCATTGGAACAGAAGGCAACCACACCAACCGACTTCTTTATACCATTCCGGCAGCCACAGCTGTGGGTATTGTTGCGTACTTGGCATATGCAGGTTACGGTGACTATGGCAAGCTTCTTGGTGTTGCAAAGGCATGTGTAACAGGAAAAGATCTTAGGGCAGCTTGGGAAACAGATAAAGACTTGGTTATCTGTATTTACGCACTTGCTAGTACAGGCGTCGTAGCTGGTAGTAATGCAGCTAGGAGTTTTTTCAGAAGTGGAAAACCAGCTTCTGCCAAAGAAAACACAACCACCAATGATAGCGAAAAAAACTTAGTAGGCGAAACAGAAAGCAAGTAATCTTCGACTAATTGCTTAAAACAATAAGAAAGAGGGCGACGGATCTACCGTCGCCCTCTTTCTTATTGTAATAAAACTTGGGGGTGTTTGAGCTCTCTTTTGGTATGGGGTATACTTTTTCTGATGTGAGGTATAGTTAGTCTTTGTATGTATACATGGAGGTTACATAGTATGAAAAAACTTATTACGGTATTGATATTCGCGGCCGTTTCTTTCGGCCCATGTTTTGGTGGTCAGCGAGTTGGAAAGTGTTCTAGTTTTAGTAAAAGAAATGCTGGTTATGAGAACAATATTTCAGAAGTTTTTGTAGTTCAGGAAATGCTTGGAAAAATTTTTTCCTCCAAGTCCAAGAGAGTTTCTTTAGAGGATGCAAAAAATAAGATAGAAGCAATAAAAGATCGTATGGTTGACGCTTACATAGATGCTATGCGTGCTAAAGACGGACAGTCTTCTAGTGATAGTGATTGTGCAAAATACATTGCTACCTACGATGCTACTCTTAAATACATTACTTCATTCGATGCTGCCCTTATAAATGTCTATACGGAGAAATTTTATTCGCTACTTGAGTCCACAGATCCTGAGCTTGACCAAGCGATAAACTTGCTTGCGACAAGACATGTTGCGGTTCAAGCTGGTGCGCGTGGTTTGCCAACGGTGCAGAGAGCGCTTGCGCGGGCATTTAATCTGCGCGGCTACGATGACGAAGAATCATCAAGTTTGGTAGAGCTTCTTAAGACCGTTGGTGTTATTGTTGGTGTTGCCGGTGTTGCAACCCTTGGTGCCTATGGTGCCTATCGGTATGGATGGGTTAACAAAGAAGGCAAAGAGGATAAAGGTTTTTTGAGCTGGGTGCTTAACAGGGACGGAACTCGTTTCTTTAGCTTCGACAAAAAAGAAGAGCCTAGTTCTTCAACAACAGCAACGGACACAGAATAAAAAACAGCTTGATATAAAACATAAAGAGAGTCCCGAAGATTTTATTCTTCGGGACTCTCTTTTTTTGTTTCGAGTTTTTTGTGGTACATTAGTTTTCTGATTTGATTTTCTTTTTTTAAGGGTGTTATGAAAAAGTTGTTTTTACTTATAGGTAGCAGTTTTTTGGTTGGTGGTTTTGTTGTAGGAAAGAGTCTTTTTCTTGTTGAATCACATACAAGTAAACGAGTTTCAAAGAATCAATTAAAAGAAAATATTGGTGACGAGTTAAAAGGTGCGCTGCATACCTGTGCGTCGATTGTTGATAATCTTGGCAAGTTACAGCAAGAGGTTGCATCGTTGCAGTGTCGCTTGCTTGATCGTGTTGAAAAACTAATCGAAAATAATCGTTGTTTTAAAAAGGCAAAGCGTAAAGAGTTACATGATGCGCTTGATATTATGGATAAGATCAAAAAGCAGTTGTTGGTGCAAGAGGGTACCGTTAAGCAACTTGCGGCTCATATGGACAAAAATATCTGTTTGAAGGGTTGAGTATTATATGAAAAAAGTTTTTATTGTTACGGGGGAACTTTCTGGGGATAAGTTGGGGGCTTGGTATGCTAAGCGATTGCGAGACGAGAGGGGTGATGTTAAAATTCATGCCGTCGGGGGGTCGTTTCTAAAAGATGCTGGGGCGACATTGTACGAACGATTTGAGGTTTTGAACATTGTTGGCCTAGCTCAGATTGTAAAAAGAATTCGTTTTTTGCTTAAATTTCTAAGTGATCTGGCACATTACATTGTTTCACAAAGTTTCGATGAGGTTATAGTCGTAGATTTTCCTGGTTTCAATCTTCGATTAATTAAAAAGCTTAAGCAGCTGAATCCAGAGATAAAAATTACCTATCTTTCGCCTCCGCAGGTGTGGATATGGGGTGCTGGTCGGGTCAAAACGATTAAGGACTACTGCGACGATGTAATTGTTTTGTATCCGTTTGAGGTCGATTGGTATAAGAGGCGTGATGTGCAAGCTCGTTGGCTAGGATACCCGTTCTATGAGGGGTTCAAGAAGTATTTTGACCAAGAAAAGAAGCAACACCTTGCAATTATGCCTGGCTCTCGTTTAATCGAAATAAAGCGCTTGTTGCCTCTTTTTATAAAAATTGCGCGTCGGTTAAAGCTAGCATATCCAAATACAAAAATTGTGTTGCCGTTAGCAGAGTCAATTGATAGAACTGTCGTTGAAAAGATTTTGAGACGGTCTGTGACAGCACGATGGTGTCAGGATGTGGTTATTGTGCAGGGTCACGCAGCAAAGCTGGAAGCGCTTAGTACTTGCTGTTTGGCGCTGACAAAACCGGGTACCGTGACGCTTGAGTTAGCGTTGCTTGGGGTACCGGCAGTCGTTGCCTATAAGGCATCCTGGGTGACGTATTTGATAGCAAGACTGTTGGTAAGCATAAAAAATATGTCTTTGCCAAGTTTGTTGCTCAACGATTCTGTGTACCCAGAATTTATTCAGGGTGATTGTCGCGAAAAAAAGATTTGGAGGGCGGTTCGTGAATCGTATCAATTATTTTTGCATGACAAGCATGGATATGAAAAAAAATGTAAGAAAATAAAACGGGTGAGGGATATCCTCACCCGCTAATTTTATCTAAGCCCGATAGCTTTATCGATTTCTTCTTCGGTCATCGTTTCTTTTTCATGAAGAGCTCTTGCGAGTTTTTCGACCACTTGCTTGTTGTCAGAGACAAGCTTTTCGGTTTTGACCCTGCTTTTTTGAATGATATTTGCGATTTCTGCGTCGAATTTGCCTTTCCAAAGCTCAGACATGTCTTTGTCGTATCGAAGACCGTCGGTTTCTCCGTCGCCCATGCCGAATTCTCTGACCATTGCGCTTGCAATGTTATATGCTTGCTGGTGGTCGCTACAGGCGCCTGGTCTTTTGCTCTCAAGAATTACTTTTTCTGCGGCTGCTCCTGCCTGAAGAACCATGATTTTATCAAAGAGCTCATCTTTTCGGTAATCAGAAAACGTTTCGTATTTTTCTTTTGAAAAGGTTGCGCCGAGTGCGTCACCACGAGAAAGAATCGTTACCTTTGGTACAGATAGCCCCTTTTTTCTTTTAACGTATGCATGGCCAGCCTCATGAACAGCGGTTTGCCAGAGTTGCTCTTTGGTTCGATCAAAGTTGTTTTTCAGCCCTAGGGTAATCTTGTCATAGGCTTGTTCGCAATGTTTTTTGGAGACTTGATTTGCGTTTTCAGCACATGCTTCGAGTGCTGCCTCATTTGCAAGCTTTTTGCAGTCAGCGCCGCTGAATCCAGGGGTTCTTGTTGCGAATTCTTTGGCCAGCGAAGAAGCGCCGGTTGAATGGGCAAGTTTTATTTTTTCGAAGTAATAGCGCAAAATAGCTTCACGTCCGTTTTTATTTGGGAGCCCAACTTTGACCACCCGATCGAAGCGGCCAGGACGTGTTAAGGCGCTATCAAGATTCTTTACGAAGTTCGTTGCTGCAATAACAATAATGTTGTCTTCTTTTTTAAAGCCGTCCATGAGTGATAGGAGCTGGTTTATGGTGTTGCGATATTCTTGATTCTCGTCCCCCTCACGGCTTCCTATCGCATCGATTTCATCGATAAAGACAATCGCTGGGGCCTGGCTTCGTGCTTGGTCGAAAAGTTTTCTTAGGTTGTCGGCACCGGTACCGACATATTTGTTGATAAAGCTAGATCCTGTTGCGTACACAAAGGTGCAGCCTGATTCGCCGGCAACCGCGCGGGCGAGAAGGGTTTTTCCGCAGCCGGGAGGCCCTTCAAGAAGAATGCCCTTCGGGATTTCGGCGCCAAGTTCGTGGTATTTTTTTGGATTTTTTAAGAAGTCGACCACCTGAGAGACCTCTTGAATAGCTGAATTTTGGCCCAGAACATCCTTGAACGTTACTTTATCTTTATCTTCCTCTGGGTTGTATTGGCTGAAGTCTTGCTGGCCAGGTCCACTAAAGCCAAATCGAGGGTCAACCTGACCTTGTTGGTTGCCAATGAGAGGGAACGATCCGTTAAATGGTGTAGCTCTTCGTGGCTGTGGCTGTTGAGTGTGTGCTGGAGGAGCTTTTGGGGTTGCTTGTGGTGGTGTTACTGCGTTTTTTTCTTGATTCTCCTCGCCGTCATCCCCATCGTTATTGGTTTGTATAATATATGTTGTGTATCCTTCATCATTATTATTACGATCACTATCGTTAAAGAGTTGGCGGATAAAGGTTCCAAGATCTTGTTGATCCGCGAAGAATGGGTCGTTGAAAAAACTCATGTGTGTTTGTTGATAGACTCTTTTTGGTGGACGTTCACCGCGTGAGGCCATTTGGTTGAGCCGTCTGATTAGGTCACGAAAAGGGTCGTCGTTTCGTGGCGCCTCAAGAATCATAATCGCGCCGCATGTGACTGCAAGAACAGATAAAAGTAGCTTATGCACCTTGCTCATAATATTCCCTCCTACTTGTTACTTTTGTTTCTAGCCCCACCTAAAACAGTATTTAGTTTAAATGAAAAGAGAAATTATTTCAAAGCGGCCCCCTCTTTTTTATCTTAATAGCCAATTTTTAGATTATCGCTTTCTACTAGAAATAATCGGTGATTTCAAGAGTCCCATGCTGTTCCCGAATGAACTGTTCGTGAATGAGCTTCTGTACCATTCTTTTAATTCTATGGGACTCGGCTCCTAGGGACGTTTTTATTGTTGCTATAACATTATTTGTCTCAAGCTTTTTTTCCTGAATTAAAAGTTTTAGGATCGCTCCGCGAATTTGTCGATCAGATCCCGTAAACTGTGACTGCTTGAGGTAGTGTTTACTTTTTGCAATAGGATTGATACCCCGTGCTTTCAGTGAAGAACCATAGTCCATGAGTGCGTAGTACCATTCCCTTGGATTATTTGTATCTAGTGTTTGCTCAACGAGAGGGAATAGCTCTTTGTCAGAAATAGAAGCTTTATCTCGAAAAAACTTGTGGAAAAACACGACTCGAATATTTGTTTCAACAAAGACGGTTGGTTTGTTGAATGCAAACGTTACGATCGAGCATGATGTGTATGCCCCGATTCCTGGTAGCATTCTTAGGAGCTCGGGCTTTTCGGGCAGTTGGCCGCCATATGTTTCGACAACAAGCTGTGCGCTCTTGTGTAGCGCAAGCGCCCGTCTATTGTAGCCAAGCCCTTATTTTTTTTTGAAACAAGTTGATTTGTTGTCTTGCGAGTTTCACAGAAAAGTCCTGTATCTAAAGAGGTTTTTGTTGGTTCTTGATTTTGCAGTTTTCGAACTGGTATTCTTAATTTGGGGACATAGTATAGTACTGTTAATTTTATATCGCTAGGGGGGGGATTTATGAAGAACAGAAAAGTTCTATTTTTGGGTTTGTTGATTTGCATGACGTGTGGGGCCCATGCAGCGGAAACAAGCTGGAAGTTTGTGCCGAAGGGAACCCAGAAGTTGGTGCAGGTTGCGGCTGGTGGCCAGCACGTTTGGGGTCGAGACTCAGATGGTAACGTTTATAAATGGAACATGGGGGCCGAAAAGTGGGAGCAGAAGTTTTTAAAGACTGTCTTTTCAAAGGGTGAATGGTCATGGTTGCCTGTAAAGGCGCATTGGATTACTGTCAGAAGAGATGGTAAAGTATACGGCTTGGTTAATGGCAAGGCCCATGAGCTTACTGGCGATAGGTGGAAAGTTCTTGGTGGTGGGGAGCCTGAGTTAGCACGGATTTATGCCTGCGAATCAAAAAAACAGGTCAATGTTGTTTTTGCCGTGACCAAGGGTAGAAAGTGGTTTGGTCAGTTGTCCAATCAGGGTGGACTTTCTTGGCGGTGGATTCGGTTTCCTTTAGTAACGTTTGATAAGTTTATTGGGGGTAAAGTTGAGGGTAAGAGTAAGGAGCACTGGACCTACTGGGGACTACGTGGAAATTCAGTGTATCCAGTTAATAACCTCTTAGAAGTAACTTCTACTTTGATTGGAATAAGCGTAATCCCTGGTCGTTTGAAAGATATTTCTGTGGGGCCATCTGGCAAGCTCTGGGGCATTGGTATGGATGGTGTTCCTTACAGTCTTGATAAAAAGAGAGGCTTTCTTGGTATTTCGGCTCTGGCTTGGACTAGATGCGCTCCTCCTGGTCCAGGCAACCTCGTTAGTATTTCTGTTGCTTCGGACGAAGAGATTTGGGTAATTACTAAAGATGGAACGGTTGGACGGTGGGTTAATAAATAATAAAGGGGGGTTTCATGAATAGGAAAATTGTTTTTTTAGGTTTATTGATTTGTATGACGTGTGGAGCCCGTGCAGCAAAAACGACTTGGCAATTTGAGCCGAAGGGGACCCAGAAGCTGGTTCAGGTTGCCGTTGGCAGCCAGAAGTATGTCTGGGGTCGAGACTCCTCGGGAAGAGTCTATGCGTGGAACGGAACGAAGTGGGAGCAGAAAACCGACAAAACGTTTCGGTATGTTACCGTTTCGCCAAACGGGCAGGTATATGGCTTGAGCCTAGAAGGCAAGATTTTTTCGTTTGATTCAGGGCAATGGCAGAGTTTGGGCGTACTTCTTGGTTTGAAAAATATCTTTGCAGCGAGTTACTACAGAATTTTAGGTGTTATTAGTGATAAACCTGGGGCTGGGGTTGTTGTTAATTTGGCTAGGGACGGCCGTCATTGGGTGCCATTCAAATATACCGGCGAAAAGATGAACAAGGTTGTAGCAAGAGGTATTGGAAAGCCATGGGGAGTTCTAGGGTCATATATATATCGGTATAAGGGGAGGTCAGGCCGCTTTTCGGCGTTTTGGGCTCGTCGGAGACCAGGTCGTCCTTTGAAGGACATTGCTATTGGACAGCCAGGTCATCTTTGGGGCATTGATAATAAGGGGGCTATCTATAAGGTAGAAGAGGGTCTTTTTGGTTTGTTGAAATGGACAAACTGCAGTCCTCCAGGCGATTCCAACTTTATTAGTATATCTGTTACTCCTGACGATAAAGACGTTTGGGTGGTTCACCATAACCGAACAGTTGGAAAGTTGGTTAAAAAATAAAGCGTGGTCTCATGAACAGAAAAGGTATCTTTTTAGGCTTATTGATCTGTGCTACGTGTGTGGTCTATGCCAAAAAAACGAACTGTCAGTTTGAGCCGAAGGGAATCCAAAAATTGGTTCGGGTTGCGGTAGGCGGCCCGGAAGATGTTTTTGGGCTGGACTCATCTGGGAAGGTCCATCAATGGGACGCTGAGACCAAAACATGGGCGAAGAGGACGAACGAGAAGTTGGATTATATTGCCGTTGGACCAGATGGTTTTGTGTGTGGTTTGATTGAAGGACGGGTCCATTGGTTAGATCGTGAGCTGGGCTGGACGGAGTTCGATGGCGATTATCCAAAGGTAGGGAGCATCTCTTTTTCTGGGGACGGTGTCCTTTGGGGCGTGACGGAGCTTGTGGAGGGGACAGGGCTTCTGAGAGGAAATAGGTATAGAAGGATTTTTAAAGTAGGGTCTATGGGTACTACAGGTCCGTCCAGGGAGATTGGTGATTTCGAGTATCTCGAGAGGTGGGGGCTGTTTGATAAAGTTGTTGTTTTAAGAGATAAAGGGATATGGACGTTGAATAACTCAAACCTGGTTTTGTACGACGGGCTAAAAAAAACGATGTTTTCTCGACGGGTATCCTTGGGAAGTTTGAAGGACATATCGATTGGGGCATCTGGCAATCCATGGGGGATTAGTCTGGATGGTGTTCCATGTATGTGGGAGAGTCAAACTGGCGCAAGGAGTGTTTTGAAACCGTGGATACGGTTGAGCTGTGCACCCTTGAATGGCGGCAAATTTGTTAGCATCGCAGTTGCCTCTGATGACGTTGTTTGGCTGGTTCGAGAAGACGGAACCGTCGGTACATTAGTTGGAAAATAAAAGTCTTGTTATTTGTGAGAGCCATGATACGCTAGCGACGCCGGTGTGGGTTTTTAACAAGATTGTGGGTGAGATGTTTGACGAACAGGTCATTATTGTCGACCAGAAGGATAACGAGGTTGGCGTCTCCGAAAAGCTTGAGGCCCATCGCAAGGGGTTACTCCATCGAGCATTCTCAATTCTTATTTTTAATTCTCATAATCAAATTCTTCTTCAAAAGCGAGCAGCGTCCAAGTACCATTCTGGTGGGTTATTGGCGAACGCCTGTTGCAGCCATCCACGGCCGGGAGAATTTCTTGACGACGCGATTCACCGTCGACTAATAGAAGAGATGGGTTTTGATTGTTCGCTCAAGCCTGTTTTCACTTTTCTTTACAAAACAAAACTTGCAAACGATCTGTTCGAACATGAATTGGACCATGTTTTTATCGGGACATACGATGGTCCTGTAGCGCCAAACCCAGAAGAGGTCGATGACTACAGATGGGTTTCATGGGAACAGTTGGCTAACGAGATGGAAAAAACACCTGAAAATTATGCGTTTTGGTTTCACGAGATTGTTAAGGCTATGCACGAAAGGAGGTTTATGAGTAAAAAAGCGTGAGCGGTGTGAAGCAAGCTGTTTCATACATATTCTCACGTTTTTGCGAGGGAGGTTTTTATGTGTGTATCACGATCGGTGGGGGTTGGGGCGCTTGTTATTTTTTTTTTCTCTTTCTTATCACATGTTTGTTTTTGCTCTGTTCCGAGTTCAGCCTCGATAGACCCAGACCCATTTTTGGATCGCTATGGGTTAGAGCGGTGTGAGGACAACAGGGCTGTTTTTAGGGCAGTTATAGACGATACGATAAAAAAGTATCCTATGTCTAAACCAAAAAAGTGTGCTTTAGCAGTAAACGAATCACTCGAGAAGTTTCTTAATAGTCCTGATGTCCAACTGTTACGAAAAAGTAAGCAAAAAAAACGATGGCTTCAAAAGCGACTTTTATTGTGCTTGTTTTTCGGCCTAGGGGTTAGCGTGACGGCTTATTTGGGCCATTGCGCATACAAGGCCCATAATCAAGCGCTGGCTCGAGCGAGTGATCTTGAGTCTGCTTGTGAGTCAAAAGATTGTGCGATCGAGCAGCTGAGAAACGAGCTATCTCAGGTTGCAAGAAAAGAAAAAAAGGCGAGTCGTGCGGCAGCGGTTCTTAGGGGAGTTGTTAAGGGCAAGGCGGCGCTGGTATATATGCTCGACGAGATTGTTACGAAACAGAAAGATCTGTTTATTGAGATGTCGAGGTTGATGCTTAAGCTGGATTGTGAAATTAAAGATCAAAGAGAAGGTTTTAATAAGATGGCTGATCTTGCTAAATTGAGTCTGTCGATGGGCCAGGAGTTTGCTGCCTCAATAATCTCGCCCGTTCCTCAGAGCACTCCTGCACCAGCGGTAAAGAAGCCAGCAGGAAGTAAGGAGCAATCAGCTTATGAGACCCCTAAAGAGAGTTGGTGGGATTGGCTTTTTGGTGTTAGTAAGGTTGGGGTGGAAAGTGCTATGCACGCTGCGCCTGAAATATTGAGGGCTTATAATGATTCTAAGCAAAAATCTTCAGGAGTTAGTTTTAAGTCGATGTCGTTTGTAAACAAAACTCAAAATAATATTCAAAATAACATTCAAAAAAATATGTATAATAGTTACCCAAGTAGTTTTTCAGGTCCACCAAAAGCAGCCCCCACTTGTTCTCGACCTTCAGCCCTTCGTCAGCGATCGTCCTCGCGAACGGCTTCCCGTTCATGTGTTGCAAGAGCAGTTCGCAAGATAAGGTAGAAAAGGGGAGGGGTTTCTACCCCTGACCAAATACGTGTTCGTCCGCTTGCTTTTCTTCTTCTATGTAGTCTTGTATGATTTCTCTTATTATTGTGCCTGTAGCTAGTAAATCATCTGTTCTACTAACTTCGTTAGGCAGTCTAAATAAGAAAATATTTTCTATCGATCTACCTACTAACCCGGCTTCTTCAGCCAATCGGGCGGTTTCGAGATAAGACCTCTCGATGCCTTCTTCAAAGGCAACGCCAAGTGCTCTTGCTTTGTTCTCGTATGACCCCATAAGTTTAACGAGTTCTTGTTTTTTTGGCTTCGGAACACGAATAGATAGTCCCATTCGACTCAAGACGGCAGGATCCAAACTCCCCGGGTCGTTTGTTATCAAAACAACCATCATTTTTTCGTCTATGGTTTTTGGTATGGCGGCGAGAAACTCGTTTACAATTTTCTTTTGCTCTACGGTAGCCTTGCTACGGTCACATAGGACAACTTCAGGTTCATCAAAGATAACAACACACCCTTTTTTTCTTGTTCTTGCCCATGAAAAAACTTTTCTCATTTGTATGATTGCTTCTCCTGGAGAATATTGGAAAAATGATGAGCCGGAAATAAGTGCATAGTCTAGTCCGGAAGAGTAGGCGAGCGCTTTTGAGAACAAGGTCTTACCGGTTCCAGGGGGGCCGTAAAACAAGATGTTCGATAGGCTTCTTCCAAACAAGTGTGCTTCCTTGATGTCTTGTGCAAAATTATTAAGTTTCTTTTTTAGTGGTGGTTCCAAAATAACGTCGTCTAGTTCGATAGGATCTTTTTTTTGAGAGCCCTTTATCTTATCTATAATAGATCGGTAAGATGTTTCCTGCACAAGTTCAGGTGTTCCCAACCACTTTTCAAGTTGATTTGAGGCGATACCAATCGATTTGTAGGCAGAATACCCTAATGTAAAGGCGGCAACGCCAGAGCCAACAATTAGCCATGGATTCTCTCTAATGAAATTAATCCAGGCTTCTACTTTTGCGGTGGCGGCCTTGACCCTTCCCTGTTGTTCAATAGCTGTCTTCGTTTTGATTTGGTCTAATTTTCGCTTTGCCCCAAGCTCTGCCTGTAATTCCTCGGCTGCGATATTTGTAAATTTAATTGCTCCATTCATCATTTTCTCGGAAAATTCCTTCTCTTCCAGGGTGTTTTTTTTGAATTTTTCGAGCTCGAACTTGCACCTGTGGAGGTTGTCTTTTGCCTGATTAATATTGTTTGCGTATTTCTTTCCATACCAATTCCACTGATCATTTTTTGGATTGGGGATTTCTGCACGAGCCTCCGGATTCTTTTCTAACTGTTTGACAGCCTCTTGCGCCAGGCGAACGGCCTTAATCAGTTCGAGCTCTTTCTTTTGATTCCGCTCTGCTTCCCTTTTTCTTTCAGCAGCAATACTCTGTGCTGCTTTAGCTGTTTGCTCTAACACTTCGCCAGCAAGTTTGGCCCCATTTTTTAAAAGGTACGTGGTCCAGGTGTCATTATCTTTTTGAGCTGAAAAAACATTGCTAAAACTTAGCGACGACAAACAAAGAAGCAAAATTATTATTTTTCTCATAGTTCTTTTCCTTACTTTTTATATTCTCTTAAGCGCGAAATTAATTGCCTTTGCATAAAAACAAACAATTTTATACAAAACAGGAATCCCAACTACCGATAGCAAAATTCGGTCTTTATAACTTCCTGCAATTAGTTTTGAGTTAAACCACCTATAAAAGTTTTTTAACTTAAACCAAGAGGTTTCGGTGTGGCCCTGTTTTATAAACGCTTTAAGCGAGCCCCTTAGGGCCTTAATTTGTTTGATGTCTTTTTTCTTCTTAGCTTTGATATAGTCATTAAGAAGTTCTTTTAGATCATCTCTATGCTTCAAGAGATGCTCTGTCCACATGTCCTGGCATACCCCGTCAAAAACTCTTACTGCACAAAAGTGAACCAATAATCGCATGGCGAATGGCGTCCATGGATTGCGTAACACCTTCTTTACAATCGTTGATTGTTCATAACCAATAAGCCTCCCGAAAAATTCAATATGCTTTAGATTGGCGATCTTACGCTCTTCGCCTCCGGTCATGGCCACAACCGCAGTCGATCCTGGATGGAGAAGAAAGAATTCCATTAGCGTTACTACCGAAACTCCAAGGCCGACGGATTGGTAGGTTCCGTCTTCATTTTTTTCAAATGATGTGAAGCTGTCGTTTTTTGCATTAGGGCTCATGTAGAAGCGATCGCGCTTCGCGTTTTGCATCTTTGTCGCTACCTCCTGGCCCAATAACATTGCAATGTTTGGCAGAAGAGTTTCTTTTTGTAGGGGGTTAAGGCCAACAAAGCTATGATTTTTTTTAATATAATTTTTTAATGCTTTTATCGTGGGATTACTTCGTCGAAAGAACATTTTTAAACGCTTCCAAAACCCGAGTTGCTTTCTATTTATGAGATCTTGAGCATCTGGGTCGTTTTCAATATCGTTCAAGAGAGTCAGTATGCCGTTCGGGTTGCTTTCAATTTTTTCAAATACGTATTCGAGGCGGTTTGTTTTGATGGTTTTGTAGAACCAGTAATCCATCGCCTGTGTTCCAATCAAAAAGCCAAGACGAGAGAAATCTCCTCTATAAAAACCGATAGAAAAGTTTTTATACGGTTCTAATCGCGCTTTGATTTGCTCCAATTTTTCATTAGCTTTGTTTTCAAAGTCTTTTTTTTCCTGAGACATCTGGTTTCTGTTTTCAGCCTCCTCTAGCGAGCTATCGATGGCCTGCTGGAGTTCGGCGTCTGTTTTCGGAGGATTTTGTTTTTCTTTGTATTCTTTATATTCTTCGTCTGTAGGCCAGATACCATTAGCTGTATTACCCGCGTAGACCATATATGTTTTTTCGTTAGTTTCTTTAATCTTAGCGCCAAGCCTCTCAACAGGCACGGGCCACCGCCAAAGAAAAGAGTTTTCTTTTTGAATTTTCGCGCGTTCTTCTTGCATGTACTCTTCTAGGAAATCCGAAACACTAGGACCATTGTTATTGTTTTCAGGCTCCCAGTCAGACATGTTAAAATCTTTAAGAAGTTCGTTGGTTTCTTCTTCTGTCTCTGTAGGGGGGTGTGAATTCGGAGCCGGTTCAGAAGGGCGTTCTTTGTCAGGAGCGTCTTCAAGATCTTGCAACACAGGATCTTCAAGTGGATTAGGATCAGGAGAATCGTTTTCTTTATTGGGATTGGATCCTGGCTCCTCTGTTTCTTCTGTATCCGTCTCACCGAACACACTCTTTAGGATATCATTGACGTTTTCCATGGGATGCAATGGGGTGGCCACGCAAAGCAATAGAAGAAAAGAAAGTAGTTTTTTGTGATACACGATACGTCCCCTTAAAACCCAATAAATCTAGACACCTCAATTTTTATTATTTTCCTATGATAACAAGTTATCTGGGGTGAAACAAACGCTTCACCAAGAGAGGGTCAAGTTCTCTGTGTGAAATTCGATTTGTAAGGATTTTGGTGCATAGGGGGGGGTGATTAGGTTTCTATTACCCAGGTTGTGACCCTTGAAGTATACGAAAAAGCTTTTTGATTCCAGAGAAAAAGTGGCTGTGTCACCCGTAGCCTTGGTCTAGGGGGGCGTGACCGGCAGGACTCGACCGCGTCCAACCCCAGCTACCTTCCCACAAAGCAGAGAGCAGCTTGCCTGCTCAACCGTTACCAAGCTTGTAGAAAAATAGAGTATAAAAGAAGAGATGACTTACAGTGGCGCGCTCGGCAGGATTGATTTTGATGGATGCAGGCGTGGGCAGGCAAAATCTATTTCAAACCTGCTTTCAACAATTCGGATCATTTTTAAAAAATAAGAAATTATGAAGTTTTTAAAAATTAAATGGTGTGCCCATTTGGACGATTTTCGAACTTTTTTGGGTGGTGGTGTTAAGGTGGGCGACATCCGAGCTGTGCTTTGTTGCGCATAATATTTTGTAGATTTCTGACTTAATTGCGCTTTTTTGCTTGAAGCGAAACTTGTAGGGAGCACCCTAGTGCATTAGCAACCTTGGAGAGCTTAGAAATTGAAGTTGTTGCATATCCACCACCCTCCAGTCGAGCGATGGATGGCTGTGTAACTTTGAGTTTTTTTGCTAGGGCTGCTTGTGATAGTTTTGCCAATTTTCGTGCCTTGATAAACTCGATAATAAGCTCAAATTCGGAACGTAGCGCCTCATATTCTTTTCGGACTTTTGCATTTTTTAAAGCTTCTTCCTTGAAACTTTTAAAATCTGGTCTTTTAGCCATTTTTCTTCACCTCTGCCATGCGCTTTTTGGCTAGAACCAATTCGCGAGATGGCGTCTTTTGCGTTTTCTTAATAAAGCCATTTAGTATAATGATAACTTTCCCCCTGACCATACAGAACAGGGCTCGCCCAGTTCCGTCCTTTGCTTTAATTCTTATTTCAAGTAGTCCCTTGCCAAGAGTCTTAACGTGGGGCATTCCCAGCTCTTTGGGGCCAACCGCTTCTATAACCTCTGACACCCAAATGAACTTTGCTAGCATTCCTCCAGGCCACTTTTTGATTTCGGCTTCAACTTTTTCGTCGTAAAATACTATTCTCCAAGGCATAATAGATATCCTAATACAATTAAATTATGCATTTCATGATATATTATATCATATTGGTTATGTTTATGCAAGCCCTGGTTACAGATAGGAAGTTTTTGACGTTAGTAGAAGCGTGTTTTAAACTGGTTTATATTGTCAAAGTAAGGAGTTTTTAATGCGAATGTCATATTTTTGGCGAATATTCTGTTTCACTGTCTTGGCATGTTCTTTTTTTGCAATTTTCTCGATTAATCTTTTGGGTGACGGTTCTCTCGATACAAACTATACCTACGCAAATAAAAATAGTGATTCGAGCATTCTGACGCCAGAAGAAGCCGACGATATTATTGATTCAACTATGGTTGCTTATGAGCCAAAGGCTTTAACTCCTGAAGAGCTTGCAAGTGTGTATGCTGATATAATTTATTCGACGTATGCCAAACTTGGATATGTTCCACTTGATATAGATTTACCCAAAGACGAACCCAAGCAAAACACAGATTCACCTGGGGCTTCCCTGCATAATTATGTTGCTAATATTCCTCAGAGAAAAAATGAGCTTTGAAGAATCCGTTCGTCTGCGAAGAGCTTTTATGGATGGTGCTCATGCAACGTTAGGTGACACGAGTTGGATAAGATATCCAGAGCCTCCAAGGGTACCCCTCCCAACACTGTTGCAGAATCACAGTTTGCAGGCTGCAAGTTATATTGGTTTGGCAGGTATTCCAAAAGATAAAACGGAAGAAACATTGGCGGCCTTATCAAAAGACAAATTGGTTCAGGTTAATCTTGCAATGGAACAATTAAAAAAAAGATTTTCTTCAGATGGTAATTTTCGTCAATCTGCAAAGTGGTTTTCTAAAATTGGTTATTTTGAAAATATTAAACGAAAGCCGAATAGATGGTATAAGCCTTGGTCGTGGGATAGGTATGATTATGCGATAGAAAATCTTGCAAAGCATGTTATCGAAAAAACGACCCTTGTTTTATCTGAAAAGAACAATGAAGAAAATTTGGTTCGAGCGCTAGTCGATAACAAGATTAAAGTTGCAGAGGAGAATCGATGCAGAGAATATCAAGAAGCAGTTCAGCTTTCCATAGATGAAACATTACTGCGATCAAGAGACTTTTTAGATGTAGTCTCAAGTAGGCCGCATTGTTTTGGATCATTAGCCGATGATGCTAAGGAATATGCAGAAAGTATACATACGGCAGTTACAGATCATTTGGCTATGGCATCAAGTTTTAATAATCAGAAACGATTTAATGTTGCCTGTTCATTGACTGAATTTATTTCAAAGATGATTGATGTCGGAAAAAAGACGGCATGTATTTTTAGCTGGATTGGAAAAGGTTCTCTTGATGGAGTTAAGGAGCTTTCAGAATCGCTAGGGATCGCAGCAGATAGGCTAATAACGGATCCGTTTGGTTTTGTTAAAGCAACCGTGGATAGCTTATATGATGTGGGTGTATCGTTGGGGCAAGCGGCAATATCTGCAGTAAAGGATCCACAAAAGTTTATTAATTCAGCATCTCAAATTATTTCTTCGATGAAAAATGAATTTGATCAATTACCATTTGAAGAAAAGATTTCTGAGGCATCTAAATGTGTTACGAAATTTGTTTTGTTTGGTTTGGTGGGGAATCAAGCATCTCTTATGGCAGGGCAGTATGCCGGTGTTTTAGCACAATCGGCTTCTATTGTTGAGAAAGAGATTCAGCTGTTTAAGAAAATAGAAGTAGGAGCAAAAAAGTTTATACCGAGTAGGGAGCTTGTTCAAAAGTTAGCTATGCCAGTTTCTCACGCTTATCTTGAGGCGAAGAGTGCTGTTGGTGTTGCTGTGTCAGGGGGAAGAGAAGTTATTGCTGATTTTCTTAATTTTGTTAATGGTCAGCCTGCTGTCGTTGCTGTACATGGTTCAGTAGGCAGCACCTTGGAAAAGGGGTATGGAAGTTATAAGGATTTAAAAGAATTTTTGAGTAGTTCTGCGAATTTTTATAAAGGAAAGGTTTCTGGTGGTGGTGTAGGGACAAAACCTTCAATTAAAAGTCTAATAAAGAAACATCAATTACCGGTAAAAGGAAAAATAAGGTATGTTCCCCCTAAAAAATTGCATACTACGAATGGTTTGCCGTCAGTAAAGGCTAATGACGGCTTTAAAGACAGATTTGGTAATGAATGGTTTAGAGGGCCATCGAGGACTATAGGCGAGGATTTTGAGTGGGATGTTCAATTATCTTCCCAAGGCAAAGCACAACTTGGATGGGCATCTAAAAGTGGTAAACATGTAAACGTAAGTCTTAAAGGAAGGATCACACATTAATGAAAAAACAGATAGAAGCTGTTCTAATATTGCACGTTATAAATTATGTTGATTCGACAAAAGAAAAAATGCTTACTGCCTTGCAAGAAAAGCTAAGTTGTAGAAAAAGGGTAAGTGTTTTTTTTGTACATGCAGAGCAATACTGGAAGATTCCGGAACATACGAGATGTGTTTTTAAATTAGTTTTTGAAAGTGATGATGAGAGTTTAATCGAAGAGCTACCATGTTTTTTAGGGGTGAAAAAGTTTTCTTTGCTTGGAGAGAATAATGTTGTAATTTGGGACAAGAAAACTCATGGTGGAGTATTTCTTAATGAAAATATTGAGTGGGTTCATGCCTATTTGGGAGATGAGTGAATTTTTTTGAGTAGTTTTTTTACAGATATTTTGCATTGTTCGATTTATAGGGCATATAAAGCAAATGTGTTGTACACATGTGTAATGTTTAATGAATGGTGTGCCCGGCAGGACTCGAACCTGCGGCCTACGGATTAGAAATCCGTTGCTCTATCCAACTGAGCTACGGGCACAGAGTTGGGCGGAGAGAGGGAAAAATCAAAAATGGTCGGGGCGGCCAGACTCGAACTGGCAACCCCTCGCTCCCAAAGCGAGTGCGCTACCAATTGCGCCACGCCCCGACGGTTTCTCTTGGGGTGGATGACGGGTCTCGAACCCGCGACCACCAGAACCACAATCTGGTGCTCTACCAACTGAGCTACATCCACCATGATTCTGAGTCTATTTCAAACAAAAATATAGTATACGGGATCAGGTGCAAAAATCAAAGTTTTTTAACCCCTTACCTGTGCGAGTTCAACCTCTTTGTCTGTTAGATAATTTTGTTTGAGAAAGTCGAGTGTTTTCTGTCGGGTGTCCACAAGTGTCGGGGTGCTTTTTTTTGCAATGTTAAGTAGATTTATCATGTTGGCACATGCTTGTACTTGAACGTCTTGACTAATTGCCTTCCTATGTCTTTCTTCCCAGTTCTTTGCCATCTCTTCTTTGCTTTCTTCTTTCTCGTCAGGATGAGGTGGAACTATTTTATTTTTTGTTATTGCCGGCTTGCCAGCCGCCTCTTCAGCTGTAATATGATTTTTTAGAGCGGTTTCTTCTCCATAAAGTTCTTTGACCCACTGGATTTCTTTTTCCGGGATTGTTTTTGGTTTTACAACAAAGTCTGGCTCGATTCCTTTTGCCTGGATGGAGTTGCCATCTGGAAGATAGTACAGCATGGTTGTTATTTTTAGGGCGCATCCGTTACTGATTGGTACTACTTCTTGGACCGATCCCTTGCCAAACGTTTTGGTGCCGACGAGAAAGACCGACAAGTTGTTTTGATTTTTTTCTGAGTAGTATCGTAGGCAGCCTGCTAAAATCTCTGATGCTGAAGCGGTAAAGTTGTCTATTAATATAAATATGGGAATATTCTTATTAAGAACGGGGTTTTTCTGGGTAAAGTACGATGAAATTACTTTCTGATTTTTGTCTTTTGTTGAGACGACAAGAGAGTTTTTCTCTATAAAAAGTCCTGCCATATCGACGGCCGCTTCGAGGATGCCTCCAGGATTGCGTCGTAGATCAATAATCATGCCGTTACAGGAGCCGTTTGCCTTGCTTAATATTTTTGCTGTTTGTTGTGTACTGTTTTCGGCGAAAATTTTCAGGGAAAGATAATAAATTCCCTGGTTGGTAAAATTATAACACAGAAGGCTTTGGTCTTTGACAACCTGTCGCTTGATTACAAACTCAAGTGGCTTCTTTGCCCGTATAACTTTTAGCTTCACCGTTGTTCCTGTTTTTCCTCGAAGTTTATTAATCACTTCGTCTGATGATAGGCCCTTAAGTGATTCGTTATTAACCTCTACGATTTTATCACCGCCTTTAAGTCCCGCTTGGTCCGACGGTCCTCCTTGTATGACGTCGATGATTATTAAAAAGTTGTCTTCTGGTGTTTTACTCATGATACTGACGCCGATGCCGGAAAATTTCCCTGAGGTTGATTCCATGGCGTCCAGATAGCTTTTTTTTGAGAAGAACGATGAATGGGGATCGGTGTTAGGTACGGCCGATTTGAGTGCGTTTTGGATGAAGTCTGGAAAGTCGACGTGGCGATAATGTTTTTCTGAGATTAGGTGTACCACTTCAGAGATGGTACGAAACCATTGAAAGATATCTTTCTCGCGTTCTTGCTTAGGCTTTTCTTTATGGTTTGCATTGAAAAATGGGTATTGTGTTGCGGCTGAAACAAGAAACGGCTTGCGTTGGTTGCCGGCTTGGGCGGTTGTGGTCGTTGGGTGTACGGTTATTGTGATTGTCATGACACACACGAGTATCGAAAGTTTTACGTGCTTCATATGCTCTCCAGATTTTTTGGGTTTATCTGCCCAACCATAACAAAAAGGGTTTGTTTTCTGGAACATTCTTGTTGAATTGTGTAGCTACCGATGTGGCGCCATAGGCTTGGTGAGGCTCCGGCGATAAGCCTGCGGTAGTTGAAATATCAGCAGAACCTGTCTACCCTGTTGGGAGAAAAACAACTCAATTGAAAGGTGTTCGCCTTGAAACAAAAAAGTTCTAATTTTTCAGCGAAATTACAGCAGTTTGAAAGTAAGCAAGAGCGTCAGATTCTTGTCGTTACTGGCTTGTCAGGTGCGGGAAAAAGTAGTGTTATGCGTTCGCTAGAGGACATTGGTTTTTACTGTGTCGACAATCTCCCAGTCCCTCTTTTATCAACATTTTTAGATTTTGTTTTTCAAGCTCATACTAATCTATTAAAGGTCGCTCTCGGGATCGATGTTCGTGGTGGAGCGTTTCTCGATGACTTTATGGTTGAGATAAAAAAACTAAAAAAACACGTCAAAATTATTTTTCTTAACGCTCAGGACATTACGATCGTTAAGCGATTTCAAGAGACTCGACGAACGCATCCGTTGGCACAAGGCATATCTTTGACAAAAGCGATAGAAAAAGAGCGGAAGATGCTTAATCCGATTAAAAAGATGGCCGATCAAATTCACTATACCGACCAGTCAAACATTCACGAGTTGAGGCGTTGGGTTAGTGAGACCTGTGCGGGCGGCTTTGTTCAAGAGGTGGTCGTTAATGTTATTTCGTTTGGGTTCAAGTATGGGGTTCCAGCGGAGAGCAATCTGGTGTATGACCTTCGGTTTTTACCTAACCCGTTCTTTGTTCCTGAGCTAAAGAGGTTGGATGGTCGTAATCGATTAGTTCAGGATTATCTTTTTGGCAGGGATGAGGTGCGGCGCTACTGGCACAAGCTCGAGGACTTTTTGCACTATTTATTACAAAGTTATTACGAAGAGGGGCGCTTTTTTGCTAACGTTTCAATTGGTTGCACGGGTGGTAAGCACCGCTCGGTGACCTTTGTTGAAAAGCTGTGTAAGCAGCAGTGGAGGAACATTAAGTTTTTGGCACATCACCGGGATGTTGATAAAGAGTAGGTTTTTGATGAATCGTATCGAGCTATATAATTTACTATATAAGTCATTATTCTCAGGATTTATCGTTTTTTGCGTTTATTTTTTGATTTGGAGTGATATTGGGCTTGTTCGCTATTATTCGCTTAAAAGTCAGATAGAGACCAGAAAACGAGATTTATTAACGCTTAGGCGTGAGATATGGGCCATCGAGGGGGCGGTCGATCGATGGAAGAAAAACCCCTTTTTTCTTGAGAAAATGGCAAGAGAAGAGTTGGGCATGGGGTATCCGAACGAAAAAGTCTGTTTTTATCACAAAAAGTGAATTTTTTATCTCGCAAAGCCTGCCAAAGTTTTCAGTTTGACAATCTGTCTGGTTTTCTATATCATATATGGACACCTAGCTGAATGGGCCGGGGTTAATTTTTTAGAAAAAATGCGAGGTTATCATGAATTTTTTCCGTAAGTCTATTCTATTTTCATTTGTGTTGCTTAGTGCGATGCCTGTTGGTTTGTCTGCTGGCAACAGTTCGTATGCCAGGCGTTTTATCGAGAGCCTAAGCGCTAGTCTGGTTGATGGTGGGCAGGTTAACTTTAACTTGCTAAACGACTGGACGGGTAGCGAAGCTGAGCTTTTGTTTATTGATGCTCTCAGAGCCCTTGGAAACAATGTTGTTGCCTTCAAAACTTCTGGAAGCGAAGATGATCGAAATAATGTTCTAGATTCGATTACTTTGCTTAATTCTCTACTTGAACAAGATCCAAATTTATTTAGCAAAAAACTTAACGGGAAGAGTTCCAGAACTACTATTATGGAGGTTCTTGGAACACTGAATAAGAACTCTGGCGGCCAAAATTTTTCTAAAAGTAATGGCTTACGCCAAAGAGATGTGAATGTGAATGGAAACCAAAAACTTACCGAAGAAAATCAGAAGCTTAAGCGAGAGATTCAAATGGTGCAACAACAATTACAGCGGGTGCCTGTAGAGAATCGGGGCGGTTCTGGTGGTGGATCTTCGTGGCGATCAGGACTTACAGGTCTGTTTGCTGGTGTTGCAGGAGGAGCTTTTGCTACGAATGAATTAAAAAATAACAGTAATAAAAAGACTGAAGAGATGCTGCGCAGAACCATTGAGGATCTTCGAAGACAGCTTCAAGAGAATAATGATAGAAGTACTGGGTTTAGAAAAGAACATGTTAACGGAGCGCGTGCTAGACGACAGCAGTTGCAACAGCTTAGAGCCCGGATTCAGGCATTGACTGGAGAGAGAGATGGATTTCAGAACGAAAGAGACGTACTTGGGCGTCAACTTCAGACAAATGATCAGCAGCATAGACTAGCGATTCAGGCAAAAGATGGTGGTATAAGGAAATTGCGCGGAGAAATCGATCGATTGAATTGTGCAATTGAAGACGCTAAGCGCAAGAATGTTGATTCTGAATCTATTGGTGAAAAAAAGCAAAAGCAGCTTAGATCAGAATTAGAAGTTGCCGAGAAAGAAGAGCAAGAGTTTGAGTGTCTGGTTGGTCAACTGAAAGAGCGTTTGAAGATGCAAGAGAGCAATTTTATTAAGAAGTGTAAATCTAGTGACAATAAGTATAACGAATTGCTTCCGAACAGAGACCTCGAAATTACGAAACTAAGAAGAGAATTAGAAGATGAAAAGAAAAAACTTGTTAGCACGGAAAAAAAACATAACAACCTGATTGGTCAGCATGCAGGAGTTTCTATAGATTTTCATGAATGGATGGAGGCTTCTAAGAAGCAAATAATCGATCTTATGAAAACCCTAGATGTTTCTGGATTGATTTCTGATGAAGAGTTTAAAGAATTAAAAAACGTCGATGAACAAGAGTTCAACAGGAAAAGTTCTGAGTTGATCAAGAAAATAGCTAGTGGGAAAGTGAATCTGTTGAGCAAGGCTATGGAAGAGAACGATGAGCTTAAGAAGAAGAATGCTGATTTCGAGAATGAAATAAAAAATCAGTGTCGAGAGATCGAAGCGTTGAAAAAGCAATCTGATACAAAAAAGATTAATGTTAAGCGAGATGACGACACTATCAAGAGAATGCGCGGAGAAATCGGTCGATTGAATCGTGCACTTGAAGAGGCTAAGCACAAGAATGTTGATTCTGAATCTAATGGTGAAAAAAAGCAAACGCAGCTTAGATCAGAATTAGAAGTTGTCGAGAAAGAAAAGAAAGAGCTTGAGTGTCTGGTTGGTCAACTGAATGAGCGTTTGAAGACGCAAGAGAGCGATTTTATTAAGAAGTGTAATTCTAGTGACAATAAGTATAACGAATCACTTCAGAACAAAGAGCTCGAAATTGAGAACCTAAAAAAAGAACAAACGAATAGAAGGAGTGAGCAAGCAGGCTCTCTCCAAAAACGAATAGATGAATTACAAGGAGTGGTAGCTAAACAGAAAGAAGAGATGGGTAATTTGATGTCTAGCAAGCAGAGTTCTGATGCAGCTTCTAAGATGGCAACTACTAAGTACAACAACCTTCTTGGTGAAAATAACCGACTCAAAGAAGAGAATGAATGGTTCTTTGGGGTGTCAAAAAAATTGGGCGATCTTGCCAAGTCAGATGGTTTGACTTCTCAGAATGTCGTGGACGAGCAGCGAGATCTGAAAAATAGGCTCTCTGCTGCTATCGACAAACATGGTCGAGACTCACAACTTGTGAAAAGACTTCAGGCAGAGATCAAGCGACTTAGTAAGATGCAAGAGTCGTTGAAGCAGCTAGAAGAACTTAAGAATCGAAATGGAGAGATTATCAAAAAGAACAGTTGTCTTGAGCATGGTAAGATTGGTCTCGAGAAAGAAGTGAATGAATTGAGGAAACAGGTTGAAGAACTGAACCGGAAATTTCGTAATAAACAACTAGACCATGGAGATAAAGTTAGACAGCTGGAAAGAGATAAACGAGGCCTTTCTAAGGGGAGTTGTGAAACCAAAGACAAGCTGACGGGCGAACTTGAGAGAAAAAAAGAAGAAGTTGAAAATCTAAAAGCAGAGGTTACAAACCTGACGAGAGAGATAGACGAGCTTAGGTGTAATCGTGAAGAGGGTTGGAATTGGGGTTATGAGATAGGTCAGGAAAGAAACCGCCTGCGGCAAGAGAACGAGCAACTACAGGATAAGCTTAATAACACAGAGATCCATAATGCCACAGCTGGATGGCTTGATAATGTTATGCAAAAGAATCAAGATAGGCAGCAGGTGTCTGGTTTTGTAGATGGGGTTTTTAAGAATGTTGAGAATAAGAAGCGACAGCAAGATCTCCAGCAAGAGATTGATGATCTGGCTAGAGCAAATGAGCTTTGGCAGAAGAATCACCACAGGTTTGCAAAGAAAAAGAATGAAGAAGTAAGTTCTCTGAAGAGCCAGCTAGAAACCCTGAGAAAACAGTTGGAGAAAGAGAAAAAACGTTCTGAGAAAAAAAATGAAAAAGCCTCGAGATTTCTAGGTGGCAATGGGTTCGAAGATAATGGAAAAGACAACTTTGATGAATATAGTGGTAGCTACAAGGAGGGGCTTAACTTGTTTTAACAAAACAACTAGGTTTTGTAGGAAGTCTGGCTCTTCTTTAGCGGGTAGGTACGTTTGCTGCGGAGAACAAATCATTTGACCCCTCGATACACTTCACTACGTGAAGCACTCGGGGCGGTCGGGACAAACAATGTTGTCTGGTTGATTGTTCGATGGCAAGACCGGAACACCGGAACGGGCCGACAGCCAAATGGAAAGCGTGGCCGAAGAGCCAACGGCGATGAGCCCTAACGCGAAGATTTCAACGAAAAACTAGTCCTAAAATTATAAAAGGGGTCGCGATCGCGACCCCTTTTGTTTTTCCTGCGTTCCTCCTTAAAACGCGAATCCTGCTTTAGCCCAAATCGTGAAGCTATCCGCTGCTGCACGATCATCACCAAACTCATACGAACCACCAAAGCCCAACATCAATGGACGTTCCCAATCTTCGAAGACGTAGCCAACTCCTCCAAAGACTGTATGTGAGAGAATCGAAGGTGTTTGTGCGACACAGGTGTCAATGTTGCATGTATTAATTGCTGTATTTAATGGTCGAGAATCGGTCGCAAGTTCAAATGCTCCGTCGCATGTTGCAAAAATATCTCTTCCAATTGCATAGACTCCGTCTGTCCAGCTGCAGCTAGACCCCATGCTAACTTTCTCTTCTTCTTTCCAGAAGAAATTGTATCCAAGATCGAGTATAAACTTGCCCCAGTTGAAGTTAAGACCAGCGAACGTATCGATGTTACTACCTGGCTCAACATCGACGTTCATGGTTAACACGTTTGCTGCATGGGTGAGACCAAACTTGCCGACTTTGCCTAAAAGATAGTAGTGACTCAAGATATGATTAGTATAATTTTCTGCAGTAAGTACGTTTTTGATACCAAGGGTTCGTTTTTCAGTTTCTTCAAATTGATATCGATAATCAAATACCCAGAAGAATTTGAGGCTTGAGTCGCCACTCTTCCAGAGCTTGCACTTTGCTTTCAGCCCTGCTCCCAGGCCCCAGTGCCGGTTGCCAAGTCTTGGCTCCCATAACCATTCACCTGTTGGTCGGTCACCTGTTGGCGTTTGTAGGGCGACATGAACGCCGACCTTACACGATTTTTTTCTCAAAAAGTTCCAGCCGAGAATTGATTCCATATTGTTGATGCCGGTTCGGTCGTGACTGCCACAGATCTTTGCGTACCTGAGTGCTTCCTGTTCGTTTTCATTAGTTGTACCGCTGTTGTCACGCAAAAGATCTTTTGCGCTCAAGATGTCCGCGATCGAGTGTGCTTCGGTTGCATAGGCGCCGGTGGCGTTGTCACAAATCTTCATGTTGAGATTGTGTTTAACCTTGAGAATTGCAAGGTTTTCTGTGAGGTAGAGACCTTTAAGAATATTATCGAATTTGATGTATGCCTGAAAGATCGTTCCGTATGTGGTTTGTTTAGGATCGAACGAGATTCTTCCTGCGAGTGTGTTGATTGCAGGAGTGGTTGTTTTGTGGAGTAAGAGATTGTTTTCTACGTCAGCGGTTCCTGCGGCAGCCTGTGCTGCTGTTCCTATGGTGACATAGTTCTTGCAGTTTGCTGCGAACACTTCACCAAGTTTTTTGCCGTCGGTTGTTTCGTTATAGAATCCCATGAATTGGAACTTTGACTGACAATCATCTTTTGCTTTTAGTTTATGGAATGTACTGAATAGTGCGGCTCTATAGCGGTGGTCGCGTAAGATAAGCTCTGTTTTTTTTGTGTCGCTGGAAGCTCCGAGAGAGCTTGTGAGAAGGGCTATGCAGGCAACTACCTTCAAGATTTTGTTCATCTTTTCTCCTGTTAGTTAAGAAAAATACTTGGGGGGGGGATGCTCCGATGTTTCCCTCTCTACGTTCTATTTCATCACTATGGTATTCATTTCAAAATGCAAAGCGCAAGAGTTTTTAAAAAAAGTTTTTTCTAGAAGGTGGCCTGGCACGGAGGATAGAAAGAGAGTGGATTGGGTGTTGGTAGCACTTGTTTTGTTCTATGATATACTGGGTGCGTCGAAATTTTCTAATTAAAATCGAGGATTGAGGGCGATGGAAGAAAAAGAGCAGGTTTCGAAAGAGCATGAGATTCGTGTTGAAAAGGTTTCAGATATGGAGGCCGCCGGTCTCAAGCCATGGCCATCATTCAAGCCGGTGACAGCAACATGTCAACAGGCGGTTGAGAGTTTTGTTGAGGGTCAAGAGGAGCAAGAAAAGTTTGCGCTTGCAGGGCGCTTGATCTCTCGACGAGAGCACGGAAAAACTATCTTCTGCAATATTCAAGATCGTTCCGGGTCAATTCAGGTCTATATAAAAAAAGATAATATTGGTGATGAGTCGTTTGAGAACTTTAAGAAATTTTTCGATGTTGGTGATATTGTCTGGATCAATGGGCCTGTGTTCAAAACGAGGCTAGGGGAGATCACCATCAAAGCGAACGAGATTTCGTTACTAAGCAAGTGCCTGCATCCCCTACCGGAAAAATTTCATGGTCTGGTTGATATTGAGCAGCGGTATCGCCAACGATATCTCGATCTTATTAGCAATCCTGAAAGTCGCGCACGTTTTCAAAAGCGTTCAAAAATTGTACAGTCGATTCGCAACTATCTTCTAGAACAAGATTTTTTGGAGGTTGAAACGCCGATGTTGCATCCGATTCCTGGTGGCGCGACCGCTCGACCGTTTATTACTCATCACAATGCATACGACATCGATCTTTATTTGAGAATAGCACCGGAGCTTTATCTCAAGCGATTGGTTGTTGGTGGGTTTGAGCGCGTGTTCGAAATCAACCGAAACTTTCGCAACGAGGGTGTCTCGACCAAGCATAACCCTGAGTTCACTATGATCGAATGGTATATGGCTCATGGGGATTACAAAGATGGTATCGATTTGACCGAGGGTGTGATCAATCATGCGGTACAGGGGGCCCTAGGGGGTGTCGATGTGACGTTTGGTGACAAGGAAATTTCTTTCAAAGCTCCGTTTAAGAGATTGTCGATTGAAGAGTCGTTAGTTGAGATTGGTGGCTTTGATAAAAGTAAGTTAGGGAAAGATTCGATAGACGATCTATTTCGTGAGCACAAGCTTGAGATAAGAGTTGACGCTAGCTATGGCGAGAAACTCTTTTTTCTTTTCGAGACATTTGTCGAAGACAAGATTGTTCAGCCAACATTTATTATTGGTTACCCGATAGAGGTTTCTCCTCTTGCCAAACGAGACCCAAATAATCCTGACATCGCCGCTCGCTTTGAGCTGTTTGTTGCGGGCATGGAGTTAGCGAACGGCTTTACTGAGTTGAATGACCCGTTTGATCAGGCCGAACGCTTTAAGCAGCAGGCTGCAATTAAAGATTCTGGCGATGACGAGGCGCATCACTACGACGCTGATTATGTACGGGCGCTTGAGTATGCTCTTCCTCCGACGGTTGGCGTTGGTCTTGGCATCGATCGGTTGGTTATGCTTTTGACCAATACAACATCTATAAAAGATGTGATTCTTTTCCCCACCATGAAGTCTGTTGATGAGTGACCGTTTACTAACGACCTGTTACTACCGCTCGAATCCCTCGATACGATTTCCTGGTGGAAATCACTCGGGACGAACGGGATTGGGACGAAGCGGGTGAGCCCTGCTTTAAGTAAGTTTTTAGGGGATTTTTGTGAAAGATGTGCTTCAAGATAAAACGAGTATTCAGGGTAGGAAGTGTCTTTGGCGGTTCAAGAAGACAGACATGGATGTTGTCAAGGCGATAGCAAGTCGCCATAGCATGAGCCTCCCTATTGCGCAAACGCTTTATTCTCGAGGATTTATTTCCAAGCATGAGATTGACTCTTTTCTTTTTATGTCGCGAGAGCGAGATGTTGCTCATCCGAGTTTGCTCAAAGATGGGGTGATTGCAGCGGAGCGTGTTTTGCGAGCTATTAAAGATAAAGAAAAGATCTTGATCTTTGGCGATTATGATGTTGACGGTATCACGTCAACATCTCTTCTTTTGGTTGCATTGTTGCCCCTAGGGGCGTCCATAAACTACTATCTCCCCAACAGATATAAAGAGGGTTATGGCTTGTCTGTCGCTGTTGTTGAAAAAGCGGCCAAGCACGGTTACTCGCTTATTGTTACAGTCGACAATGGTATTACGGCGCACGAGGCGGCCAAGCGGGCAAGCGAGTTGGGGATCGATCTCATCATTACCGACCATCATCGGCCGCATAAAGAGTTACCTATAGCTATTGCGATTGTCGATCCCAATCAAGACGGCTGTTCGTATCCATACAAGAAGTTGGCTGGCGTTGGGGTGATCTTCAAGATTGTCAGCTTGATCTACGAGATGAAGAATCAGGATCTACCTGAAAAAGCGTATGAGCTTTTGATGCTAGGGACGGTTGCCGATGTTGTTCCGCTGACGGAGGAGAATCGCTTTTGGGTTCGGAATGGTCTTTGCCAAGTTAATAAGTGCAAAAGTTTGGCGATGTCGGTGTTGGCTGAGAATAGCAAGTTGACAAAAAGCCGTTGGGGGTCGCTCGATATTGGCTTTATGATAGCGCCTCAGATTAACGCCCTAGGGCGGCTTGACGACCCTCGAGAGGCGGTCAAGTTTCTGATCAGCTCGAACTCTGACGATGTTGCACGGGTTGGAAAAATTTTAAAAACTATGAATGACGAACGCAAAAAAGTTGAGCGTCGAATTTATGATGAGATTGAGTCGGTTATTGTCAACAAGGGCATCGATCTTGATCAAGAAAATATTATTATTGCGGCGAGTAGTCGCTGGCCGTCTGGTGTGATCGGGTTGGTTGCTGGTCGCTTGATGAACAACTATGGCAAGCCGGCGTTCTTATTTCACGAGAGAAAAGATGGGACGCTTCGAGGGTCGTGTCGATCGATTCGAGAGTTTGATATCTTCTCTGCGCTTCAAGAGAACAAAGATTTACTGTTGAGCTTCGGTGGCCACTCGTTTGCAGCCGGCTTAACTTTGAAAAAAGATAATATGGTCGAATTAAAACAGCGGCTTGAAGAAAAGATTGCATCCGAGCTGCCCCCTGAAGAGTTACAGCCAAAGCTTGAGGTTGACGCTGAGTGTCGGCTTCCCGATATGACGAAGAATCTCCTTGGCGATCTAGAGCAGCTTGAGCCGTTTGGCAACAGCAACATTCAGCCAACCTTTATATTCAAAGAGGTTACCCAGCTCAACAAGCCGGCTGTTCTTAAAGACAAGCATGTCAAATGTATAATTTTTTCTGAGGGAGTGGTTAAGCCGGCTATTTTCTTCAACCGTCCTGACCTAATTCCATTCTTCAACACCGTTGGTGACAAGCCGCTTCATGTTGTTGGTCACGTTATCAAGAATGAGTGGAAAGATTCGGTAAAAATCGAGATGCAGGGCCTTGATGTTGCTATTGCTGACTGACGTTTCAAATTGTATTATTAGGGTGTCGGCGGTTGTTTTTTTCGCGAAATATTTGTACATTTCTTACCTGCTTAGCTTGTTTTAATTGTGCATGTACACATTGAATTAATGGAGTTCTGATATGAAAAAAACAGTATCGTTATTTTTGTTCATATTTTTCTTTTCTGGCGCTGGCGATGTTCACGCGAAGTTGAGCTCTGATCAAATTAAGATTGGCGTTAGTGGTGCAGCCTCGCTTGTCTGTGCACTTGGTTCGTGGTACAGCTTCAAACAGGCTAAAAAGATTTTAGAATATCAAGCGTTTGTGTTTGACGATATTGAAGAGTTGGGTAGCCGACGTCGTTTTTATAGAAGATTAGGTTATGTTTTAGCTGCTGGTTTTATTGGCAGTGGTGCGTACTGTGGATATAAGGTTTATGGGTTGTGTGGGAAGCCGAGAGACGATATGAGATCATTTGTTCTAGAAGCGTTTGACGGCCTCAAAAGAGAGAATAATTCTGGTCAATATAAAAACTTGTATAAAGAGTACGAACAAAATGTTTTGCCAATTGTTGAGCGACATGTTCAAGATGGGGTTGGAGTGTGGTTAAAAGATGGCGTTACTGAATGCTTTGTGAATTGTTATCGAGAATGTATCTCGAAGATCGAGAATACGGTTTTAAATGACCCAAATAAATCCCATGACGAAGGGGATACAATGGGAGGAATGCTAAAAGATCATCTCTATAGTCTTCTTAATCGTTATTGGCCTGTTGGTGAGTATGGGGTTCTTAATAAAGAGATAGAGAAATTTAAAAACGAATATGAACAAGTTGTTCAGGCAGTCGAAGGTGACGACTTTCTTCCTGACAGAAGTAATTGGATTGACGGGCTTTTGCTCTTACTTAGAGATTTAGAATTTAAAAGAACTGAGCAAATTTAGGCGACCACACGCAGCAGCAGGGTTCGCCATGAATGGCTCGGCCATGCTTTCCGGTTTAGCAGTCGGGGCCCCTAACGGGGACTCGTGGAAATCACTCGGGACGAGCGGGAGTGGCGGGGCGTTAGCAACACAGGAGAAAACTTTTCATGAAAAAACATATTTGGTTATTGGTGTTTTCGTTAGGGCTTGTGTTTAATGGTTGTTTGCACGCAGGTGATGCTCATGACCACAAAGAGTCCACATGGGAGCAGCTTTTCAAGGCCGACCCTATGTTTTATATTTCAATGTATCAAGCGCTTTTTTCTGCTCTTGAGGAGACTCCTGATCAAGAGACCAAGCTGTTTATTCAATCAATCTTAGAAGATCCTGGTCTTCTGTCTAACCAAGAAGTGAATGAGAAGGCTTGGAAGATCTACAGACGAGTAGAGTTGTATAAAGCGCTTCTTTGTATGTCGCCAAAAATTAGGGATAAGGCGACGAAAGAGCAGGTCAAGGTTTGGCTTGGCGACCAATCTTGTCTTGATGATGTCGCGGTGCAGCGGATGGTGCGGGTGATTTGTCATAGAATTAAACTGGTTGAGTTGCTGGAGGGGGTTCAAGGAAAAATTACCGATCAGAAGACGCGGGAGAAAGTTTCCGTATGGCTTAGCGATACGCCGAGGTTGGACAACCCGTTGGTTTGTCAGGAGGCTGGCCAGATCGTTGCGCGTGTGGAGGTGGTTAGTAACCTGATTGAGATTTATGGAAAGATTTCTGACGAGAAAGAAAAGGCGTTAGTTAAACTTTGGCTTTCAGATGTAACGTTGCTTGATGATTCGCATGTTCGTCAACAGGCAGAGGAGCTTATTGAGCGCGTGACTTCAGAACAGTTTAGTAAGCTTGAAAAACTTGTTGGTAACGTGAGAAACGGTTCTCTTCTTGCATATGTTTTGTATAGAAAGTTTATGTTTGTTAAAGCGATTGATACAGGGATAAGTCCAGGAGTTTTCTCTTGGTTATTTAACTGGGCAATGTCGGTTGGTTATCCGTTGAGCGAAGCTTTATCCAATGCCTATTTCAAGGGTGTCTTTCCAGATGAAAGATCGTTAGAGAATTGGGGTCGCTATGCGAGTTTTATGAAGGGGGACGATGCTGCTGATGCGATTGGTTCCATGGTTGCAAATGAGCACAAAGAGTTTTTGAAACCTACAGCAAAAAACAAGGGTAAAGGGTTGGATGAAGCCAGAAAAAAACTATTGAAACTAACAAAAATCAAAACCCAGATAGAGATTAAGGGGCACGGGTTTCGGGGGCAAGAGCTAGACTTCTTTCCTGCGTTCGATGCGAAGTATGACCACTCACTTGTCGAAAAGCCGGTTGATTCGCTTCTTGAAAAGATAAAGGTCCCTGGTGGTGTTCGGGATGTTTTGTGGCGGAACAAGTTCATTAGATTTGCAAGAAGAATGGCGTTGTTTAAAGTTTTTCCAACCTATTTGTACTGGCAAGGCAAGGTTTGGTTGGGAAACGAAGAAAAAAACTTTACTAATTATATCCCGTATAAAGAGGCGATAAAGTCGATTGGTCTTTCTTTTCGTTTTAAGCTGTCTAATTTCTTAATGAAAAATCTGAACGTCGGGACTGATGAGAGAGGGTTGGGTATCTTGGATCGTATGCACGACCGGACGCTTGGGATAATCGGTCCGAACCTTCTCTCAAAGGCAACAGAGCTTGGGGCTAAGGGTGCCATTATTCATACTTGCAACAAGCTTAAGCCAGGGTTTCTTAATAAATACGACTATTTTGATGAAGATACCAGCATGCAAGAGCTTATCGTAAAAAAATCGTGTAATCATGTTGGCAAGACAGTTCTTGCCTCTGGTATTAGAAAAGTTCTTGGTTGGGTTAGGCCATTGCTTTTCGATAGAATTTCAAAAAAGACAAGAACGTTTTTGAGATTTTTAGCAAGAAAAGACTGGATCGACCCTGTGTTTGCTAGTGATGAGGTATGGGAATTTGCAAGTGTTGCGCCGTACTATTTGCTTGCGCCGTTGTACTTTTTCTTTCTCAGCGAAAACTCGATGGTTTCTACGTATGACTTTCGTCGCGCTTCGATGGAGGTCGCAGAGACGGGCGACCAGTTTGTTTTGCTAGACTACTTGCTGGCCGGTTTTATTGGTGAAAAAATTGCTTCGTGGGGAACTAGCGGGTTGATGACAAAGCTCAAGGCCGGGCATGTTATTGAGTAACGCTAACGAGTGTGATTCCTAGCGTTTTTGCTTTGGCAATAAATTCTTCTTTATCTGCGATGAATGTCTGATCTGACTTCCAGGCTATCGCCTGAATTTCGCCCTTTGTAATATTCTTTAATGTTTCTGATCCAATTGTGGGTAGGTCAAATTTATTATTGTGATTAATATTTGCGCTTTTACAGACAATTATATTTTTTCCCCCTAGAGTGACACCTCTCTTGATGCAAGCGTCCGTTCCTTCGATTGCTTCTACTGCAAGAATCATTTTGTCTTTTATAACGATCGTTTGACCTATGTCGCAGGTTGACATCTGTTCTGCGACTGCGAGCCCCATAGAGATGTTTTCCTGTATGGTTGGCGTGAGCTCACCAGTTAGAACGCCTGGTTGAACGAGTAGCCCCCCAAGGATTTCATGTTGATGAATCAGTTCAAAACCATTGTCTTTGGCGATTGTTTCAATTTTGTTCATGATACTCATATCGCTTTTTGTTGAGAGCGTTGCGAGCATTTTGACGGCGAACCAGTCCAGTTTAAATTTTTTAAGCAGATTTTGTTTGTCGACTTTTCCGATAAATAAAATCTGCTTTGTTTTTTGTTTTTTGAGTAGGGTGAGAATCGCTTTTGCTTTATAGAACGGTTCTTGAATGATTTTGGTTGTTGGTGGGGTTACCTGTTTTAATGCTTCCAGATTGTCTTGAGGAAAAAGGGAGATAATAAAAAAATCTTTTTTTTGTTTGATTAGCGATTTACACGCTTGTGCTGGCAGGCTTCCAGTTCCCGCGATGATTGCTATCATGAGTGTGTCCCAATGCTTTTTCTATCTCGAGCGTTAACCGTAGAGCATCAAGATCTTTGGTTGCGTTGGTTCTATTTTTTCCTGTTTTTATCGATTGAACGAAGTGTTCGATTTCGAGCTTGAGTGGATTGTCTTTGTAAACAAACAGTTGTTCGACCGTTGCCTCCTGCTTGTACTTCATCTGGTTGTGGCCGATATTGACGCTGGCAGTGGTATGTCGATGAATAGAAATATCCTGCGTGGTGAAGTTGAGTTCGATGAATGCTCCTTCTTGATGGATGCACATCGTTCTTCGCTTTATGTGGGAGATTCGGCTTGAGATGATGTTTGCGAGCGTTTGGTTTTCGAATTGAATCTGAACTGCTGCAATATCGCTCAAGTTTGATTTGATTTTGTTTTCTATGACGTGGATTTTTGCAACTGGAGCGTTGACCAGATTGGATATGATATCAAGGTCATGAATCATGAGGTCGAGGACGACTGTTTCGTTTACAGCCCGAGCGGCGAACGGTCCGATTCGGTGGCTTTCAATTAGATATGGTTTATGGATAAGTTTTTTTAGCTCCTGTACTGCGCCATTGAACCGTTCTACGTGGCCGGCGTGCAGCGTTAGGTTTCGGCTGCTTGCAATGGCAAAAAGATCTTTTGCTTGATCGAGATTTTTAGTGAGAGGTTTTTCGAGGAGCAGATGCTTGTTTCGTTCGAGACAGGTTTTTGCGACTTCGTAGTGGAGGGAGGTTGGGACGGCAATAATGACGCCGTCGACGTTGTCGATCCAGTCGCGAAAAGACTTTGTTTTTTCTACTTTTCCAGACCGAACTTTGGCCCAGTTTTTTTCGTTAGGGTCGGCGATTGCTACGAGTTCGATAGTTGGGATCGTTGCGCATACTGATGCATGGTATGCTCCCATGTGGCCGAGGCCGATGATTCCTAGTTTTACCATAATTTTCTGATCGTGTTAGGTATCTTTAATTGTTTTTCGTGAAATACCGCGTTCGCTGTTTTTCACGAACTGTAAAAATTGTTGGACGTACGGGCTTTGTTGTAACGTTTGGTCTGTTTCAACGTGTTCTCTTATTGTATCAAAAGGAAGCTTGTCTTGGAAAAAAAGTTTCGTAATTGATTTGATACAGTTTCTGTCAGCTGCAGAGCAGTTTGCTCGTTTGAGTCCGATGATATTGAGGCCTGCGAATCGCCCTGGTGCGCCATCGAAGAGACAGAATGGTGGAAGGTCTTGTCTCATGCCGCTGTATGGTGCGAGAGCGCTGTATGCGCCGATTCGGCAAAATTGATGAACGCCTGTATTTGCCATGAGCATGCAGTGATGTTCAACATGAACATGACCACCTAGATTGACGTTATTAATTATGGTTACGTTATTCTCTAGGGTAACGTCATGGGCTATATGGGAAAAATTCATGATATAACAGTTGTCGCCAATTTTTGTTTTATTATTTTCGATTTTTGGGGAGCTTATGGTTACAAATTCTCTTATTTCGCAGTTTTTCCCAATTTCGATGGTTCCCAATGCTTTTTTGGTATTGATGTCTTGCGCGGGCATGCCGATAGAGATGTGGCCATGAAGCCGTGTGTTGGAGTCGATGAAGACATTACCGACGATGACGCAGAATGGTCCGATTTTAACGTTCTCGCCGAAGGTGACGTTGTTGCCGATTATCGACGTGGGATGAATATAAGTATGTTGGGAGTTAAAGAAATTTTCTTCCAAGTGTCTAGCCTGATTTTGGCTGGGGTGGGAGGATTCGAACCTCCGTATGGCGGTACCAAAAACCGCTGCCTTACCGCTTGGCTACACCCCAAGAGCTTATTCTTCGGTTGTTTTTTCTGTGGATTCTTCGCCCGAAACTTTGACGTATTCTTCGACGATCCGGTCTTCAATTAGTTTTCTGGTTTCGGAGTTTAAAGGATGGACAATGTCTTTAAAAGAGCCGTCCTTTTTTCTTCGAGAAGGCATCGATACAAAGTAGCCTTTATCGCTTTTTATAACTTTTAGGTCTCTGATTATAAAGCAGTTGTCAAAGACCATCGTTGCGTAGGCCTTTAGCTTGCCTTCGTTCGATGGGTATATTTTCACTTCTGTAATTTCCATTGAAGCTTCCTTAGGTAACTCAAAGAAGGTTAGGGCTTCTTTACACCCCTCCTCCTGCTTTTTTTGTTTCAACACCCTGTTGTCCTGCCATGGTGCTCAATATGATGTATAGTAGGGCGCATTTCTTTGTTTGTCAACAGTTTTCATGGCAGACTTTTCTTGGATGCAACTCGCAGCTTTGCTGATCGGGCCGAAGGATTTGCGGTGAGTTCTTCTGGTGTTGCGGTTGTTGGTTTTTTCGTTAGGATTTCGAGTTCGTTTGGGTGTTCTTTGTATATTGTTTTAACGATACGGTCTTCGAGCGAGTGAAAGCTGATGCAAACGATTCTACCTTCTGTTGAGAGAGCTTTGATTGCGGTTTTTAGGAACACTTCAATGTTTGCAAGTTCGCTGTTGACGTAGATTCTCAGTGCTTGGAATATTTTTGTTGCGGGATTTGTTTTTTGGTTTTTTTTCCGTGGTGCTACTGATTGAATAAGGTCGGTTAGTTGTTTGGTTGTTCTAAACTTTTCTTGTTTTCGTTGGAGTGCGATTGCTCGTGCGATAGCGCGTGCTTTTGGTTCTTCGCCGAGTTCGAAGAAGATTTGAGCGAGTTTTTTTTCGTCAAAGTTGTTGAGCATTTGTGCGGCGGTTGTTTTTTGGTAGCGTGGTGCCATTCTCATATCGAGTGGGGTGTCGGTTTGAAATGAGAATCCTTCTTTGTGGTGGATTTGGTGTTGCGAAGTGCCGAAGTCTGCGAGGATACCGTCGATTTTTGAGATTTTTTCTTCTTTGAGTATGAAGTGGAGTCGCGCAAAATTTCCCCAGATGAGCGTGAGCCTGTCTCCAAACTTTTCTTTAAGTGGTGGGCCATTTGTTTCGATTGCTGTTTTGTCCCAGTCGAGAGCGATTACTTTTGCGGTTGGTTCTGCTTCTAGGATTGCGCTTGTGTGTCCTCCGCCGCCGAATGTTGCGTCGATGTAGAGCCCGTTTGGTTTGATTGCGAGCCCTTTGACGACTTCTTTTGTTAGAACGCTTTTATGGTACGTTTGTATCACAGGTTTACTCCGGTTGGTGCTTCGGCCTCTATGTTTTCTAGTGGGCTTGCGGTTGGTTTGATTGCGAATTCGTTAATATCACTGACAGAGCCGTATCGTTCTACTTCGAGGATTACTTTTTGTCCTTGGATTCTGGAAAGTCGGCCTAGGGACAGCTTATTTTTTGGTGGGAGGAGTTCGTAGGTTGCCTCGTTGGCTTCTTTCTCTTCATGTTCTTCGAAGACGCCAAGGAAGCCGCTCATATAGATTCGGTCTCGCTTTCTGGCGATGGTATCGATATCGATCATTGCGGTTTGTCCTGGTTCCAGTTTGAGCACGGGTGTTTTTTCGTAGTTCCAGACGGATCGGGTTGATTCTTTGATTTCGTACATAAAGCCGGTGACAAAAAGCATTTTTCCCGTTTGGTTTTCTATGGCGAAATCAAGTTCAGGAGGTAGTCTTTTTTTTTCCTTTGAGACGATTGCAAAGTCAAGGTGCGCCGGTCTGAATCCGTATTTTTTTACGGTGACGACTACTTTTTTTCCGGTTAGTTCGCTTATTCTATCAAGATCAATTTTTTTGTTATCGTCGACAAGCTCGTATATTGATTCGTTTGCTTCTTGTTCGTTTTCGAAGATGGCGAGATATCCAAAGATGTCGCTTCGATAGTCATTGTCTGGGATGGTGTCGATGTTTATAAATGTGCTTGCGTTTGGAGTGAGTTTGTAGACTGGCGATTTATCCCATCTCCATTGGGTGAACTTTTCTTTTTGGATGTAGGTAAAACATGCTATGAAAAGTGTTTTGCCGGTTGCATTTTGTACCTCGAAGTCGAGTTCTGGTATTTTATTTTGTTCGGTTGTTGTTTCTATCGCTATTTGTTTGGTTGGTGTTTGTGTCTTGCTTTCTTTGAAGAGTGAGTAGGGTTGTTTTTTTGAGCAATTTGGAAGGGCTGTTACGAGTAGCGTTATGAGCAAAAGCTTCTTCATGAAAATGGCTCCTTTGGGGGTGGGTGACGGTTCTTATTGGTTAACCCTATCAAAAAAGATTGCGAAACAGAATAGTTGACACAACCAAGATTGTTCATTGTCATATAACGTTGTCATATAACGTCTTGTTCTATCATTTTAATTTTTTGTTTGAGAGGAATATTTTCTTTGAGTTTCGCTTCAATTTTCATTATTGCGTGAATGACGGTTGAGTGGTCTCGTCCCCCAATGTAGTTTCCTATTGCTTGGAGAGATGAGATGGTGTGTTTTTTCATGAGGTAGAATGCGATTTGTCTTGCTCCTGCGATACACTTCTGTCGTTTTTTTGATCGGAGGTCATGGAGTGATATGGAGTAGTGTTTGGCGACTGCTTTCAGTACTTTTTCGAGCATGATGCTGTCATTTTTCTTTTCTGATGTATCCATGTGTAGCAGTACTTGTTTTGCGAGTTCTAGTGTGATTGGTTGGTTTGTCAGGGTTGAGAATGCTTCTATGCGTACGAGTGCTCCTTCGAGCGTCCTAATATTTGAGATGATTCGTGATGCGATAAAATTTGCTACGTCGTCGTTGAGATTTATATTTTGTTGTTCTGCTTTTTTCTTAAGAATAGCAATTTTTGTTTCTAGATCTGGGGTCTGTATATCGGCGACGAGGCCCCACTCCATTCGTGATTTTAGTCGGCCCTGTAGTCCTGTAATTTCTTTTGGGAAGGTGTCGCTTGATAGGACGATTTGTTTATGGCTTTGGTGAAGTGTGTTAAAGATATGAAAAAACGTTTCTTGTGTTTGTTCTTTATTTGAAAAGAACTGGATGTCATCAAACAGTAGTAGGTCGGCTTTTTGATATTTCTCTCGAAACTGGTGAACTTTATCGTATCTAATTGAAGTTATGAATTCGTGCATAAAGCGATCGGTTGTAACGTATCGGACGACTGCTTTGGGTTTTTTCTTTTTGACTTCGTTACCGATTGCGTGGAGCAAATGAGTTTTTCCGAGACCGGTTCCTCCGTAAATAAAGAGGGGGTTATATACTTTTCCGATTCCCTGGCATATTGCCCATGCGGCTGCGTGTGCGAGTGAGTTGCTTGGACCAACGATGAATGAGTCGAATTGGTATGATGCGTTGAGGTTCCCGTTTATTCGCTTTATTCGGTTAATTGATTTTATTGTTGGAGCAAGGAAATTGGTTGTTTTTTTATGTTGAACGACGAGTGCGTTTGATATGGTAGTCGGTGTTGCGGGAATGATGTTTCGCGAATTATCTTTTACTTGCAGTGAGATTGTCAGAGTATCGGTATGGAGCAGTCTAGAGAGGTGGGTTTTGACGAGGGTTAGGTAGTGTTCTTGTATCCAGTTACGGACGAACTGGTTGGGGAGTTGGAGGGTTACTTCTTTGTTCTCGCTATCCCATTTTTCGAGGGAGACAGCTTTGAACCAGGTTTCGACAATCTGGCTGCCTGCTTCTTCATTTAAGATTTTTAAAAACTCTTCCCAGATTACCTGTACCAACTTATTTCCTACAATATTTTCTTATGAATTATTTCTTCACGAACGATTGTTTTGTGTTACATTTGGTTTGCGATTTTTTTGATTTACCTAGTATATCAGAGTGCTTGGTTTGTGAGTATCAAAATGAGAAAAAATAATTTTTTTCTTTTTCTTCTTATTATCGTGTCTAATTTTCTTTTTAATTGTGGTAAGAATTCCGGTGTTAAAAGGAAAAGTCTAAGTGTTGACTATTACAAGATGAGTTTGCTTGAGCTTGAGGGCGAGCATGTTGGGGTTGCGTCGTATAGACGTGCGTTACAGTTTGTTAACAGAGCGCTTGAACAGAGGGTTGTTTCTCGGTATGTCGCGCATAAGGCAACGTTACTTTTTTTGTTGGGGGCACACGATGAGAGTTTAAGTTTTTTTAGGAAGGCTCTTTCATTGTCTAAGTCGGCATCGGTACGGTCTGAGATTTTGAATAATTATGCATGTTTGCTGGCGAGCGGTGGGGATAAGAAAGGGGCGCTTAAGCTATTCATTCAGCTTGAGCATGACAAGCATTATTTGACCCCTGAGGTTGCCGTTGTTAATCAGGCGAGGTTGTATTGTGATGAAGGAGAATGGGGTCGAGCGCGGGGGAAATTGGTTTATGCGACGAAGTTGGCGCCTAACTATGTTGATGCGTTCTACTATCTTGGCTTAGTCTGTTACGCGTTAAAAGAGTATGATGCTGCTTTGTGTTCAATTGAGCGGACGGTTTCGTTGGAGCCGGCACATCGTGGGGCAAAGGAGTTGCTTTCTCGGTTAAAACGGCGCGCCATCCAATAAATACCCGATATATTGATTTATCTTGAGCTTCTTTTCTATTGTGTCAGTAGAGATACTGTTTCACGACTGTCTCATGTGTGTTTAAAGCGTTATAACATATGGTGGTGTATCATGAGAAAAGAGGTTTTAGTCGTTGTTTTTTTGATGGGTCCATCTGTTTGTTGTGGCTATGTTCCGGAGGAGCGGCTATTTGGGTCTGTTGATCAAGAGGGTGTCGTTTTGTCGGTTCGGAGTAGTGAGGCGTTTTACCGAGACATTATCAATAATGAGTCCCCAGTGGTTGCGAAATTGGTTGGTGGGGTTGAGGACGATTTTTCGCAGTCAATGTATCGTGATGTTGCTAGTTTGTTTGCTAGCAGGGTTGTTTTTACGAGAATGAGTCGTACTGATGTTTCTGATGTTATTCGTATGATTATGGTTCAGCTTGGCATTACGCAGGTTGCGTTGCCGCTTTATTTCTTTTTTAAAAGTGGGACGTTGATTTTGCCGTTGGTTGCTGGGGTTTTGACCAAGGATCGTCTTGCCGAACATATAAATAAGAAATTTTTTCCTGCACATGAGGGTTCTTTGGGGCAAAGGCATCCTGTTTTGCGCTTGAGAAAATTTGGTGTTGCTGAGGGTAAAGAGAAGAGGTGTGACGGGTTGGGCGAAAAGTTGCAAAAATGGTTTTCCAGCTTGCAAAATGTTTCGCGAGAAGTAAAGGCGTATCAGCTTTCAAGGGCGCGTAAGCGTCGCAAAGAATTTTAGGGGATAGACGTGAAGAAAAAAAAGGTTACTGCTATTTTGTTGTTGGCTGTTTTTTTTGCACAGTCCATATCCATCGTTGTTGCTCGAGAGGAGCGGGGAATTTTGGGGCAGTTTCTGAGTGGTTTTACTGAGCAGGCTGGTGAAGATGTTTCGCGCGTGACTCGAGGGGTTGGGGCGGAGGTTGAAAGGACCGGGGGATTGGTTTCTGGTGCGATTGAGGGGTTGATGGGTGCTGGGGTTAGTATAAAGGAGAGGGCTAAGCGGGCGTATCGCGTCGCGGTTGGTCTAGGGGTCGCCTTTTTAAAGATTTTTTTGCGGGTGAATATACGTGGATGGTATCTTTTTTATAAGCAGCGTTATTTTAAGTTTAAGGTTGATATAAAGATCGACAAGGTGCAGGAATTTGAGGTTGAGTACGACCTTGGGTTTAGTGGTGGTGGGGTATGGTCGGATGGGTTTAAACCTGTTCGGGCGAAGATTTTGGCGACAGAAGAGCTTGATATCGGGGGTGCGAAGATGTCTCCTGATGGTCTTGTTTTTTTGGGTAATATCCAGGCGCAGGTTGAGCAGTGGCGCCAAAAATACGCTTTGATACCGTTTGCGAGTTTAGCGGTTCGCGGGGTTAGTGAGTTGGTTGGAAAGATCAAAAACATGATGAGGCTAAGGCCTCAGACTGTTTTTTTAATCAAGGTGTACTCGCTCATTCGGTCGGCGATGGAACCGTCAGATTCAATTAGTTTTTTTGATGCGACGCTTCAGCTTCCTATTTTGTTGTCTCGGTTGGCATTTTCTATTAATGAGGATGTGGTGGGGAAGGCCCTTACTTTTGCTGAGACGGGAATAGATAAAATTTTTGATTTTGGTCCTTTGGTTGTGATTAAAGATTTTCTTGATACGATTCAGGCGTCAGTTCGTGAGCGATTTATAACTGAGTGGAAAGAACGAAAGGTGCAAAAGGGCCTTACAGATCTTGAGCTGGCATACAGCATGATGCGTCGTACGAATGGGTATGTTAAGCAGACTGCGTACTTCATGGAGCAGATTCTACCTATTCTTGATAAAAAGAAATTAGATCTAACTGATCAAGAGTTGTTTGTCAAGGCGGTGCGGGTTCATGTGGTGAGAAGGTATCAAGGTCTTTTGAAGACGATGAATGTTTTTGGTTTTTCGGAGGCTGAGTCGATTGACGAGCGTGCTGAGACTGAAGCGATTATGGCTGCGGGAAAGATGCCTACTCGGTTGGAGAATGAGGTTGCGGTTGTCAAGGCCGTTGTTGTGTATCGTGGTCTTATACCTGCTACGAATAAAGATATGGATAAGGGGCTTTTGTTGATGGTTGCTAAGGCGCTTGAGAAGATGAAAAATAATAATGGGGGCACACCGTTTTCGCGTGTTTATCTTAATGTTGTTGGGGCTATTGCGGCTCAGTTGCGTGCAGAGGGTGTTCGATTAAAGAAATTTACTGACCAGGTTACGTGGCCGGCTAAGTTAGAGGAAGGGCAGACGCTTGATTCGATTGGTCAGGATGAGGATGCGCTTTCGTTTGCAAAAGATTTTAGTGTTCCTCGCATGCAAGATTATCCGTTTGGTGTTCCACCAGAACTTTCGAACTTGTTTAAGGTTGACACGGGGTTTGTTGATCGTGTTGCTGCTGACACGGGCGTTAGTGATACTGAATTATTTGGTGGGGAAGCGTTTGATTAGTTACGGTGGCTAAAGTGTAGGAATTTTCTATGAAAAAATTACTAAGTATATTTGTGTTTGCGTCGATATGTTTTGTTGGTGAGGCGACGGTTGAGTCGAGTACGGCTAAGGCGGAGGCGTTAAAGCAAAAGAGTGTTGCTCTTCGTGAGAAGGGTGAGGTGTTGTCAGCTAAGGGTGAAGCGATGGGAGCTGAACTTGTTTCGCAGGCTGACATGATACTTGACCAAGCCGACTCGTTTTTGACTGATGTCGGCAAGAGAACTGATAAGGAGTTGTCTGAGTTTGAGGAGTTTGCAGACACGTTGTTGCAGGGTGCTAATGATCAAATTGCGTATGCCGAGAAACGTTTTGAAGAGTTGGGGCAGAAGGTTGAGTCAAAGGTTTCTGAGGTTGAGCAGAAGGTTGAGCAGGTTGTTACGGATGCAGAAAAGGCCCTTATCGCCAAGTCGAAAGAGTTGGAGCAGAAGGGTAACGAGCTGATCAAGAAAGGTGAAGCTCTTGTTGCTCAGGGTGAGGAGAAGGCCGAGGAGGTGATTGCTCAGGGTGAGGCGTTGGTCAAGCAGGGTGAGGAGATGGTGGTCGATCTTGAGAAGAAGACTGAGGAGGAGCTGAAGCGTCTTGAGGCGTCGGCGGATGTATTGTTGTTGGCGGTGGAGCAAAAAGTTGATTCTGTTCTCAAGGGGTTAGAGCAGAAGGTTGAGCATGTTGTCACTGATGCAGAAAAACAGCTTGAGCAGAAGGCTCGTGAGTTGGAGCAGAAGGGTAACGAGTTGATCAAGAAAGGTGAAGCTCTTGTTG
>JAHIUU010000015.1 GCA_018817025.1 Candidatus Babelota bacterium | reverse complement strand
TAGAAGAATGAAAAAGCTGATAAAAAAATATTTCAGGATAAAGAATAGCGCTAATATAGTGCTTCTTTTTCTTTTGCTGTCCTCTGTCCTCTGTCCTCTGTCCTCTGTCTTGGGCGCACAATCCGTCTATGTAATTCAGAGCAACTTTACCGGCGGCGAATTCAGCCCGCTCATGGCCAGCCGTACCGATATGTCAAAGTACATGAGCGGATGCAACACCCTCGAAAACTTTGTCATATACCCCCACGGACCGGCCACCAAGAGACCGGGCTTTAAATACATCGCAGAGATAAAGGACAGCTCGAACCGGGCGCGGCTTATCCCCTTCGAGTACAGCACCGAACAGGCCTATATCCTGGAATTCGGCGAGAGCGGCGATACCGGTTATATGCGCGTATACATGAACCAGGGGCGAGTGCTATGGACCACTGGCGGGACCCCTTACGAGATAGCGACGCCCTACCTGTCCGCAGCCCTACCGGACTTACAATACTGTCAATCCGCCGATGTCCTCTATTTGACCCACCAGGAACACCCCATCAGAAAGCTGACCCGGACCGCGCACACGGCATGGACCCTTGCCGACGTAACTCTGACCGACGGCGGAGACACCAACGAGCTGAACGACGACGCCAGCGGTGATTATCCCTGCACATGCACATTTCACGAAAACCGCCTTGCTTTTTCCGGAACGACCAGCCAGCCCAATACAATCTGGTTAAGCAAGACCGGGAGTTTTGAAGATTTTACAGTAGGGGTACTCGACGACGACGCTATGGAGATCGCCCTTGCCTCAGACCAGGTTAACGCGATTCAATGGCTGGTATCGTCTACATATCTTACCCTGGGCACAACAGCCGGAGAGTGGCGTATCAGCGCGACGGATCCGGACTACCCCATTACCCCGACGGATATAACGGCCAAAAGAGAGCTGGTTTATGGCTCATGCAACCGGAAGGCCGTACATGTCGGAAAAGACATCCTTTTTATCCAAAGACAACGACGTAAAGTCAGACAGTTAAACTATCAGTGGCAGAATGCCGGCTACATCGCCCCGGATCTTACCGTACTGGCCGAACACATAACAGCCGGCGGAGTGAGTGAAATAGCGTTTCAGCAGGAACCCTTTTCCATCCTGTGGGGCATAAGGAACGACGGGGACCTGTTGGGATTAACCTATCTACCGGAACATGAGGTATATGCCTGGCATCACCACAGCACCCAGGGAGAGTTTGAGAGCATCGCCACCATACCGGCGGGCAATCAGAATGATCTTTATGCCATTATTCAGCGGGAAATAAACAGCGCCGTCAGCCGGTTTGTGGAGGTCATGGCGGACCCCTTCACATCAAGCGAATTAAAAGACGCCTATTATGTTGACAGCGGCATCGCCTACAACGGCACCAGCACAACCACCCTTACCGGCGCTACCCACCTTAGGCTTACGCCCGTAGTAGCCCTGGCAGACGGCAGGATAGAATCCGGATTGACCGTTGACGCGACCGGCGGCGTAACCATATCTCAGGAGGCGGAAGAGGTAGTAATAGGGCTGCCCTATACCGCCACCCTTGAGACATTACGGATAGAGGTGCCAGCGGACCGGGGAACCTCACAGGGAAGGGTTAAACGGATATCCGAGGCGATCCTGAGGTTATACAAGACCCATATATTCAGTATCGGCCCGGACGAAGACACCCTTATTGAACATAAGACCGGGGTCAGCCTCTACACCGGGGACTATCCCGCCAAGATAACCGGAGGGAGCGAGCGGGAAGGCAGAATCGTTATCCAGGACGCAAACCCGACCCCCCTAACCATACGCGGTATTGTATCAAAGGTATCGGTAGGAGATTAGGCTTATGTTTATTTCCGCAGGATGGATAGTGGCCGCAATGATCATTTCGGCAATGGCCACAGCCTATGGCGTATACGCCCAGGGCCAGGCACAGAAAAAGGCCGGCCAGGCCCAGGCCGCAGCCCTTCAAAATCAGGCCGAGTGGGCCGAATACGAGAAGAAGCAAGAGGCCGCCATGTTAAAAGAGCAGGCGGAATACTACGAGCTGAATGCCATACTGGCCGAAAAAGAGGCGGGACGGAAAGAGGCCAGTGAAAAGAAGACAAAAGAGCGGGTACTGTCAGCCCAAAGGGCGAGGTACGGAAAGGCCGGAGTGGTTTTGAGCCAGGGCAGCCCCCTTGAGGTAGCCCTTGAAACATCTAAAGAAGCCGAGAGGGTGATTGACAGCATACTTTATGAAGGCGCCCTTGAAGCATGGAACTGGCGAATGAAGGGAAAGACCGCCACCAGCCAGGCCACAGCAGCGGAGATTTCAGGCGCAAGCTCATCCAGCGCATACCGCGCCCAGGCCGCCATTAACACCATGAAAGGCAAACAGGCCGCAACCGCCGGGACCTACAAGGCCGGTACAACGATACTTACCGGCGCGACAAAGGCCACCGGTTACGCTTATGAAAAAGGACTCTTGAATTGATGATTGACGATTGTTGATTGTCGATTGAAAGAGAAAAAGAAAGAAGATATCAAGTTGAAATATGATAGACCAAATGAGGGTGAATGGATAACACCGAGGCACAAAAATTATAAAATGGCTTGTTGTGATTGTGGTTTGGTTCATAGGTTAGACTTTAGAAGGAAAGGTATAAAAATCCAGTTTAGAGCTTTCAGGGATAATCGTTCTACAGGCCAATTCCGTAGACATATGAAAAAACAATCAACAATCAACAGTCCAGTAATTTCAGGCACACTTAAGGGGACGTCTGGTAAATCGGTGCCTCCAGGTCCTCCAGACTACCCACGGCCTAAAAATTATCAGCCGGTGGGCTGAGGTTTTGCCGCTTAGTTTTTTATTAATAGAAGTTAATTTTTAATCAGTGTAATCAGTGTAATCTGTGGATTAAAAAAATGCCCATAATACCCTTATATAGAGGCGAAGAGAGGACCGGAGGCCGAATCAGCCCGGAGGCCGGGCGGCGCGGTATACCGAGCGCCCCGCCAATGGTCAGCATAGACGCCGGCGCATTCGGCGGAGGCGAGGCCGCAGGCGCATTAGGCGAGGTAACCAAGACCATCGTTGAGACCGCCCAAAAGTTTGAAAACGCCCAAAAGGTAACCACGGTCAATAACGCAAAAATAGAAGACCTGAAAGAGGTAACGAATTTTGTCAAGGGCCTCCCGGACCGCCAGGATTACACTGTATTTGAAAAAGAATTTGATGATTTAATAACCGGCATACACCAGCGGCGCCAGGAAGAAATAAAAGACCCTTTAACCCGATCGGCCATCCAGCAAAGCCTTTCCATGGCAGCCATACAGAACGGCGTAAAGGTCACGGAGGTTGCCCGGCGGAAACAGACCGAGTTTGGCAAGGCAAGCTATATAAAAAATATGGACGACTATATTGATCTATTTGCCACAGCCGATGAAGACGAAAGGGCATTTCTAATAGAGGAATTCGTGGATGAAACAAGGAACACGATCAATGCGGGTTATATCAATCCAACGGAAGGCCAGAACAAATTGAATGAATTCTTAAGGGAAACACAGAAGACGGTTGCCCATCAGGATTTACAGGCGGATCCCGGAAATTTCAATCCGGATAATTATCCGCGTTTAAAGGCCTCCGACCGGATCAGCCTGGACAAATACGCCAGGAGATTGGCGGCCACCGAGAAAAAAGCCAGGATCAAAGAACAGCAGGAAGCGGAAAAAGAGGTTGAAAAGATTGCGGCCCAGCTCATCGAGGAGAGTGATTATCAATCCTGGCAGGATTTTTATAACAAAGATATGTCCTTTGCAAAACTGGAATCCCTGGCATCCACACGGCAAATTTCAGAAGGTACATACCGCGCCATCCGGGACCGTATGGATAAATCGGCGGTAAGCCCCCAGGAGAATAACCCACACATTGTAGGCGAGTTGTCGGAAAAGGTCGAGCTCGGCCTTGATGTGAGAAAAGATCTGAAGCGGGCCCTTGAGAAAGGCGAAATAAAAGAAGAGACGTACATCACCATGACCAGACAGGTGACTAATAAGAAATATAAGCGAGGTCTCTCTTTTCTCTCCAATGCCATGAAGCCGACCATGATGGATAAATGGAATCCGGATAAAAATCTTCGCTATGCTGAGGCCATCGAAGAATGGAATTTCAAAATCAATGAAGGCCAGGACCCGGTTAAAGCCGCGATCGAGCTTGTCAGGCAATATACCGATGATACCAGGCGGACCATGGCCGGTCTCAGGAAACCCATGTTTTTAAGGGGATTAAAGAATGATCTGGCGGCCCTTAATGAGGCTGAGAATGCCACGTACAGGGCATGGAAATCCGGCAGAATCAGTGATGAAAGATACAACAAAGAATCAGAGTTGATCAGAACGCTTAAAACCCTTGCTGATTGGCTTACCGATACGGAGGATAATCTGTCTGCTGAAGAAAAGAGCGAGCTCGAGGAGCGTAAAAAACGGTCAAAGAAAGAGATGAACCGCTGAGATGGATGAAAAATATTTTGACATAGATATCGAGGACGATTTTAGCGATAGTTTTTATCAGCAAAGGCAGGCAGCCCATGAAATGGATTCGCCTGCCATGGAATTAATACGCAAAAATGAGCCGGACAGCCCTGACCGGGAAACAGAGCCTACAGTCTCTTCTCCTCCCGAATCCCCCGGCCGGACGCCCGAGGAGATCGAGCAGAAAAAACAGGAGTTCATTAAAAAACAAAAAGATGCGGGCAAGACGGACGAAGAGATCCAGGCCGAGCTTGGCGGTCTTGAAGAGCCCTGGATCGATCCGACCGCCGCCGCTTCGGGCGGTTTCGGCGGGGTCGGTGCCGCGTCTTTCCGGGCGGGCATGAAGTTTGTCCCCACCCTTGGACGGGCAATCCTGGCCGCCGGCACCGGTGCCCTGATGGATTATCCGGTTGGCATGGCGACAGAAAAGGTCGGAGAAAAATATCCGAAGCTTGCCATGCCCTTTAATGTGATGACGGGCATGGTATCCGGTATGACACTGGAAAATCTCATAGAGAAAAGCGTGATCAAGGCATTTTCAAAAAAGGGTGTCCGGCCCGCCGCAAAGCTTGTGAAGGATTCAATCGAAAAGATCAGGTCAAATCTTGAGATCGAAAAATATGATGATGAATTAACCGCTGCCGTGGTCAGAGACCTGACAGCGGAATATGATATAAACGTCGATCGATTCCTGAAAGATAATACCTCGGAATTCATCCGGAAGGAGCTCACCCCGGAAAAATGGCTGGAGGAATTCGGTGAATCCATGATGGTAAAAACCCCGATCGGTGAAGTCAAGATGGGTGAAAACCAGCTCGCAAAACTCCAGGCCGGGAAAAGAGAGGAATTTTTCGGCCTGATAAAGCCGACCCTCGAGGACCCGCTCTTTGTGCTCAAGGATAAGAAGGGTGGAAAGGTATTCATGAAAACCTTTACGAGCGACGGCCAGACCAACTTTGTATCAGTTACCTATAATATCGACGGGTTGGATGTCTCGGTGAGTAACAGGCCGGAAAGACTGAAGAGAATCATAAAAAATGTCAAGGAAGGTGAGTTGATATATCAAAAGACGACGGCCCTGAGCCCGCCATCCCGGGCTGCCGACCAACCCACCGGCGCAGATGGACGCCTTGACAAAGAAACAATAATTCCTTCCGAAGAAAAAGTCAAGGAGGCAGTAAGACCCTATGAACAGGATATCGAAATCCCCATCGAGACAAAAGAGATCCACAATAAAATCTTCCAGGACCTCGAGGCAAGAAATACACGAAGGGTACGAGCCATCTCCGGAAACCTGGATCAATCTCCCTCAGGGGTCAGGACCCTCGGGCTTGCCATCAACACCGAGCTCGCCCAGAGAGGAAGAATCGACCTCAGAGGAAAAATAGCCAATTCGGCAGAGGACGTCGCCGACATCGCCCAGGTCTACCGGGATCCCCGGTTTGAAACCCTCCGGATCATCTACGTCAAAGAAGGCCAGATCGTGGCCCATGAAGGGATTACGTCCCGCATGCCCGGCTTTTCAAAGGCGTTTTCGGATGATCCCGAAAAAGAGATCTGGAAGATCACCGACCGCATGAAGCGCCTGAATGCTGACGGATACTATCTCCTTCATAACCATCCAAGCGGAACTCTTGAGGCATCTGCCGCGGATCAGAATCTGACCGCGATCTTTGCGGACCGGATCCAGGGATTAAAGGCCCATATCATCATTAATTCGGGTAAATACGTGGAATTGATCCCGATCCCGGACCAGGCAGGCAGGCTGAATCTGGAAAGCCAGGTGAAGCCTGTCTCCGATCTCCCGGATGATTGGGAAGATCCGATCCTTCAGGCAGCCATCCCTCATGATATGCTGGGCCGGCCTGTCCTGAACCCTGAAACCGTGGCCCTGATCGGAAGTAAACTAAAATCCCCTGAAGGCTATGCCACCCTCCTTTACCGGGATGCCAAAGGGGAGATCCGGGCCATCCAGGAGGTCCCTGTCAATCTACTGGCCCAGGTAGAGCATGCAACCAATTTTCTCCGGGGCCAGGCCCGGAATTTCGGGGCGGTTGATATTATTGCCGTCTCCGGTGAAAAGGCCAAAGGATTCGGAAAGGATATGCCTTACGGTGTTGAAAATGAGCTCATAAAAAACGGGACACTCCGGGATATCGTCATTTACCAGGAACCGGATTCATGGGGGAAAGGATTCCTTACTGCCCGTGAGTTAGGCGCAGAGGTTAGCCCCGGCAAACGATTCGGGAAGGAAGAAAAGGATTTTCCGGCCTACCGGGTATCAGAGGAAGGCACAATGGAGTATCAGGCCTCCCTCGATGCACGGCTTTCAAAATTATTCGGGGATTCCGACAAATCCCTCGTTGAGATCATGAAGGACGCCGAGCCCAAAGCAGCCCAATTTCTTAACGCAAACCTGGATAACCTTCCCGATAAGGCCATCAACATCAATTTCAGCCGGCTGGAGACCTCGGAAGATATCAAGGAGCTCATTGCCAAAACCGCCGAGATATTCGAGCCGGGCATCCAGCAGGCCCGCCGGGGAAAGGTCTCCAATGTTGAGACCGAGCGCCTGGCCGATGAGATGGGCATGACCGCCGGTCAGTTGTTAAAGAGGACCAAAGGCCAGGCCTTCAACGCCCACGAGGCCGTGGCAGCAAGAAAAATACTCCTGGAATCCGGCCACACCCTCATGGATCTTGCCCGAAAGATCACAGAAGGCCAGGACGATAAACTGACCCGCTTCGCCTTTCAGAGGCAGCTCAGCATCCACTACGCCGTACAGGCCCAGGTCTCCGGTATGACCGCCGAGGCAGGCCGGGCACTCCAGGCATTCCAGGTTATGGCCAGGGAGTCCCAGGGCAGAATGAAGCAGATTGATGAGGTCATGCAAAGCCTCAAAGGCCGGATAACCACCGAGAAGATGGCCCAGGCCATAACGGAGATCGATTCCATCCAGGGCTTAAACCAGTTTGCAAAGAAAGTCCGCAAGGCCAACACCTTTGACATGTTCATGGAGGCTTGGATAAACTCCCTTCTATCCGGCCCCGTAACCCATGCCGTCAATTCCACCTCAAACGCCCTGGTTGCCCTCTGGCAGGTCCCTGAAAGGCTCGTTGCCTCCGGTATCAGTAAACTGACCGGCAGCCAGGAGATCGCCGCCGGCGAGGCCCTGGAGCAGGCCTACGGCCTTATCGAGGGATTCAAGGACGGCATCAAGCTCTTTGGTCATTCCCTCAAGACAGGCGAATCCTCTGACCTCTTCACCAAGATCGATATTCCCCGCCAGGGGGCCATTACCGCCGAGAACGTCAAACAGACCCTATGGGGCCGGGCCATCAAGGCCACCATTGCGCCCGAGGCCTTTGAAGAGGGCGGAATCAGCGCCAAGGCCGTCAACCTCATGGGCGCCGGCACCCGGCTGCCCGGAAGGCTCCTCACGGCAGAGGATGAATTCTTCAAGGCCGTCGGGTATCGCATGGAGCTCCGGACACAGGCCTTTCGCCAGGCCAGGGCCGAGGGGCTGAAGGGCGATGATGCCGCCAGGAGGATGCAGGAAATCATCGCAGACCCGCCCGACACCATCCACCTGGCCGCCATTGACAACGCCCGGTACCAGACCTTTACGAGCGAATTAGGCGAGATGGGAAAGAGAGGGATGCACTTTCTGTCTCACCCCTACGCAAGGCCCTTAAGACTGATCATACCTTTTATCCAGACCCCGGTAAACATCATGAAGTTTGCCGGTGAGCGGTCCCCCGCCGCCCTTGCCATGCCCAAGGTATGGGCGGACCTCCGGGCCGGAGGGGCCCGCAGGGATCTGGCTCTGGCCAGGGTCTCCCTGGGATCCATGGTAATGGCCATGACATCCATTATGGCCGCCCAGGGCCATATAACGGGCGGAGGGCCGTCAGATCCGGAAATGAAAAAAATAAAACGCAATACCGGATGGCAGCCCTATTCCCTCAAGATCGGCGATAAGTATTATTCCTACAGTCGGCTCGAGCCCCTGGGCATGCTGTTCGGCATTGCAGCCGATACAGCGGAGATCATCGGCCAGACAGGCGAAGAGGACGCCAAAACCCTGGCGACCGCCGGCGCGATCGCCCTGGCCAAAAACATCACCAGCAAGACATTTTTTAAAAGTCTATCCGATGCCATGAAGGCCTTTGACGACCCGGACCGCTTTGCCGAAAAATTTCTCCAGGGCTATGCCAAATCCGTTATTCCAACCGGCGTGGCCCAGATCGAGCGCGTCACGGATCCGGTACTGAGGGAAACCTATTCGCCTTATGGGTTCTGGTCAGAGACCTGGAACGAAATAAAGAGCCGGATCCCCGGCTGGTCCAAAGACCTCCCGCCCCGCCGCAATCTCTGGGGCGAGCCCATTATAATGGAGGGCGGCATGGGTCCGGACATTATCTCCCCGATTTACACGTCAACCGGGAAACACTCCCCTGTTGACGAGGAGCTCCTGAGGATGAAGATCCCCCTGACCATGCCCAAGACAATACAGTCCATTCACGGGATCCCGGTCAGGTTTACCCCCAAAGAGTATGACCGGTATATCGTTCTCACGAACAGCATAAAAATGCCCCAGACCGGTAAAAATCTGAAAAGCACTCTCGATCGGATGGTAAAGAAAAACCCCCGCTATAAACAGGCAAACGATGAGCAGAAAGAAAGGATGATCCGATTCTATATCTACCAGTCCAGAGACATGGCCAGAGAAAAGCTATACGAGGAATCCGGGGACATCCGGTGGCTGGTTGAAGAGTTGAGTAAAGAAAAAGTTAAAATGATGCAGCAGCAATAGGATTGATGATTGTCGATTGATGATTGGAGGATCGATGGATCAGGAAAGACGGTTAGCCAGGGGAGAATTCGAGGAGCTCAAGGACAGGCAGAAAGCCCTTTTTATAGAAATCCACGCCCTGACCTGTGAAGTCAATAGGAATGTCCCGGTCCCTGATCTTATGTCAAAAGACGAGGATATCGCGGCCATGGACACAGAGGCCGCTAAAAGCCTCCTGAAACGTCTCCAGGAGCTCCAGGAGGAATATAAGGCCATATGCGCCCGGATCAAGGAGCTATCCGGGAAATGGGAGTTTTAATAAAGAAAGGGTTATATAATGTATTTCGGTTTTGGAAGTCACGAAAAATTATTGAGACTGGCAGTTGATTTTTCAATAGCCAAGCCACAGATACAGGACCCAGAGCAGGTTATTGAGATTTATAAAAAATTCCGTGATCAGATCTTTGCTGAGGCTAAGGCTGATGATGAGCCTCAGCAAGCTGATTAAGAATATTTTTATAAACCTTAACGGCCTTGTCTCCTGTTTTATCGCCATTAAGGCATTGATTATTAATCATTGCAATCGTTATCTGAAGCGCTATCTCTTCTTTTGTCATTTCAAACCTCCATTTGGGGGTTAATAAAGGATTGTTACCCATGTCACACACCATAAATAAACCCTTGACTTTTTTCAAATCTTTTTTTAGGGTTGGAATTATTGAAACACAGGGGTTGCCCCCGGCCCGCGATGCCAGTCATGGCCGCGAAAGGGGGGTAAAGGTAAATTTTCGGGATAATAAAAGGTCCCGACAGATGCCCGGTAATCCGCGAGGACCGGGGCGCTCCTGTGGCGTCAATACATCTGTCGGGATTTTTTTTGGATATTACCGACCTGATATAACCTTACGTTATATTAGGTCGGGCTAATTCCGTAAGGTTACCTTACGGAACTACATTTCTTAAATCTATTGAAACACAGGAGGTAAATCATGAAAAACAGGGAATTCACAAAAGAACAGATGGAAAGGATCATGGATCAGCCCGATCTCCGCACCAGAACCGGGCTGAGGGATAAGGCCATCATGGAGCTGGCCGCTGTCTCCGGTCTCGATTTCCCGGAAATAACAGATCTGAGACTGTCACAGATCCACCTTGATAAAGGTTTTATTCGCTATAAATTACGGATAATCCCCCTCTCTGAATACGCAGAGGACATCCTGTATTTCTATTTAAACTCGATGCCCCTCTTCTGGAATGACGATGCAGAGGTATTATCCTCTTCAAAATTCACCCAAAACATTGAAGGCTATGTCAAAAGCGCCGGATTCAAAAAGAAGAGAGTCCCCGAATTCCTCCTTCGACTCTTTGAAAACCTTCTCCGGAAGACTGGTTTAAACCGCGACGATATCCCGATCATCCTCGGAAAGGAGGTGATATCATGAAATATCAATCCCTTGAAGAGGCGATGACTGATCTTTCCAATCTCGAACAGGATGATCCGGGATGGATCGATGCCTTTATGTACTGCTTCGACCACGGCCCTGAGGAGTTTCGACGCAGGATAAGGGAAGGCATGCCTAAGTTTTTCCCGGGACTTAAGCCCTCCCATTTTGATGAAAAAGGCAACCCCTGTTACAGCGTTGATGATGTCTGCAAGGCGTTGAATATGGACAGAGATGAGTTTTTGAGCTCGGTCGACCCTGAGGATATCAAGAACGGTTCTGATCTTTCCAGGGTGCAATAAATGAAAAGGGTACGCATTGAATGCGTACCCTTTAAGGATCAAAGGTGGCTCGTTTAATGAGCACCCTTTGGAAGGGAGAAAAGAATATGGAAGATAATATTGTGATTTTTAAGCCGAACGGCGAAGAGCATATCATTGAGATCAGACATATCAACGGCGAGGCCTGGGCAACGGCCCAGGAGATCGGCGAGGCCCTGGGACATTCCAATATCCATAACTTGATTCGGGATATGAAAAATGCCGGTGAATTGAAAGAGGGGATACACATATCTAAGGTTACCTTAGATATGGTCGGAGACAAGCAGCCCAGAAAATATTTACTGCTCTCATATCGCGGCATCATCCGCGTGTCCATGAGGACGGAGACCGCTGTAGCGATCAAATTCAGGGATTGGGCCGAGGATGTCCTCTATGCCGTCATGACCACGGGTTCCTATTCCTTGCGGGAAGTCGATAAGACGGATAAGTCCCGCTACATCCTGGATCATGCCAGGGAGATGGAGCGGATCGACCGGGTATTCGGTGCATACAAACGGATGGCCGTAAAAATCGGCCTTACCGGACATGGAGCCATACGCAAGGCCAACGAGATGACCGTAGATAGCATCGGCATTAATGTGCTCGAGATGTTCAACATGGGGTACCTGGCAGAAATCCAAAATCTGGATGCCTTTATTGGTGAAAAATGTGTATTCGATCCGGAATTAATGATACTGCCTGCAGATCTCTTTGGTGCATATGTGAAATGGTGTGCAGATACAAAACGGCAGCCCATAGGGAAATTGAGTTTTTACCGCCAGATCTACACGGAATACCCCCAGATCGGAAAGCGCAGACATGAAACCAGAGAATACCTGTTCGGCATTGGTTTGCAGACTGTTGAACAGGCCGTTGAAGTACAAGACGAATAATTAACCTCGGGTTCAATTCGGGATCGGCCAATCCGGGATTGACGTAAGAAGTAAAAAGGGCAATGTGGGCGCCCACACTCGCATTGTCCTTTTTATTTGCCCGGGAACGAAAGGAAAGATTGATGATTTTCGATTGAAGGAAAATCAATCACCAATCGACAATCATCAATCAACAATCAAATGCCCATGGACATGTCCCTATATCCGCGAAACTATAAATATATAGCTTTAGCCGCCAAGAATGCAGCCGGCTGGAAATGCTCGCAATGCGGTATCAGGCACATGTCGGATGGCACAAGAGGCAGTGTTGTCTCCTGTCATTATCCGGACCGGGATTTCGGCAATCCGAATGCAAGAATTCAGGTTTTATGTAATAGATGCCACCTGGCCGATGAACACAGAGCCATAAAAGAAATGGTAAGCGAAAATCAATTAAGCTTATTTTTATGAGGCACAAAATGCCAATGAAAATATATTTATATCCCGAAAATTGGAGAACTTATGCCAACGCATACAAGGATAAAATCGATTGGAAATGCGAAGAGTGTAGTATAGGCCACATGGAGGACGGAACAATGGGGAGCTGCTTAACCGTACACCATCCGGACCGGGACCCCGAAAATCCGGAGGCGAGATTAGAGGGACTTTGCGCCCGGTGCCACCTGGCAGCCGAAAGAAGGCTCAGAAGGGAAGAAAGGAATAAAGATCAAATAAAATTATTTCATCAAAGGAGAAAGACCATGAATAAAAAAATATTTGCCATAACCACCCTGGCCATACTGCTAATATTAGCAGTATCCGCCCCGGCCCTGGCAAAAAAGACCTATGAATTTACGCTATCCCAGGTGAATGCAGCGGGCGTAACCCACTACGGGATATCCGGCATAACCACGGCGACAACTCAGGATATCGGAGACAGCGGCGTATCGCCCATGGTGCGCCGGCACGGTACGGTACCAGATGAGCTGAAACGCGAGATCTACACCATTGATATTAGAGACTCGAACGGCCTTTTTTCGGCCAGGATTAAAGACCTTGACCCGGCGGCGGCTTATACTGGCGCATTAGGGACAACTCCTTATGGAACTGCAAACCTCTTCCCGGATGATTCCGGAACAACATGCGCCTATTACGTCAAGATCGCCCCGGAAAACACAGCGGTTGCATGGGCAAAGGCGGACTATATCCCTATATTTCGGGACGTGGCTATTAATTCCAGCGTGTCACCATTCGATATCTTTTTCCGGTTACCCCAGGCCAATTATCTTCGTAGCTTTTTTCTACCGTCCGGAACAACACCCTTCGGCAATGGGCAGGTGGAAATAACAACAGATTACGATATTGACGAAGTAGACCAGTTCCCCCCTATCCTGATAAAAAGCCTAATCTATTCCCTTAACGGAAATTCAGGCGTAAGCACAACGGCTAATGACGATAATTCAGCGGCCCTACCAATGGCCACCCGGTACGGTGAAATGTTTATCAGCGGCAGCTCGGTCTTTTACACCGTCCACAAAGAAGCACCGGTGAACCAGACCGCCAAGACCTTGCAGGGCAGGGATTACAGGGAGTTAAACCAACACGAGCTAAACAACCTTCAAATGCAGGCCATAAGCGATACATATGTCAGGATTGATTGCTACACCGCAAGGCCATAGGAGGAAAAGAAAATGAAGAAATGGAAAGAAATATTTATCCCCTTTATTATAACACTCCTGATCCTCTTTACAGCAAACATGCTTTACAGCGGAAACCAGAGGGTATACCGAGCCTCAGACGATTGGGACGCCGGGGACGACGGCTATATTGACCCTGGCTATTTGGGCACCGGGACCGCCGATAATACGAGCTATCTGAGAGGCGACGGCATATGGGATACGGTTAGCTTTGGAGGAACCACAGGTGTTACGTCTTCCGGATCGGACGGCAGCACCGGGACCCCAGGCAGCGAGAATATAACTTTCGGCGCCGGAGATTCCGGTACCAGCACCACGGCAGTAGGCGGCATAGTATATATTGCCAACACCTACGTTGACCAGGACGTAACCAGCGGAGCGGCCCCCACATTAGTCAACACCAATATGACCGGTAATTTAAGTGCATGGACAGATTCAGGGACCAGCAAGACCGTTAATGGTTCGCCCGCAGGAAACAGCGCCTATACTGTTATGAGCGATGGGGAGAACTATGTGCCAATAAATCCAGGGTCAGCCCGATCAGCTTTAGGACTTGCAATAGGTACGGACGTTCAAGCCTATGATGTGGACACGGCAAAAGTGGACGTCAATAGAAAATGGACAGCAGCCCAGGATTTGAGCGGAGTAAGCCCCGGCTTTGATACGCCGACAGACAACAGCCATCCTGTCACTTTGGGGTATCTTAATGGTGAGGTAGGTTCGAGTATTCAGGCTTATGATGCGGACACGGCAAAAGTGGACGTC
>JAHIUU010000021.1 GCA_018817025.1 Candidatus Babelota bacterium | reverse complement strand
GATGTGGGCCGTCTTGGCCTCGGTCAGGATGTCGGCGTCCTTGGAGGCCGGGGTGTCCTTGCCGCCCAGTTCCTCGGCGTACTTGTGGGCGTTGACCACCGCCGCGTCCTGCTCGGCCTTGCTGGCCACCCAGATCTTGTAAGCGCCCAGTGACTTGCCACCGGGGCCCATCATGTTGGTCGCCTCGAAGTCCCACGTCGCGCGGTTCTTCTGTCGCTCTTCGAGCGCTTTGACCAGGGGGCTTTCTTCGTCGTAGTTGCTCACCTTCGCCGTCCTCTCCGTGGGGGCGGTGCCCCCTTTGATCTGCGCTTGTCTGTGTGCTTCTCCATCCATTCTCGGCATGCGTGGTACAGGAACCACTGGCCGTCGGTGAGCTGCCGGAACGGTAGCCCGAAGAAGCGGTCTGGTCGCGGGATGATGCGCCCAGCACCGAAGCCGAGCGCAGCATCGTAACAGTGGCCGAGCGCAATGGCCTCGCTCGGATTCTCGTCTGCCCCCTTGCGCAGGGTCTGAACCCACGCCTTGAGGTCGGACATGGGCAGGACAGGAGAGATGACCGACAGAGCCTCGCTCACGTCTTTTGCCAGAGCACGGACCTCGTGCTCGAGCATCATCCCTACCTGCTCTGCCGTATCGAACGCCCTCCTGCCATCGCGGAGGTGTGTGGCTGCTGCCACGATGTGACACTCGACCGAGTCACCGTCGAGTGCCTCCATCATGTCGCGCGAATGGATGGCGTACACACGAAGCTTGAAACCAGCGACCTGGTAGTCGATATCCATCCATGGGCGCGGTGACCGTAGCAGCAGCCTGAACAGTCTCCCCGGGCCCACCTTTTCCGGGGGAAGGTTCACGTGCTACTCGAATGCGTTGGCTTCGCCGTGGTGCTCGAAGCTGACGGTGGTCGACTGACCCACGCCGGCCGAAAGCCGCACGTTGCGGATGAAGCCATCGTTCAGCATCATCTTGCCTGAGCCAAGTTGGATGCCGCAGGGGACGATCCAACATTCGAGCTCGGCCTTCTCGAAGTTGAACTCGAAGCCAGTCCGCGGCTGCGCGTTCTCGATGGTCGTGACGCGTTTCTTGGGGCTCGGGGTCTCACCCGCAAAGCCCTTCCGAAGCGTGAACACGTCCTGGTCGTTGTTCTCGATGTTGGTTTCGACGCTCGTAGATTCCTCGAGGAGTTTGCCTCCCAAGTACACCCAAGCGTTATCATAGATTTCGAGTGCCATAGCGTTGTCCTCAGTACGCCGTCGAGCTTTCTTCAATCAGGAAACACGCCCTGTTGTTGTGCTTGACGGCAATCGGTTGACTGCGTGCGCTGAGCCCATCGGTCAATCGCACGACTGCGAAGGTGTCCTTCATCTGCTGCTGGAAGGTCGGGTCGAGCACCGGGCCACCGGTGAAGTTGATGAGGTCGTCGATCACCTTGCTGTGTAGCCGAACGAGAGCGCTCGGGTACTGCGTGTTGGGCAGCGGTGGCATGCCGCTCGCCGGGTCGTCCGCCACGAAGTCCTGCTTCGAGGTGAAGTAGCGGATGAACAGCGTCTCCCAGTAGTAGTCGATGGCCGATGGGATATGGCCCTCTCGCGCGCGGTAGTCGTTGAAGTTGCCGTTGAGCGACCGCGTCGTGATCGACCGCACGAAGTAGGCCTGTCCGTTCGACTTCCAATCGATGGGCGTCCCACCATTGTTGAGGTCGGCTCTGATCTCCGACTCGGTCGGCTTGTCAGCGGCCAAGTACGGCGGCGGGATTTGGAAGACCTCTCCCTCGTCCAGGCCGTAGTCGGTCATGTTGGCGCCGGGGTGCGCGATCTCCTTCGCCCGGTGAGCCGCGGCGCAGTGCGCCGCAATCATCATCGGGGTCCAGTCGTTGTTCTCTGCATGGAAGATCTTGCAGCGGACTGCGTTGACGTTGGCATTCGACGCCACCGCCGTCAGATCACCCTGCGTGCCGAGGGCCGCGAAGAACACCTGTTGGCCCTTGCTGTTGGCCGGGAGAGCCTGGTCGTTGATCATGGCCACGTGTTCGCCGATGCCGCCGTCGGCTGGCGTTGGTGCGGTGGCTGCCAACCCCGGTGCTAGCGGGTTCGTCTTGCCGCTCACCTGGTAGTAGATCTCCTCGCCACGCAAGGCGTCGATGGCGTTGCCCATGTCGTCGTCGGTGGCGGCTGCAACGATTGCCGCTGCGGTGACCGTCAACGTGCATGGCACCGTGAACGATGCCCGAACGCTGTTGATCACCCACTCGTGCCGACGACCAGCGTTGACAGCGTCCACGCGGAGCTCGCCTGGATTGGCAGTCGCAACCGCTGTCATAGGCCAATCGAGTTGCTCGTTGATCTTGGCCACCGCGGCATCGCGCACGTCGCCGAAGGTGTCTCCGGTAGCGATAGGCACCTGGACTTCTTCGCCGATGCAGCTGATCTTGGCAGCTGAAGGCTTGGATGCCGGACCTACAGCAAAGGTGATGAGCCGCGATGCCGTTCCGGTACCCTCGGGGACCGCGATGGCGTGGATGGTCGCGCTCTTGTTGATGGAGACGTAGGACTTGTATCCGAGGTAGATCTCCGACTTGCGCCCGAAGCGTTGGATGCAATCGTCATCGCCGACGATGGCGCTTCCGAACGTGTCGACGGTCTCGGAACCAGTCGATGCCTTGTTGCCAAGAAGCACCACCTTGCGCTGCTTGCTCGGCGATGAACTCACACCCTGAGCGAATCGAATCTCCCGGATGATGCCGGGGATAGGATCAGCCGGGTCGTACCCGGTCAGTGGAAAACCAGCCATCAGTCAATCTCCGTCTTCTTGCTCTTCTTGACGGCCTTCACGAGCGGTACTCCCGCCCACATGGCCGTCTCTTCATCCATCGGTAGGAGGTCGCCTTTTCTGAGCAACCGCCTCACGTGCCAAGTCGCTGCTACTTTTTGACCACCGGGGATGACGTCACCCGGGGCGTTGCCGTTCATGGTGCGTCCGTAGTAGCGCCGGACACCTGCAAGACCCGCCACGTCATTCCACGCGCAGCGGCCCTCCACGGCCTTGATGAATGCTCTTTCGATATGCATGTCGGTTGCCCACCTTCTTACAGCATCTCTCCGGACTGCTTGACGATCCAGTCTGTGCCGTCGAACTCCACATCCAGAAACGCTCTTGCTCCAGCGCCAAATGTGACCAGCGTGCCACCGCCACCGCCGCCGTTGTCCACCTGATACGTGAACGCCTCCATGTCGAGGCGCGTGATGGTCATCTGGTCGCCCTCAGAGGCGTAGTCATCGCCGATGGTCAGCACCCTGGCAGCCGTCAGTGTCGCCAGGGGGAGAACCCGCCAACGCCCTTCTGAGATGGTGATGGTGGCGTCTGCGTCGGTGAGGTCGGCTCCTCTGGACACTGAACGAATCCTGATCCACTGGCCGATGCCACCTCCCATCGGCGTGATGATGTTGATCTGGTCAGCCGTCAATGACGAGCCCAGATACCAGGCGTAGTGTGCGTCTTCTTCGACGACGTAGGCGTACCGCGTAGCAGTCTGCGGGCCCGCTCGACTGGCGAGCTCCAGCACGTCGCTGTAGACAGTTGGAGACCAGCGTACGGTTGACATCAATCCACCTCGTCGTCCTCAGAGCCGTCCGGGTAGGGCAACACGCCCGACCGAACAGGCGTCGTGCTTTCCGTCGTGTCGCCAGTCTCCATGGTCATCTGGATGTCAGGCATGAGGTCGTTGGGCACATTCGGCAGATCGATGGGCCGGTCGACGTCGATGCGCTCCCAGACTTCGATGTGGGTCTTGCAGGTTGGATAGCCCCACTGCACAGCCCCATCGCCGCCGGTGCCCATGCGCTCGGGGACGCCCTCTGTGGTGCCGGGGTGCTTCCAGCTCATGCCGTACTCGGAGTTGCGGTAGCGCCATGCCATCATGCCCACCGAGCGGGCGATGGGGGTTCCCGGGGGGTCGCCGTTGTAGCCGTAGTCGTAGTGCCGCCCCCAGGTGATGGCGCGGGCGAAGATGGCCGCCACGTTGCCCAGAAGGCCTTCCCTTGCCGTCATACCCTGAGGGCTGACGAGCTCCTGGAAGATGTACTGGGCGAAGATGTCGCGGCGCCGGCAGTGCCGTAGAAGCGTGACCTGCTCCTCGTACTCTCGAGCACACCAGACGTACAGTGCCGGCAGGGACTGCCGGACGTAGATGGCGTTGGGGTCGTAGGGGAACACCGCAGCAGGGGCCAGGATGGTCGGCGAGCGCCCTTGCATGTTGCCCATCTTGGCGTTCATACCCCAGGTGAGCCAGAAGGCCAGGTAGTCGAGGATTCCACGCACCGTCGGGTCGACCAGCTCGGAGTTGAGCGTCCCCGCTGGGATTGGCTGGAGGAAACCACCGACGGCAGACTCGTTGGTCGGCATCAGCCCACAGGCCTCGGGTAGTCACGGTCGAGTACACGCAACGTTAGGACGTACCTGAAGGGGCGTGAGGACTCGATGTTGTAGAGCACGTAGTAGCCTTGGTTTGGTCCTTCTACCCGGTAGACGACGACCTCATTGGCCGCGGGGCTCGGATTGAGCACGTCCCAATCGAGGCCGCCTTTGGGGTGCTTGGGAATGACCGGCTCGACGACGAGTTCGCGCCCGTCGACCGTCTGGTTGGTGCGAGGTCGCGGGAGCAACTCGCACAGAACTGTGACAGTCAGGTTGCCGAGGAACGCTTGGCCACCGTCCCACGACCACTTCTCGACGAACACGGCGTTCTGCCTGATGTCGCAACCGGTGGGTCCCGGTATCTCCTCCAGCGTCTCGACGAGGTCCAGCAGGTCCTCGCGTAGCGTCACTAGTAGGCCTCCAGCACGCAGGCACCTCCGACGGTATCAGCCCATGCGGGCTTGACGCGCACCAGAGAGGAAATCTGCATGACGATGCCCTTGTAGTGCTCGATGGCCCGGTCGTAGGCACTACCACCCGAGTCCTTGATGGACCACCACTCGACTTCCTTGCGACCGATGCCCTTGAGGTTGCCTACCTTGCTGATGGCATCCGACATGGCGTACTGCCATGCCTTGTTGGCTTCGTTGAGCATCACTCGGAGGCGAGCCACACCGCTGTTGACCATGATCGGATAGCCGTCAGCGGTGTGGGCCTTGAGAAATCGAGCCGCGAACGTGATGGCCGCTGCCGTTTTGACCCAGACGATTTCTGCATCATCGCCTGTGTCGACCACGAGCTGCGCGTTGTCGACGATGCCCGTCATCGAGAGCGGTGTCACTACGGTGATGGTATTGGCCAACACCGGAGTGATCGATCTGGTGGCATCCCCCTCCGTCAGATTCGGCGCCACCACATCATGGAAGAGTTCATAGAACCCGTCCGGCGTATATGGATAGGCGCCGATTCCGACGTTGCCGTAGCCGAGGTGGAACCTCAGATCTTCAATCTCGACGTCAGTGAGGGGCATCGTCTACTGCTCGCTACTGAGAGCCGCGACGGAGGTACCGATAGTCGAACGCACAAGAGCCGCCCGGTGCGTTCCCCTGAACGCTGACCCGGAAGAACTTCCAGCCGTTCAGGTTGGGCACCGTGTAGCAGCGCTCTGCGTCGGCCGTGAGAACCTCCGTGAACTGGTTGCCGGCTGCATCGTAGATGGGATCATAGGTGACCCCATCAGTGCTTGCGTACATGCGCACGGTGCAGTTGACGATTGCACCCAGAGTGAAGGTCAAGTCGACCGTCACTTGTGACGCCCATGCGTTGTTGAGGTCGAACGCGTTGCCAGCCACCTCGGCAGCAGTGAGCGCTGCCGCGGCACGACCGACGAATGCTTTGTTGGAAGAGCTCGAAGCCACTGGATTCCTCCTTACGCGGCCTGGAAGAGAACGCGTTGCACGGCGCGGTTGTCCAGGGTCTGGAACGCTTGGATGGCGCGCCAGATGACCTTGGCGACCTTGCCGTAGTCGGTGTCGTCCGCCCAGAACGCACTCGGCGTCATGGCGGTGCCCATTCCCACGGCCTGTGGCCCGAAGATGAGTCCTTCGAACACCTCGGAGCCCGCAGGCACCGCGTTGCCGTCGCCGGGGACGGTTTCACCCGCGGCGTAGGTGCGCAGCGTCGAGACCTCGAAGATGTCGAGGTCCTGGACCGTGGCGATGTGGCCGTAGATGAGGTTGCGCTGCGCGGCGTGGTTCGCCGACAGCTCGCGGTAGTCCACGTCACCGAGCATGTCGACGTTGAACTGGGTGGGGACGAGGCAGACATAGCGACCGTTGGGGAACGGTTGCCAGTTGCGGTCAGACACCGCTTTGCGAGCCTTGAACAGCAGTTCGAGACTCACGCTGTGACCAGCGCCCAGCGTAAAGCTGAGCACGTTGGCGACGTCGTCGGCGTAGGTGATGTTGCCAGTGGCACGGAACAGGTCACGAATGACCGTGTCGAGCAGCACGACGTAGTCACGTCGCAGGTGCATTGTGGTCAGGCTGGCCAGCTGGTCCTTGTTCGCCTTGTACTTCGCGTCGAAGTCGCGGATGGCGTACGGTTGGACCTCGGCGGCGGTGGCGTTGTAGGGACCCTCGTACTCGTGAAGCACGATGGGCACCTCTTCCGCCTTGATGGCCTGCCCCGTGGTCGAGGTGGTCTTGTCCGGCTGGACCTGGCGAGCAGCCAGGGTGTAGCCACCGCCCTCGAAGATGGGTCGACGCATCTTGACGGTCTCGCCGGCATCCTTGCCGAACTCGTCGACTGCCATCACGGTGCCTGGGTAGGCATCGGCTGCACGGGCGAGCTCGTCCAGTTGCGGCGGCACTCGGTCACCACCACCCACCATGGAGACGAACTGTTGCGTCGTCGTCGCCCCCGCATCGATGGCTGCGAGGTTGAGCCTGGCAGCCATGGCAGCCTTGGCGAACCAGTACTGCGGCTCGGGCTGCACCAGTCGCATGCCCCGACTCACAGAGTCCAGGAAGTTTTGCGGAAGAGTTCCGCGGTTGATCGAAGGCATTACTCCACTCCTTAGTCAGCGGGTTTGTCCCGCTCGATTTCTCTCCGATGTGTCTCGTAGAAGAGCTGCTGATGAATCGGATTTTGGATGCTCTGGTACTCCTCCCACTTGTTCGCCGCCCCGGTGGATGCAGGTGCCCCACCGGCAGGTGACGTCGACACGGGAGGTGTTTTGCTCTGGCCGTTGCCGTTGCCCGGGGAAGCAGGAGGAAGCGGGGCCGGCTCGCCTTTGGTGAAGGCGCCGGTCGACTCGAGCACACTGATGAACTCGAGCCGCTTTTCCGGGTTGCCATTGGCGACCTTGTCGATGGCTTCCCTCGCTTGTTCCGGTAGAGCATTGAATCGCTGATCGACGAGTATCTGGATGGTGCGTTCAAGGGCTTCTGCCCTCTGCGCTTTTTCCGTCAACTCGGCAATCTGCCGTTCCTTGCGTTCGTCGGCTGAGAGTTGGGCATCTTCGAGAGCCCGAAGCTCGGCGAGCTTCTCTTGTGCCTGCTCAGGAGCCATGTCCTTGAAGCCGAGGAGGTCCATGAGCTTGCGAGTGTTGCGCTCTCGCGCTTCCTCGACGCGCTTTTTGAGTTGCGCGTCCGTCATGGCGATTTTCGGTGTCTCGGACGTGGTTACTGGCGGCGGTGCAGCAGACGGATCAGGCATAGTACCTGGCAATGTCGGCTGCGTTTCGGTCGTGCTCGTCGTGTCTTGGGTCTCGTCGGCCATCTCTTGCTCCTACTGCGCTGTATCCCCAGCGAGAGGTGTGGAGTCTATTGTCACGCGGTCTACGCCTCGGTGAAGACGACGTACATGGAGAACGGGCATTCCTGGGCAGGAATGAGTCCGTTCGCGAGCTCGG
>JAHIUU010000022.1 GCA_018817025.1 Candidatus Babelota bacterium | reverse complement strand
TGATGTTCCTGAAACATCCGCAGCGTCCCTCTCCAATAAATATACCTTGCAGTTCACACCCGTGATAGTTCCCCTCACATCAAAGCTGACGGTCACCCAGTCCCCTTGTGCAAACGACGCAGCCCCCGTTCGATCTGAGATCAGCATCAAGTCAAGAACATCTCCGGCAGCAGCAGTGTATGTTGCTCTCTGTAACCAACCGCGCTCTGCAACCGGATGTGGTACGACATCGAGTGTCGCGCTACCGCCAGACCCAAAATTATCATAATATTCCCAACCAGCCGCCAACCCAGTCGCCCCGCTTTCTATCATCCTCGGAGCCAACGCATAGTTCAGCCCCGCCTCCTCCACCACCAACCCGCGCGTACCCGGCCAGCGACCCGCTTTTTGGTGAAACGCCCCAGAAATCGTGGCTGCCTGCCCACGTAGCGTTTTCCACTCGGTCGATGAGATCGGACAACCCGGCCCCAATAACAACAACCCATCATCTTTGGTAAATAGAGATTCCCCAAACCCCGCCGCAACCCCCACGTGGCTCAGGTGTTTGAACGTGGGAGCCGCGTCACTCCCCGCGAGCGGCCCGGCCAGAACCTCGCCGACCGCCTGCGTATCAAGCGACAATTCCTGTGTGGACAAACCCAGCAATTCGTCCGCACTGGCCGCCAGCGTAACCGAAGCGTGGATTGCGACATTCGACGCCGCCGTCAACCGGCCCTGCTGGTCAACGGTGAAGGTGCCGACCTGTGTGGCGCTGCCATAGCTGCCAGGGGTTACGGCGGTATTTGCGATTCCAACGGTGTCCGCACCGACACTCATACCTGTTCCAGCACCAACTGCCAGCACGCCTGCTGCGTGTGTGAGTCCAGCACCGGCCAACGATGACAAGTTTTGCCAGGCCGCTGCTGTCCCCGCACCGGTGCCGATGAACTGGTAGTTTGCTCCCGCCGCAAGGCTAGATAATGCTAGACTACCCGTTACATCAGTCGAAAGGTTCACTGCTCCCCAGGAAGGGTTACCTGACGCATTGCCGTGTAATACGGTTGTTGTCGTGCCTTGATTTGCGAAATCGGCACTGGCTAACGTCACCGTATCCCAGGCCGCCGTGCCTGCCGCCGAGTATTTGAGGTACTGCCCCGCAGCGCCAGCAGCAGGTATATGATTGTAACCACTTCCTGTTGTATGGGCCAAGGTAAGCGCAGTCAACACGGCCCGCGTACCGCTACCGGCGCTAATAGTAATCCCCGCGCCAACGGACAGGTTAGCCATTGCTAGAGAGGCTATATCAGCAGTACCCGCCGTATTGTTGGCTGCGACACTGTACGCATTCAACTGGGCAATGTTTGAAAACGGTAAATCCCCAGATACCGCCGTTACTTGATCTAACGCCACCGCTCCCCATGTGGGTTCACTTACGCCACCTGTGAGTACCCGGTACTGCGTTCCTTTTGCCAGCCGCGTCCACAACGGGGAAACACCTTGCGCGGTGATAATGTCGCCGCGCACTGCCGAGGCTGGGGTAGTACCACTATGTTGAGCGGACAAGATTTCGTGTGCTGTGGCCGCCCAAGTTGCAGGTGCGCCGTGGACGTGATCGCGCCTCGCCGCGACCGCTGCGCTACCCGCTGCCGCCGTCGCACCTGCCGCAATCGTGGTTGGTACGGTCACGTCAAATACCAGGACAGTAGCATCGCTACGGATTACACTGTTGGCCGACCCCGCTGCATTCGCCGTACCCAGCGTCAACGCAGGTGTAGCATAGGCCAGGTCAGAGATCGCCGCGATCCCCAGTGTGCCACCTTCAGCGTCGCTGGTGTGGGCATGTACCATATCAGCGCCAGACCCCGCTGACATATCATCCCAATCGAAAGCCTTACTGACAATGTCTGTCCCGTCACCAACCAGAATAAAATGATTGGTCTCGGCTGCATGTGCCTCCCAGTCACCTACCCCGCCTCTGATAATACTGCCACGCACATAACTAGCCAAATCAGCAAGTGCAACTTCAGTACTTGCGCTGAGAACTCCACCTGCACTCGACTTGACGTATCCAGCCCCCAATGCCCCCAGCGTGATCTGCCCATCTGAACCTTGAATCTGAAACGCATCGGCCACACCGTTGGCTTCGATTTCAAAGTCTATATCTACTCCATCATCGTTGAATCTAACAACCGGCTGTGCATCTGTCGTGATTAGCTTGACGTATTCTATCCCCCCAGCATCTTCGATACTGAACGCATCTGCAACGTCATCTCGAATGACCAGGTCTCCATCACTGTAGAATGAAAAGATTGCTACTTCCGACAGGTTCTGGATAACTAGCCCGGATTCCCCGGCGTCGTCGCACAGCCGTACTATCAAGTCACTATAACCAGCCGTAGTATCGTCGTCCAGGAATATCCTGGCTTCGTCATCGTTGGAGCCACCAACCCAACGCACAGCCGGAGAATCACTATACCCATCGTCGAGGATAATATCATCCGTGAACGTGATGGGATCGTTGAACTCCGTGACGCCAGTTAGCTCTCCCTGCAATGTCGTCAGCGCCGATCTTTCAAGATCGGTTAGCCGTCTATCGAGGACGGTAACCTGCTCGAATATGTTCCCGGAATAATGGTCTAAGTCTAATCCACTTGGCATATTAGCGTGTCCATTCCTCTACTTCCAGACGACAGGAATGGTCTGGTTCCCAGGCTCTAGCCAGGATACGCACAGGAGCCTCAAAGTACCATTCCTGGTTGTCTACAAACAAAGAGGCAGTCACAATATCACCGACACCGTAAGCGTCGAATCCGGCAGGCCCCTCGTTGGTAGCGGAAATAGTGATCTTCTTTTTCGCATCTTTCATCTCTGTCAGAATCTCGGCAGCATTCAAGTCTAAAGTATCCTGGTCAGCTACCCCGGACTGAACCTCTGCCCACTCGCGATAATCGTACTCATCTCTACTAGCAGTGTCCTCAACCTCAGAAACAGGCCGTGCTGCTCCCCAAGCAGTCCCAGCCCCGGCAATCATGATCTTGTTAGCAATGTTACCCTGCTCTTTCAGCTTTGGTTCCTTGGCATTTGAACCGTCTATCAACCAGACACTGTTACGTCTATCCAACCCTCGTTGCTGGAACCAGTCCATTGCAAAGGTCAATACGTTGCCAGTGGACAGTACCGGCCTGACACAGAAATCGTAGCCGGTGAGCCTCGCCAGGTCTTTGATCTGGGTATACAGTTCGTGGAAGTGATACGTCCGCGACCTGGCAGTGCCACCGAGGTAAATATCGCCTAATACCATCCCGGTCGGCCAGATTGCATTGGACTTGATTATCATCTGCTGTACGATGTATCCTGGATTGGCAGTCAGATACTCATCATTCTTGCCGGTCTCGCGCCATTCCAACAAATGCTCACCGGTGTAGGCAGTAGCACTGACAACTCCATACTCGACATCACGCGGTACGTCTATCACACCGCCCCAATATGGCAGGCCCAAGTCCTCACTGAATTGGATCAGTATCCTATTCCCGTATTTGAGGTTATCTTTCGTGCACTTGGGATCGTTCCAGGACATGGAGAACTTCGCCATGCCCACGCCGTCCAAGCGCCACGAGACTGATTCTAGTTCTACGTCTAATTCAGTCCGCATGACACCGTTGGGATTGAAGACTAGAACGCGGGCAAATTTCTCAGACATTGTTTCCCTAGCCCTTAACCATACCTTTTAACCCACTCGACATCTATGATCAACAACACAGCGCCAGCTTCAGTGTATTCTAGCACGTTGTCACCCCCCTGTAAGACGAGCCAATCCCGCCTCGGCCCACCTACCGGGGTCAGAGCCTGCATCTGGCCCAATTCGTCCTCTTTGTCTATGATGGTCTTAGCAAGAGTATCTACTTCCAACTCCGCGTCAAGGGCCATCGTGTAGGATAGGGAGATTGCCTTACCGGTCGTGGTATTCTCTATCGTGCAATCCAGGCTATAGTTCCCTTCTTCATCGTTGATCGCGTGCGTCGGCGTGTACGTTGAATTCAATGCGATCACACAATCAGCCACCTCCAAGTAATCGTGGCCGAAACTAGAATATAGGTAAATTCCACAATAAACAGCATCACTCCCTAACGCCTGGTCTCTCGACCACGATTCCCACGTATCCAACAAGCTCGGCTCTGAGATGGAATATATCGATAGCCAGCTTCCGGTGCCAGTCTTTGATTCAATCGATGCTACCCAGGCAGCAAAAGTATCTACCTCTCGATACTTCTCCCCATTTGTAAAGTTTGCGTTCGTGATGCCGCACGGATTGTACAGATACCATCGTCCACTGCCAGTGATATTAAGAATTTCAATACCAATCTCAACCCACGGATCCTCCTTGAATCCGTGATTTCCGGTATAGAATGTCGGTGTTTCCTCCACACACTGTGACACCCACGCCCCAGTTCTTAACCCATCATCCTCACCAAACTCCTCGTACACCCACGAGGTGTTGGTCGAAGTAGCCAGCGCCAGTATCGGTTTATAGTCATCATCTACGCTTTGTGCTGTAGCACTGGCGTTACCATAGATCAACCAGACATCCCTTTGGATCCAATACACAGTGTCACTTGCCGCGTGATCGTCTGCCGCTGTGCCTTTCGCAGCACGGGTTACACCAGTGAACCTCATATCGGTATTATTCTTCCCTGTGTACACAAAGGCTTCTGAGTTTATCATCAGGATGCCAAAAGACGGGAATCCAGTGATGTCCTCGTTCACATCTATAGCCGTCACTGTATCGCCAGAGCCAATTGAAGCCTCCAACGTAGCAGTTTGCGCCGGGGCAAAGTCGAGGTTTATCCATATCTTCGTGGTAGACGAGTTCGGGCCACCGGCTACACCACTAGCAGCACCAAACCATCTATCTACCTGACTTCCATCTACCATCACCCGCAGGTCATCGCCATCGGCCTGCATCGACCAGCCGGTCGTATTTTCCGGCCCAATCATATATGGATATTTCTGGTAGGACGTACTCACCAACCACTTGATCGGCACCCAGCGTTTGTAGCTGTAGCCACCAGTCTTGCCGGTCTTGGGCTGGATGGTAAATTTAGGATAAGCGTCCGCATCGCCACCGTTATTGATGGTCTCCTGGTCGCCGGTCGCGGTCACTATCCATTCCTGGTCATCCCCTGTCACGGCCCGGAATCTCTGGTCTCCATCTACGCGCAAATGAACGATGAAGTCATATACGACTTTACTGGATTGTACAGCAGCCATAAATCTGAACGGCGCTGCGTTAACATATCGCTCCCGACTCGTTCCATCGTCATCGGTAACTACCAGTGCAGCAGTTTCTCCCTTGCGTATATTAAACATCTCGACCAGTTCGCCGCGCTGAGTCTCCATATCAGCACCCTTGCAAACGATACCCAGCACCAAGTCTCTGGCATCCACCTCGTTGACAGCAAAAGACGGGAACCCACCCTGCACGTCGACCATCTGCGGGCTGGCAGGGGCCTGGTCCATCCCTCCCTGCTGCAACAGCCGAGAGACGTAATTATCGCCATCGTTTATCGTCGCATCGCCGTTCCAACTTTTAACTAGCATTATTTTGGTCTCCCAACTTAGGCACTGTTAACGTACTCCTGCAATCCACGTATCAAATCAGCAGGTTCTTGCACATCCTTGAGCGTCACGTCACCCAGGACTGTGATACTTGGCCCGGCGACAGCAGACACAGGCGATAGCGTGCCCGGTAAAGCGAAAGCACCTTCTACTCCACCGAGGCCACCGGTTAGATCACCAAAGGCGTTGCCAACCATTCCAGCAGCGTGGTCTAGTGATCGCATGATGCCTATCTCGAATCCCTCACCACTGAATGCACCAAGCTTCATGAAAACTCTAGACGGACTACGGCTCTGTAGTGCGTTTTTAGCAGCAGCAATGGCCCTTTCAATAGCAGATGTAACAGCACTGATCAGACTGCCTACGGCACCTAACACACCATCTTTTAGACCGTTAATTATAGCTCCACCAACACTCTTGAATCTTCCAACTTGATCACCGATCCACCTTCTAATCTCTTCGATCTTATCCTTGATTTTATTATAGATTTCTTGTACCTTTTCAGTAACAGCAGTGACAATGGCAGTCCATATCTCGCTGAGTTTTGTGCTGATTGCATCCCATTGTGTAGACCAGAATGTTACTACTTCTGTGATCTTCCCACTGATTGCCGTATGTACAGCGGTAACTTGTTCTGTAACAGCAGTGACAATGGCAGTCCATATCTCGCTGAGTTTTGTGCTAATTTCATCCCATTTCTCTGACCAAAACGTCTTGATGATATTGATCTTTTCGGTGATAGATATTCTAAGATTCTCTATCCACTCACTCACGCCAGTAACAATTCTATTCCACACGTCAGTTACAATGAGCACAACATCTTCCCAGATAGCAGTCCAGCGAACAACCATCTCATCAAAATCTAATCCCATCGATTCAAATAATGATCTCAGTTTTTCGAGCACTGTGGCTTTAATGTCCTCCCAGATAGTCTGTAAAGCTTCCTTAATCCCTTCAATCTTTTCAGTAATAGATGTTTTGAGATTTTCTACCCACTCACTCACGCTAGTAACAATATTCTCCCATATCGTCGTCACAATCAAAACAATACTATCCCAGATAGTTTGCCAAGTCTCCTTGATCTCTTCAATCTTTTCAGTAATAGATGTTTTGAGATTTTCTACCCACTCAGTCACGCCAGTAACGATATTCTCCCATATAGCACTGACCTTCTCTTTCAAATCACCCAGGCTTGTGCTAAACAAAGCCAGTATCATATTCCAGTTGTTCTGAATAATCTGAAGTACTGCATCCCAAATACCAGCAACAATTTCCTTGATCGTCTCCCAAGCCCCCTCCCAGTCCCCGGTGATCATCTGCATTACCGCTTTGATGATACCAAGCAAGTTGTTCAATGCCATCTCAACATAAGTTTTCACATTGTCCCATACCAGAGAGGCTACACGCACAATCTTCTCACCGTGAGCAGACCAGAAAGTTTCAATTGCACCAATTACGATCTGGATCACAGTCCAAATAGCATCGAGCACCGCCTCGACTGTAGCCTGAATCAAAGGCCAGTTGGCATTGAACCAATCTACTACCTTCTGGAACATATCTACTACGAAAGGCACAACGGCAGAGACAACAGCATTTACTATGTTCTGAATAACCGTCATGACTTTCATTATAACAGCTTGTATCTCAGGCCAGTGAGTCACCACCCAGGCACGTACCACTTCAAACGTTCCCGTGACCCCGGCAGCAAAACTGGCAAACCCTTCCGTCAAGGCTGCAATCCTGTCCTCACCAAGTAAACCCGCGAGGATTCCAGGCAATTCAGCGACAACAGCTATCACTCTTTGAACAGCAGTTTTTACAGTATCAAAGTTTGCCACAAGCAATCCAATGCCAATGGCAACGACAGCTATCACAGCCACAATCGGTAAGAAAGCAACACCGAGAGCACCGATAGCACTGACTATAGCACCAAGAATGATCAGCACCGGCCCAGCCGCCGCCGCTATCCCGGCCACGATTGCTATGAACTTTAGTGTCTCAGGACTAGCCTGCGCTAACTTGGTGAACCAGTCCTTTAGCACATCCACAACCTCGATTATAGACGGGGCCAGGAGGCTTGTGAGCCGGATAGCAAAGACCTCGACCTCGCTCTTTAGCTTGGCAATGTGATATGCCCATGACTGATGCCTAATATCAGCCATTGCCGCGTGTTCACCGGCACCTTCAGAAGCCATGCCAACCTCTTCGAGGGATGCAGCGAATGCAGCACCTTCCTCACCTGTTAAAGCAAAAGCAGCTTTGTTGGCACGAACATTGCCAAGCAATCTACTAATCTCAGCAGCACTACCCCCAGTGGCTTCTCCCAGTTTTTCCATCACTCCCTGAAAACCAAGTCCAGCAAGCGCAGCCTCACCAGTCTCATATCCCCACTCGCCCATTAAGGCAGCAAGGTCCTCGGTAGGATTCAGCATTTCTTGGATCAAGCTACGAACCGCCGTCGAGCTTTCAGCAACACTATACCCAGCGTCTGTGGTGGTCATGATCGCAGCAGTGAGGGTCTCAAAAGGCACATTGGCAGCCGCTGCCATACCAAGCGCATCGCCAATGTTAGCTGTAAGTTCTGCAAACTCAACAGAACTCTTGTTGTTAGCAATCTGAAGCACATCCGCTATATGGGTAACGTCAGTAGCCTCCATACCATACGCCCTCAAAGTCGCGGTGAGTGCTCTGGTCGTCGTCTCCGTATCAGTCATCATGTTGCCAGCAGCATCGACAGAGATACGCAATATATCCATTGCGTCCTCAGCCTCGAAACCGGAGGAAACAATGTCACGCAACGCCAGTGCAACATCTCGTGATGACTGGCTGGTGGTAGTGGAGAACTCTAATACTTGGTCCCGCAGGTTAGCGAAACTTTCTGCAGGCAACTTGAGAACAGAATTGACACCCATCATCGCACTGTCAAAGTCAATAGCAGTGTTCAGGGCAGCGACGCCGGCAGCAACGATAGGCATAGTAAGTCCCATCGTCAGGGCAGTACCAGTTCTGGTCAACCCAGCACCAGCACGCGCAAAAACACCTTCGGCCCCCTGTATTCCCTGCGTTATTCCCGCCAAGTCCATAGCGGTCTTGACGACAGCAGTCCCAAGGTTAAACATTTATAGCATCCTTTTGGGTACTCTCAGCCATGTCATCTTTCTTCTTGTACACTACCCGACCTTTGACATCTGGATCTCGTGACAGTCTCGCAATCTGTAAACTCACAGCCTTAGACGTAGCAGCATCCTGCTTGCCGCCTATTGATTTCGCAGACTTGCTAGGGCCACGTGACAAACCACGTTTGAGCATAGACAGCATTTTCTGAATAGCATCTATGCCCTTCTTCCTCTTTTCGGTAGGCGCTACCAGCGTCGCCCACACAACCGGCTCTATCACCGTTGCGAGTATCCCTATCTCCTCTCGCTCCAAGATAGCCAGGTTGTGCAGATACGCCAACCAAACAGAGAATCTCATCTTTAGCTGTTGGTCGAAAGACAGCCCGTAGAACCTGGTGACCTTACACGCCAGGTAAAAAACATCTACGGGCTGGCTTCTTCCCCCACTTTAGACGGAGAGATTGCTTGCATGATGTCAGAATCGTCGGGCCGGATATACTGGCCGATCACTAGCTGTAGCCCGGCCATCTGCCGCGTCGTCATCCCACGTAAAACTTCGTCCGGTATTTCGTCGGGGATGAGAACGCCGATCATCTTGCACATACCGGTGATTTGTTTCTCACCAAGTACGGTGTTCTCCTCATCCACTTTATCCAGCTTGTACTCGGCAGTGATGCGTTGCAACTCCGGGATCCGTTCGAGCGACGGCTCGCGCACGGCGTACTCTACTCCACCGAGTCGAATGTACACCTCTTCCGGCGCAATTCTGTCCAGGTCAAAAACTTTTCTCGTCTTATCTTTAGCCACCATGATTTAGTTCAATCACTCCTTTTCAATTCGAGGCTGTTTATGCCGTCTCGATCATGATTTCCCACGGCGCAACAGTCGCATCCGCAGGATCGTAATGCCCGACGAAAGTCACTTCGTACTGAGCCGCCTCTGTGTCAGGGAACTCGACTTCGAGGTTAGCATCACACACAGCATCCCTGACCGTGATCTGCATTTCCTTGCCATCGGCCAACGTGGTCTTGTATACGATGTCCTCGTAGGAAGCATCCGGGAGCCGACCAGGTACACTGGTCAGCACGTCACTCGACGCATCGCTAGACAGATCAGTATCGGGCAACGCGTACTGAATCCGCGCCACTTGCCACTCACTCATCATACAAGTCAGGCGCGGGATCTCCTTGATGACGAACCGCGTTCCCTTGACCGGGCCACGCACCCGGATAAACTCCGGCGTGTAATACTCCCGTTCCAAAGTGAACTTGACGCTCCCGATCAAAGCACCAATATCTGTGCCCCCATACGCTAGTTCTCCCCCATCAACTACGATCAGGGCTGGGGTATCTGCACTTACACCACTCATATTTCTATCCTCCTATAGTATTCCTTCAACATCTCGGCTGCTTGTTTAGCAGCCATATCCCACGTCCACTGTTCCCGCACGTACTGCGCTGCCTGTACACCTATCTGCCTGGCAGCATCTCGATTCTCGTAGCACCACAACATTTTCTCTCTGACTTCTGCAACAGAGACTACTGCCATGTTGCCACGATCCTCAAACTGCTCCAACCTGAACGGAGCCAAACCACTGATTTCCAACGGTATACATACGCCATCTGCAATGTATTCAGTCGGCCCGCTCCAATTCGTGACCAGGGCACACGCTCCCGTAGCCATCGCTTCGAGAGGTTCGAGTGCAAAGCCTTCTCCCGCAGTAGGATACACGAACACGTCGCAATCTTGATACAATGCAACCATATCGGCGTTACTTATCTTCTCTGTCACCAACGTCACGTCGTCCCGGTATATCCCTTTGTGAGAAACTGTATCCCACGGTAGCTTGCTTGCTTTAATCACAAGCCTGGCATCGTCACCGAGCTTGCCGCTCTCGCGTAGTTGTAAGAATGCCCGTAAGACAATGCCAATCCCTTTCCTGCCCCCAAAGATGCGGCCCATCGCCAAAAACACGAACTGGCTATCGTCGTCACGCTTGCGGTACTCGAATCTCTCGCAATCAACGCCATATCTGGTCACCGCTATCTCGGTCTCGACACCGGCTTTGCGCATCACGCCTGCGCAGAATTTAGACGGTGTCCACACCAACCCGGCCCGGTTGAGCAATGGCACCCAGAAGTCAGGGAGTGTATCAGTCTCCCACATGGTATGGAAAACCAAGTCTGGGCGTTTTGCTTCTTTGCCAAGCAAAAAGGCTTTGGGGTAGCCCAAAAACACAGCCAGGTCCCAATCTTCACACCAGAAATCAATTATCCCGATCCCGTAATCGGCAAGTCGGCAACCAAGTTCTCGCCACACAACACCATAGCCATTCATCCTCTTGAGTTGCCAACCAGTCCAGATAATCTTCATCTGTCTCCCAATATCAAACGTCTGCAACCACAACTTTGTAAAAGTCTGCCTCATCTTTGGCACCACTAACTAATGTGTATTTGAAAGTGATCTTATGCTTACCATGTCTTGTCGCCCCAGGATAATCAAAGTACATAGTAACTATATTAGAAGCTACTGTAGGCGTACCTGATATGAGATCGTCAGTCGTCTCTACCCCGCCCAGAGTAGAGACAACAGTAACACTGTCAATGTCATCCCCAGATGGTAACTGATTCGATAAGTCAAAAGTGAATGGCCCAATCGCCACAGCGTAGGGCTGAATTAGTATCTCGGCTATAGTAAACTGATATGATGTGCTCATTTGCACCTCGTTAAAGCAGTAAATATATATGTCCGGGCATCGGCTGTGTACTGGCAGATTGCTACAATAACAGCAGAGACGCGCGCCACAATCTTGCCGGCGGAGGCTATCGAAGCCCCGCTGATCTTGTGCGTCCTGCCTCTGGATGTTATCGCCGCTGCGTTTGTCATCATACCTTTACCATAGTGTAGGTTAAAAGCTCGCTGTCGGCATCGTAAGTTGCCGCCACTGTCCAGGCTGTACCCGGCGTTACGAGCGTGTTGTCGGTGTAGTGAGTGATGGTTGCCCCGGTTAGGTTGTGGTTGGCGTCAAAGGTCAATCCCGTCCATTCCGTATTCTCGCCGGTCAAGCCCAGAAGCAACACTGTGTCTGTCAGGATTAGGGCCGTCTCCGCCTTGACTGCCGCCACGTCCACCGCTATGCTATCGTTGTCGGCGCCCAGCACCTCCCACGTCCCGGTCCAGCCCTGCGCGTTGTACGTTGCGTCGTACACGTCGAGCCTGTACGTGCCAGTTGCCAGTGGTGTGAAGCTGGCCTCGTAGTCACCTGGTACAGCACTGGATTCTGCAACCGTGACAGTCTCGCCGGTCGCGGCGTTGTCCATTTGCAGGTTGGTTGTCACCGTCCCGGCGCGGCCAGTGACCTTTGCGCCTGCGGCGTCAAAGATGGAAAACGTGGCCCGGACGATCTGGTCTTGTTTCATCCCATCTCTGCCAGCATTTTACCAATCTTGTTGTTTAGTTCAATCAGCACGGCGGCGGTCTGCAAATTCATCTCTACCGG